>NZ_KE387149.1:768072-800269 GCF_000430485.1 Thermococcus sp. PK
TCCTTGTGGTGAAGCAG
This sequence comes from Thermococcus sp. PK, assembly GCF_000430485.1. Taxonomy (NCBI): domain Archaea; kingdom Methanobacteriati; phylum Methanobacteriota; class Thermococci; order Thermococcales; family Thermococcaceae; genus Thermococcus; species Thermococcus sp. PK. The sequence goes on from NZ_KE387149.1 coordinate 768,090, forward strand.
TTCCCAGAATGTGGGGTTTGTCAAGCCCGAATGGGGACTGTCGAGAGCCTTGAAGATGTGGGGAGTCTCCGTTCCCCCCGAAAGCCAGCCAATGAAGACGGGAGGCTGGAAGCCTACCCGTTATGAAATTAACACCCTACACACACTTTACGGGTAGGCAGAACGGTTGTTAACAATTTTGAGAAAGATATTTATTAGGTTGTTAAGAAGGTATCTTGAATACTCAATTTTAAGAAAGATATTTATTGGATTGATCTTAGGTGCAATTTACGGGTTGGTAGTGGGGTCTAGTGGGCACCCTGAAGCAGCGACTGCAATAAAACCCCTCGGTGACCTCTTTGTTAGACTCTTGAAAATGCTAGTGATGCCAATCATTCTGGCCTCATTGGTCGTCGGTGCCGCGAGCATAAGTCCAGCGAGGCTTGGAAGGGTAGGTATAAAGATAGTGCTGTACTATATGGCAACATCAGCCTTCGCAGTCTTCATAGGGCTCTTAATGGCAAACATCTTCAAGCCGGGCATTGGACTTGAGCTCGGTGCAGGGGAAGGAAAGGCAATAGAGGCGCAGGCTCCGTCCCTCGTGCAGACTCTCCTAAACATCGTGCCCACGAATCCTTTTGCAGCCCTTGCAAATGGTGATGTCTTGCCAACAATATTCTTCGCCATTGTCCTGGGAATATCCCTCAGCTACCTTATGAACAGCGAAAACGAGAGGATCAAAAACTCAGCAACAACCCTTTACAATGCCTTCGATGGACTGGCAGAAGCTATGTACAAAATCGTTAGGGGAGTAATGCAGTATGCACCAATAGGTGTTTTTGCGTTGATAGCCTACGTTCTAGCAACCCAAGGGGTAAAAGTTGTTGGGCCTCTGGCAAAAGTTACAGTGGCGGTTTACCTTGGTCTGGTAATTCAAATAGTGTTCGTCTATGGACTACTCCTTAAGGTCTTTGGCCTAGACTTGGTCAAGTTCCTAAATAAAGCTAAGGATGCAATGATCACTGCATTCGTCACAAGGAGCTCAAGCGGTACTTTACCGGTAACAATGCGTGTTGCAGAGGAAAACCTGGGAGTTTCAAAGAGCATTTACTCATTTACACTTCCATTGGGTGCTACGATCAACATGGACGGTACCGCTTTATACCAGGGTGTTTGTGCGATGTTCATTGCCAATGCGATCGGACAGCCCTTGCCATTCACCCAGCAGCTTGTAATAGTGATCACAGCAGTTTTGGCTTCAATTGGAACCGCAGGTGTGCCTGGAGCTGGGGCTATAATGCTCGCAATGGTCCTGGAAAGCGTTGGATTGCCGCTAGAGCCCGGAAGTGCGGTGGCTTTAGCTTATGCAATGATACTCGGAATTGACGCCATCCTCGATATGGGCAGAACAATGGTCAACGTTACCGGCGACTTGGCAGGAACAACAATAGTTGCAAAAACTGAAGGAGAACTCGACGAAAGTAAGTGGTGATTTTTCTTTTCACTCTCTTTTTCAGCGTTATCGATGAATAGAGTTAAATACTCTATCACCATTTAGTTTTTGGAACAAAAAACATTGAGGGATAAAAATGAAAAGGTTAGGAAGTTTTTTGATAATTTTACTTTTGGGCCTTTCTTTTGTTCAGGTGGAGGCTATAGATTATTATAAGGAGGAATTTACGCTCAAAGTTGGGGTGCTTCGAAACGGGGATGCTCAAATAACGGTAGTGACTTCTATCCTGGGTCCAAAAGACAAGATACAAGAAGAGATTGCCAGCATATTAAATCAAACAAACCTTACCGAAGAAGAAGCAATAGCAAAATTTGAGGAAGAGCAGCTGAGCAGCTATATCGCCAGTTTAAAAAACACAGGAGTGAAGACTAAAAACCAAACGTTCAAACTGGTCAGCATTAAGGAAGATAACTTCACGGTAGTTTTTACAGCGTATGCAGAAAAGTTTGCTAAGTACTATTCATATGACGACTACTGGGAAATAATAGTTGACCCGACTAGGGGATATGGAGCTATGCAAATTCCAGACACTGGACTTTCTCAAAAAATGGAACTTCACAGCACGTTTATTATAGAGCTCCCTGAAGGGGCGGAGCTGGTTGAATACCCCCAAGCGTACGCAAAGGAATTCGGCCAGAGCAAATTCTCCGTAACGTCAAAAGTGGAAGGTAATAAAGTCATCATAGGCTCTGATATTTACCTGGAAGAAAACCTTTCTCCAGAAGGATTCAGAGCACTCTTCGGTGATTACAATGCATTTTACATTCGCTACACAACCCCCTATGAAGGAGAAGAAACATATCAATCAGTAAAGACTGAGCAGTATCTAAGGGCGGAGATTTTAGATGATGGGACTACCGAGTTATTCATAAGAGATACCTACATTGAACCAAAAGAGCAAGTAGAATTCATAAAGCTTCAAATAAACCTTATGGGGGCGGAGAATGTTACCGGTCTGATCCTCCAAAACTATCTTCAGGGGATGGTAGCTCAAGGGATGACCGTGGAAGACGCAAATGCAAGCATATTAGGCTTGGACAAAGAAGGGCCCTTGACAATAGAGACCAACTACCTACTGAAAAACTTTACCAAGTTGATAAATGGAACCTACGAATATTCCTTTGATCCAACACTTCTAAATCCTTCACAACTGGGATATAGAGCTCAGAACGAAATAAACCAGAGCCTAAAAATTGAATTCATCCTCCCGCCGGAAGCGGAAATTGTTGAGGTGCCAAAGAACATAAGCAGAGAAGTCAAAGGAAACACGTATTTCCTTTCCACAAAAGTTGATGGGAACAGGATTTTAATAACGGCCAACGTATTCGTAAGATACGGTGCCCCATTTGAAGACGTGTATTCCCTTGTAGGGGACGTTGAGAGAGGTTACATCAGATACAGGCTGTCATCGGAAGGAACCAACTTAACGACTACCCAGATAGCCGGAGTAGCGGGAGCGGTAATTTTGGTGGGTGTAGCTATTTTCATGCTGAAGAAAAGGTAGCATTAGGTTTTTAATTTCTCTTTTTCTATTATTTTGTTAGGTGGTGTAAATGACGAGAAAACTCTACTATGAGGATGCATATTTGAAGGAAGCTAAGGCAAAGGTAATCCAGATAAAGGAGAATGCCTTGCTTTTAGACCAGACCATATTCTATCCAACCGGAGGGGGACAGCCCCACGATACGGGCACTATAAATGAAGTTAGAGTTTTAGACGTCTACAGAGATGAAAGCGGGAATGTGTGGCACGTCGTAGAAGATTCGAGTCCCTTCAGCGTTGGAAACGAAGTGGAATTAAAACTCGACTGGGAGAGGCGCTATAAGCTTATGAGAATCCATACAGCACTGCACCTCTTAGACCATGTTTTCAATGAAGTTCTTGGAAAAGGAAACTGGCAGTTACATGGAAGCGGCATGAGCCCGGAAAAGGGAAGATACGATTTAAGATATCCTGAAAACCTCAATCAATACAAAGAAAAAATAATCGAACTCTTTAACCGCTATGTTGATGAGGGTGGAGAAGTCAAAATCTGGTGGGAAGGGGAGAAGAGGCTAACCCAAATCAGGGACTTTGAAATCCTCCCATGCGGAGGGACACATGTGAAGGACATTAAGGAGATAGGACATATAAAAAAGCTCAAACGCTCAAGTGCGGGAAAGGGAGTGCAGAGAATAGAAATATGGCTTGAAGATTAAACTGCGAGTGGGCCATGTGGATTAGAAAGATTTAAAAGCCCTTTGGAATTCATTTACTAACGCGCGGGGGTTGCCGAGCCTGGTCAAAGGCGCGGGATTCAGGGTCCCGTCCCGTAGGGGTTCCGGGGTTCAAATCCCCGCCCCCGCACCATTCTGTTCAAATTTTAAAAGAAGAAAAAGGCTCATCTTGTTATCTGTACTTCTTTCATGAGTTCTAAGGGCTCAGGATGCTTCTCAAAGTACTCCCTAACGGGCTTGAGTAGCTCTATTAAGTATTCAGCAACCGCATTCTTTAGGTCAAGTGGGTGTATCTTGCCCTCGGCAAAGTCCTTCTTGAGTTCTTCGAATGTTGTATACGTCACATCTCCTCCAAACTTGGCCGGCCTGTGAATTGTGAACTCCGTTGGTTCTTCTCTAAAGATTATGTGCTCAGCCCAGTCAAGCACCGGGTTGTATTTGACTTCTCTTGCCGGACAGAATGCCTTTCTAAGTTTTTGTTTTATTTCTTCTGGGCTGTCGTGGATGAAGACGGCCGAATAGGGTTTGCTCTTGCTCATCTTCATTGCCGCTTTGATTTCCTTGAACTCCTCCTCACTTTCAATTGGCCATTTTGGAGGCTCCTGGAGGCCTAAGAGGAGGTGGTGGTGAACAGCGATGGGCTTTACCTTCTCCCCGTTCCAAACAAGCGGATGATACTTTAGCTTCTCTGCAACCTCAATAGCAATGACATGGGCTTTTCTCTGATCCATTCCTGCATGAGCTATGTTAACTCCCTGGTAGAAAATATCCGCAACCTGCATGGCCGGATAGATTAGCTTTGCGAAGTCAATTGACTCTCCCATCTGTCTTCCCATAATTGTTATAGAGCGTAGCATTCTTGCCAGGGTGACGTTTTTTGAAATATCAATGACTGTCCTCCAGTAATCTCCTTTCTCTAAAATCTCGCTGGCCAGAACGAATTCTACCTTATCTGGATCGCCGCCCATAACCTTAATGCTCTGCTTCATACCTTCCTTGAAGTAAGTTAGGGCAACCTTCTGTATGACTTCGAGGTCTCCCCCGAGCTTATCGTTAATCCAGCTGTGCCAGTCCGCAAGGAATATCCTCGTTTTTATTCCGGCTTTTTGAAAGTCGGCTATCTTTGCACCGGCCATTAATCCTGTGCCAAGGTGAATGTAACCGCTTATTTCAAATCCTATGTAGTGCTGCAGTGGCATTCCAATTTCCAGTAAATGTCTGAGGTTCTCAACTGTCAGCACTTCCTCAGTAGGCTTCCTCGTTATCAGTGCTATTTTTTCTTCGATATCCATTTACACCACCTACCCACACATAGGAAAATAGCTCTTTTAAGTATTTTCTCTAACCGGACATTAAAGCAACTACCAGAAAACCAATAAGCCATTACGTGGCAAAAAGTGAGGGAAAGCTGGAAATCTCTCGTCTTTTACCGCATTGTTGGAGAGCCTGCTTTTGGGGTACACACATCAGTTGCAACAAAGGGACGTATATTTACTGAATGGAGAAAAGAATTTCATATCCATAAAAATGTGCATATGCACAAAGTTTATATGTCATAAATTTCAATCATTTTCGGTGATGCAAATGAGGATTGCAATCCCGGCTGAAGATGATAAAGGTTTAGAGAGCAAGGTAAGCGGGCATTTTGGGAGGGCAAAATACTTCGTTTTCGTGGATGTGGAAGAAAACCAGATTAAAGGTGCAGAGGTCGTTGAAGTCCCCTTCGATGAACATGCCCCTGGAGATTTACCTAACTTTGTGAAAGAACACGGCGGCAGTGTGGTTCTAGCTTACGGAATGGGAAGGAGAGCAATAGATTATTTCAACCAGCTTGGCATCGAAGTTGTTACCGGGGCTTACGGAAAGATTAAGGATGTAGTAGAAGCTTTTATCCATCAGGTTCTTGAGGTTGACCCACACTGGAAAGAAAAAATCGAGCGAGAAAAAGAGCACGGAGGGGAATGCGGGGAGCATGGGTGTTAATGACCGCTTTAAAAACACTTTTCTTTCCCATGTCTTCCGTGAAAACATCTACCGCACATGTGAGGGGTTAATTATAATTAGTTTGCAATCATAATTTTAATTGAATAAGGAGACTTTTTTCAAATTTTGCCGTTATAATTCAATGTAAAATCCATTCTGGAAATTTTAATAAAACTGCCGGGAGGTGATATTATGAGTGAAGACAGCGAGGACCAAATTAAACGTGCTCTCCTTGCTTTCAAGCTTATTCTGGGCAATCCTATTTCGAGGAAACTTATAAAGCCTTCTCTAAAAAAATACGAAATAAATGGGGGAGAGATGCCTGCTTTGTATTGGGCTCTCGCTCTTTATGCTGGTGAGAATATTAGATGTCCCGTAACGGTGAGATTTCAGGCTGATGTTATCAAACTCCTCTTAAAGCTTGGTATCAAGATTGCGAGGGGGAATGAAGAAGCAGTCAAAGAAGCTCTCTTAAGGGATCCACACATAAGAAGGGGAATTTGGGTTGTGCTTGAGGGCATAGCAAAGTATGGTGTTACCGTTCCCCAGCGTCTAGCCAGTCCCTTCCTGATAGTGTGGAACTTCACGAACATGTGCAATTTTAGATGCAAGCACTGCTACCAGAGGGCCGACAAGCCCTTACCAAGCGAGCTCTCTCTTGAAGAAAAAATAAAATTAGTGGATCAGCTGGACAGGGCAGGAGTTGCCGCAGTGGCACTGAGCGGGGGCGAACCAACCATTCATCCTCACTTCTACCGCGTTGTCAAAGAACTCGCTTCTAGAGGAATACACACTTCAGTTGCAACAAACGGATGGACTTTTGCCAATAAAGAGAATCTCAAAAAGGCAGTTGACCTTGGCTTGAAATACGTTGAAGTTTCCATAGACTCAGCGAATCCAAAGAAACATGACGAATTTAGAGGGATTCCTGGAGCCTGGGAGCGTGCGATAAAAGCCCTTGAGAATGCCGTTGAACTTGGAGTAAGCCACGGAATGGCAGTTGTTATGGATAAAGAAACTTTCCAAGAAATTGACGATATTCTCGACCTGGCAGAAACCATCGGGGTAAAGAGGGTTATCTTCTTCAATCTGGTACCCACAGGTAGAGCTGAAGACATGATAAATGTTGACCTAACTCCCGAAGAACGTGAAAAGTTCATGAAAGCGGTTTACATGCAAATGAAAAAGAGAAAATTTGAAATACTAACAACAGCTCCCCAATATGCCCGTATAACCCTTATGGAGTCCAAGGGCAAAAACATCACTCCCGCCCACTTCTACATTGGAGAGAACAATGCTGTTAAAACTCTAGCAGAGTTCATAGGTGGGTGTGGAGCAGGAAGGATTTATGCAGGAATTGAACCCGATGGAACTGTGGTTCCATGTGTTTTCTTGCCGCTTCCAGTGGGAAACGTGAGAACGAAGAATTTCAAGCAAATATGGGAAGGGAGCAAAATCATGAACTTCCTCCGTGATAGAGACAACTTCACAGGAAAATGTAGGACATGCCCCTATAGAAACATATGTGGAGGTTGCAGGGCAAGAGCCTATCACTATACCTTGGATCTGCTTGGAGATGATCCAGGGTGTATGATAAACAAGGGAGTGTGGGAAGAAATCGTGAAACACGGCAAACCAAAGGGAATAACCGAAGTAAGCTGGGTTAACGAGAGTGTTATCATGAGAACTCCCATATTCTACGTCCCGAGCTACTACAGAGCCATAGAAGCAAAAGGAGAGAAGTTCCTCATCAAAGAGAGCGAAATAAAAACAAGAGAAAAACTTAGTGCATGAACATTTTTTCCAGTTTTTAAACCAAATGAAAAATCATTCCCTCAGAAGCCCCTTGATTATCAGCTCCGCCGCCTCTTCCTCAGTCAATCCCTTTGCCATGAGCTGCATCAGCTGTGCTTCGTTTATCCTCCCTATAGATGCTTCATGGGTGAGTTCTGCTTTATCGTTTTTCACACGAAGCAGAGGAATCGTTTGGACATCAGCGTTCCCCTTCACAATCTCGTGACACTCCACGTGCCCCTTCGTGTAGTCCCCGAGGCCATACGCCTCGTTAATTACATTTGCCCTTGCATCATCGAAGGCTATTACTGTGGTCTTTAGATTCGCCTTTGCATGACTTCCCTTCAAATATGCCACCTCTTTAACTTCCACGGAATCGTCTTTAACAGCTTTTATTTTTGAAACAAGCTCTGTCACAGCGTAATCGTCAAGTTCAGCCGTCATCTCAAGTTTAAGATCCTTTGCTCGATGCTTAGTTAATGAGAACTTCCCCGTGTACCTTCCTCTTTTCCCAACTTCTACCTCCGTTTTGCTGAACATTTTCACGCCTTCCCCATGAACGTGTTCATCTTCATAGACAACTGATGACCCCTCACCAATCCTGATTTTCGCGTATGCTTCATGGGTGAAGTCCTTGGCATAGGGAAAAATACAATGGGAGAGGAATTTAACTTTAGAATTCTTTCCGATGGTTATGTCAAAAATTACCCTCTGATACCCCTCATCTTTTAAAAATCCGGTGCATAGATGAATAGGGAACGGGAGTTCAGTTCCATCTGCTATTCTCACTTCAGCTTTAACGCCGTTCTCTATTTCCTCACCGACTATTTCAACGCCTTCAACGTTGTTTAATCCAATTATTTTGTCTCCACTTATAATTATCGCAGCTATCCTATCCCCAAATAAGGAGGTATCAAGGCCCTCTTTTTTGTAAATCTCCACCAGTGCTTCGTATTCCTTTACTCGATCGATCTTAATGACCATCACTCATCCCTTCCAAAAGGGGACACTTTCCACAGGCCCTCTTATAATATTCAACAACTTCGTCAGAGAAACCTTTTCTCACCACTTTTCCACCACAAACAAAATAACTGAAGTCCGTTTTCTTTGCAATTTCTTCGTGATGGGTAATTAAAATTACCGTAGTTCCAACTTTTTTCAAATACCCCAAAATTCTGTCTATCAAATCACTTGCTGTTATATCCAAACCGGAATCCGGTTCGTCGAGTATAGCATACTTCGGTTTTAAGAGAAGAATAGATGCAAGCTCAATTCTTTTCCTTTCTCCCCCACTAAGACTCCTATCGACAAACCTGTGACAGTAGAGTTCATATGGCAGTCCAACGATTTCAAGAACTCCCTTTACATCCCTCGTATCTACATTCAGTTTTCCTCCGAGCGTGAGGTATTCCTCAACGGTTATCCCATCATAACGAGCTGGCTCCTGCCAGAGCAGTGTAATTCCAAGCTTAGCCCTTTCTGTGATACCCAGGTCGGTTATGTCCCTTTCGTCGAGCAAAACCTTCCCTTCACTTGGCTTTATAACCCCCATCAAAATATAGGCTATAGTGGATTTTCCAGCACCATTCGGGCCTAAAATAGAATAACTCATGCCTTCCTTAAAGCGCATGTTGATGTTTTCTAGTATTTTTCTGCCATCTGTGGAATAGGTAACGTTTCTAAGAACCAACATGGATATCAAAGGGGTCTCATGTGAAGGAAATTTAAAGTTTTCTGAACATTTTTGTCCTCACACCAGTAGTTTAAAACAAAGACATATGAAAAATATTTTAAATGAAATTTTTCTAATATGATATGAGGTGGTTAGAATGTCTGAGGTAATAGACATGGAAAAATTACCAAAGTTTCTTCCGAGTTGCCATAAAGAAGCTGAAAACCTTGACATAATATTCACATGCTCGGGAGCTGCAAGTGTCGGGAAAATAGGTCATGAGGTTGGAGTTTTACTAACCAATGCTGGCCAAAACGCCCGTTTATGCTGCACCACAGCGGTTGCCGCCGGCTCAGAAATGCACCTCGACATAGGGAAGAGAGCGAAGAAGGTAATCGTTATCGATGGCTGCCCGATGAAGTGCGCTACAAAGGTTATTGATAAAGCGGGAATAAAAATCGACCACAGCTTCACTGTCACGGACTTCGGGATAGCCAAGCAACCCACCCTCGACATAAGCGATGAGGACGTCCTCAAAGTCGCCCTAGAGATAGCAGACAAGGTGGGGATAAAGCTCAATCTTAAACCATAGGTTGAGAACCTTTACATCTGAAAATCTTTTTAAATGAAATTTTCTTCAGATATATTGGTGATGCCCATGAAAGGTCTCATACTCTGTGTCTGTCAAGGTACATGCCCATCTTTCCAAAAGATGAACGTGTTCGAGATTTTAAACCACTTCAGAAGGGAGAAGAAAGTTGATTTTGTCGCTCTGCATCCCCAGCTATGTGCTACAGACGGTGACAACTTTTGGAGGGTTCTGCTTAAGAATGGAGAAGACATAGAGAAGCTCTTCGTGGCCGGTTGCGACCCGGTTATGCAGAAGAAGATGTTCGGGTGGACGTTTAAGGAGCTTGGATTTGACGAGAACAAATTCATAGGAATAGAGATCAGGAACATGACCACAGAGGAGGCAATCAAAGCAATTGAGGAAGCTATGAGTGTTGATAGCCAGGAGGGATGAAAATGGCAAAGAACTGGTACCCCATAATCGACTATGACAAGTGCACCGGCTGCCTGACTTGTGTGAACTTCTGCCCTCATGGGGTTTACGATGCCTCAGAGGGCAAGCCCAAGGTAGTGAACCCTGAGAACTGCGTCGAGTTCTGCAGAGGCTGTCAAAGGATATGCCCAACAGGGGCTATAAGCTACTTCGGAGACTCTTGATTGCTTCTTCTACTCGTTTTTCCGGTTTCACTTTGATTGTTTTAACCTCTCCCTCTCCAAGTATCACCTTTCCCTTGGGGCAGTCCATAGGTGTCGAGAGGACGTTTACTCCTCTTTACCGCCGCAGATTGTGTTCTTGTCCTTACACCTTCCAGCCTCAAGCTGAACCGTCACGTGGGTTATTCCAAACCTTTTTAGCCTCTCTGCAATATCATCTATGAGCTTTTGGGCCTCGCTGAGGGGCATATCGTTAACCTCAACGTGACACTCGAAGTGGACTTCCTTCTCTCCCACCCTCCAGGCGTGGAAGTGGTGTGCATTCTTAACAACTGGGATGCTCTCAATTTCCCGTTTTATCTCCTCAAAATTTAGATTTGGTGAAGCCTCCATGAGCACTTCAACGCTCTCTTTTAAAATTTCGTAGCTTTCACGGAGGATGTAGAGCGAGATTAGGACTGTGATGAGGGGATCTATCCAGAGGATGTTCCACTTTATGATAGCTATTCCACCGGTCACAACTGCGACTGAAGACAGTGTGTCACTCAATAGATGGAGATAGGCAGAGCGGACGTTCATGCTCTCGTGTGCGTGCTCATGAAGCAGGAGAACCGAGATTAAGTTGGCGAAAAGACCAATTAAAGCAACGCCGAGCATAAGAGGCCCGTTTATAGGTTCGGGATTTTTAAACCGCTTGTAGGCCTCAACAAGGAGGAAAAGGGCAACACCGACGAGAACGGCCGAGTTAACGAATGCGACCAGAATCTCAGCCCTCTTATACCCAAAGGTGTACTTTTCGTTCCTCTCGCGCTCGCCAATCTTTATGGCCAAATAGCTCACGAGGATGCTCATTGAGTCGCTGAAATTGTGGAGGGAGTCGCTCAGAAGGGCCAGGCTTCCGGAGAGAATGCCGCCGATGACTTCAGCTAGTGTTGTCACTATGTTGAGGACGAAGGAAAACAGCATTCTGCCCTTGAGGTCTTTGTGGTGATGCTCCCTTATCATCTCCACTCTCACCACTCTCAACTCTTGAGTGATAGTATAAAAGACTTTCGAACGTTAAGATCTGCATGGAAACGGGCTTTTATTTGAGATGGCGTTCATTTTAAAACGGTGATACTATGGAGCGTCTTGAGTATTCTGCACACTTAAAGTGGGACGGCAATGTCGGGAGCGAGGCAAAGGTGAGAGAGTTCACATTCAAAATCGACACCGGCACCGATGGGGAAAACAAAGGCCCGAACCCGACGGAGTACCTCCTGGCGGCAATAGGCGGTTGTATAACCGTCAACTGGGGGAGGTTAATCAAAAAGATGCGCCTCGACGTGAAGGCCTTTGAGGTTGAAGTTAGGGGCTGGCGCGGGCTCGATGAGCCTCAATTGAAGGAGATAACTTACAAGATCACCATCTTCACTAACGAAGACGAGAAGAAGATCATGCGCGTTAAAGAGCTTGCCGAGAAGTACGGAACTGTTTTCAACACGGTCGGGGCGGAGAAGATAAAGGGAGATGTGGAGATAGTAAAACCGGCGGACTAAAGAGCTTCTGCTTTGTTTTTCTCATTAAGCCTGAAGCAGGCCTCAAAGAGACACCTTACCCCCTCCGCAAGCTTTAGATAGAGGATGAGGAAAATTATCTGGAATATTGGAAGTGTAGCCGCTGGAATGGCCACGAGGGGTTGGAAAGCGAGCGTCGCTATCGCTATAGCCGTTCCGTTGTTCTTCCCGACGCTGAGGAAGGCTATCCCCATGTGTTCCTTGTAGCTCAGGCCGAGAACCCTGTCCAGCCACGTTATGACCCCGAGCATGATGAGCATATAGACCGTGTTCACAATAGCAAGCTCAACGAGAAGGGTCCACTTGCTGAGCAGGAGCTGGGCCTTCATGAAGAATATCAGTCCCACGAGGAGGAGCATGGTGCTCATTGTTATCGAACCAAAGAGCGGCTTCAGCTCAAGGAACCTCTCCTTGCCAAGCTTTCTCGTGAGGAACCTCCTCGTGAGGTCGCCGAGGAGCATGGGGAGGATGAGGACTATGAAGACCGTTCTCAGGAGCAGAGAGAGCGGAACAGGGACGTTGTAGGCACTGCCGAGGAGCTTTATCCAGAGCGGGAGCATGATCGGGATGAGGAGGAAGTTAACGCCGAGCGCCACCGTAGCAACTTCAAGGTCCCCTCCGGCTAAACCGGCGTAGCCTATGCTCATGGATGAGCCGGGGACGAGCATAACCAAAAGAAAGCCGAGGGCTAAGTTGGTGTCATGGATGAAGCCCTTAACGAGAAGGAAGGCTATCAACGGCGTCAAAACGAAGTTGTACACCAGACTCAAAAGGACGGGCTTCGGCTCCTTCAGCACCTTGGGTATCCTCTCGAGGTTGAGGTTTATCATCATCGGGTATATCATGAGGAAAACCAACACCGTGGTCAGGTTGCTCAGAGATACCTTGTGGGCCTTAGCAAAGCCAGGGAAGACCAATCCAAGGCCCCACCCAACGGCTATGGCTATGAGAGAGTACCACAGCAGGTTTTTCTTAAGGTTGTTCGCGAGCTTACTGAACACATGCATCACCTCATCATGATATTTTCTTCATTTGAAACTAAATTGATTCGAATCCGATATCATTTAAAAGCATTGCTGGACAGAGCTGGGTAAAAGGCTCAAGCGAGCCAGAGAAAGCCCACCACCCTTCCGTCCTTCACGAGCTGGACCTTGGTACCCCATCTCCCGAACCAGTAGGCACCGATCTCCACCTCTTTGGGGTCAACATCTTCCCAGAGCTCACCAATTATTTCCCCCTCAATGAGCAAGGGGACGTGGAGGGTTCCGCAACGGCACTTCCATGCAGCACCTTTGCTAACTTTCTCAAGCAGATCTCTTGCTTTTGTCTTGATTTCCTCGTAATTTGACTCTTTTTCCATCACATATCCAAACCTTCCAACCTTCCACTTCCATCCGGGAACTCCAAACGGCATCTCAACCACATCCAGTTTTTCTGAACTATAATATCACAATGTTGTTTATAAAGTTTTCTATAATATTCTAAGCAAAAGTCATCTAGAGCGGTAATTTTATAAGGGTTTAATGGTTAAGCATAATCGGTGAGGGGAGTGCCAAGATGGATGATGGAAGAAATGAGAAATCTGAAAAGTTTGATGATGCTCCTCAAGCCCCTTTTAGCAGAACCAAAGAGAGGCATTATCAGGATTCTCAGCGATGGCGTTAAGGGGACGAACGAAATCTATCAGGCCCTCCAAGAGAGGGGCCTTGAGATGCCCCGCTCAACGCTCTACTACCACCTCTCAGCCCTTGAGGACGCCGGAATAATAGAGATGGCCGGGTATAGAGAAGAAGGCGGTGGCGCCCCGGAAAAGCTCTGGAAGCTAAAAACTAGAAAAATCGGGATAGACCTCGTCACGGGAGAAATATTCAGAGAGTGAAGAGGCTCTTTCTTCCTATTATCTCGTCCCTGCTTTTATCAGCTTTTAAATCCTGGATTAACTTAAGGACTCTGGATTTTATCTCGTCCCTCACTTCCCGGTACTTCTCTATTGGCTTTCCATAGGGGTCATCTAATCCCCAGTCCCAGGTCTTCTCCGGAGGGGCGTAGGGGCACTTGTCGAGGCATCCCATCGTGATGACTATGTAAGCCCTCTCGGCCATCTCCTCGGTGTAGAGCTTCGGGTACTGCCCCTCAAGGGAAATCCCGATTTCCTCCATGACCTTCCGCGCAAGAGGGTCTATCTCCTCAGCCGGCTCCGTTCCGGCACTCATTGCTTTAAATCTCGAATCGTCGTTAAGGTGATTAAAAAATGCTTCCGCCATCTGACTTCTGGCTGAGTTCTTAACACAGACGAAGAGGATGAGCCTTTCCTCCATTTTTCTCACCATAAAGAGCTTATGAGACCCTTTTAAATATCTTTCCGCAATAATCTGTAGATATCAATATGGATGAGGTGTACTTCATTTGAACTTTCACCTTTGGTTTTAAAAAGGCTTTTATTTGAAAACTCCTTCAACTCAAATGGGTGCGGGAAATGGGCGAGAAAAAGGGGTTAAGCTTCTTCGAAAAATACCTCTCACTCTGGGTGGCTCTCTGTATAATGGCGGGCATAGCCATCGGAAAGCTCTTCCCAACAGTACCCCAGGCACTCTCAAAGCTCACGATAGCTAACGTTAACATGCCCATAGCGATTTTGATATGGGCGATGATTTATCCCATGATGGTTAAGGTAGACTTCTCCGCTATAAGGCGCGTCCACAAGGGGCAAATGTTCAAGGGCCTAATCGTCACTTGGGTGACCAACTGGCTGATAAAGCCCTTCAGCATGTTCCTCATAAGCTCCCTCTTCATCGGGGTGCTGTTTTCATCGAAGCTCGGCCTAATCGAGCCCTCACTTGCCAAAGAATACATAGCTGGGGCAATACTCCTCGGTGCTGCTCCCTGCACGGCAATGGTCTTCGTATGGAGCTATCTTGCAGATGGAGATCCGCTCTACACGCTCGTGCAGGTTGCAACAAATGACCTCATAATTCTCTTCGCCTTCGCTCCAATAGTCGGCTTCCTAATGGGCCTCAACAAGGTTCCCGTCCCTTACGACACGCTCCTCCTCTCGGTGGTGCTCTTCGTTGTCATCCCGCTGACAGCTGGGTACCTTTCAAGAAGGCACATCCTGAAAACTAGGGGGCAGAAGTGGTTTGAGGAAAAATTCCTTCCAAAACTCAGCACCGTATCAATAATAGGCCTTTTGCTGACGCTGATACTACTCTTCTCCTTCCAGGGAGAGATAATCCTCAAAAACCCACTCCACATTGCCCTCATAGCGATCCCGCTGACTATACAGACTTATTTCATCTTTGCTATAGCCTACGGGTGGGCGTGGCTCTGGAAGCTTCCACACAAGGTTGCAGCTCCAGCATCGTTCATAGGGGCAAGCAACTTCTTTGAGCTGGCCGTGGCGGTCGCTATAGCCCTATTTGGCCTCGAAAGTGGGGCGGCTTTAGCCACAGTTGTGGGTGTTCTTGAGGAAGTGCCGATAATGCTGAGTCTGGTATGGATAGCCAACAAAACCAGACACCTGTTCACGTCCGAATTCGAGGCCGGAAGTGCAGTCCCAACGCTTGCTGAGGAGTAGTGACTTCTTCTCAGCTTTTTTATTTTTAACACCAAAACCCTAATCAATGAAGACACCGTCATTAATTCTGGGATGTGCCATGAAGGTTGAACTTCCTGCACCGAGACTTAAAGGTGAGATGAGTGTTGAGGAAGCGATAAACCTGAGGAAGAGCATAAGAAAATACAAAGATGAGCCATTAACCCTTGAAGAAGTCTCCCAGATACTCTGGGCCGCGTATGGAATAAATGCCTGGGGTAAAAGAACTTCTCCAAGCGCAGGTGCTTGCTATCCATTTGAAGTTTATGTAGTAGTCTCAAATGTCGAAGGGCTTAAACCGGGACTTTACCACTACGATGGCAAAGCCCATACTCTGGAATTAATCCGCGAAGGGGACTTGAGCAAACCCCTCGCTAGAGCATGTCTCAATCAAAGGCACGTAGAAACAGCTCCGATAAACATCATCATAGTGGCGCACTACGAAAGGACGACAAGAAGATACGGGGAGAGGGGGTATAGGTATGTGCACATAGATGCCGGGCACATGGGGCAGAATATTTATCTGCAGGTTACCGCTTTGAAGCTGGGGACAGTTGCTGTAGGAGCTTTTATAGATGAAGAAGTTAAAAAAGTGCTTGATGTACCAGGAGAGCCGCTCTACATATTCCCCGTGGGAGTTCCAGAGGACTAAAGCTCGCTGGCTTTGTAAATGGCTATATCTTCCCCTTCTTCAATTAATTTTGCCTCGTACCTTTTTATTTTGCCGTTGGTGTTTATCTCCATGATCACCTTTTCCGGAGAAAGCTTTTTATCTGTTGTGAACTCCTTTGTCTCTATTGCCTGTGTAAAGAAGTCTCCACTCCGATCGAACTTAAAGACGAGTGTATTTCCTTCAAATTCATAGCCTTTGTAAACCGCTCCTCCCATTCTGAAAGTGGCTTCTAGAGTAATGTATTTTTCCTCATTAGCGTTGCTAATCACGTACCCTCCCACAAAAACTATCGCCAAAACCAAAATTCCGAAAAACGCTTTCAGACTTTTCATAGTTTTTCACCTAGAATACGCTCCGTTTAAAAATTTAAAAGAATTTTGACAGCTTCAAATATCTTTGAAGCTAAATTTTGTGAAGCTCCTCGAATTTCAGCAGGACTTCCTCCTTTGTCCTTATGAGGTTCTGCCTTCCGATCTCTTTTCCGTCTTTGAGATAAACGAGTGTGGGAACGTTCAGAATGTCGAATTTCTTCACGAGGTCTTCCCACTTCTCAGCGTGTACGTGGATAATCCGAATATCCTTGAATTCGTCAGCAAGCTCTTCAATGAAGGTCTCAACCAGCCTGCAGGGCGGGCAGCTTGGAATGGAAAACCAGAGCACGACCTTTCCACTGCTGAAATCAACCTTTCCATCGTATTCGAGTATCATACCAACACCACCATTATTTTGCCTTCAAAGGATAAAAGGATTGTCAGATATTAACGCGCTTAAGCATAAGCGAGTTCGTGACCACGCTGACACTGCTAAGGCTCATGGCCCCGGCGGCCCATTCCGGCCGGAACTGGACGCCGAAGAGCACATAGGCCAGCCCAGCCGCGAAGGGTATCAGTATGGTGTTGTAGAACATCGCCCAGAATATGTTCTGCCTTATCTTTGAAAGCGTCTTCTGGCTGAGCTTTATGGCCCTCACGACGTCCCTCGGGTCGTTCCTCACGAGCACTATGTCGCCGCTCTCCATCGCTATGTCGGTCGCGTTCCCCACCGCTATCCCCACATCCGCCTGGGCCAGTGCGGGGGCGTCGTTTATCCCATCTCCCACGAAGATGACGGTTTCTCCCTTTTCCTGGAGCTTCTTGACCTCGCTGGCCTTATCGCCGGGCAGAACCTCAGCGAGAACGTAGTCCACGCCGAGGGCCTTTCCAATCGCTTTGGCAGTCCTTCTGTTGTCGCCGGTTATCATGCCGACCTTCTTGCCCATCCTGTGCAGCTCCTCAATGGCCTCCTTGGCGCCCTCCTTTATCGTGTCAGCAACCCCAATCACGCCGGCGGTTCTGCCGTCCACAGCCACTATTATCGCGGTCTTCGCCTCGTTTTCCAGCCTGTGAAGGACTTCCTCGATGCCCTCTATTGAGCGGCCGCTTTCAGCGAAAAGCCTCCTGTTCCCTGCCAAAACCTCTCTTCCGCGGACTCTGGCCCTGACGCCTTTTCCGGTGATCGCCTCAAACTCCTCCGGCTCTTCCACCTCTATCCCCAGCTCCTCGGCCTTCCTCACTATGGCCTCTCCAAGGGGGTGCTCCGAGCGCTTCTCCGCCGAGGCCACCAGTTTCAGGAGCTCCCTTTCGTCCATGCCGAAGGCTATCACGTCCGTGACCTCGGGCTTCCCCTTCGTGAGCGTCCCGGTCTTGTCGAAGAGCACTACCGTTGCTTTCCTCGCTATCTCAAGGGCCTCGCCGTTCTTGATGAGTATCCCCATCTCGGCGCCCTTGCCTATGCCGACAGTCAGAGCCGTTGGAGTGGCTAATCCAAAGGCGCAGGGGCACGCTATGACGAGGACGCTCAGCAGGGCTGTAAAGGCGAACACCAATGGCTTGCCGGCTATGAAGTACCAGTAGGCAAAGGAGAGAAGGGCTATCGTGAGCACTGCCGGGATGAAGTAGGTCACCACCGTATCAGCCAACCTCTGGACTGGAGGTTTGGTGTTCTGCGCCTCCTCCACAAGCCTTATTATCTGAGCTAAGAGCGTATCCCTTCCAACTTTTTCCGCTTTAACCTTAAGGACGGAGTTCTTGTTTATGGTTCCTCCGATGACCTTATCTCCAGCCTTTTTTAAGTTAGGAATGGGCTCGCCGGTTATCATTGACTCGTCAACGTAGCTCTCCCCTTCGATGACAACTCCATCGACTGGAATCCTTTCGCCAGGCTTTACGATTACCACGTCCCCGGCCTTGACCTCGGTTATCGGGACTTCGATCTCCTTCCCGCCCCTCAGGACGGTTGCCTTCTTCGCCTGGAGTCCCATGAGCTTCTTTATTGCCTCGCTCGTCCGTCCCTTTGCCCTCGCCTCAAGGTAGCGTCCGAGCAGTAGGAACCCCATAAGGAGGACGCTCGCCTCGAAGAAGTTGAACTCCCTTGGGATCACCCCAAACGCCGCCAGGACGCTCGTCAGGTAGGCCGAGCCGATACCTAAAGCGTACATAACCTCCATGTTGAGGGTTTTATGTTTGAGCGAGGAGTAGGCCTTCCTGAAGATTCCCCTGCCGGCGTAGGCTATGGCAACTGTGGCTAGGAGGAAGTGGATGTAGATCAGGTTTTCAACATAAATTCCAAACCTCTTCAGCTGCATGGAGAGAAAGAGGGGTATCCCAACGCTCCAGGCCACTATGAGGTTGCGCCTCATCTCCCTTATATGCTTTTCCCTCACTTCCCTTTCGATGTCATGAGTTTCCTCTCCTTCAACGCCTATGAATTGATAACCTACGCTCTCAACGGCCTTCTTGATGTCCTCAATACCAACAAGCGAGGGGTTGTAGGACACTTTGGCCGTCTCGGTCGCGAGGTTGACGTTCACCTCAAGGACTCCGGGGAGCTCTTTTATCGCGTTCTCAACGGTCTTAGCGCACATCGCGCAGGTCATGCCGCCGATTTTGACCACAGCATCCCTGCGCTCCCTTATCACCTCGTACCCGACTTCTTCTATCGTCCTGATGATCTGGCTCAGGCTGACCTTTGACTCATCAAAATCAACGAAAACCGTCTCACTGTTCAGGTTTGCCTTTGCAGTTCTCACACCATCTAATTCAGCCAAGGCCATTTCTATGGTTTTAACACACATGGCGCACGTCATGCCGTTAACTTTAAGGGTTATCTTCACACTTACCACCATTATTTACTTCGTGATGAAACTTATGGGCATTATTTATACCAAAATGTAAAGTCCAGTCGAATGTTTTTTATATTTTGGTAACCCATCGGCAGGTGAGGTGTTAATGATGAACAGGCTGGACGACCTTGACCTAAAGCTCATATACCTCCTGCTGGACGACGCGAGGCTCAGCATATCCGAGCTGACCGAGAGGCTTGGAGTCAGCAGGCCGACTGTTAGGGCTAGGCTGGAAAAGCTTGAAAAGGAGGGAATAATCGAGGGCTACACCATACGGCTGAACCCGGAGCTTCAGAGGGCCCACAACGTGATCGCTCTCATCGTCAAAACTGAAAACCCGGAGAAGATGGATGAATTTGATGAGATATTTGAGATCAACCGCTTCACGAGCACCAAGTACCTCATAAAAGTCGCCGTCAATACCATGGAAGACCTCAAGCGGGTCATCGAGGGGACGGGCGTTGAAGTCCTCGAAATAATGCCCATCCTTGAGAGCAGGGAAAAAAGGCTCAGACCCAAGGTAAAGGTTCCCTTCAGGTGCGACTACTGCGGAAAGGAAATCGTTGGGGAGCCGATAGTCTATAGGTACCGCAACAGGGCCTACTTCTTCTGCTGTCCGACCTGCCTCACGGAGTTCAAGAAAATCCGGGAGAACCTGGAGAAGACAAAGGAGAAGGGCGCAGTGGGAGCCAAGGGGCACGAACATTGACCTCGGGACTCGGGAAGAGTGAAGAGTAAGGGGGTCTTTATTAAACCCCCCAACTCGGCTTTTTCGTGAAGGAAGCTTTTGGGGGTTTACCCGCTTTCCGGAAATTCCCCCATCAAACGTTACCAACCACGGGTTTACAAAAATTATAAATATCTGGTAGCTCTGTTTTTATTCACCGGTGTTTTAATGGAGATGTAGCAATGGCAGATAGGCGGAAGTTTCCAGGTTAATGGCACTTCCTTGCAATCCCAAATCCCGGCTTGCCGGTGGAAGGTGAACCCCATGGTCGGCGAGGTAATCCGGCTAACCGGCGTCTCCAAATCCCTCGGAAACGTTGAGGTGCTGAGGGGTATAGACCTCTCAATCCGCGGGGGAGAGTTCGTGGTGATAGCCGGAGAGAACGGCTCCGGTAAGACGACGCTCAAGGAGAATCTTAATGTTTCTTATGGATTTAGAACTTGATGAGCATACTAGGGGGAATACACAGAAGAAAAATGCTTTATTTTTATCCCTTGCATATTTTCTTTCTGTAATTGGAGATGGTGTTAGAACGATTGTTTTGCCATTAATAGTTTTAGATATCACGAACTCAACATATTTTATGGGCTTGATCTTCTCAATCGAGACGATAGTTTTTATTGTCTGTGGGATGTTCTCGGGTGCTATTGCAGACAGGATGAACAAAAAATACCTCCTTATTGGCTCAGATATATCGAGAGCAATCCTTGTTTTGAGCATTATTCCCATAGGTAGTGGTTACCCCCAGTTTTTCAAAATCTGGGTGTTAATTGTGGCAGTGCTGATGAGCTTTGCGGAAACATTCTTTAGGCCCGCTTTTTTTGCTCTGGTGCCTGAAATCGTTGATGAAAAGGATATTGATAGGTTTAATTCACTTTTAACTACACTGTCCAAAGGTGGGGACATAATTGGATTCTCGCTTGGAGGGGTTTTATACAACACACTAAAGATCAACGCCCTCCTTGTGGACGGACTGTCATTTTTAGCTTCCGCAGCGATAATCGGGACTATAGCAGTAACTCAAAAGCCGATGGTGGGGTCTAACAGGAACATACTAAAAGACCTGAAAGAGGGCATGGTATTCATAGGAACCAACGGATTCATACGGAGCATACTGTATTACGGCCTTTTGATGAACTTTTTCTCCGCCCCCATAATGATCACAATGCCGGCGCTGGCGAAGGTTCTCTTCCCAGAAAAAAGCGGATATGTCTATGGACTCATGAAAATAGGGTCGAGTGCGGGGGTAATAATCGCAGGTATTCTCCTTTTATCCCTCAAAAAGATAAACAGAAAAACCTTGTTTGTTTTGGGCATCACGGGAGAGGGCGTGGCGATGCTCCTACTCGGATCATTACAGCCAATATCTGGACAATATGAGCTAATACTGCTGATACTGATAGCAATGAACTTCATCCTGGGCGTTTCTGTGGCTATACTGAACATACCCATTACCAGCTGGCTCCAGATATATACTCCTCAAGAGATGAGAGGAAAGGTGAAAATGATTAATGACGTGATTCTGTCTGTTCCAATTGCAGTCTCTCCTCCATTATTTGGGTACGTATTAGAAAAAATTAACATATTCACTCTGCTTATCTTCATGGGTGCTATGATGACCATTATTGGGTTCAGTGCATATTTTAATATGGTAGAGCCTGAAAAGGGATAGTGTTTACAAAAAGCTCGGCTACACCATCGAGAGGGAGCACGAGATTGAGCTTGAAGGCAAAAAATACAGGTTCTACAGAATGGTGAAGCCGTTCTAACCCCGGATAGTTCTTCTGCCTTCAAAAAGCAGTTATTTGTGGATTTCTTCTCTGGAGAGCACGTACACTCCAAGAAGCATGATCATGCCAAAGAAGACCTTCAGTGCCGTGAGACTCTCGCCAAGAGCTAGGAAGGCAATAAAAGCTCCCATCAGAGTCGAGGTCGAGAAAATTGCCCCCGTCCTCATCGCACCGATTTCTCTGAGGGCAAAGAGAAATAACACGAGAGAAAAGCCTATGCTGAACGCACCGACGGTTAAAACGTACGGAAGGCTCTGGAGCGGGATGTAAAATGGGACTCCAATTAGAGAGGCCAGAGTTAATAGTGCACTTCCTCCAAACAGCCCCTTCAACGAAGTTACCAAGAGCAAGTCCCTCTTAACACTTAACAGCTTGCTCAGGTTATTATCTATCGCCCATGAAAGACCTGCCAAGATTATTAAAATGTTCCCAAGAATGCCTTTGCTCAGCTCTACTTCCCTAAAGTTTTCTGTCGAGATTACAACGGCTCCGATTAAAATCAAAACGAGTCCAAGGGCTCCCCTTCGGGAGGTTCTCTCTCCAAAGGCCAGCAGGGCAATCAGCACCGTGAACAGCGTTTCAGTGTTGAGCAGGAGGGAAGCATTGACCGCAGTCGTTCTATCGAGTCCGAACATAAAGAACAGCGGCGCCAGAAAGGAGCCGAAAAGCACTATAAAAGCCAGCAACAGCAAATCCCGCCTTGAGAAGCCTTCCTGGGCTTTAACACTGGATTCAAGCCGTTCAAGGATTCTATCCTTAAGGGGCGTGAGACGGAGGAGCATTAAAACTATCCCCGCCGTTAGATAGATACTTCCCGCTATTATCATTGGATGAACATTTCTAAGGGCGATTTTATTCAGCGTTGAACTTATTCCAAAGAGCAGAGCAGCTAAAACTGCACTCACATAGCCATAGTGATGCGTCATGATGACAAATACAAAAGGGGAGGTTATAAACGTATTTCACACAAAACGAAAAGAGATAGCACGGAATAGCATTGTTCGAACAGCTGTGCCCATACTCTGTTCTAAGAGGTAAAGAGCGGACTTTCATCATTCAATCACCACGCTAATATTAAGAAGATAGAATAATTCACACTTATCAAGCTAGATATCAAATTGAAGGGGATAAACAGCAATATTGGGCTGAACAGCAGTGCAAAGCAATTATTAGGATACGTGTTGAAAGTTAATTGAGTTTAGGTATTTCGCAACCTACGTAATATGTCGTTTGGTGGAGAATAGGAGGATGGATGTGTAAGCGCCAATGCTTACTAGATTTTGAGGGCTTATCTGAGGAAGTATCGTGGTGTCAGTTTCAGGTAGTTACAGGGTTATTTTGGACTTTCTGGCGTTAATTCTGAATAATAGGTGGGGGTTCTCAGAATTAACACCAGCCAAAATATCTAGATGAGCGAAAAGCTTATTACTCTAAATTGAGGTTATATTAATGAGGTGGTTTATGCATGGAGAGTACTGTAAAAATGGTACCTCAAGAACAAATTCAAGACTTCAAAGCTCAGAACCTTTTTATACCAAGGATTTTGAAAGAAAAACCCCCACGTCCTATCACAATGTCTAAAACCGGTCCATGTCCCCCCAAAGATCCGTACTTTTAGTTTTTATTTTTTCCACTTTTAAAACAGGTGATGTTATAATGAGATTGGCTTTAATTAAGCTTCCTATGGGAGCTCATCTTAGTTCTCATCCACCTTTAGGAATAACATATTTAGCATCTTATATTATTCAGCATAATATTATAGAACCATCAGATATATGTCTTTGTGACTTGGATTTAGTTCTACGCAATGCCTATTTTGATGGATTGGATATTTTGCATCTTTCCAAAGGAGAACTGCTCAAGTTACTTGCTGACACGATCGCAGGATTAAATTGTGAGATAATCGGATTTACAGTATATAACCATAATGTTAGATTATTGTCTGATATAGTAAAAGAAATACGAGATAAAATCCCAGATTCAATAATAATTATTGGAGGTCCCTTCCCCACACTCTTTCCTAAAATGGCCCTCAAGTATACTGGAGCAGATTATGCCGTTATTGGGGAGGGTGAACAGACACTATATGAACTTCTTAACTATCTAGCAACTGGCAAACCAAAACTAAACCGAATCAGAGGAATTGCATATGTGGATAAAGAGGGAAATATTAAACTCAATCCTAGGAGAGAACTTATTAGTAACTTAGACAAGATTCCGTTTCCAGCATTTGACCTGCTTCCTCTTGATGAGTATTGGGAATTCGATTACTTTCCTTCACTTCCACTGATAACTTCAAGAGGGTGTCCCTATCAATGCACTTTTTGTTCAGAACGCATAATTTGGGGCAAAACTGTCAGATTCAGAAGTATAAAAAATGTAATAGATGAAATAGAGAGAGATATATACGATTTTGGTGTAAGGGAAATATTGTTTTATGACAGCACCTTTACCCTTAATAGAGATCGTACTATAAATCTTCTTAAGGAGATAATTAATAGACGTCTTAATGATGAGGTTAGGTTCTTTGCTCAAACTCGTATAGACTGTATTGACAAAAAACTTCTTGAATTGATGAAACAGGGAGGTTTTGCCATGATTACATTTGGGGTTGAGACGGTAATAAAGTCAAGCATTGTAGAAGCTAACAAAGGGTATCCTCACTATATAGACGTTATTAATCATATTAAGGAACTAGTTAAACATGCCATTAAACTTGGGTTATATGTCAATGTGAATTTCATTATAGGATTCCCCTCAGAAACAAAAGACGAATTGCTCAAAGAACTTCAGTTGATTAAAGAATTACGACAATATGGGGCAATTCCCCGAGTTCATTTATTAAATCCTGAAGGAGAGCTACTTAATAAATACAAAGATGAATTAATTTCTAATCCAACTTATTATCGGGAGTTTTCCTCCCCATTAGAAGGAATCTCCGAACCAATTCCAGAAATTGATTCAGACTATTTCATTATACCTCCAAAGAATCTTAGCATTGATGAATATGTTAGTCTTTTTGAAGAGGCAATGTTTATAAGCGGTAGCATTGAGCCGGCGGGGATTTATTTATGATGAGGATAAAGATTGTTGATCCATTAACTTACTTTTCTACAGAAAAACTAAAAGAAAAAATCATTGAGCATTATTATCCTCCAAATTTCCCATTTTTCTTTACTTATCATTCTCTTCAGACACTTTTTGCGTACATTGTAAAAAAAGAAAATATTCTTGGAGAGATAGCAATGGTCAAAATTGGAAGGATCTTACATGTTGAACGTATTCTGTTGGATGAAGGAGAAAATGAGTTGGAATCAATTCTTTCTTTGATAAATACTTTTGCTACAAATTACCTAAAAGCACAAGAGGTTAGATACTATGTTTTAAAAGAAGTCAGTGGTGACATCTTCTTTCCTGGATCTAATACAGTTATAGGATCTCTTATTCCTACTAAGTACTACCCTCTCTTTAAGAAAAAGCAATTTTTGGAAATAGATTGCAGAATTGGATATCAGATAAAATCACTAAAAGACGTGGCAGATGTCGATACCTCTGACATCAATTTAAGTATAGGTATGGAGCCAAAACGTTACTACGAATTTCATGGAATACCAAATTATCCGGTAAATTTTATTCATGAAATATATGGGAAATTATTATCTCCCAACTTTTTTGTATTAAAAGCAGCTTTTAAAAATAGGGACATTGCTCTCTTTCATTGGTATCCAAATTACTATAGATTACTAAAAGACAATCCCATGATATTGTTTAGTGATATGAACGAAAATCAAATATCAGAAATTATACAGCGACTAAAGGAGGCAAAGATATTCAAAATCTTGTTTCATCCTAATATACTCGGCAAAATTGATTTAAGAATTGTCTTGGCCACTATAAAAGCTGTGTTAGATTTCCTTCATGAACAATTTGGTATAAAGCATATTCAAATTGGCAATTTTAATCCTTTTACTGAATCTTATTTAACATCGGCTTTACAAGAATTAGGAATGACCCCTATCTATGAATTTAGGACATTTTCATGGTGCACTGGAGGTGTGTGTGATGGATAAATAACCCTAGTTCCCATTAGATCGTTAGAGTTATAAGCACTTAAGTCTTTTGGTTGATTGGTGGTTGTTATGAACTTTCAGCAGGAAATCCTGATCATAAAATCCGAAATCTATCCGATAATCAGCAAACACTACCCGAAAAACACTCACAGGGAAATAATCAGCCTCTACGACCTAATAACCTTCGCAATACTAGCACACTTGCACTTTAACGGAGTTTACAAGCACGCTTACAGAGTCCTAATCGAAGAAATGAAGCTGTTCCCCAAAATCAGGTACAACAAACTAACAGAACGCTTGAACAGGCACGAAAAACTCCTGCTCCTAGCGCAGGAAGAATTATTCAAAAAACACGCCAGAGAATACGTTAGAATACTGGACTCAAAGCCCATTCAGACCAAGGAGTTGGCCAGAAAAAACAGGAAGGAGAAGAAGGGTTCTTCAGAAATCATCTCTGAAAAGCCCGCAGTTGGGTTTGTTCCCTCTAAAAAAAGTTTTACTATGGGTACAAGCTGACCTGTTACTCTGATGGGAACCTGTTGGCTTTGCTGTCCGTTGATCCGGCAAACAAGCATGATGTGAGTGTTGTCAGGGAAAAGTTCTGGGTGATTGTTGAGGAGTTTTCTGGCTGTTTTCTGTTTTTGGATAAGGGTTACGTTAGTAGAGAACTTCAGGAGGAATTCCTGAAGTTTGGCGTTGTTTACACGCCGGTGAAGCGGGAGAATCAGGTTAGTAATCTGGAGGAGAAGAAGTTTTACAAGTACTTGTCTGACTTTCGCAGGAGGATTGAGACTTTGTTTTCGAAGTTTTCTGAGTTTCTTCTGAGGCCGAGCAGGAGTGTTAGTTTGAGGGGGTTGGTTGTCAGGATTTTAGGGGCGATTCTGGCCGTGAATCTGGACAGATTATACAACTTCACAGGTGGTGGGAACTAGGGTATAAATATTTTGTTCCCAGACCTAGAATTATAATGAAAGAGTATGGTGGATGGTCAACACTGTATGATTTACGAAAGAGAAAGAGCCTGGACATTAACAAGGAGGGGGCTTTACTCCTTAAGCAGATTATAGGAAAGAGAGTAAATGAGGTACTGACTAAATTAGCAAAAGAACTAACACCAATTGAGATGGAATCAATTCAGAAATTCCTTGAAGAACTAATTCATGAAGGATGGCTTAGTATCTCCACACAACCAAGTAAGTTAAAAGTTATTAGGGGACCATTAGAAGCTGTCTATATTGAAGTGCTCAGAATTTGTAATTTGAACTGCAATCATTGTTATCTCCCAGAATGGAAGTCTAAAATGTCCTTTAATGATTTTTCACTAATATTGAATGAAGCATCAGAGTTGGGTGCATATAAAACGAGTATAACAGGAGGAGAGCCATTATTACATCCCGATATCTACAAAATGATCCAATACGCATATGATCTTGAATTTGACGTCAATCTCCAAACTAATGCAACACTTCTCACAAGCCATATAGTACAAAAGCTTACTAAGTACGATGTTTCAATTACAACTAGTTTAGACGGATTAGAGAATGTCCATGATGAGTTTAGAGGTATGAGTGGTGCATTTTCACGCACTTTAAGTGGAATACGTTTGGCCAAAGAGGAAGGATTACCAGTAAGAGTTAACGTCACATTGCACTCAAAGAACATTGATTCAATCCGTAAACTATTGTTGATGCTGAATCGCTTAGAAGTAGATGAAATAAATGTATTCTATCCTATCTTTACGGGGAAGGCCAAGACCATGAATGACATCGTTCCATTTTTGAAAGCTGTAAAAATTTTGTATGAAAATGAAGACTTAATCGGTTACAAGAAATACTATAATATTGCTATGTATAGTGGAAACTGTACTTTTTGTGGTATAGCTGAATGCTTTTTATTTATTACTGCTAGAGGAGACGTAACACTATGTCCTGCATTTTCAGGAGATGAGACATTTTATATAGGAAATATTCATCAACATACCCTATCTGAGTTATGGAACAGTAAAAAAAGAAGGGATCTCTTAGATAGATTGCAGTGCAAATTAATTCAAGAATGTCCCTATTCCAGAGGATGCAAAGGCGGATGTAGATCAAGAGCTTACTATTTCAGTGGTAAAAATCCATCTGCCCCGGATGTTATCTTCTGCAACCTCTGGAGGCTCTTGTTTTCGGAAAATATCAAAGAACCTCAGAGTTGAGAAAAATGTCCGAGATAATAATCAAAATAGAAAATCTTGACCTCATTTACAAGCGTGGCCAAGAGCGCATCAAAGCGTTAGATTCAATTAACTTGACTATCAGCAAAGGTGAAAAAGTTGGCATACTGGGTCCCAACGGGGCGGGGAAGTCATCACTAATAAAAATTTTGGCGGGAATTATTAGGCCTACATCTGGAAATGTAATTTGTTTAGGTTTGAACCCCTTTAAAGACCGTCGTAAATATCTGGAAAAAATTGGAGTTGTTTTTGGGCATAAAGGTTTTTTAATCCCAGATGTACCTGTTATAATGTCTCTTGAACTCGCAGCTGCAGTATATGGTGTGCCTAAAGAAGAATTTAACAAAAAACTCAAAGAATTGACTGAAATTTTAGGAATTGAACGAAGTCTTCTAAAGCGCCCTCCTCGCTTGATGTCCCTTGGTCAAAGAATAAAATTTGAACTAATTTCTTCTCTCCTTCACGAACCCGAACTTCTTATTCTCGATGAAGCCCTAATCGGAATTGATGTTGTGTCAAGACATATTATAAAAAACTATTTGACAAAAATAAACAAGGAACTTGAGACCACAATTTTAATTTCATCCCATATTTTATCTGACGTGGAAGATTTTTGTGATCGAGTCATAATACTGAACAGTGGCAAGTTAGTACTTGACACGAGCATAGAACAGCTGAAAAAGCGGCTTGGACAATTAAAGCAAATTGAAATGCACGTAATTTCCGAAGCTTATGCACCTTACGTAGCGGAGATGCTCAAGAAGGTCTCTTCTGATGTTACAGTGGACGGGACATTTGTAAAGTGCAGATTGCCATCTGAAAAAGTCAATGAAATTTTAACACTCATGTTAATGCCCAACAATCACAAATTGAACATTATAGAGGACATTATCATTAAAGAACCTTCTTTGGAAGACATCATTAAGAAGGTGTCTAACTATGAATAGGCTGTCTTGTGTAATCAACGTCCTCTTAAAATCTGCAGTGGAAAGGGTTAGGCTGTATAAAACCGACTTAGCTCTCTATTTAGTAGCATGGTGTGGATTTACCGCTCTGTTAATGACCTTCTGGACTTCGGTGTTAGCCAATTTTGAGATTGTGACCTTTACACGTGGAGAAGTGCTTGCATTTATAGGGATGTACTATATTGCATGGGGCATCGTTTCTTTTTTCTGGGGTGT
Source organism: Thermococcus sp. PK (assembly GCF_000430485.1). Classification (NCBI taxonomy): domain Archaea; kingdom Methanobacteriati; phylum Methanobacteriota; class Thermococci; order Thermococcales; family Thermococcaceae; genus Thermococcus; species Thermococcus sp. PK. Next base: position 797,435 of record NZ_KE387149.1, read on the forward strand.
ACGGGATCTTCATGTTTACATTGTAGATGGCACAATTGACGTTTACCTGACCAAGCCCATAAATCCTGTGTTTTTAGTAATCTTAACAAAAAGCCATGCTGGAGTAGTTTTGGAAATTCTTACTGGAGTGATTCTACTCCTAATATCAATTCCACTATTGCCCAACCCAATAACTACTAAAAACATTTTTTTAAGCATTATTTTCCTCTCAGGAGGCGTAGCTCTTTATGCTTTAATCTACGGGGCTTTGAGTATGTTGGCCTTCTTCGTAGGTAGGATGGAGCACACTATTGAGCTAATTGACTACGCCTATGAATACACGTATTATCCGCTAAATTTTCTACCTAAGGGTCTGAGAAGCATTCTTACTTGGGCATTACCCTTGGCATTCTTAGTCACACTCCCTACTCTCAGTTTACTTGGGAAACTATCGACTAAGAAGCTCATAATATCAATCATCGGGGAGGGTATTCTACTCATCGTGTGGTTTGGGATTTTTGTGGCTGTTTTCAAAAAGGGCTTAGAGAAATACACATCTGCAGGAGGATGAGTGTATGAAGCTCGCAGTGGTGAAAACTCTTGTACAGGTTCATTTTGAGAAGCTCAAGACGTATAGGCGGGATTTTTTAATAGGGTTTGTTTCTGCTCCCATACAATTTCTCTTTCTTGTAGCTTTTTGGAGCTATGTCTATAGAACCTTCTCTCAAAAAACAGATATACCTACACTTAACGTAACGATTGCTTATTATGCTCTTCTCCTTATCTATGATAATGCAATCTCAGCATTAAATATCTCTGGAAAGCTCTCTAGAGATATATTTACGGGCAGAATTGATGTACTTCTCTCTAAGCCAATTTCTCCCCTGCTTAATTATGCCATTGAAGGTTATGTAAGATACCTTGTTTTTATACCGGTCTACCTCATTGTTTACTTTCCTATTGCGATAAAACTTGGTTTAAAATTTGACACTGAACATATTCTGGTAGCTTTCTTAGTTTTGTTGGCCTCCTCTACTATCAAGTTTTTAATAAGCTCTCTACTCGGCTTAGCTTCTGTATGGACTGGTAAAATAGTAGGTATAACAAGAATATATCAATTTGTTGAGTTAATACTCTCTGGAGGATTTGTTCCCTTATACCTTTATCCTGAGCCACTAAAAAGTATTGCAACATTCCTTCCTTTTTATTACCTCGCATACGTGCCAGTAGTGATTTGGATAGCTCCTGAGCTTGTTGCTCCTTCAACTTTTGTACTGTTGACTGTGTGGATTGTAGTATTGCTCTTCTTGGTGCATGTTATAACTCATCGTGCTTTATCCTCATATCAGTCTTCGTATGGATGATTTTTGGTATTTCGCATTGGCTCATCCACCTATTGTGACTGAAAGGTTTTAGAGTTTTCTTCCTGAGGGCTTATCATGGCAAGTGCCCCCAAACTCCTATATATCATGAGATTCTAATTCTTTTGGTGTTGTTTGGGTGAGAATAGCTGAATGGATGTGTAAGCGCCAATGCTTACTAAAGAAACCAACACTCCCAACCTGACTACGTTATTAAGGAAGAATAACCTGTCAATCACATTAAAAATTAACCCCGGGAGGATTAATGTTAAGATGGTTGAAATTAAGGCTGAGTAGTAAGAGTTAAACTCTTTCTTAAACCCCCAGAAGACGATTAACAAAAAACTAAAGGATATGAAGTAATCAACCATCATAATATCGCCGTCCAATAAGTCCATGTTATCTTAATGTCAATCCGAGTATTAACTCTCCCAGCATAAGTTATTGTGACATGCCCCGAACGGTCATCCGGATTTAAAGAAAAGTAGTCCCAGTCAAAATAAGATTTGTCAAATGCATCATATGCTTGAATTTTTATGGAATGAAATGTCATAGGAAGTGGTAGAGGTACATCAGAAATTTCGACGGGAATAGTTTTGGGACCATCCCACTCAAGATATAATGGGCATGCATACTCTGAGCAGTGTATAAGATCAAGCTTGGCATAAGCATAGAATTTGCCATCCTCAGCCGTTCCAGAGGCTGTGTAAATGTGTCCGGCATCACCTACTTGAAGGTGCAAGGTTATGGTGATGTCTTTGAAATATACTACCTGTTCTGGGCTTATTTCCTTTTGGTTAGTAGGTTCTGCTACTGTCATTTGGGCAGTCCCCACCAAACCTAACACTAACAACCCCAACAGTAAACACCCTAGTTCCCATTAGATCGTTAGAGTTATAAGCACTTAAGTCTTTTGGTTGATTGGTGGTTGTTATGAACTTTCAGCAGGAAATCCTGATCATAAAATCCGAAATCTATCCGATAATCAGCAAACACTACCCGAAAAACACTCACAGGGAAATAATCAGCCTCTACGACCTAATAACCTTCGCAATACTAGCACACTTGCACTTTTAACGGAGTTTACAAGCACGCTTACAGAGTCCTAATCGAAGAAATGAAGCTGTTCCCCAAAATCAGGTACAACAAACTAACAGAACGCTTGAACAGGCACGAAAAACTCCTGCTCCTAGCGCAGGAAGAATTAATTCAAAAAACACGCCAGAGAATACGTTAGAATACTGGACTCAAAGCCCATTCAGACCAAGGAGTTGGCCAGAAAAAACAGGAAGGAGAAGAAGGGTTCTTCAGAAATCATCTCTGAAAAGCCCGCAGTTGGGTTTGTTCCCTCTAAAAAAGTTTTACTATGGGTACAAGCTGACCTGTTACTCTGATGGGAACCTGTTGGCTTTGCTGTCCGTTGATCCGGCGAATAAGCATGATGTGAGTGTTGTCAGGGAAAAGTTCTGGGTGATTGTTGAGGAGTTTTCCGGCT
>NZ_KE387149.1:800369-845729 GCF_000430485.1 Thermococcus sp. PK
GAATCTGGGCGGCCTTTATGCTCAGAGGAGGGGTAACGGGGGAAGACCCTCCCCGAGGGGTCGAAGACCCGCTTTAACTTGGGTCTAAATGAAACCCCTCAAACCTCCCTGCCAATGGCGAGGGGTTAACTCGTTGGAACCCTCGCCCTTCAGGGCGGGGAGGAGGTCAGTTTAACCTACGTGAGGGGACTTTCTCTCCTGAGAATAGCCCAAATAATTCTTCTCTTAGCGTTTTTATGGCTTTGGAGTGTTTTCGTTGGACTCTACATAAGTGTGAAGCTCAAGGAGCCGATAGTTATAATGAGAGTTTCGAACATCACTCTAACAGCTTTAACGGTCTTCGCCCCAGTTTACTATCCCATTGAAGTTCTTCCAAACTTTGCCCACAAAATTATTCTCTTTTTACCGACGACAAGCTGTGCATACCTAATTCGCTCACTTTATGAGCCATTAAGTGAGTGGAAAATCGCTTTAACGAGCTTAACACTGTGGACTTTGCTTTTCGGAGTTTTGGCCTTTAGGGATGGGATTTTCAAAGAAGAGTGAACACTAGAGGGCACAGCACGGCATTTTTGAGATGTCCCCTTTGAAGGAGAGCGCCGCCAGCTTTATCGCCTCGCTCATCGTTGGGAAGACGTGAAGCGTGTCTATAACCTTATCCACGGTCATTCTGTTTCTAATTACCATAGCCGCCTCGTGGATCATCTCAGCAGCGTTGTAAGCTAAGATGTGAACTCCAAGGATCTCCTTCGTTTTTGCATCAACGACCATTTTTATCAGGCCCTTTTCTTCACCCAGGATCAATGCCTTTGGGACGTTCGAGATCTCTACCGTTCTGCATGAGCATCTTGTAATCCTTTGAGCTTCTCCATCAGTCAGACCAACGCTTGCAAGCTGTGGATCAGTGAATACAACCTCTGGAACAACTCTATAGTCAATTTTAATATTCTTGCCCTCTAACGCGTTTGTTGCTGCAGTAAACCCCTCCTTAGCGGCAACCGTTTCCAACATAGGTTCGCCTACCACATCTCCAGCTGCGTAAATGTTTTTGCCTGCTTTCAGCGTTTCATCCACAACCACCTTTTCGTTGGTTTTCACATTAGTGTTCTCAAGGCCCAAACCGTGAGTATTTGGACTCCTCCCAGTCGCGAAGAAAACGTACTGTCCTTCAAACACCTTCTCTTTTCCCCCTCACTTCAGCATGGACTCTAACTCCCTCTCCAGCTCTTTCAAGGCGTCTTATCTTCACGGAAGTGTTTATATTGACCCCCTCCTCACCTAGAATGTCCTCAAGCTCTATTGCCAGTTCAGGCTCAGCTGTGGGCATTATCCTTATGCTTCTCTGCAGAAGAGTTACCTCGCTCCCGGCCCTCGCAAAGATCTGGGCGAATTCTAAGGCTTGGGCTCTCCCACCGATGATTACAACTGAGTCAGGAGCCTTTTCAAGTTCAAGTGCCTCAATATGGGTCAGAATTCTGTTCTTAACGTCTTCAACACCGTCTATAGTTAAAATTCTTGGCTTTGCACCCGTTGCTATGAGAGCTTTCTTAAATTTAATCTCCCTACCATCTACTACAATTCTATGATTCGACTTAAACCTTGCTGAACCGTTGATATAGTCAACGTTCTCTAGACTCTCCAGAACTTTCTCATACTTCTCTCTCCTTAGCTTTTTTACGAGTTCATCCTTTCCGTCCAGCAGTTTTCTAAAGTCAAACTCCTTAAGGGTGAAGCCTAAGCCGGAGTAATGATTCACTAACGCCCTTTTCTTAAGTTCTAGGGCGGTTAGGAGATACTTAGTAGGAACACAGCCAACGTTTACACACGTCCCTCCAATCGGGCCTCGGTTGACCATGAGAGTCTTTACATCAAGCTCATCCGCTTTTAAAGCCGCAGCAAAGCCCGCCGCTCCGCCTCCAATAATAACAAAATCGTATTCGTTCATCATGTTGTACCTCCACTAACAAAAAATCTGATTCTAGTGCACCAAAAGACTAAGGGAGAAAAAGATCAGTGGCAGCATCCATGTCTTCCGTGGCCATGTTCGTGGGAATGCTTTCCATGTTCGTGTTCCATCTCTTCCCCTTTAATGTATTCTTCCGGGTTAGCTTCAAATTCAGCCTTGCATTCAGGGGAGCAGAAGTAGTAAACTTTGCCATTATATACTGCTTTAAGTTCAGTTCCTTCACTAACTTCCATTCTACATACCGGATCAATGGGCATTTACTCCACCTCAACTTCGTAGCCGTATCGCTCTATTGCCCTTACAATGTCTTCAAGCCTTGTCTTTTCAGGATCGAACTCAACAACGGCAGTCTTCTTCTCAAGGCTGACCTCTCCCTTAGCTCCAACACTCTCAATTGCCTTGCTTATCCTCATAACGCAGTGCTGGCAGCTCACATTAGGTATTTTCAATATAGCTTTCATCATTTTGCCATCACCAGAATTACCTTAGAATAGAACATTTATTGCCCTTATCTTTTTCAAAGTGGGAAAAGTAATCAAAAAAGTTTTAAAAATTGAAATTATAGGGACTCGATAATTTTGATAACCCTTTCCTCCATGGGCTTCATGAGCTTAACTACTTCTTCCCCTGCTATCTTCCATGCCACACTGGGCAAAGTAACGCCGAGGTAGTTTCCGTCCTCCCTACAGTATCCAAAACCCGTGCATGGCAAAAGGGCTCCTATGTTTGGGTCTATCTTCACAAGCTCTGCCACGAGCTCTTTGTCACATATGAATAGGAGATGATAGTCCGCGACAATGCCGTCCTCTCTTTCCACTATCGCCACAGGAATCCTTTCCCCTATGAGAAGGAAACCTTCCTCTTCAAGCCTCTTCTTGAAGCGCTCCCAGAGAAAGTCCAGGTCTTCCTCGAACTTTCTCACGTAATAAAACACTCTCACACCTCCAGGAACATCTTTTTGTCGCTCGTCTCGACCATTATGCACTTTTCAAAACTGTATTCTGCTCCTAATCTCTCTAAAAATTCTCTTATCTCCTCGCTTTCCGCTCCTGGTTGGAACCATAGCTTTTTGAAGCCTACTTCAACAGCCTCCTTCGCCACCTGCAAACCTACTTTAGGTGGAACTACAAAGACTATGACATCTACATCCCTAGGAAGCTCCTTGACACTCCTGTAGCACTTCACGCCCTCGATTTCGTCGTACTTCGGGTTAACCGGGAGAACTTCAAACCCCTTGCCCAGCAGGTCTTTGAGGATTATGTTCCCGTATTTGGTCGGGTTTGGAGTTGCCCCAACCAGCGCTATCTTCCTGAACTCCTTCGCGTTCATTTCTCTCACCAAGCTTGAATTGTCGTTCACCCTTTTTATACGTTTTTGGACAAAAATGTGTAAAGGAGAATCATCCGGTGCTTTTTAATCTGGAATTCCTTGGAGCTAAGGAAGGCTCTTTGCCATATGCCCTCAGCACTAGGTAGAGGCCAAAGATGAGGTAGCCGAACTGGACTATAACCCTTCCCCACTCCATCTTCACCGAGTAGCCGAAGAGGACCGCGAAGATTGAGCCGATGGCCCCCTTGTGGTGGAACACGCTCTCCTTGGGAATGCCGAGGTCGTAGGCTGGCTCTTCGATAAAGCCAAGATGCATTCCCTCTTCCTCTGCCCACTCTATGAGCTCGTGCGTCCCATAGCCGGCCAGCCCGGCGGCAACAAAGACGAGCAGTATCGAGCTGTAGTAGAAGAAAGTCCTCAGGTTTATCCTCATCCCAACTCCGTAGATGAGGTAGCTGAGCGCCAGAGCACCCACTATGCCGACCAGGAGGCCGGTGAGAGCCCCTACAAGGTCCTGGGTGGCGAAGGGAGTGAGGAACAGCACGGTCTCAAGTCCTTCCCTGAATACCACGATAAACGTAAAGCCTATCAACGCCAGCGGGGAGATTGCCTCGCTCACCTTGCTCTCTATCTCCGCTTTTATGTTCCTTCCTTTGGTCGCCATCCAGTATATCATGCTCGTGAGCACCACAACTGCCAGATAAGACGCTATCCCTTCGAAGAGCTCCTTCTCCTCAAGCCCCCCGTAGATTTTCAAGATCGCACCGCCGAGGATCACGCTGGCGAGCACGGAAAGGCCGACCCCAGTCCACACGTCCTTGATCTGCTTTTCCCTTCCGGTACGCTTGAGGTATGCGATTATGATGGCCACGATTATGGCCGCCTCAAGTGCTTCCCTAAACGTGATGAGGAACGCTCCAACATTCATCCTTCCACCTCCAAATTCTTAGGCTAACCTAAAATAAATCGGGTGGCTTATTAATTTTACCTTTGCCAAATTGAAATCTCTGACTCTTGGTTAGGAATTTCCCAGGAGCTTTATTGAACATGATGTTTGTCAAACCTTTGAGGTTTGATTAATGAAGTACAAACAAGCGATTCTCGTACAGAATATATGTTTTCGAACCCTACTCATCCTTGGCCCTTCAAAAGTGCAGAATTGGGGAGGTATAATTTCAAAGTGGAAAAGTGTAGCAGATATTAACCCCACGTATAGTCAAAGGCGCAATTTCGTAGAAGGTGCAAAAGTTTAAAGGCTGACTGCTCCCCGCCGTGAAGGACGAGGCTTTCGAAAGAAAAATGTAAAAAGTAAATAAAAGCAAACTGTGCTCACAGGAGCTCTTCAACGAGGGTTATTACGTTGCTCCTCGCCTTTGACTTTAGCTTCTCTAAGTGGTCGCTCAAGGCTTCTCCGATGCCGTGCACGAAAAGCCTCAGAGCCTCTTCTCTGCTTAATCCTCTAGACTGTAAGTAGAAGAGGGCATCCTCATCGAACTGGGCAACGCTTGATGAATGCGACGCGTTCTCTATCTCTCCAGTATCCACTTCAAGCATCGGCACGCTGACGCCGAGGGAGCCCTCATCCATTATGATGACATGGGAGCTGACCTCACTCGATGAACCTCTGGCCTTCTCGAAAACCTTCGCCACGCCTCTGTGCACGACCCATCCTCCCCTGTAGGAGTAGCCGTTCACCCTCGTCTCGCTTTTGCTTCCTTCTCCATACTGGAGGACGTTGGTGAGGTAGTCAACGGACGAACCTGTTCCCATGGGAATTCCCCTTAGGATAAGCTCACTCCCAGTGCCTTCAAGAGAGTAGTCCTCCCTGTGGTGGCTCATCTTTCCGCCCTTAACTACCGTGAAAGCCCTGACTTTCGATCCATCGCCGAGTGTAGCCCTGAGGAGGTAGTGTGACAGAGCCTTGTGGTTCCCAACGGTCAGGATTTCCGCTTCGGCGTTTTTGAGCCTCAGTTCGACCACAAGGGACTTTGTACCGTTTTCAGAGAGATCGTAGATTATTATGGGTGCATTGGCGTTTTCCACTTCGATGCTGAGGTGGTGGCTTATGAAGGCGTTTTCAGAAAGATGTGAAACTATTACAAAGGGCTCAAGCAGGTTCTTGGTTATCCTAAGCCGGTAAGCTTTTTTGAGGGCATAGAAGTGGAAGCCCAGAATCCTCGACTCCTCCGGTTGGGAAAGACCGAGCGTGCCTTCCGCAAGCTCAACGCCCTCTGGAAGGTCAAACTTTGACTCGCTTCCGGAGAAAATCACATTGGCATTGATTCCCACATCTTCACCCTTCGCTTCGGTCGGGAGCTTGAGGGGCGAGTTTTCTTCAAAGAGATTCCATTTCGTGTAGCTCTTTATTGTAGGGCTGTCACCATACTTCTGGTAGGTGAGCTTTTCAAGGACTTCCAGGGTTATTTTCGGCATATTAAAGTGCCCGCTGGGGAATCCAGAAGAACACATCATCCAACACCCCCAACCTCGCTGAATTCGAGCTCTATGACTTTCTTGAGAACCTCCACATACTCGAACGGCAACCCCTCAAGAATCTCGCTGATAAAACCGAGTACTATGAGGCTCTTGGCTTCTTCCTCTTTTATACCTCTTGAGTTGAGGTAAAAGAGCTTGTCCTCGCTGAGCCTTCCGGTTGTTGCCTCGTGGATTATGCTTGCTGAAGGCTCGTCGTTCTGGTTGTGCGGGTAGGTATAAGCCTTGCTCTTCTCGTCAAGAATGAGGGAATCACATGAGACTGTGGCGGTCGAGTTCTTTGCACCTTTTGCTATCCTCACGAGACCGCGGTAGATGTTTATTCCACCATTGGCGCTTATGCTCTTGGAGACTATCTTCGAACTGGTGTTTGGAGCGAGGTGCCAAGTTTTAGCCCCAGTGTCCTTGAGGTAAGGCCCGTTGCTGAGTGAGACCACGTATTGGGCTGTCCTCGCACCTTCACCCTTGAGGACGCTCGATGGGTAAGTGTAGGTTATGTGACTCCCTATGCTCCCTTCAATCCACTCCACGTAGGCGTTTTCTTCGATTATGGCGCGCTTGTTGTTGAAGTTGATGACGTTCCTGCTCCAGTTCTGTATCGTGGTGAACTTGACAGTTGCTCCCTTGTGGGCATAGATTTCCACCATACCGTCGTGGAAGGAGAAGCCCTTGTACATCGGTGCTGAACAGCCCTCTATGAAGTGAACGTAGCTTCCCTCATCCGCTATAAGGAGGGTGTGCTCAAACTGCCCCTCAAGGGCAGACCCTATAACAAAGAACGCTTCTATCGGGAAGGGAACTCTAACGCCTTTTGGAATGTAGACGAAGGCCCCACCGCTCCAGAGCGCGTGGTGGAGAGCTGAGAACTTGTGCTCTCCCGGCGGGAAGACTTTTCCGAAATACCTCTTGACCAGGTCGGGGTACCTCTTTACGGCCTCCTCCATTGGGAGCATGATAATGCCCTTTTTCTCAAACTCATCTTTGAGCTGAGAATAAACGCTCTCGCTATCAAAGACGGCTGTTAAGCCAGAAAGAAACTTCTTTTCTATTTCCGGAATGTTAAGTCTCTCAAAAGTTTTTCTAATGTTCTCTGGCAAATCATCCCAGTCCCTTACCTCCTTCTGTAGCTCCGGTTTGGTGTAAAGAATAAGGTTGTCCAGATCGAGTTCCTCAATACCAACAACCCATTTGGGCATTGGGAGTCTTTCAAAAAGTTCTAAAGCCCTCAACCTATGCCTAAGCATCCATTCTGGTTCTTTCTTTATTCTTGAAAGTTCCTCAACGGTGTCTCGGCTTATCTTTCCCTTCAGTTCTATTTCCTTAGGATAGGGGACAGCGGTACCAAGTATTTCCTCAAGGGAGCCAGCCTTTAAAATTTCTTCAAGCTTGGAATATTCGCTCATAACGCCTCCACCGCCGCAAAACCCTTCTCCTCTATCATCTTTACCAGCTCAACTCCCCCAGATGCAACTATTTTTCCTTCCTTAATAACGTGAACCCTGCTGGGCTTAAGGTGCTCGAGGATTCTACCGTAGTGGGTTATCAAAAGAATCGACGTGCCTTCTTCGTGAAGTTTGTTTATAACATTGGCTATCATTTTTAGAGAATCCACATCAACCCCGCTGTCGGGCTCGTCCAAGATAAGAAGCTTTGGCTTCACAAGGTATGCCTGGAGCATTTCAAGTTTTTTTCTCTCGCCTCCAGAAAATCCGACGTTCAAGAACCTTGCAAGTATTGATTCATCTAACCCGAGCTCTTGAACAGCATTAAATATGAGCTCATAAGCCTGTATCTCGTCCAGGCCCTTGAGGTTTTTCAAAACCCTCTGAAGAAACTGGATAACCTTGACACCTTCAACTTCCACTGGATGTTGAAAGCTTAGAAAAATCCCCTTTTTGACCCTTTCCTCGGGAGGCATATTGGTTATGTCTTCTCCCTCGAAGAGTATTCTACCGTCTATAACCTGATATCTAGGATGGCCCGCTATGGTTAGAGCAAGGGTGGATTTTCCGCTCCCGTTTGGTCCCATCACGACATGAAGTTCTCCCTTATCAACGGTGAGAGAAATGCCCTTTAGGATTTCTTTGTCTTCCACTTTGACCCTTAAGTTATCCACTTTCAACATGACCATCACCGTCCATTATCGGTACATTTTTGGGTAAGGAAAAATGCTTTTAAAAGTTTTCTACACAGAAGTGAGTAATTTGGGCTTGAAAGAACACCGAATGAAATCTAAACGAATTCCCGGAGATTAGAGAAGATATCTAGAATGAAAGAAAGGAGCAAAAGGAGAACGAAATTACTCCCCGCCCTGCATTAAGATAGTCGGGAGCTTTGGAGCTCTTGCAGCTAATTCTGTATCGAGCATGAATATAATCTGCGGGCTGTCCTTTGCGAACTTTAGCTTATCGAGTATTTTCTTTACGCTTGCCTCTTCCTCAATCTGCTCGTTGATGAACCACTCTAAGAACGCCCTTGTCGGATAGTCCTTCTCCTCTTCTGCGAGTGCGGCAATCTCGTGAATTGACTTGCTTATGAACTTTTCATGCTCATAAGCTGCTTCAAAAGCGTCTATTGGACTCTCCCACTCCTTTGGGGGCTTTGGAATCTCACTAAGCTCAACTCTCCCATTCCGGTCGTAGATATAGTTGTAGAACCTCAATGCGTGGCCCATTTCTTCCTCGGCTTGGGCCTTCATCCAGTTGGCAAAGCCCTCAAGGTTCAGATCGTCAAAATAGGCTGCCATGGCAAAGTAGAGATAGGCCGAGTACAGCTCCTTGTTGAGCTGCTCATTCAGGGCTTTTAACATTTTTTCGCTTAGCATGTTCATCACCAAATTGATTTGGTTTTCCAACTATTTAAGTATTTGGTTCAAATTATTCCTTCTTTTTTCAATTCGTTCCTGATTTTCTCGAATTCCTCTAATTTGCCCTGTGTGACAACTCTTTCAGGTCTGAAGGGGCAGTCACAGTATGGGTATTCAAGGAAGGCATCGTAGGTGCCGATTTTCCTTGCTATGGCAACTATCTCCTCTTTGTCAAATCCCAGAAGAGGCCTGTGAACTGGAAAATCCACGCTCATAGTCTCAAAGTAGAGATTCGTTAGGGTTTGAGAGGCAACCTGACCAAGGGAATCTCCCGTTACTATTCCGAGGGCGCCCTTTTCTTTCGCTATCTCAGCCGCCCTCCTCAGCATGGCAACTTTACAGACCACACATGTCCATTCTCTTCTGTGGAGCTTGTTCAAAGTGACGACGTAGGGTTTGAGAATCTCGAAGTGGTTTTCCACAATGAGCTCTATCGGCTCCGGGGAATAATCATTAAGGATATCCACCACTTTTTCGACAACTTTCTTTGCGTTCTTTCCCTGGTCAAAGTGAACCGCAACTACCTCCGCTCCGCGCTTGAGCATTAAAAAAGCTGCCACCGGTGAGTCTATTCCTCCGCTCAAGAGAACAACAACTTTTCCCTGCGTGCCAACGGGTAATCCACCAACTCCTCTAATCTTTTCAAAGAACACATAGGCTTTACCATCTATTATCTCAATGCCTACGGTAAGCTCCGGGTTCTCGAGATCCACTTTCCATCCAAATCCCTTGACAATAAAAGCCCCTATCTCCCTGTTGACCTCCACTGAAGTTTTCAAGAAAGTTTTATCCAGTCGCTGGGTTTCAACCTTGAAGCTCTTTACATTAAACCCTCTAAGGGCCTCCCTGAGATACGCTGGCACTTCATCGTAGTCCATAACCCTTGCTGGGGATACCGAAACGACTCCGGGGACTTTGGCGATTATCTTGGTTGCTTCATCAGGAGCGTCAACCAGAATCCTTCCCCTTATTACCTTAGCTGTCCCTTCTATCCCCTTTCTTCTGAGGACTTTCTCGATGTTTTCAGCCAGTTTCCTCTCAAACTCCCTTCTTTTTCCGCCTTTTATAGCTATCTCGCCGTACCTTACGATTATCACTTCAACCACCCAGGTATCTTGCAAAGATATTCTTTGCCTCTCTTTCCTCTTCAGCTCCCCTTATTACCATTCTCCCGCTTTTGAAGATCAGTATTTCATAGTCCTCATCCTCGAACTGAATGAACTGGGGAGTTTTTAGATATTCAATGCCGAGCTTTTCGAGCTGTTTTCCAAGCTCGTCGAAATTAACATCCATTTTTTCCGGAGGGGTTACCTGAATCGAGCCATCGCAAAGCCTTTCTATTTTAATTTTCTTCTCCAGGAAAGCGAGCTCTTTCCTTACACATGCTGGACAGTCCTCTCTCCTCGGCATCTCAACTTTTTCAAAATCAAGGCTCTTTGTATCGAAGAATATGAGTTCGCTTTTGACCTCTTCTCCCAGCAAAATCTTTGCTGCAATGCCAACAGCTATTGACGCTGCCAAAGGCGGTACATAGCTCATGATTCCAGCTATTGCACAGGTGGGCATGGGCCTTGAGGGCAATTTTGGCATAAAACACCTAAAACATGCAGTTTTACCGGGGATTATTGGCATTATGTTCCCGTATGTGGCTAAAACCCCAACATAAATCCACGGTTTGTTGTTTTTGATTGCGTAATCGTTTATAACTTGTCTCGTGTAGATGTTGTCGGTTCCATCTATTATCAGGTCAGCTTCATCGAGAAGGTTAACTGTTGAGGGGTTCAAATCTTCAAAGTAGCCTTTAACCCCAAACTTTTCCTTTAACGCATCTACCTTCGGCTTCCCGAGATCTTCCTTCGTGTAGACCGTCCTCGGCAGGTCGCTCTCGTCAACGAAATCCCTGTCTATAACGATTATCTCTCCAACACCGAGCTTGTGGAGGAAATAAACTTCCCAACTCCCTAAAGCTCCCGCTCCTACAACCGCCACTTTGCTCTCGCTCAGCTTTCTCTGCCCTTCAATACCTATAATGGGGAAATGTCTCGAAAAGTCCATCATTTCTCTCACCGAAAAAAGTAGGGAAAGCGGTTTATTAATTTAATTGTTTCAAAATTAAAGCTCCTTGAGAAGCTTGTATATCACCGAGAAATCCAGTTCTTCAAGGTCTCTTTCAAAGGCAAGTCTGTAGAGTTCTCTAACTAAGGCATTCAGCGGGGTTGACTTTTTCGCGCTGACAGCAAGCTCGTGGGTGTAGGAGAGGTCTTTCACAAGGTTTCTGACGGAGAAGTGCGTCGAGTAGTCCTCCTTGAGGAGCTTCTCCTTTTTCGCTTTCAGCACCACCGAGTTGCCCGCTCCGCTCTCAAGGACTTCTATCAGCTCCTCTTTTGGAATTCCTGCCTTTTCTCCAAGGGAGATAGCTTCACCCAGAGCCGCCATGAACGCTCCGAGAACGAAGTTGTTTATCAGCTTGAGCTTCGTTGCCTTCCCGGGCTCCTCAAAGTGGAATATCTTCTTACCGAGCAGCCGGAGGTATGGGAGAGCCCTCTCATACGCTCCCTTCTCACCGCTTACAAGGATAGTTAATTGACCATTTCTAGCCGGAATGACACTCCCAATCACCGGGCTTTCGAGGTAAGATGCCCCGGCGTTCCTGTAAAGTTCGTGGAACTCTAGGACTTTTTCAGGGTGATTCGTGGTGGTATCTATTATCACCTTTCCGCTTAAGTTGGACTTCAAAAGCCTCTGGGAGACCTCCCACACAGCGTTGCTGTCGTAGAGCGAGAGGAAAATCACATCTGCCTTCTCGGCAACCTCCTCTGGTGTTCTGGCGACATTCGTGAAACCCTTTGCTTTCTCTATTGTCCTGTTCCAGACGATAAGCTCGTACTCCTCCGAGAGTCTCTCAGCCATTGCCCTTCCAATATGTCCAAGGCCAATCCATCCTATCATACCCAATCACCTAAGAACGAAATTTTCCAGGGATTTTTATAACCATTGCGTCAAATGAGGGCGTGTTTATAGTAACCTTTATTAGGGTTTTTGCTGAATTCTTTCGGGTGGTTGTCGTGATCCCCAGATGGGATCACAGACTCAAAGACCCTGAAAGCGTGGCATTCGCAATTCTTGACGTTTTAGCAGACTTCGAATCAGAAGGAAAGCTGAAGAACCTGCCAAAATCCAAAAAATTTCCAGTAAAAACAATACTGGCAATACTCCTCTTTAAACAATACTACAACCTACCCCTCAGAGACGCCCAGCACTACGGCAGAAAATTCTTCGGAGCAAACATTCACTACTCAACCCTCCACAACTGGGAGAAAAAGCTGAACCTCGAAGAACTGACAAACCACCTCCTGAAAAAACTCCAGAAATTACCCTACGCCAGCACTCAAGCAGACTCAACCATTATTACAAATAAAAAAAGGGCAGGATAGAAGTTCAGGCAATAACGAGAATCCTGCCGGGTTTACTGTATCCGGTTGCTGTGAAGATCACAACTTCTGAGAACGAGCTGATTGAACTCCTGCCGGGGGGTTCTGGGAATTTTTATGCTGATGGGGCTTATGATTCAAAGAAAGTTCTGAACACTGTGGTGGAAAAGGGTTATCGGCCGATTGTTAAGAAAACTAAGAACGCTCCAGGTGGTTTTGGTAGTAAGAAGAGAGACAGAGTGTTTTCTGAAGAAGAGTACAGGCGTAGGAATCCTCATGAGGGGTTCTGGGGTGCGTTTACAACGTGGTTTGGCAGTAGGATCCCCTGTTTTCTGAAAAAGACTACTGTAACCCGAATCCTGCTTGGGGTAATGTGTTATGGTCTGAAAATCCTCCTCAGAGTCAAATACTGTTTAAATAACAGGGGGTGAAACTAAACACGCCCCGTCAAATGAATGGGCTTTGAGATGGAAAAAGTAACCACAATAAGTTAGGAAAGAGATTCAAAAGGTGGAACGTACCAGGCGTTTTAGCTCTTCTATGAGCTCCCTTACATCTTCGTCAAACGTTTTGTTAATGATGACTTTCTTGAGGAGTGGCTTTTTGCCGTAGAGCTCTTCC
The DNA here is from genome assembly GCF_000430485.1 of Thermococcus sp. PK. Taxonomy (NCBI): domain Archaea; kingdom Methanobacteriati; phylum Methanobacteriota; class Thermococci; order Thermococcales; family Thermococcaceae; genus Thermococcus; species Thermococcus sp. PK. The sequence goes on from NZ_KE387149.1 coordinate 813,076, forward strand.
ATCTGCTCCAAGCACTTCCCAGATCTTCCGGCACAGGTAGTGAAAAACACGACTCTCTTTATTTTGTCTCTGTTCTGAAGCAAGTACGTCCTTATTGCGGGACTCACCTTGCCGTTCCATGTTGGACCACCAAGAATCACTAGGTCGTAGTTAGAGGGGTCTTTTTCAAAGGCAATGTCCGTTGTCTTGCCCATAGTAGCATCATAACCGGCTCTAAGAAACCCAAATATCCCTCTCCGGTTCTTCCTGTCGATTATCTCGTCAAGATTAGCATTCAGAGCCTCCGCGATTCTCCTTGCCGCTTCTCCGGCATGTCCATCCCTTGAATAAAAAGCAACAAGGACTTTCATTTTCTCACGCTCGGAGGGTTAAGACTTTCCGCCCTGAGCCTTTCTATGCCTCAGGACATCAGAGAGAAGCTCTCCATTGATGCCAACGTTTTCAGTTTCATTCTCGTGGATAACCACGCTCACGTGGTGGACTCCATAAACCTCTCTGACCACCTCAGTAAGCCTCTTTACAAGCTCTCTTTTGGTATCTTTATCAGCTTTGGGACCCTCGACTATTATTATCGGCATTGAAATCACCGATAATTACTTGGGAGTAGCTACTAAAAAGCTTTTTTGCAGAGGGGGACAACTGCTCCGACAGTACTATATCCTCAAGCATCAAGCTTAAAAGGAAGTGAAGTATCTTTTATACTGTGCGTTGTTGCCGAATAGAACTAACTAAAAGCTGAATTAAGTTTTGCAAAATGATAACCGTTCTCTAAACCGCAACGAAAGGTCCTGCGGAAGATAACCTGAGAAATAAAGCAATAAAATGGTTGGAGGGACAAAGGTGAGTGAAAAAGCCACCAAAGGAGTCCAGCTTCTGAGAGGAGATCCTAAAAAAGCCCTTGTAAGGCTTTCGATACCCATGATGATAGGCATGTCCGTCCAGACCATTTACAACCTTGCAGACGGAATATGGGTGTCGGGACTCGGTCCCGAAGCCCTCGCGGCAGTAGGCCTCTTCTTCCCAGTTTTTATGGGAATAATTGCGCTCGCCGCGGGCCTTGGGGTAGGTGCGAGTTCTGCAATAGCGAGAAGGATCGGTGCAAGGGACAAGGAAGGTGCCGACAACGTTGCCACCCACTCCGTCCTTCTCGGCCTGATTGTTGGAATTGTGATAGCCCTCACAACGTTGCCCCTGATTGATGAGATTCTCATGGCAATGGGGGCAAGGGGAAGGACCGTCGAGCTTGCCGTGGAGTATTCCCGCGTTCTCCTTGCGGGGGCAGTGGTTGTTGTCTTCAACAACGTGGGTAACGGCATCCTGAGGGGAGAAGGGGATGCAAACAGGGCAATGTATGCCATGGTTCTCGGTTTCGGCCTCAACATAGTCCTTGACCCGGTTTTCATCTACACCTTTGACTTCGGCGTCGTTGGAGCTGCCTACGCCACAATGGTCTCGATGGTGATAACCTCGCTCTTCATAGCCTACTGGCTCTTCATCAAGAAGGACACTTACGTTGATATCTCCCCGAAAGAGTTCTCCCCAAGCCGGGAAATCCTCAAGGACATCCTCCGCGTGGGACTGCCTTCCTCGCTCTCCCAGCTCTCGATGTCCATAGCGATGTTCTTCCTCAACAGGATAGCAATTATGGCCGGAGGAGAGAACGGAGTCGCTGTATTTACAAGCGCGTGGCGCGTCACCATGCTCGGTATAGTGCCCATACTCGGAATGGCGGCCGCGACCACATCCGTCACTGGAGCGGCCTACGGGGAGAGGAACGTCGAGAAGCTTGAAATTGCCTATCTCTACGCCATCAAGCTTGCCTTCATGATAGAGCTTGCCGTTGTTGCGTTCATAATGCTCTTCGCGCCCCAGGTGGCATACCTCTTCACATACTCGGAATCTGCCCAGGTGATAAAGGGAGATCTCATAAGCGCTTTAAGAACCCTCCCGGTCTTTCTCGTCCTCACGCCCTTCGGAATGATGACTTCGGCTATGTTCCAGGGCATAGGGGAGGGCGAGAAGTCCCTACTCCTCACCATATTCAGGACGCTCGTGATGCAGGTGGGCTTTGCCTACATCTTCGTCCACTACACGACCCTGGGCCTCAGGGGAGTGTGGATTGGAATAGTGATTGGAAACATGGTGGCGGCTATCGTCGGCTTCCTGTGGGGGCGGATAAGGATAGGGGCATTAAAAAAGAATTCAGCTCTCCAAAGCACATGAAAACTGTTGCAAAGAGCACAAGGACATTCAGAACACCACCCCTCTTTCTCCTTCTATTATGCCGACTTCGCTGTTATACCCCATCTCTAGGCCGAAGACCCCAAAGTGATCGTAGAGGTCTTCGCTGAAGAACTTGGCCTCGTCAAGCACCCATATCGGAACGTTCACAGTCTTTTCGATGACGAATATCGTAGTCCTCAGCTTCTCCTCATCGCTCAGCTCTTCCCAGTTCGAAGCGTACTCAAGGGCAGTATCCAAGAACGGTCTTGGGATTGCCGGGAGGCTAATGAAGGTGTCCCTCGTCGAGAGCCAGTCCTCGCTCCCCCTCCACCTGGACAGCGTTTTCAGGGTTTTCCTCTTCAACCAGTGTTGACTTATGGCCCCCTCAAATCCGCTCCAGATTTCTTCGTAGAACCTGTCGTTCAGTTTGAGAAGGTGGAGCTCGCTTCCAATTCCTTCAAGCTCGCCGAGCAGATTAACGCTTGCCTCGAAGCTCTTTTTATCGTAGGGAAGATAGCTTTTCTCCCCCTCAGGCTCGAATATAAAGGCTTTCCCTCTCTTTAGTCCCCTTCTGTTAACTCTCCCGAACCTCTGGATGAGGGCATCAATTGGGGCGACCTCTGTATACAGGACGTCGTAGTCAATGTCAAGTGAGACTTCAACCACCTGCGTCGCCACGAGGATTCCGCTCTCGATCTTTTCAACTAGCTCCATCTTCCTCCTCTTGTCTTCGTTGGTGAAGCGGGAGTGGAAGAGGTAAACGTCCTTCCTCTTCCTTTTCAGCTCCGTGTAGAGCTCCCTCGCCCTCGTGACGGTGTTAGCTACGACTAACACTTTTCCCCTCGCCTTGGCAATCTCGTCCACCGCGTTGAGGAGGGGTTCACCCCTAACAGCCACTTCAACCCTCCTCCTTGAGGAGTACCTCTCCTCAACTTTCTTGAACGGAATCAGTGGTTTTAGACCCCTCTTCTCGAGCTCCTCCGCGAGGAGAGAGGGCAGCGTGGCGGACATGACCGTTACCTCAGCCCCGAGGTGTTTCCTCGCGTACTCAATCCCGTCCAGGATGAGGGAGAGCGTGTACGGGCTGTAGGCGTGAACCTCGTCTATCACCCAGTGCGCGCCCCTCAGGGCGAACTCCCTCACCGAGAAGCGGGGGTAGTTGAGGAAAGCTAAGAGCACCTGATCGACTGTGGAAACGAAGACCGGCTTCATGGCGTAGCGGTGGAGAAGTCTCTCGTCGAGTACTCCCCTGTAGTAGAGACTCAGGAACAGAAGGCTGTGGGCGAAAGAAACTTTGTCTCCGAACATCTTCTCGAAGCGCTTCCTCATAGCTTCTGTGGTGGTTATCGTCGGAAGGGAGTAGACGAGCTTAACCACACCATCGGGAGTCACCAAAAGGCTCGTCTCGGTCTTCCCGTCCCCGGTGGGGAGCCTGAAGTATCCACCACCCTTTCCAAGAACGGCCAGCTGGTAGTCCCTAGGAGAAAACCCATTTGCCTCCAGATAGGAGAGCGTCCCCTCCCTAACCCACTCCCCCGAGAGGTGGTAGGTTTCAGCCTTCATTCCCGCACTCTCAAGCCAGTCCGAAACGCGAAGAAGGCCGTTGAACAAGGTATAGGTTGAGCGGATGGTGATGGAGTCAAAGCGATTATCCTCAAGCTCTCCTCCGATGATTCTTTCCCTAATCTCCCAGGCGAAGTCGGACGGGTCGGAAAGCGCTTCCCCATCAACTATCAGCCTTTCTCCATTATCCATCTCCCGCTCGTAGAGGGCCTGGTGGAGGTCGGAGTGATGTGATAGGATAGAGGCGAGCGCGATGCTCCTGAAGGGCTCATCACACTCCAGGAAGGCGGAGACGAGCTCTACTCCAAGGTAAGCGTGCGGTGGGGCTTTCCTGATTTTCCCATCAAGCTTCGCCTGGAACCTGTCGTCGAGTTTGCCGAGGTCGTGGAGGAAGACGTGTCTCAAAAGACAGGGCTCAAGGGAGGAATCGTGCGGTATCCTTGAGAGCAGCTCCCTCGCTATCTCCTCCGCTCCCCTTGAGTGTTCGTAGAGGCTCTTATCCGGCTTTGCCCTCTTTTTCTTCATGAGCCTTATAAGATCTTCCCACTCCATGGCTCACACCCAGCAGAAGTCCCTGTAGGCACATCTTTTACAGTAGGGCTTCTTTTCCGCTTTAGGTGGGCTCTCGAGGGAAATAACCTTTTCGATTCCCTTAAAAGCCTCCTCAAGGACCCCAACGTCTTCCCCCGTCAGCTCGACCTCCTCGGCGGTACCCTCCTTGGGGTATGAAACGAGGCCCTTAGCTCTAACTCCAGCCTTCAGGAGGAGGTAGAGGTAGTACTTCAGCTGCCACCTCGCAGGTTCCTCGAGCTTTGAACTCTTCTTCACCTCGATGACCTGGAGGCCATCTCTCTTCCTCACGACGTCGAGCCTCGCCCCCTCAAGAAGCACCTCCTTCCAGTCCCGCTGGTAGGCATCGCCGTGGATCATCCTCCCTATGAGCATGTCGTCGTTGTCGAAGTCGAAGTTGAGGCCCCGTGAGAAGAACCAAAGCTCCCTCCTGCAGGCGAAGTAGTACTGCACCATCACGCCGGTTATTCTGATGCATTCCCCCATCAGATTACCTCCCCCAAAGGGCTTTTGTCGGTTCCAATTACGTGGAGCGTGAAGTTTGAACCCGGGAGCTCGTAGATTAGAACGGAGTCGTCATCCTCAATGAGGTCTTCAAGCGTTCTCCTTATCTCGTAGAGCTGTGCCGCCGTCACCTCCCCCTCGAAGACGCTGTTCTGGCGCCAGTGGAGGTGGGTCCTGAGGAAGCGGTGAACCTTTGTTACCCTCTTAACGTCAACATCGTAGACAACGATGACGTACATCACCACCACGCCCGCAGGGGGGTGTAAGTTCTATCTCCAAAGATGTGCTTAACAAGGGAGTACCCCTCAAGCCTGATGAGGTACCTAATGGAGACGTTCCTCCTGAGCCCCGGGTGGAGGACTTTTCTCTCAAGCTCGCCGTTGAGCTCCGGAAGGAAAACCCTCAGCCCCTCGCGGTTAAGCATAACTCCAGCGTCCCTCTCGAAGTGCTCTTCCCTTATCTTTCCCCTATTTACGAGCCGCAAAATTACTCGGAAGACCGTTATTGGCTTGAAGATGTCGGCAAAGTCGAGTGCTAAGGAGTACCTCCTCTCTAGGGGCTCGTGGAGGAAGCTTATGGCCGGATGGAGGTAGGTCTTCCTTATCTCCGAGAGGGCCACCGTGTAGAGGACGGAGTTGCCGTAGCTTATCATGGCGTTGACCTCGTCCTTCGGCGGCCTTCTGCTCCTCTCTCTGAACTCGAAGTTCTTGAGGAGAGAGCCGAAGAGGGCGTAGAACTCCTTCCAAAGGGTGCTTTCAACGCCCATGAGCTCGGCCGGGCTTTCTCCATCGACGGGAATCCCTTCAATTGCCGAGGCATCGGCGCGGTAGGATTTAAGGAGTGCGAGCATTGAGGCCTTTATGCCCTCGACGAACTGCTTTGCTATGTAGAGGCGCTTTTCTTCATCGAGATAGTGCTCCGCCTGCTTTATGACAACGCTCCCGCTCACCTGGTCCTCGACCGTCATATAAGAGCCTCTGTAATAACCATACTTGTTGTAGAAGTGTACAGGAACGTCCTTCTCGGAGAGGAGCTTTATGGCCCCGCTCGTCAGCGTCACGGGTTTAAAGCAGTAGACCTCACTCGTAGAGTTCACGGGTATGGCTTTCTTACCGTTCTCGTTCTCGAAGAAGAGGGTGTTGCCCCTCCTCTCGAGGACGCCCATCTGGGTTATGTACACGGGCTTCTTCATAGCACCACCGCACGACTACGTTCTACGGAAACCTCCCTGACCATGCGCCAGCCCAAAAGCATCACCTGTTCTTTCCACACGATTACGTTCTACGGAAACTTTGTAGTTGTTGGAAGACACAATTTCACAGACGTTCTTTCCACACGATTACGTTCTACGGAAACGTTTATCAACCCACGACACGCCAAGCGCATATATACAGCGCTTTCCACACGATTACGTTCTACGGAAACGCGTTACGACCAACATCACTAACGACACCGCAAGATTCTTTCCACACGATTACGTTCTACGGAAACCTCACTCTCGGGCTATCAAGACTGGATAAATGAAAAGCTTTCCACACGATTACGTTCTACGGAAACGTGCAGCCCAGACGAGTTGGCAGAATATTTTTATGAATCTTTCCACACGATTACGTTCTACGGAAACTCAAGGAAGACGGGACCGCAGTATTTACGCCGGTTGGTCTTTCCACACGATTACGTTCTACGGAAACCTATAAGGGGGAAGTTATTTTAGAAAAACACGAACCGCCTTTCCACACGATTACGTTCTACGGAAACCCATTTTCCAACCCTCCTTTTATGTTTTCCAATAAAAAACTTTCCACACGATTACGTTCTACGGAAACGGTTCTAGAGAATTCAAAGTTATACACTTTCAGGGTTTACTATGGCTTTCCACACGATTACGTTCTACGGAAACAGAGATCAAGAAGAAGGGAGACTTGCTGTACTATAACACTTTCCACACGATTACGTTCTACGGAAACGAAAATAGAAGGTGAAGACATCAACGGAAATAAGATCTTTCCACACGATTACGTTCTACGGAAACGGCTTTGTATGCTTTGGTTTTGGGGGTTCAGGTTCCACTTTCCACACGATTACGTTCTACGGAAACTTCACCTCCGCATGGTTGTCAATGAATATTATGTTTCCTTTCCACACGATTACGTTCTACGGAAACTTTGCACTTGTACTCAAGTCCAAGATACTCAAGTTCATCTTTCCACACGATTACGTTCTACGGAAACCCACAAGGCTTGAGAAGGGAGTTTTAAGTTTGAGGAGGGCTTTCCACACGATTACGTTCTACGGAAACTAAATTTTTGACGAAAGAAGAAAAAGCGGTACTAAGAAGAAGCTTTCCACACGATTACGTTCTACGGAAACACGGGATGCGCATTGGTGGGGAGAATGAGTACATTATGATCTTTCCACACGATTACGTTCTACGGAAACAGATCTTCTTTAAGAACTTCATTCTTCCACCTCCTACTTTCCACACGATTACGTTCTACGGAAACAGACCTCAGAGAGGATTTTGCATATTGGCAGGGGTTACTTCTTTCCACACGATTACGTTCTACGGAAACTGGACACTGCACACGGCGACGTTGTGCTAACTTTTGTGACTTTCCACACGATTACGTTCTACGGAAACTGGACGAAGCATCTTGCAACATAAGCGAGGAGGGCATCTTTCCACACGATTACGTTCTACGGAAACAGAAAGCCAGTCGATGATTTCAAATCTCTTTCTAGATTTCCTTTCCACACGATTACGTTCTACGGAAACCTTTCACTTTTTTCCTCTGATTGACAAATAAGGTAATCTTCAAACTCCTATTTAAGGCTTTCTCTGGAAACCCGTAGCACTGCGCTCCATTTATAAACTTGATGCAAAAATGAAAAAGCCGCCAAAAAGCACTAAATCGTCTCCGCTTACCTTAAAGCACCCGAAAACCTCCTCCCAAAAATCGAAACCAAATTTAGCAAATCTGTGGGCGGTAGAACCATTGAAAACAAAATCCATGGTCATATAAACCCTTTCAACCATTCAAACTCTACGGACTTCACGCAATTTGCTTATCCGGGACTTTCCATGCATTCTCCGTCAAACGTATCCATTTGGCAAAGCCTTACCACTGACAGGGTAAACAGAAAACGAAAACCCTTCCGAGCATTTTAAACCTCGTGTACACTTTTCAAAGCAGTTAAAACCAAAAACAAAGGACGAACAAGAAGGAAAAAAGAGCTTCAAAACACGAAAACCGGTTCCCCATCGAAGAGTAGCACGCTTACCGGATTGGCAAGCTCGACGAAGCCGCCGGCGAAGGCGATGACCCTCTGATAAACTGCCCTCCTATCCTTCCCGCTGTAGGTGAAGTCCATCGGCACTCTGTACTCCCTCGGCGTCAGGTTGTTCCTCCTAATCACGAGGAACCTCGCGCCCTTAGCGTACTCTTCAGCCGGAATGATGCTCCTCAGCGTGCTTTCGCTCCCTTCCTCAACTTCAACAAGCCTCGCCCAATCCCCCTTTGCCGGATAGAGGAGGCTCTCGCTGTCCCCGACGTAGGGAGTGAAGACCGGATCGAGGAGTGAATCATAGGCCCTCTCTATCAGCTTTTCGTCGCCCGCGAAGAACATCCTGTAGTGGGGCCTGTGGAAGAGCACCTTGGTTATGGGATAAAGAGGAGAGTTCACGCTCTTGAATATCGCCGCCGTCTCCTCAACCCTTGCACCGGGGTCTTGAACGATGACGCCGTACTTGAGCTCGCGTAGGAGCCTCCTAAATCCCTCCTCGGACAGACCCATTGCCCCCGCGAGCATTCCTATCGCCGTCGTCCTCGGAGGGAAGGGATAGCTGTCGAGGAGGAGGGAGTTGTATGGAATCCTGAAGTGCGCCTGCAGGGGCCTTACCTCAACCACGAGGCCCAGCACGTCACTCACCGAGCTCAAGCTTTTCTATCCTCTCCCTCAGCTCCCTCATGCTGAGAACCTCTGCCTTCTCCATTCCCTCAAAGGCCTTCTTCAGCTCGTCCACGTTGGCGAAGCGGTTCTCGAAGAGGCCGATGTAGAGCCTCTCTATGTTGTTTTCAAACGTCTCCACGGTCTCCTTGAGGAGGTCGACGTCGAGGACGAGCTTTCCGTCAACGTAGCCGGGCTTCACGCGAAGAGCATCGCCGATGACAGGTATCTTATGCCTCAGCAGGGCGACCACCATTACCTCGGGATAGACCTTGGTGAAGAAGTTGCTCAGCTTAGCGCCGCCATGGTACTGCATTATCGCCTCAAGCAGTGCCTTCAGGCGCTTCTCCCTCTCCTCCTTCGGGAGGACGTAGAGCGTAACTTCCTTTCCAGTGGCGTCCTTCTCCTTTTTAGCCTCAAGGCCCTCAAGCTTCGGAACCTCAAGGCCCTCCTTGAAAACGCCGAGCCTGTCAACCTCTATGAAGAAGTTGCCCCTCATGACGTTGGTGGTTATCTCCGTCTCGTATATGTTGTGGTTGTCCCCGCTCGGGTCGTAGCGGACTCCGAAGTCCCTGTCCTCCTGGTATGGGAAGAGCGATACCATGCCGTTCGTCCTGACGACGGCCGTCCTCCTCAGGGTTGCGTTCTTTCCATCGACCTTCTTGGCTATCATGTAGCCGAAGAGGTCGTCGTCTATATAGTTTTGTGGCTCGCCGAGTGAAACTATGACCTTCTGGCCACCTTCGCTCTTGGGGACGACCTGGCTCAGCTCCCACCCGAGCTCCTTTAAAAGGGTTCTCAGGTGGTACTTGACACTCTGGCCGCTCACCCTGACGTACTCCCTTCCATCAACGGGATCGCGCAGCTTCTTGAGGACCGCTATCACCCCTTCGGTGCCGTTCGAGTTCAGGTTTGCACCTTCAACCTTGGTTAGGGTAACTACCTCAATTGCCTTCATTCCTTTCACCCCCGTGGAGAGCGTTCAATATTCCGTTGAGCAGGATCGCCTTCACCACCTTCCACTCATCGCGGTTCTCGTAGACTGGCCTGAGGTCGAGGCTTGTTTCAAGCTTCGCCTGGAGCTCAACGAGCTTGTTCACAAACTCCTCAAAGCCCCTCGCCCTGAAGAGCTCCCACTGGTAGCGCTCAAGGTTCGTGCCCTTCATGGCCTTCCCAAGGGCGTAGCCGAGCCCGTTAATCCTCTCAAAGGTCTCCTTGTCCACTACATCACCCCCAAATGCTTCAAAGTAGGAGCGGGCCCAGGTGAGGTAGTAGGCCGGGAGCGGGAGCTTGTTCTTCACCCGCTCCATGAAAATCCTGTTCAAAAGAACGAAATCGAACCTTCCCGAGAGGAGCTTTGAGATGAACTCCTCCCGCTCGAGGAAGTTCTTTGCCCTGTCCTTTCCCCGAGGTACCTCGAGCATCTCGTAGAAGAGCACCACCGCTGAATCTCTCCTTTCGAGGTGCCGCTTTCCCCAGTTCGTCTCCTTCCCTGCTTCCTGAATTCTATCAATGAAGCCGATGAGCCTCTCAAGGGTAGTGCCCTCTATCGTTCTCTCCCTGTATATCTGGCCCGAGCCGTAGATGAGGTAGGCCCTGACGGTTCTTCCAACTTCAACTGTTTCCTTCAGCATCCTTCTGTTCTTGAGGAACTTGACGAACTCGTGGAGAACGGCAAAGAAGGCCTCGTTCGGGTGATACCTGCTGAGCGATAGCTTAACGCCTATGGAGTACCTTTTCTTTCCGTCCCTCGTCTCGGCCGTGACCTTGAAGTTCTCCATCCAAAAGTCGTCCTTGAAGGTTCTCTTGAAGCGTCTTAGCTCGCTCTCCGGGGCGTCGAAGAAGAAGCGGAGCGTTGAGCCTCCAACCGGGACGGTGTAGAGGTAGGCCATCGCGGAGTAGAGCTTGAAGGCATGTTCAATGCAGAAGTGGAGCCTCGTTCCCTCGTCCACGACTGAATCTATCTTCCGCTCGAATGGGAATATGAATGCTCTATTGGGAACAGCATCAGTTTTCTCCCCACAGACGGAGCAGGTACCCTTTTTCCCGTTTATCAGCGCTGGCAGGATTTCCTTCGTCTTTCCGGAGAGCTCAAAGCCAAAGTGCCTGAGGAGTGCTATGGCATCTGAGTCAGAATCAACGGGAGCTCCGTTGGCCATCTCCGAGACCGGCAGCAGGTAGCTCTCCTCAATGATTTCTGGTTTTACCTCATCTATCCCCATCTCCCGGAGGAATAGTTCGCCGTTTTTTAGGTAAGCATCGAGCATTCAACCACCCCACGCTTTCTCTATTATCATCGCGATGGCGTCGGTGGGTGGAACGGATTTGTTGTTGTACCTCACTTTCTTCTCCGTGTACCGGAAGTAGAGTTCATCCTCCCTCCTGACCTCTATCATGTTGGCCTCGAGGCCCGCATGCGCCAGGAAGTTCCTGGGATCAACCGTGGGGTTGGGGTTCTTCCCCTGCTCCTTGAAAACCTCCGCCAAGAGCTTCCATTCCTTTAGCGGTGGAACCGCTCGGGACAGCCTGTGGAGCTCCTCCTCCGTCGAGAACTTTGCCCTCCCCCGGAAGAGCGCTTGGGTTACTGCCATCAGCCCCTCAAAGCTCATTTCTCTTCCCTTTGGAAGATCCTCTGTGACCTTGAGCTGGAAGGAAAGCTTTACGAGGCCCCCAAACCCCGGACCGAGGGCGAGCTTTCGCTTCACTTCCCTCTCCCCGACCTCCACGGCTCGACTGTAAAGCTCAAAGATCTCCTCTATCGCGCCGTTCACCTCTTCTCCATCGGGGTAATAGGAAGCAAAAGCAAGGGGGAGCCCGTGTATGAGCGAGGCTATCCAGATGTTGTATAGCTTGAGGCTTTTGATGATCCGGTTGAGATGTTCCAGCTCTGAAAGGAATTTCCCATAGTCTCCCCATTCCATCCCATGGTTTAGGAGGTACTCCTTTTTCCCAGGCAGAGGCTCTGAGAGGGGGTGGGGCTCGATCATGGCCTCCTCTATGACGTTTATGGAAAGCTCCCTGCTGAGGTTTGGGACGTAGGGGTCGGAGTTGTAGGCTTTGAACCTCACGGGGTTTCTAAGCGCCGCTATGCCGAGGATGTCCTTGAGGGCGCGGTAGACGAGGAAGGTGATGTAGTTGAGGCCGTGGGTGGAGTCGAAGTGAACCTCGAGGGGCTCGTTTGAGGGCACTACTGTAGAGAAGTAGTAAAGAGCAGTGTAGTAAACGTCGAGGGCACTTCCCTGGAAGGAGCCGTTGGGAAACGTCCCCACTCCTGGAACTATCAGAACGTCAACTTCCCGGCCAACCCCGATGTGCTCAAAGAAGCTCCCGATTCTCCCCGTTATGTCCTCTTTGAGGTCCTCGTACGAGGAGAAGTTCCTCCCAAGGGTGTCCGGGAGAACAACAACGGTCCAGTCCGGCTCGATGACCTTCTGGAGTATGGGGAGGGTGGAGGCGTTGCTGAGCCTCTCGTCACCAAAGCGGTACTTAGTCTCCTTCCACCTCTCAAAGTCGCCCCAGGAAGCTATCAAAAGCTTCATTGAAGCGTCACCCACCCCATTGGCATTCCGTCGGCTATTCTCCTCGTCTTCGGGAAGTTGGCCGATACGCTTCCACCACCTGGCTTCATGCCGAGCCTGAGCCTCTTCCTTATCTCTTCCCAGCGCCTCTCTCCCTTAAGGAGAAGGCCGATCGTTGTCGAGATCCAGCCGCTTCCCCAGCCGAGGCGGAGTCTTTTTCCATCAGGAAGAGTCCGGTAGAAGTCTTCAACGCTCCGCTTGTAAGCCCCGAACTTCGAAGAGTTCCTCATCTCTTCCTCGATGACTCTCCCGTAGAACTCCTCAACGGCCTCCCAGAGGAAGTCCTCGAAAACTTCCTCCGGCCTTCCGTAGTTGCTCAGGCACTCCCAGAGGAGCCCGTTGAAGTAGTCCCTGTTCAGCCTGAGGGTCTCCCTATCAAAGCGGATTTCGACCTCCGTGCTGGCTTCAGGCGTTAGGCCCTCCACCCAGATGGGAATTGGGTTCTCGGCGCCGACCACTTCAACGCGGTAGACCGCGAGGTGCTTCTTCCCAATTGGTCCGGAGTCCCTGACAACGAGGGCGCGCATGGGGTCGCGCTTGGGCTCGTACCCGATCCCCGGGAAGTTCCATGTAGGTTCCATCCCGAAAACAATGGCCTCAAGAAGGTCGTCGGCACTCTTTGGATCAAACCTCCCCTTCCGCTCTTCGCTCCGCCTGAGCTGGGAGTCGAGGTAGTGGATGTAGTACTCCAGCAGGGTGGTGTTTCTCCCTATGGCATTTATGAGATGCTCAACGTTTTCCCTTTTCTTGCCCCCCGCTTTCCCCGCCATGTTGCGGATAACTTCCATGGCCGTTCCGCTGTCCCCGCACTCCTTAAGAACCTTGTAGAGCACGGCCGTCCTTATTGCCCCCTTGATTGAGGAACCGGGGATGTAGGGCTTCCCGTCCGTCCTGATGAAGCGCTTTATCCTCATGCTCTCCTTGCCTTCCTTGCCGATGATCGGGAGGGAGTAGAGAGTATAGTCCTCAACGCGGAGTTTGAACTCGTCTATGTAGCCCTTGAAGACGTAGTAGTCACCGGGAGGGTTTTTGAGGAGCGAGAGTATCTCCTCGATTGAGACGCCGAGAGAGAGCAGATCGTTAGTGAGCCTTGCTGTGTCGAGGACGAAGATTTTCTCGTGGGAGGGATATATGTCCACGGCGGTGAGCTCGCTTCCATCGCCGATGTGGATGGGGGAAAGAACCGTAAGCCTCATACCAATCCCTCCGGGAGCTTCGCTGGAATCGGGAAGCTGAAGCCGTAGACGTAAATGTCTTTTCCGCCGACCGTTAGTTTTTCCATCCTTCCGGGGTCGTCCTCTATTATCGAGCCCTCCTCGACGAAGTTCATCTTTGGCTTTCTGCCCCAAGATGTCCAGCCGCCTTTCCTGAGAAGCCTCCAGAGGAGCGGAGTTTTCGTTGGAAGGGTGTTAGAGAGCGTTACGAAAGCCTCCCCCTGCGGTACCTTTATCTCGATTTCCTCAATTTCAAAGTCGAAGATGCCGTAGCCCCACGTGCCCTTGCCTCCAAGCCCGCTGTCGCCGAGGTACCTCAGGGCGGGCTCTATGAACTCCTTCAACATCTTCTCGTCGCCCTGATAGAAGAAGTAAACCCCCGCGTTCGGCTTGAAGCGAACCTCCTCCCAGAAGTAGAGGGAGGAGTTGTTGGTCATCCTGTCAAGGGCCACCTTCGGCATCTCGACGATCTTATAGGGCATTTCAGTGTAGGCGAAGGGCTCCAGGTTTAGGGCCCTCTCGAAGTCTTCAAGCGTTAGGTACTTCGCGCTCTTGAGTCTCTTGAGGTCGGGGATGTTCTCACGGCCATAGAGCCATAGGTCGGCGGTGAGCGGCTTTGGGAGGAAGAGTGTTTCTCCATCGTAGGGGAAGGCCGAGCTTATCCTCGCTCCTCTCTGGAACAGCTCCGCAAACTCGCCTATCGCCCCCCCGCCGTATAGCGCTCCAATGGCCGTGGCCATTGCCCCGAACAGCGTGTCAGCGTGGGGAATCCCTGTGAGAGGCCCCCTGAGCTTCAGCTTGATGGCCTTGAGCTCCATCACCCTTCACCGGGACTGCTCTTCAGCTCTTCCCTTATCCCTCCAAAGAGGCTCTCGAATTCCCCAAGCACATCTCTAACTCCCTTAGATCCCACCGGGATAGGCAGGGCCTCCTTTTTGGCCCTGTAATAGTCGGCGCTCCTGAACTCTATGCCATCGAAGATGAACTTCACCTTGCCGTAGCCCCTCGAACCCGAGCCTCCGAGGTAGCTGTCCTCGAGGAGGGCCATCGCCGTGAGGAGGTTCTCAACATCGTCCTCCCACTGCTGGGAGTCTTCAATGGTGTATATCATTTCAAACTCGAACTCCGTACCCGCAACAACGCGCTCGTTTGTCCTCGGATTTGCCTGGGATGTAACGCGGTCTATGCCAACCTCGATCTTCGCCTCCAGCAACTCCTGCCCTGCCTTCCACTTGGACTCCCATTCCCTCGTGAGAAAAGCGTCCCTAACTATCACCCTCGATGGGAAGTTGCTCTCATCACCGCTTGCACCAAAGAGTCTGCACACTGGACAGTTGTAGGCTTTGTAGTAGTCGGGGCACACGTGTATCCAGCCCTTGTTTATCGGCCTGTTGAAGAACTTGCCGCAGTTTTTCTCTCCCTCTTCTCTGCAGCTACCGGGAGAGTACGAGGCGAGGGATGAGTATTTCTCCTTCCACTCGCCGAGCTTGGAGTTGACGAATATCTCAAACAGCGACCTTAAACGGCCTTTGAGGGATGAACCGGGGATGTAGGGCAGGCCGATAAGGGGGTCCTTTATGACTGGATTGTCTATGCCGCCTATCTCGGAGGTCTCCCTCTGGGCCCCGATGTGGAGCCCGGTGACGGCCTTTATCCTTCCCCTAATTACAAGCTTCCCGTAAAAGTTGCGGTTCATAACCATCAGTCACCGCCTCCGTAAAACTTGTGGTAGGCCACAACGGCCTGAAGGAAGTCGTAAAAGACTTCAAAATTCTCGGGCGTTGGATTGTTCATGATGACTTCGAGCATCGGGTCAAGGACATCGTAAAGCGTCTTTAGGGCATCCTTCTTGTACCTGTTAGTCTCCTTTCCAACGGCATAAGCTAAGAGGTAGCGCATCTTAACGACGTCATCGATGAACTCTCCACGTCCCTCCCTTTTGAGTGACAAGTGAACACGGCGTGCGGTTTCAAGAACCCTGCGTATCTGGTTTGTCTTCAGGTTTTGAGAGAGATAACGGCCAAGCTCCATGGCATTTTGAAGCCTCTCCTGGGGCGTCCACTTCAAAAAGTCCTTCGAGGTTGCTTTTATCTTATCCACTGGGGTGGACTCATTTCTTTGAGGCCTGGAGCCGAAGCCTCCGGGCCTCTGCCCATGCGGCGTTCTTTCCCGGGAATAATTGAAGCCCATCCACAATCACCTCCTAACGGCCATGAGCACAACCTTGAGTACTCCGTCAACGGAGTATATCGGCTGGGGCTCCCCGGCCTGGAACCTCCTAACGTCTATCCCCACAAGCTCGGGGAAGAGGTTTCCAAGTTCGTGCCTCCCAAGGAGGTAAGCCGTTAAGTACGCCCACCTCACGCTGGAAGGATCACGGACGTAGAGCTCCCTGAACTGGAGAATCCTCCAGAGGAGAGAATTTTTCCCTTCGAGTCCCTTACTCAGCTTCCCATTTCCGGCGTAGATTTTTTCAGCATAGCTCCTCCACAGCTCCCTGTATTCGTCCCACGTGTAGCTGAGGAAGTGGTTCTCGGCGTTGGGTCTTGTCCTCTCGATCACGTGGATTCTGTTTCTCCCCTCGTCCTTGGCAACGCTGAGGCGCTCGCTTACTACATCGGCCATCCTGTAGATCGGGGTCTTTTCATCAAAGTAGCCGAGCGCCATTGAGATTGTCCTTCCCTCTCCCGTGTAGGCCCTGAAGGCCTCTCTAATCCTGAAGGCGAGCTCGAAGACCTGCTCCCATGCCCCTACTATGAAGAAGTCGTCTCCACCGGCGTAGACTACAACGATATCCGGCTCATCCGGCCAGGGCTTGAGGGGAGGGTTGAGGAGAGGGACTTCTCCCACGTACTTTCCGTGGATTATCCCCTTGAGGTAAACCTTGAAGAAGTAGTCCATGAAGCGAGAAGCTGTGGCGAGCTTTGAGAGGCTGTCCATACCACCAAAGAACTCACCGAGCTTATCGACATCTCCCTTAAGGACTCCTATCCTCTTCGTGCCAAGGGAGGCAGTAGCGAGCTCCTCGAAAGTGGCCACTCCCTTCTCGCCCCTCTTATAGTAGTCGGCGACGAGGTACGGGATGAAGGTCACATCCTCCGGGAGACCCTCTGGAACGTCGAGGGTGTTCTTGAGGAGGAGGGCCTCTCCCCCTGCTCCCCCGCCTTGGTAGGGTATGAAGTACCTGAAGGGCCCCGTCGTTATGGCCCCTCTCGCTTCGCTCCTGTCGAGGATGAATCCACCGATCTTGGGGAGCTTTTCCCCGAGCTCTGCAAGCTCGTTGCACCTGTCGCAGGCCCTGGCCTCGGGGTCGTCCGAGTACTTGAAGCGGTCAAGCTTAGCGACTTCCCTGCCGCAGACAGGGCATTCCTCGAGCCTTTCAGCCTTTTTTGGAGCCTCGAAGATGTCCTTGACTTCCTCAAAGCGGCGGAGCTTTCTGATGTTCAGCTTTTTCTTGAGCCTTCTCCGGGCCTCGCTGAAGAGGTTATTGACCCCTTCCCTTCCGAGCTCCTTCCCGGCTATCGGCTCCCACTCGAGGGCGAGGTAGAGCTTGCCATCGAAGTTGCGGTAGAGCCACTCGGAGACCTTCACTCTTATCTCCTCAAGTGCTTTAACCGCTTCCTCCGTGTTCTGGGCTATTATGAGGAAGTGGCCGCCCGCGTTGAAGACGACGTTGGCCCTCGTGAGGCCGAGCCTTGAGAGCACCTCAAGCACGACGTCCCAGCCGATAAGCTCGAGGTAGGCGCTCCTCGCGCGGAGGTACTTGAGCGTCCCCCTGCCGCTCACGCCGTAGATGAAGTCCTGAATGCCGGAGAAGTCACCCTCGATGAGGAGGAAGCGCTCCTCCTTCCTGCACTTCCCTGACTTCACGTCCTCCCTCCTACAGCCCGCCCTCGCCATCGCGAGCGCTATCGCTGACGTCATCTTCATATGGTCGTAGAGTGAGATCACGTTCCCCTCGGCGGTGAAGGAGCTGACGAAGGTGAGGTGTTTCTCAAGAACCGGGAGCAGTCTGTCGATTTTGAGAAGTGCCTCGGAGAGGGTCGTCCATACCTCTTTGACCATGCCTCTGTAGTTCTCGGCCCTTACTACCACTCCCGTTTCCGGTACCGGGAGCCTGTTGGGAGAATCCCCATTTCCTCCGAGCTCAAGTCTGGCCAGTGGATAATGTCGCTTTGGGCTAAACACCGACCCCATCAGGCGCAGTGATTGGGGCTTTCCCTCCTCCCTCTCCCTCGATGATAGGTTGTCCGCTTCATAGACTATCCAGAGGGCGTCGAGGACTTCGTCCTCCGTAAGGCCGAAGCGCTCCGGCGAAAGCTCCCGGATTTTCGCCCTCATGGTTCCCTCGTCCATCTTAGAGAGATGGTGGAACTCCGAGAAGAGCGAGAGAAGATTGAACTCGTCCCGCCCTGTACTCTTTGCCAGGTCGCGCAGGAACTTCGCCCCCTGTTCGGAGTGGTCGCCCGAGTAGATGCCCGCCCTCTGGACGGGTTTGCCTATGTCGTGGAGGAGGCCGCCGAGAGACACAAACTTATAAAAATCCACTCAATCACCCCCGGATCGGGTTAATAAAGCCAAAGCCGAGGCTGTTCTTCTCCCCCAGACCAACATCCATGAGGAAGCGGTAGAATCTTCTCTCCTCTGGCCTTATGCGCTCCTTTTCAAGAAGCTCCCAGTTGGAGCCGATGACTGGAAAAGGGACTCCATTCTTGACGACCTTCACGTAAACGTCTATCTTCCCGTTGGGCCTGAGCTTGGGCACCATCCTGTCAAACAACGGGCCTTCGAGGGAAAGCTCCTCCCCATAGAAGGCGCTGTACTTCTTCTCGGCGTTCTCTTTAAGACGATCGAGGAAAAAGTGCAGGTCCCTGTGGGCGTGGAACTTGAAGTATTCGTTTTTGCTGGCGTTCCTGTAGAGAACAACCGGTGAGCCCGTCTGGAATGTTCTCCTCAGCGGGAGTTTGAACTTCTTGAGCTCTACAACTTGGTACTCATCCTTCCCGATGTGGATACTCTCCCTTTCCTTAATGGCTGAGTAGAGGGCGTTGATGAAGCCTTCTTCTGGGGAGGAAACTATGAAGGTTGGTCTCCCCTCTTTGTCCAGGAAGAAGTCGGAGAACGTGAAGAACTTGAACCTCGGCTGGTCGTGCCTCTCCTCATACTCAGTTCCTTTCAGCATGTTGTAAATAAACCCCTGAATTGCGTGCTTGTTTGGTCGAGAAAATCCTCTATTTAGGGGCATTAATGTTAACTTTAGTCTCATAAGTTTCACCAGACAACAAGGTTGTCATTAATGTTCTTCACAACCAAGTTTTATAACCTTTGCCCCTCTAGGCTCTACTTTGAATGACTACCCTGAGGGAACAGGCGAATGAAGATTTGAACCTCTCAAACCTAGCTTCTACACCTATTCACACGACTACCCTCTAAGGAAACCCGTCATTTTGGCTGCAAGCAGGAAAAGCACGAGCCAAACTCTACGTATGCATGTCAAAGTCAAATTAAAGAAAGAAAGATTCTAAAATCATCCCCTTCTCCTCGCTATTATGTCCGAGAGGAGCTCGCCATCGTATCCAACGTTCTCAGTCTCGTTCTCGTGGATTATGACGCTCACGTGGTGAACCTTGTAGACCTCCCTTATCACCTCGGTTATTCTCCTCACAAGCTCCCTCTTGGTCTCCACATCCGCCTTCGGGCCCTCAATTATCACCATCGGCACGGGCATCACCGGAATTATTTTTCACCGATTTGCCTTAAAAAGTTCTTGGAGGGACCTTACAAGGAGCAGGAGTGTCAAGCCTTCGCAGAAGAATTTTTCCATTTTGGAAAGGATAAGAGCTATAGGGAGTCTTCATTGAAGGAAAATTGGTGATGGTAATGGAGGCTAGGGTGTGCAAGTTCTGCGCTGGAGAGAGGCTCGATGATGTTGTGAAGCTCCTAGAAGAGAAGGGCTACAGGGTTAGCGTTGAGGAGTGCATAGGGCTCTGCGCAAAATATGAATGCGGCAACATAAACGTCATAGCGGGAGAGAAGGAGATATCCGTCGGGAGCTTTGAGGAGTTCATTAAAGCTTTGGAGGGCTGAAAATAGTGAAGGCCTTAGTGATAATCTCAAGCGATGACGAGAGAGCTTTACCTGGCTTTATGTGGGCAACCAATGCAATAAAACACAAATGGGTCGAGGATGTTGAGGTTATACTCTTCGGGCCGATAGAGAAGGCAGTAGCAGATGGAGACGAGCGCTTCATTCCATGGATTGAGAAGCTTAAAGAGCTTGGAAAGCTTCCAGTAGCATGTAAGAGGATCGCGGAGCTTGAGGGGTTTGAGGTTTCCCTGCAGAGGTACGCCAGGACAGAGTACGTCGGAAAAATCATAGCGGAACACCTGGAGAAAGGCTACGTTCCGATGACATTTTGATGAAAAACGCTTCAAGAAAAGTCTTTTAATTTATTTTTCCACATTTCTTGGGGTGAAAATGTGAGAAAGCCCACTATGCTCCTGATTGCACTTGTCATCTTCACAAGCTTGGTGAGCGCGAGTATTGTAACTTATGGGAATTTGGAGTTTTACACAATCTCAAGCGAAAAAGAGCTTGAGATCTTACTTTCAGATCATGAAGGAGAATACTTCTTCATCTTTTATCATTCAGAGACTTGTCCAGCCTGTAATTATATGAAAACCAATGTTTTCCCAACACAAAAGGCAGAGAAAGTCTTGAGGGGCATAAATTTGATCTCAATCGACGTTTATAAAGGGAGAGCACTAACAAACCTCCAATACAAGGTTTACGATAAAGTTCTCGTCATCCAACCGGACAACGTGGGCTACTACACCCCAAAAGAAAAGGGTGAGCTAATAAACGTCGGTGTGCCTGGGACACCAACCATGATAATATTCAAAGTTGAAAATGGAGAGAGGATTCTGAAAGGTGTGGCCGTTGGGGCATTAAATCCGGAAGGTTTAGAATTCTTCGTGCAGAACAGCCTCGGAGATGCTACGAATAGCGAGAGGTCAAGCAAAGAATCACAAGGGAAAGATGAAACCTCTTCCACAGGCAATTTATCTTTAGCAGTCCTCCTACCCATCTTCTCAGCTGGAATTCTAAGCGTGTTTTCGCCCTGTGTTCTGCCTCTTATAGCGGGAACGTTTTCACTCCTTTTTGCAAAGAGGAAGGTTGAGGTTGTCATAGCGGGCCTTGTTGTGTCTTTTTCTTTGCTTGGGGCCTTAGCAGGTAGCTTGGGCTCTTATATCGCTCAGGTTAGGGGGGCTCTCTATCTTGTAGGTGGCCTCGGGTTCATTCTGGTTGGAGCATCGTTAATAAGTAATACCGTTAACCAAAAACTGCTTAAATTCATTCCCTCTCCTTCAGAGAGGATTTCATCGAAGAACGGCTATGTTTACGACTTTCTATTGGGTTCTGCACTTGGGGCAACTTGGATTGGATGTATAGCACCATACGTTGGGTTTGCCGTTATTACAGCGGCATTAAGTGGAAGCGTCTTAGAGGGAATAGTTGTCATGAGCATCTACGGGCTTGGCATGGGGCTTACCCTCTATTTAATCCTTAGCTCAAAGGATTTAGCCGAGTGGATAAATGGAAAGCTCCTGTCGAACAGACTAAGCTTAACTGTGGAGAAAAAAGCCAAATGGGAGAAGATTTTAGGGATTTTGATAATTATCTTTGGAGTTCTAATGCTCACCGAACTAACTCCCTTCAAGCTCTGGAGTGCGCTATTTGAAAAGTTCGCAAAAATTTAAGGGGGTAGTTGAATGTTCAGATACAGGAGAAAGGTTGAAATGTCCCTGAAAGAGGCTGAAGAAAAGTTAAAGGCAAAGCTTGAGGAAAAGGGCTACAAGGTTGTGCTTGAGTTTACACCAAGTGAAGTCGTTAAGGCAAAGCTCGGTGTTGAGATGGAGCCTTATAGAATCCTCTACGTCTGCAACCCGAAGAAGTTCTACGAGATGACAAAAGTTGAATACGAGGTTGGATCTTTTGCTCCCTGTCCAGTGCTGCTCTACGAAAAAGAAGGAAGCGTATACGTTGCCATAAACACTGCAGATGACATAGTTAAGGTCATCAAGGAGCCACTTGAGGACGTTAAGGCGGTTATTGAATCACTTTGAGCCTTTCTGTTTCTTTTTCCATAATTTAAAAGATTGGAGGCACTACAACTTCGGGAACAAGAGCATGAGGCTCTTCTTTGCCGACATTCTTGAGAAGGAGCTCTTTACCCTCGGCTACGGAAAGACAGTGGACTCGGTAACGCCAAAGTTCCTGTACTTCCACGGGGACATAGCGGACATTAGAATCTACCCCTAGCCGCTCAGCGGAGAGGAGGTTAAGGGAATAATGGAGGAAATCAGGGCATCGAGCCGCGTTTAGTGTATTTCTCTTTTTTATCTAAAAATCTCCTCGTAGGCGATGTAGCCGTACCTTCTAAGCTCCTCCCTCGGAATAAAGCGGAGTGCAGCGGAGTTTATGCAGTAGCGCTTTCCAGTTGGAGTGGGTTCCTCAAAGACGTGACCGAGGTGGGAACCTGCAAAGCGGCTCCTTACTTCCCGGCCGCAGAGGAAGCCCTCGCACTCATCAGCCTCGACGATAGCCCACTCTTCCAGGGGCCTTGTAAAGCTCGGCCATCCCGTTCCAGAGTCGTACTTGTCTAGCGAGCTGAAGAGAGGCTCGCCCGAGACCACATCAACGTATATTCCCTCCTCGTGGTTGTCCCAGTATTCGTTGTGGAAAGGCTCTTCCGTGACTCCAAGCTGTGTAACCCTGTACTGGATGGGATTTAGGAGGTTTTTAAGCTCTGAATCGCTCGGCTTAGCATAACCGAGCCAGTAACGCTCCCTTTCCGGGAAGAGGCGAAAGTGCCTGTTCTTCTCCCACACTGACTTTATAAACCCGAGCCTTCCGGAGTAGAGCTTGTAGTTCTTATAACTCGCCTCAAAGCGGAAGTAATAGCCCTGATGGTAGTCTTCAGCTGGGTAGAACTCCTTTGCCGGGAGGATTTCGGTGGCTATCGGTTCTTTGAATATTCCAGAGAGCCCAAGTCTCCTCTTCGATTCCTCAGCTAGCTTCCTCTGCTCCTCGTTGAGGTAAAATATAGCCGTCTTGTACTGCCCGCCCCTATCGGCGAACTGGCCGCCCGGATCCGTGGGATCTATGTTTCTCCAGAAGACCTCCAAAAGTCTCTCATAGGAAATTTTTGAGGAGTCGTAAATCACCTTCACCGCTTCCCTGTGGCCTGTCTCACCCGTTGAAACGAGCTCGTAGGTGGGATTCCCCACCCAGCCGCCGGTGTAGCCCGAGACCGCCTCAATAACTCCCGGAAGCCTTTCAAAGGCCTCCTCCATGCACCAGAAGCAACCGCCGGCAAATATCGCTATTTCTTTCTTTTCCATTTCATACACCAAGGAAAATAGGATGCTGGAACTTAAATAGTTTTGGGCATTATTATATGTTAATGGTTACAAATACCCAAATTTGTCCGATAGTTAGTTTTTGAGCTGAGGTGTTATGCTAGAGAAAACTGCGTTTCAGACTTCAAGACTTTCATTGCCAACAAAAATAACCACCTGAAGATGTTAAGTCCGTTATAGACTCTCTTTAGTTTCTTTTCCACAATTTTAATAAGGTT
This sequence comes from Thermococcus sp. PK, assembly GCF_000430485.1. Taxonomy (NCBI): domain Archaea; kingdom Methanobacteriati; phylum Methanobacteriota; class Thermococci; order Thermococcales; family Thermococcaceae; genus Thermococcus; species Thermococcus sp. PK. The sequence continues at coordinate 836,316 of NZ_KE387149.1, forward strand.
AAGATGCAAAATTTAATGAGGTGATTTTCATGCAAAGAGCTCTCGTGACTCTTACTCCCTCCGAAAGCAAGCGCTTGATTGCTAAAGCCGTTGTAGCTATGGAAGAAGTTCAAAATGCCCTCAAGAACGGTTTTGTATACATAGCAACTGGAACAACAGCCGCTTACATTGCTGAAGAAATCCTCGGAGAGAAAATTGAAAAAGAAAAATGGACAGTGGGGACGATAAGCAAGGGAAGAACGTGCGTTACCCCAAAGGCTACATGGCCAAAGCACCTCGTCCTCTACAAGGGAAAGCCCTTTGACGACCCACTTGAAGCTTTGAAAGAGATGGGGCCTGAGGATGTTTTTATAAAAGGAGGAAACGCCATAGACGTTAATTGGAATGTTGCGGTTTTTGCAGCCGCTCCAGACGGGGGAACAATCGGCAGGACTTTTGGATGGACAATAACCAAGGGAGTATTAACCATAACCCCAATCAGCCTCGAGAAGTTCACTCCAACGCCTGTGGAAGTAAGCGCAAAGATAACTGGAATCCATTCATTTGACTGGGGAACAGGGCTATACTCCGCTTTGGTACCTATTCCCCACGCAATCCCTATAACCGAAGTTGAAGCCTACGAAATACTTGCCAACGTTGATGCAATCCCAATAGCCGCTGGCGGCGCTGGAGGAGCGGAAGGAAGTGTAACGCTCGTCCTTGAGGGGGACGATGAAGACATGGAGAAGGCAAAAGAAATAACGAAAGCAGTTAAAGGTGAGCCCCCATTAAAGCCATACACAGAGGACTGCTCCATCTGTCCTTTTGCAAAGATCTGCGGAATTGGCACTGGAGCTTTCTGATTTTTAATATTTTGTCACGTTCTCTAACTTTTTGCCAAGTATGAAAGTGTCCTCCTTCTTTACTGCCCCTTCCGCTATCATCAGAGGGGCGTGAACCATGGCGAGCACCATACCTTCCTTAGCCTCCATTGCCCTATGTGGGACAACTATCGTCGTTATCGGGTCTTCCTCGATGAGAAGTCCAACGCCATGAGTGTAGCCGGTTATGTAGTACTCCTTAAGGCCTCTGGATGTGTAGATCTTCTCAATCTCCCGCTCCACCTGGGCAAATCTCACACCGGGCTTTGTATTCTCTACAGAAGTTATGTATGCTTCTTCCATAGCCGCTATGGCATTTTTTGCCCTTTCACTTATTTCTCCCACTGGAAAAGACCTAGTTATGTTTGCGTAATAGTGGTTCCAGTCGGCACCTATTACCACTGAGACAACACTTCCCTCCCTAATCCTAACATCTTTGAAGGGCTCTGCATGTGCCCTTGGAGTTGCTGAAACGTAGACTTTTGGCTCTTATTTCTTCCTCTGCAATTTTCATTCCTTTTACAGCTATTTTTCCTGCCTTTCTTATATTCTCCAGCTCCCATTTGTCTTTAATCATCCTAAGCTCCATGGAAAGTCCTCTAACGTCCACAACCTCTACATCGGGGTTGAGCTTTTTAAAGAGTTCATAAAAGAGAATGTAAGCATCTCTCTCCACGCTGAACTCCATGCCAACTCTGCTGTAACCATTTCTCTTTATCCAGATAGTTACATTGGCCATGAGGTCTTCCGTTTTTTGAAACTCTATTACGTTTTCGATCCAGCTTCTCTGTTTGAAGAGTTCGGCTTCTCCTTTGGCAACGATTACGATTGGTTCTCCCTCTTGAGGTATTAAAAGGGCTGGCCTAAGCCACTTCGTGCCGGTGAAGTAAACAAAAGTCGAGAGTGTCCTTATTACGGCACCGTCGATGTCTTCCCTCTTCAAAAGCTCCTGGAACCGGTTTATTCTTTTCTCAAAAATTTTTCTTTCCATACTTCACACCTCACAAATATACGAGTTTTGAAAAAATAAAAGCTTAGCCGAGCTTGACAACCAAAAACTTCAGGGGCAAACTGCCCGCGTTCCTGACGGCATGAGGAATATTTTTTGGAAGAAAGACTAGGAAGTCTTTTTTAGCTTCCTCGCTTTCCTCCCCAACCTCCACGAGGGCTTTTCCCCTTATGATGTAAATAAACGCATCAACTGGCGTTGTGTGCCTCTCTAAAGCCTCTCCTGGGTTTAAAGTGACAAGCATTACCTTTGCATTTTCCCTCTTGAGCAGGGCTCTAACGTCAGCACCATGAGGATTGTCAATACGCTCGGCCTCTTCAGCCCTAACCACAAGCATATCAGTCCCTCCAGTCCAAAAGCCTCTTCTCCCCTTCTATCGCCTTGTAAGGCGCAATGTCCATCGTCATCTCAAGCGTTCCTATGTACTCGCCTTTCTCGTTGAACAGAGGAACATACTTGATGTAAACGTACTTTTCTCTTAGCCTGAGCCAGAAGGTTGCCTCTTTCTTTCTTCCCTCCTTGAAGGCCTTGAGGATTTTGTTGACGACGTAAACGCTCTTCGGCGGGTGGCAGAGCTGGACCGGCCTTCCGAGCACCGAAGGCGTCCTCGTGAAAATCCTCTCTCCGGGTGAGAAGAACCTTACGCGGTCGTCTCTGTCTATGAAGGTCACGTCAACAGGGAGCGCCTCAAAGATCGCCTTTAGCTCTTCTAAATTCAGATAGCCCGTTCCGAGGTCCATGTCTCCCTCACGCTTTAGCCCGCTCTTATCAAACTCCAGCGGCTGACCTCTAAGGGCCTGCTGGACTTCCTTCGGGAGGGTAAGGAGTTGTTCAACGCTCAGCTCGGGGTTTATCTCCCAGGGGTGGAGGGGCTTAACGTCCTCACCCGGATCCCACTCCGGCGGCTTTACCTTGTAGTAGCCGATTTCATCTTCCTGCATCTTTATTGCCTTCCACTCGCCCTCGCTTAAGAGAGCCTTGAGCGTTGGGTAAAAGATGTTGTTCTCCCTGAAAACCATGTCACTCAAAGCGAAGGCCGCTTCACCAGCCTTTGCCTTGAATTTCTCCACAAACCCCTCCCAGGGCATCTCCTCCCTCTTTCTCAAAAGCTCTGCAAGTTGCTTTATCATGGCCCTTATCTCGTCGTGCTTCGTCCAAAGGACTGTGGCTATGGCAGTCAGGCCTCTCCTCTCTATGTACGGGAATATCAACATCTCCTCGCGGTTGTAGTGGGTGAAGCCAACCATTCTGAGGTTGCCCACTATCTCCTCCAGAACGCCTGGGATTTCTTTACGCATACGTTCGTCTTTTGTTGTTGCCAAAGTTCTTGCATAGAGATTGAGCATCTCAGAGTCCTTCATTATCTCCTTGTTCTCAAGGTAGAGGGTCTTGAGCGGATGACCATCGGGTAAATCCCTCTCTTCAAGCTCCTCCGTGCCCTTGACTGCTTCACGGAACAGCTCGACATGAAGGTCGCACATCTTGGCTATATCCCTGGCGGAAATTCCCTCCTTCACAAGCTCCTGCTCGATGAGGGGTATCTCAAGCGGAGAGATGTTGCTCAAAACTGCTCTAAACTCTTCCTTGAGCTTCTCAACACTCTCTCCTTCGTGTATCCTTAGGAGGAGCTTCTTGAGCTGTTCCTTCTTGTACTCGCGGGTGTTCAAAAGTTCGGTCATTTCACTCACCCCTAACCTTTTTCGCCAGGAGGTCGGCCAAGCTGTGGAGGGCTTTGTAGTCCTCTTCCTTCGGCCTCGCGTGGACATCTATCGTCCCGAGCAGTTCAAGGCTTGCACCTTTCAGAATCTCCAGTATTGCGTCTATGCTCCTCCCGTGCCACCCGTGGGAGCCTATTAAGACGGCATATTTCGCTGGGGGCCTCAGGGCCTTCACGAGGTAGGCGGCATAAACGGCGAGCGGATGGGCGCTCCCGAGCACTGTAGGAGCCGCCAGAACTATGGCCCTTGAGTCAACGAGGTCCTTTGCAAGCTCCCCGATGTCGGCGCTCACGAGGTCGTGAACCTTAACATCAATCCCCCTTGCCACGAGCAGGTCAGCCAGCTCTTTCGCAAGCTCCCTGTTGGAGCCCCACATGCTCACGTAAGCTACAAGCACCTTCTCCCTAGTCTCTCCCTTCACCCAGCTTTCGTAGGCTTTTAGAATCCTCTCCGGGTTTCTGTAGATGGGACCGTGGCTCGGGGCTATCATTTTGATCTCCAGCCCTTTGAGCTTTTCCATGGCCCTCTTAGCCATGCCCGAGAAGGGCATCATGATCTCACCGAAGTACCTCTGGGCGTACTCGATTATGGAGGGAACCTCGTCATCGTAAAGGCCGTGGGCAGTGTGAGCACCGAAGAAGTCACATGGGAACAGCACTTTGTCCTCAACGAGATATGTGAACATCGTCTCCGGCCAGTGGAGCCATGGAGCTTCTATAAAGCGGAGCGTTTTGCCTCCGAGGTCTACCTCATCCCCGTCCTTTACGACCATTATCCTCTCATCGGGGACATTGTAGTATGCCTTCGCGAGCTCTTTTCCCTTTTCCGTTGTGATGAGGAGGGCCTTCCCGTTACGCTCCATTATGTAGGGTATTGCACCCGCGTGATCAGGCTCAGCGTGGTTCATGACCACGTAGTCTATCTCCTCAAAAGGGAGTATCTCACTGACCTTTTCCTCAAGTTCTCTCTCGAAACCCGGGTTCACCGTGTCTATGAGGGCGCTCTTTTCGTTGCCGACCACGAGGTAGGCGTTGTAAGAGGTCCCTTCCGGGAGGGGGATCAGGGAGTCAAATATCCTCCTGCTCCAGTCCTTAACACCGACCCAGTAGACTCCATCCAAGAGTTTCACACTTTTCATATTACCACCTTCATGACATCTGTCATATCAAATGCTTTTAAGCCTTTCTGGACATAGTTGTCCAACAAAGTTTATATGCCAAATGTCATAAATGGGGGCGGTGATGGAAAATGATGCTGGATGTGAGGGGTTTGAAACCTCCACAGCCTGCCCTCATGATACTGGAAAACCTTGAGAGGCTCAAAACCGGGGAGACCCTTGAGGTACTTGGCGACAAACCCTTTGTAGATATAATACCCAAGCTTGAGGAAGCGGGCTATCAAGTGGAGCTGAACAAAGTGGGAGAGTTCTTCGTGCTGAAGGTCACAAAGACAGAGGGGTCAAAAGAGCTGAAAATGGAGGTTGAAGAGTGCGATGAGGAGCTGGAGGAGATAACGGAAGACACCAACGTGGCTAAGCTCCTCAAAGCTTACCCTGAATCCCTCGATATACTCGTCAAGTACGGCTTTTCACCGCTCCAGAACCCTGTGCTCAGAAAAACCCTCGCAAGGACGGTAACGCTGAGACAGGCCAAGAAGCTCATCGGCATGAGCGATGAGAAGTTCAAAGAGATGATGGAAGAACTGAAAAGGCTGTAAGAAGGTAGATAGTTCAGTTCAAAACATTTCCATTGAGGTTTGTTTTTAGTAATCTCAACCTACGAGGGATTTATTTTTGTTAATCATTAAAGCCACCGAACTTTGGCGGGGGCCATCACCCGCTCAATATAGTTCAGCCCCTGTTTGAGCTTTAAAGTATTCCTCGGCCCTCTTGATTAAGAATTCGTTTTTAATTTTCTTTCCAATACGCTTGAAGATCAACGTGGTTATGTCTCCGCTGAGCCATGTTTTGTCTTCAATTAGCTCTCGGTAGCTCTCTTCATCAGTTAAATCGCTTTCTCTTACTGAAACAAGTATTTTATAACTATCCAATCTCTTGATTAGGACATAATCTTCCTCCTCCCGTCCGGGTCTTTCAATCAGCTCGTAGAGACCGTCCTCCAAGTCTAAGAGTTCTTTCTTCACTATGGTAACGCCCGAAGGAACGATTTCAAGCTTTTTCCTTTTCACAGTCTCAACTAACCATTCGTAGAAAAGAAACTGGTTGTTTTCTTCAAAGCCTGCATCTCTGAGGTCGTGATCGTCCGTGTAACCACAGATGAGGACCGCCCCAACCCCCATCAGCTTTCCGAGGAACTTCATAAGTTCGGGACTCAGGACGAACAGCCACCTGCCGGTGGAGACTCCAATCTGGAGGAGCGTCATGTTCTCCTTTGAGTACGTTTCAACCTCAAGCCAGTCAAAGGAATCTTCCTCGGTGGTTTTCAGCTCGTAGTGCAGTTCTCCCACTGCAACCAGCCTAAATCCCCTCATATCAAAGATGAACTTCAGGTGCTCTTCTCGTCTTTCCCGCTGGTACGCGAGTTCGCGAGTGTACTTGAACTCGCGCGAGAGCTTCTCAAGCACTTCTCCCCAAGGCTTATCAAACACGGCGACAACATAATACGTGGTTCCCATACCACTCCCCCCCAGGATTCATTACATAATTGAGAAATAAAGAAACATGTTCAGTCGAATTCTGAAGCTAGGTAACGCACTTCAACGTCCACACCAAACCTGGACTTTATCTCCTTTGGCAGGTACTGGGTGTAGTAATAGTAGCCCCTTATGTTCTCAATGCCTCCAGCATAGTACACCTCAATCTTTCTGATTCCCTTATTGATGGCGTACTCAGCGTACTTTGCAAGCTGTTCCTCGCTTATTTTATGTGCGTTTCTCTTGCACTCTATCACCACTCTCTCAGAACCTTTCCTGGCAATTGTGCCAATTTCTGTTTTCATCCCGTGTTTGATGGCAATGGTCAGGGTATCCGCAGGCACCTCACCCCTGAGAGCCTCCTCAAAGCCAAAGAAGATAAAGGAGAAGGACATGAGCTCACCTCCCAGATAGCTTTACCCTTTTAAGTTCCTTTTCTGCATCTTTGATGGCCTCATCGATGGCCCTCAGGAGAGCGTTCTTTGGGACTTTGACTGCCATACCGGAATACAGGACGAATGCCAGCAAAAATTCTCCCTTTCCAGAGTCTGCCGCATAGAGAACTTCAAAGGGGTCATAGGTTGAAAGGGTAAAGCGAACGAAAGGAGGAGCCGCTCCTGCTGAGAGCTTTTTAAGGCCCGCCAGTTCGCGGAGAAGGCCCCTATCCTCCGGCTTTTTTACCCCTTTGGAAGACAGCCTCTTGATTTCACCATCAACGTTCCACTTTACCCGCCACTCCTCCGCAGGCAGTTTGCCATCCGCCACAAACGCCCTGAGAAGTTTAAGCTCCTCAACGTACCCCTCGAGATTAACAAACGCCTCCAGTACGTACGTGCTCCCGTAAACTTGAACTTCGTACTCGTCCATGATATCCTCAGGTTCACTGAACATCTCAAGAACTTCATGCGAAGGCGGCTTTAGTTTGAACCTGAGCCACTCCATCCGCACGGGTTTATTATTGAGAACCGCTTTCAGGTTCTGGATGGAAGTTCGGATTGCCTCGATGAAGTTGTCACGGGTGAGCTGTACTTCCCCACCATCCCAAAGGGTCAGGTGAACCCATCCACCCTCAGCCATTATCTTCAAGTCCCAGAGCTTTTTCGGGAGAGCATCCATCGAGTGGAGTGCCTTTAGGGAGCTTATGAATTCATCCAGCGTCACTGGGTCTTCACTGATGAAAACTGGCCCCTCTTCGAGCACCAGCACTGGAAATCCCCTATCTCCATCTCGAGGGGAAAATGAAAAGGCAAAGATTGAAATCACCTCCCTGTCAATATCTCCTTGAAGATGGTGGGAATGCCGTAACTATCCGGTACATCCCCCATTTGATTCTCTCAATCACTACCACCACTTTCTTTCCCAGCTTTGGGGAATATTTAACAAGTACTATTCTCTGTTTTCCATTGACAATGTCTCCGCATTCAATTTTGTCTGGGTTTTCTATAACCTTGCCCATTTCGTTTAAAAGATCCACGGCGGAAATGTGAGTGAACTGATCTTTTCCAGGCTTTTTCATGAGGTGGTTAAAAATAATATGTTTTGCCCCTTTTGCATCAATGATAACATCTCCTCCTTCGAATACTCCACAATCAAGGTTTGCCCCATTGAAGTGTGCCCTGAAACCCCTGTACCCCTCGTCAAAATCCTCTGCAAGCTTTTTAGCATCGTTGGCATCCCAGCCGTTTAAGTACGCTTGCCTCTTACCAGACTAAGACTAAACTTTCTGAAAGTGTTAAGAACTTCAATGTATTCCGCCAATGGCTCTTTCCACGCTCCCGGAGGTAGCAGTTCACCTAGTTCAACTAGACTCTTTAAAGTCTCTTCTCCCATTTTCAGGAAAGCTCTCGACAATGAGCCAGCATCACCCTCTATCACTACCCTTTTGGGGTTAAGGATGTTGCCTTTATCCGCAAAGTAAAGTTCCGAGCATATAAACACTTTTTCTCCTTTGAGTTTAAACACCACCGGGCTCAAAATCTTTCCGAATGTAACGTCAAAAACGTATCCTTTAACATCTGGACACTCTAACAAGTATTCTCGTCTTAGTTCTTCTATAGGAACCTCTCTTAGCCGTGGATCTGGAATTCTTCTGATTTCAGGAGGATAAACGTATTTTCGTAAAAATTCAACAAACCAGGTCTTTGTAGCAATCTCTTGGTTAAACTTCTCTAAAGCTCCCCGGAGATAGATGCTCACAAGAAACGCATCCTGGGGAACGCTGGGGAAGTATATCGCTTCACCGGAATCATCTGCAAGCACTTCTTTTCCCAATATTTTTAATGAGTACCTCCCTGCGGGCAAACGAAACAACTTCAATATTGTTGAAAGCTGCATGGGAGTTTTACCTTGAGTTGTTATCTCCTCAATTTCCAGATTTTTTCTCAAATACTCAACATCAAAGTACCAAGTTATCAAGTTCATCACCCCTGATAAACTAAAGAAAAATTAAACCCTAGTTCCCATCAGATCGTTAGAGTTATAAGCACTTAAGTTTTTTGGTTGATTGATGGTTGTATTACCCTAGTTCCCATTAGATCGTTAGAGTTATAAGCACTTAAGTCTTTTGGTTGATTGGTGGTTGTTATGAACTTTCAGCAGGAAATCCTGATCATAAAATCCGAAATCTATCCGATAATCAGCAAACACTACCCGAAAAACACTCACAGGGAAATAATCAGCCTCTACGACCTAATAACCTTCGCAATACTAGCACACTTGCACTTTAACGGAGTTTACAAGCACGCTTACAGAGTCCTAATCGAAGAAATGAAGCTGTTCCCCAAAATCAGGTACAACAAACTAACAGAACGCTTGAACAGGCACGAAAAACTCCTGCTCCTAGCGCAGGAAGAATTATTCAAAAAACACGCCAGAGAATACGTTAGAATACTGGACTCAAAGCCCATTCAGACCAAGGAGTTGGCCAGAAAAAACAGGAAGGAGAAGAAGGGTTCTTCAGAAATCATCTCTGAAAAGCCCGCAGTTGGGTTTGTTCCCTCTAAAAAAAGTTTTACTATGGGTACAAGCTGACCTGTTACTCTGATGGAAACTTGCTGGCTTTACTGTCTGTTGATCCGGCGAACAAGCATGATGTGAGTGTTGTCCGGGAAAAGTTCTGGGTGATTGTTGAGGAGTTTTCTGGCTGTTTTCTGTTTTGGATAAGGGGTATGTTAGC
>NZ_KE387149.1:845829-883303 GCF_000430485.1 Thermococcus sp. PK
AGAGAATACGTTAGAATACTGGACTCAAAGCCCATTCAGACCAAGGAGTTGGCCAGAAAAAACAGGAAGGAGAAGAAGGGTTCTTCAGAAATCATCTCTGAAAAGCCCGCAGTTGGGTTTGTTCCCTCTAAAAAAAGTTTTACTAATGGGTACAAGCTGACCTGTTACTCTGATGGAAATTTGCTGGCTTTACTGTCTGTTGATCCGGCGAATAAGCATGATGTGAGTGTTGTCCGGGAAAAGTTCTGGGGTGATTGTTGAGGAGTTTTTCCGGCTGTTTTTCTGTTTTTTGGATAAGGGGTATGTTAGCAGGGGGGCTCGAGGAGGAATTTCTGAGGTTTTGGCGTTGTTTACACGCCAGTAAAGCGGGGGAATCAGATTAGTAATCTGGAGGAGAAGAAGTTTTACAACTACTTGTCTGACTTTCGCAGGAGGATTGAGATTTTTTTAGGTTTTCTAAGTTTCTTCTGAGGCCGAGCAGGAGTGTTAGTTTGAATGGGTTAACTGTCAGGATTTTAGGAGCGATTCTGGCCGTGAATCTGGACAGATTATACAACTTCACAGGTGAGGGGAACTAGGGTTTGTAGCTTTTGTATCCTATCCTCTGTAGTATCCCCCTTACTCTGCCAATTTCTGTGTCCACCTCCAGTGCTATTTTGCCCTTACAGGGGATGTGTCTCTTCTCTTCCCCTAGCCGGTTTTTTCTGTTTTATCCTCTCAAGCTCCTCAGTTATCATTGATATCGCCTTTTCTTTCGAGACGTATCCTGGATACTCCGTGTCGTCCCACTTCTTCAACCAGTCGACCACATCCAAAACTGCGGAGCTAACGGCCGGGACGATGTCTTTGGCGGGTACTCTTGCTACAGTTTTGCGTGAGGGACTGACCAAGAGGAGTTCGCCGGAGTCCCTGAAAACGAAAATTGGCCGCGGATCAAAGCTCCCCAGTGTTAAAATCATGGCAGGTTTTTTCTTGCCTACAGTTCCGATTAAGGCGAGTGCTTCTCTAAACCAATCCCTGTACGCCAATGGTACCGGAGTACTGGTCTCTTCACGGCTCTCCTCTGTGAGAAGTGCGAGGTTAATGAGCTCGGATGCAAAGCTTAGCGGATCGACTATGCCACTAAACAACACCCTTCTGGCTCTCACCCCTGAATACAGCAGGGGCATTCGTTTGGACCCGCATTTAAACTCCCCCACCCAATCAACAGTTATTTTGAAGCCTTCCTCTGCGGATGGGGCAATCAGACCTTCTCTTGTCGCAATGTCCTTGGCAATTTCCAAGCTTCTTCTCAGCTTGTCATCTCCGACAATGCTCACCACGGACTCCAAAAACTCCAATACCGACTTTGCCACCTCACTCAGCGACACCTCAAATGTTTTGTAGTACTCAATTTCATAATCTACGAGAACCTCGATTCTGACTTTGTCAGACTTTTTGGTAAAGGCAAAGACGACCGATGGTTCTATTGAACCGAAGTCGGTGACAAGCTTGCCCTTAGCACTCTGACATTGCTCTACGTCGCTCAAGAAAGTTGTGCATAGACCACTGCGCATTTCCAGCTCTTTTATGCCTTCGCAGGAAGCTGAACAGAATGCCAGAAGGTAAATCGCACTGAAAACTGCCTCTCGTCCACTGCATAGCGTTTTAATGACTTCGCCGTTTATCTCGAAGTTCAAGGTTATATCGTATTTGAAGTGAGTCTTCAGCCCTTCCTCATCCTTTGGAAAAAATAAAATGGAGAACGACATTTGTCTACCTCCCTAACCACTTTAGGTAGGCCGTTATTATCCTGTACAGCCCCTTTTTGGGATTATATTCGAGTACGACTCTTAATGTTTTTGATGTATACCTGTCAGTTCTTAATTCAGGAAATGTTTTCTCCATGGATACTCTTATCGTTCCATCCCCCAGGGGCTTAATGCTCCCACATTGCACTTCTCCTTCCTCAATGGTTTTCTTGATTAGGATAACGATTTCCCTCATTGTTAAATACTTCGGAAATACTGTGGGGTCCGCTTGCCCATCATATTCATAAATCCCAAAGACGTGTCTGCCAACTATGTGGGATGCCCTGTCATTGTCTAATATCACCTCACCTGAGGGCAACTTTATTTTGCAGGTATCAGTACCTCTGAACGTCACCCCATTCTTCACAAATACATCTTTGTATTCGTCGTGAAACTCCTTCACTATATCCTTTGCCTTCTCAGCGTCCCAGCCGTTTAAGTATGCTTGTGCCAAGAGTTTGCCGTACTCCTTCGGGCTGAATAAGTCTTCTACAGCCTTGACTTCGTCCCTGGTTATTGTGATAACTGGCTTTACTATGACGGCTTCCTTTTTAAGTCCGCCCCATTCCTTTTTGACATAACCATAACCAATCTCTACCTCCGTCCCCCAGAAGTTCGTCTTAACGCCCTTTGCCAGCTCCTGCCCATTGTAAGTAATCTTGTCTGGAATTTCACCCACAAAAGCCTCAGTAAACTCGCTGACTGGCTTTGAGTACACGTACTTGGCAATTAATGCTACGATGCTACCGACAGCAACTATCCACCCTATGCCCGGAACAAAAGCGCTGATGAACGGCTCTGCAACGACGGTGGCACCGCCGAACTGCGGCCGAACCTCGTCCCCGGGCTTTTTCTCGGGATTAAACTCTGGCGGAACCGTTACGGTACCGTTCACCGTGCCGTTAACAAAGCTCGCCGAGGCGCTGGCACTGCTAACAGTTAGTCCCAACATTAAAAACCCGAAGAGTACGGCAAGGGCTTTCTTCCACATTCTTGAACACCCCCACAGAGTTCAATGGATAGCAAATCCAAAACCTTAAAAGATTTACTATCAAAAGTTTAACAAGGCAATGAAAATCAGAATAAAATCTAACTGGGAGGAGTTTGAGTGATACAATTACCAAAAACATGGCAACCCGATAATAACAAGCATTAAAAAGAAAAATAGAAAAACCCTCACTCCAGCTCCTCTGCCAGCGGGGCGCTCTCATCAACGCTGATGCCCTTGCTAAGCATCTCCCTCAGGTCCTTCTCTGGATCGCTTATGAGCTTCAGCTCGAACTTCTTCCTAAGGATCTCAAAGACGTTCGGCGTAAGGAACTCTGGCGGCTTGGGGCCGAGGTATATGCCCTTTACTCCGAGGTAGAGGAGCGAGTAGAGTATCGCTATGGCCTTCTGCTCCATCCAGCTCAAAACGATGCTCACCGGGAGAGAATTTACATCGGTTCCAAGCTCGTTCGCTAAAGCTATTGCTATCTCAATTATGGAGTACACGTTGTTACACTGACCGAAGTCAAGGAAGCGCGGAATTCCCTCGATGGTGCCGTAGTCCCTCGCGTTGTAGCGGAACTTACCGCAGGCAGCGGAAAGGATGAGTGCATCCTTTGGAATGAGCTCGGTCAGCCTCTCGTAGTAGCCCATGCCCTTGTGGGGCGTGTCGCAGCCCCCAACAACGAAAATGTGCCTTATCTTGCCCTCGTTGATGAGCTCAAGCAGCTTGTCCTTCATCGCGAGGACGTTGGTGTGGTGGAAGCCGGTGAGGAGCTTTCCGCCGTCGTGGGCCTTCATCTTCGGCGTCTCAAGGGCCTTCTCTATTACCGGCTCAAAGTTGTAGTCCCCTATGTGCGGGACTCCCTCCAGGCCCGCTATTCCGGCGGTGAAGATTCTGTCGGCGTAGGCCTTCGTGGGCTGCTGGACACAGTTGCTAGTACCCACTATAACCCCTGGGAACTCGGCGAATTCCTTCTTTTGATAGAGCCAAGACCCGCCCCAGTTGCCGTAGAGGGCCTTAAACTTCCTGAGCTCCGGGTACGCGTGGGCCGGGAACATCTCCGCGTGGGTGTATACCTTTATCTCGTCTTCTAGGCCTTTCTCCTCTATCTGTCTGAGGAGCTCGTAAAGTGCCTTGTAGCTGTGGCCGGTGACGAGTATTCCATGGCCCTCTGAAGTCCCGGTGGGGACTTCAACCGGCTCGGGCCTTCCAAAGGTCTCAACATAGGCCCTGTCTAGGAGCTTCATCGCCTCAAGGTGAACCCTTCCGTTCTCAAGGATCAGCTCAAGGAAGCGGTTCTTGTCAAAGTTGACGTTGGTCAGTGTCGAGTAGAGCGCCTCAGCTAGGAAGTGTCCTATCTCTGGGCTGTCATATCCTACTTCAAGTGCATGGTAGTAATAGGCAGAGGTGCCCTTTATGCCGTAAAGCAAGGCCTCCTGGAGTGAGTTAAGGTCGGGATCCTTCCCGCATACTCCCCTGACTGTGCACCCCCCGGCCAAACTCATGGAGCACTGGTTGCACAGCATATCAAATTCTTCGGGCACTCTTATCGCCATCTTCATACCTCCCTTTTTATGACACATGTCATACTTCGATTATCCTTGAAATTTTTTGCATAAAAGCTTTGCGGTTTATTAACCTAAAAAAGTTATATGACTTATGTCATGACAAAAAGTTGGAGAAGTTGACAGAAAAGTTTAAATATTCCGTATGTCATAAAAGGGTATCATGAAGACGAACGCCTTCGATGCCGTGGCAAAATACGTATACCCTGCCCTCCGCAGAAGGCTGGTGGAGATTTTGAGGGAGAGGGGGCTCACCCAGACCCAGATAGCGGAGCTTTTACATATAACCCAGTCTGCCGTTTCGAGATACTTAGGGATGAACAGGGGCGCCCTCATAGAAGTGGAGAAGTTCCCTGACATTGACGAGAAGCTAAGGGGACTGGCGGATAGAATCATGAAAGAGAAGCCCGACGAGTACTACATTCATGGAGAACTAATTAAGATAACCGTTGAGATGCTCGGAAAGGGCTACGTCTGCTCCTTTCACTCAAGGGTAGACCCTGAGATAGACCCGAAGAAATGCAGGATATGTATAGAAACCTTTGGATGATTAAATAAAAAAGGTTGAAGAGAAAGATTTACGATTTCTCGATCATGTCTTCTTTTCTGGCAACAATATAGGTACAGCAGAGGTCTCCGGTAACGTTGTTCATTGTCTCAAACATGTCTATGAGTGGGTTGACTCCCAAAGCGAGGGCGACTATTATCGCTATCTGGCTTGGCTCAAGGCCAAGGGTTCCAAGCACTATGAAGAGGAGCATTAGGCTTCCTCCGGGGACTCCTCCTGCACCTATTGCCGACAGCACAGTGGTTATTATAACTATGGCCAAAGAGCTAACTGTGAGGTCAATGCCAAAGACATCTGCTGCAAAGACTGCCCACATCGGAAGGTGTATACATACTCCATTCATGTTGATTGTTGCACCGACTGGGAGAGAGAATTCTGCGAGCTCCCTCTTTATCTTGAAAGACTCTATTGCGGTTTTAATTGTGACTGGAAGTGTAGCGGCACTGCTCCTGGTGAAGAACGAGGTTATCATAACTTCCTTGGCCCTCTTGAAGAAGTCTATTGGGTTTTCCTTGAGGACGATTGAAAGCAGGATGGAGTAAACGATGAATATCATTATAGCAATTCCTGAAATAACGCCCAAAACGGCCTTTAGGTAAGGTCCAATTATGGTTGGCCCGTAGAGTCCAAAGTTGACAACTGCTAGTGAGAACACACCTATTGGGAAGTACTCCAGAATCCAGGAGACTATCTTGAACATTACCGAGTTTGCGCCGGAAGCGAAGTCAAGTGCCATTTGAATCTGTCTTCTCTCGGTTTCATTTTGGGTGTGGTCAAGGAGAACTCTCGCCGCGAGACCAAACAGGAGGGCAAAGACTATTATCGGAAGGAACTCACCGTTTGCCAATGCCTCAAAGGGGTTTGTGAACATCTTAAGAATTAAATCCGTCAGCCCTGAAGGCGGGGTTATTGAGGGGCCTCCTTCTCCCATAGAGCTCCCAAGTTTTTCAACGTCAACCGCCACACCTTGGCCGGGGTGCACGAACATTGCAATACCGACACCTATCATTGCAGCTATAAATGATGTGAGCATGTACCATAGGAGAACTTTTGCACCAACCCTTCCCAGCTTCTTTGGTGAGAGTCCTGAAGATCCGACTATGAGAGAGAAGAACACTATCGGTATAACGACCATTTTGAGCATCCTTACGAGCACTGCACCAAAAGGTGAAATGTATGTTGCTACCCTTTCACCGAGATTGCTTCCATTTGCCATGTCGTAGTACCACAGACTCAGCCCGAATGCGACACCCAATAAAAATGCAACACCAACTCTATATGGCAGAGGTATACTGGTGTACTTTTTTATTATACTCAATAAGTTCACCTCCAGATTGGATTTATGAACTTTTTTACACCTAATTGTCATATAGAAGGTATATATAACCTTTTGTGTCGGTTAAGTTTCATTAATACATCAATGTGTTTTATTAGTCAATAATGGATTTTAATGAGGAGTATGTCTCATAAGATATCTATGGTGCCTATTGGCTATGCTAATTACCCAAATCTACTTAACCCCTCTAATCGCATTCAATAAGAAATGGTGCAATGATTGTTGAAGATTGTTTCATAAATTCATTTTTAAATTCTTTCACTTGAATTTTTCTTGGGGGTGAGGACATGGATGAGCTTGAGATGATTAGGAGGAAAAAGATGCTTGAGCTCATGAAAAAAGCAGGTATCATCGAGGTTAAGCCCAAAGAACCGAAGGTTCTGACCTCCTCCCCGCCCTGAAGGGCGAGGGTTCCAACGAGTTAACCCCCCGCCATTGGCAGGGAGGTTTGAGGGGTTTCATTTAGACCCAAGTTAAAGCGGGTCTTCGACCCCTCGGGGAGGGTCTTCCCCCCGTTACCCCTACCCCCGCTAAAGCAGGAAGGCTCGGGGTTATCTTTTCAACTGCCTTTCTCAAAATGTTAAACGCTCCAACCAAGTCAGCGTTCATTACAACGCCCTCCCTGCGGCACTTGAATAAACCCCTAAAAATCCTACCATCAGAGTGCCGCTGGCCGCAGAGGGGGCAGGTTTGTGAGGTGAAAGCCTCATCAACAAGCAAAACTTCAATACTATACTCTTCAGCAACTTCCTTGAGACGCTGAATCACTGTATTGAACCGCCAGACGTGGGAGAGGATGAAGTTCTGCTTTTTGCCTCGGTCAGAGTTTCTTGAAATGCCCTCAGGATAACCAACAACTATCTTCGAAACTCCTAGGTGATAAAGCCTTTCAACCATCTGCTTGACTGCCGTGTTAATGTAGTGCCTTGCCTGAAGTTTAGCCTTCTCGTGCATTCTCTTGAGCTTTCTGCTCGTCTTGTAGCCGGACTTGTTGAGCTTTGACTGATAATCAGCAATCCTCTTCTGCCAGTAGAAGTCTATTGATTTTAATGGCCTCCCGTTAACGAGAAAAGCCTCGCCGTTTTCGACGTAAACGGCCATTAAATTGTTTACCCCCAAGTCGATTCCGGCTGAAAGATTACCCCTTGGCTCTCTTGGAACTTTAACCCAATCCCCGTTAGTTAGTCTTTCTTCGACCGTGTAGCTCACGTGAGCGTACCACTTGCGTCTTGCCTCATCGTAGATAATCTCAAGCCTCCCCTGCTTGCCCTTCAAGTGTATTCTCCCCTTGAATTGGATTTTTAGTGTTTTGAATTTTCCTAGGCGTCTCAACTCGATCATGTTGCCTTCAATTTTGTATTGGTCGTTTCGGAGTGGGATGATGAAGAGTTTTCTCCCGTTCTCCTCCTTGACGAATTTTGGGGGCTGTGGTTTGAACCATTCTGACAGTTCGCCCCTCTTTTTCTTCTTGAGTAGGGAGAAGAAACTACGCCACGCTTCAGCATTTTTTCTTGACAATTGTTGTACTGTTGAGCCACCAACCCAGTCCTTGAAGGTATAGTAGGCTTCTTTTTCTGTTGTTCCAAAGTCTATTTTCCCGAATTCTTTGAACTGTTTGAGCCTTTCGTAGTTGAGTTTGTTCCAGATTATTGCGGTGGCTTGGGCTAATTCGAAGAGGATTTTCTCCTGCTCTTTTGAGGGTTGGAGCTTGAGCGTTACTGCTCTTTTCATTGTCCCTCATTATTAATTTTACATCTTTGAGTTTAAAAGTGTTTTTGCTTTATCGCCAAAGGGCTTGTTCGTGGTTGTTTGTACCCCGCCCTGAAGGGCGAGGCTTGAAAAAAGAAAAAGTCATTGAGGTCATAACTTCTCCCACTTGTCCTTACTGTCCGATAGCATGGTCAATGGCCCAGGAAATAGCGAGAAAATACGAAGGAGTGGTAGCAAAGGAAGTGAGCGTTGCGACTCCAGAAGGGCAGAGAAAGGCTATGGAACACAACATAATGGGAACACCAACAATTTTAATAAACAATCGGGTTGAATTCATAGGTGTGCCGAACTTTGCTGAATTTGAGAGAAGAGTTAGGCAATATCTTTCCGCATAAACTTTAAAAATCGCCCTCTTTAATTTCTCCCATGTTTTTGTATGAGAAAAATTTTGAGCTGCAGAAGGCAAAAGCCCTTGAAAGCCTGAAGGAAGCTCTCGAAAAAGACCTAGTGGACAAGGATATTATCTCTCTTTTAGAGAAGGTAAACTCCCTTGAAAATTACTTCACGACCAGTTCTTGCTCAGGCAGGATAAGTGTTATGCAGATGCCGGATTTTGGGGACAAGCTCAATGCAGTATGGCTAGGCAAGTGGCATAGGGAAGTGGAATTGGCAGAGGTGCTTGAGGCTATAGGAAGACACAGCGAGGGCATGCTCTGGTTCATGCTTCACAGCCCAATACTCCACATTTCCGCAAAAACCCTAAAAGATGCTGTGGAATTGCTCAATCTGGCCATATCTTGCGGCTTCAAGCATTCAAACATCAAAAGCATAAGTCACAAAAAGCTCGTAGTGGAAATTCGCTCAACTGAGAGAATGGACGTTCCATTGGGTATGGATGGGGAACTCTGGGTGAGTGAGGATTATCTTAAGAGGATAGTTGGAATTGCAAACCTCCAGCTCAGAAGAGCCAAGGAAAAGCTCAAAAGACTTGAGAATGAAATTGAAAAACTTAAGAAATAGGGAAAGGGACTTCAGAACTCAGTTTCTTCTTCTCCTGGTCCTTTTCCGCCTTCCTTCTCCTTCTCAAGCTTGCTTGCGGCGATGACGTCGTCGATTCTGAGGATCATTATTGCAGCTTCGCTTGCGCTCTTTATGGCCTGCTTCTTGACTCTCAGTGGCTCAATGACTCCTCTCTCGAGCATGTCAGCTGGCTCTCCAGCAAAGACGTCTACACCGATTGTTGGTCCCTTGTCCTTGTGGGCTGCAATTGCTTTCACGAGAGTCTCAACTGGGTCAAGTCCTGCGTTCTCTGCGAGGGTTCTTGGAATTACCTTCAATGCATCGGCGAAGGCCTCAATAGCGAGCTGCTCCTTACCACCGACTTCTTTGGCGTATTCGTCGAGTCTGATAGCAAGCTCGATCTCTGGAGCACCGCCACCGGCAACGATCTTTCCGTCCTCAACGATGTCTTTGACGACTTTGATGGCGTCTTCGAGGGCTCTTTCGACCTCGTCGACCACGTGCTCTGTTCCTCCTCTAATGAGGATTGTGACGGCCTTTGGATTCTTGCAACCCTCAACAAATATCATGTTCTCTCCAGCGACTTTCCTCTCCTCAACTACCTCAGCGTAACCTAAGTCCTCTGGTGTGAGGTCTCTTACGTTTGTGACGATCTTTGCACCTGTGGCCTTGGCAAGCTTCTCCATATCGCTCTTCTTGACCCTTCTAACTGCTAGTATTCCTGCCTTTGCGAGGTAGTGCTGTGCTAGGTCATCAATTCCCTTCTGGCAGAAGACAACGTTAGCACCTGTTGCGATGATCTTGTCGACCATCTCTTTGATCATCTTCTCCTCTTGCTCAAGGAATGCCTGGAGTTGCTCTGGGCTTGTGATTCTAATCTCAGCGTCTGTTTCAGTCTCTTTGACTTCAAGTGCTTCATTGATAAGTGCGATCTTGGCATTTTCGACTTTCTTTGGCATTCCTGGGTGAACTCTTTCCTTGTCGATAACAACACCTTTGATGAGTTGAGTGTCCCTTACGCTTCCACCTTCCTTCTTCTCAAGCTTGATGTTGTCAATGTCCACAACGTATTTGCCATCAACTTCCTCTGCAACTAGTTTTACAGCATCAACAGCAAGCTTTGCAAGGTATTCTCTCTCTTCCTCTGCCGCTTTTCCAGTTATGGCTGTTGTTGCTGCCTTCATGAGTATCTCTTCATCCATCGGGCTGACATCCTTTGCAATGCTCTCAAGTATCTCTTGAGCTTTTTCAGCTGCAAGGGTGTAACCCTTAACGATTATCGTTGGGTGGATGTTCTGATTGAGCAACTCCTCGGCTTTTCTTAAGAGCTCACCAGCGATGACTACCGCTGTTGTGGTTCCATCTCCAGCTTCCTTGTCTTGGGTCTTTGCAACTTCGACCATCATTTTGGCAGCTGGGTGCTGGATGTCCATCTCGTCAAGAATAGTTGCACCGTCGTTTGTGATGACTATGTCTCCAAGGCTGTCAACAAGCATTTTGTCCATACCTTTTGGACCAAGGGTGGTTCTTACGGTTTCAGCAACGATTCTTGCTGCAAGAATGTTCAATCTTTGGGCATCTTTTCCAACATATCTCTGGGTTCCTTCGGGAAGAATCAATATTGGCTGGCCTGCAAGTTGGGCCATCTCTACCCACCCCCGACTTTTTTATTTCTTATCTGCGGGGAGTTTTTAGTTACAATGTGTTTTCATTCCGATTATCCATTCCTTTGTGCTATTTATAAATTTTTCGGTCAACCTTTTTAAGCTACTCCTCAAACAACACACGGTGAAAAGGAGATGGAAGAGTTTAAAAAAGCATTAGAAAGTAAGGACTGCCAAAAAGTCCTCGAGTACCTTGATGATTACCTAGAAATTATTGAAAGTGAAAAGGAGCTTAGAGATCTCCTCCAAGAACTTGAGGAACTTGTCCCAGAATGTGAGGAAGAGGCTTATGAACTCGCTCATGAGCTGGCTCACATTTATGCCCACTTGGATGAGCTTGAGAGAGGATTGGACGTTTACAGGAGGCTCGTGGAGAAGTATAAAGACCAAGGAGAAAAATACCTAGATGCCCTCTACCATCTTGCAGATGCCTATGAACATTTTGGAATGCCAGATAAAGCTATAGAGACATATGAAAAGCTTCTGGAACTTGAAAGGGAACTTGGAAATAAAAAAGAAGAGGCCCTAACTCTGGCACACATTGCAATAAACTATGATGAGCTGGAAGAAACAGAAAAGGCAATAGAATTGATGGAAAAAGCGAGTGTAATGTTTAAAGAGCTTGGCGATGAGAGGAACTATCTAGTAAGTTTGCTTGATTTGGCTCATTTTTACTATGAACTCGGGGACTATGAGAAGAGTGAAGAGCTCCTTTCAGAAATCTTAAAAACTCCCAGAGATGCAGAGATTGAAATTAATGCACGGATAGTTGAAGCCGAGATAAAAGCCGCACAAGAGGACTTCAAAGGGGCATTCCAATCCCTCAAACTAGCTCTCCTAAAAGCCTTAGAAGTTGACAATGAAGAGCTTTTCAGCATTGCATTTGATGCACTGTATAACTTTATAACAGAGCTCTTCGAGGAAAAAATGTACAAAGAAGTTTATGAAAACATAGGCAGTCTGGCAGATGCTTTTGAGGACATAAACGAGGAATACGAAAAGTTTTTCACTGCTGTAAAAGAGCTTGCAAAACTTAAAGACGGTCTAGATAATGAATACGACAGAGTCTATGGAACCATAAGCGTAGATGAGTTCAAAGAGCTGCTCGACGAACTTAAGAAAATTGGTACAAGCGTTTTGAGTGTAAGACTTTAAAAATTAGAATCAAAGGACGCCCTATCCTATTTTCCATTTTTCCAAAAAAATCGAAAAAGAGTAATCTACGAGCTTCCGGGCACTATCATCACGCTGAACTTGAAATCAAATTTTTCAGTAAGTAGTTTTCCTGGAGATTTTGGCCATATCAGGTAAAATTTATCCTTGCCTATTATTTTCCTGTCTTCTGAGATGCTATATACATGCACTTCGGTCACGGGAATAAAAAACAAGGGTCTTGTGATGACTACATGGTTTAATTTCTTTGGACTCAAGAGTGAGTGGCTTATCCCGGTGTCGTAGACTCTATATATCCTCATAAGACCTATAGATGGAACACCCGCTTTCTCAAAATCCTCTCTAGCAAAGTTGTATTCCGTTATTAGTGGCGAAGAAAGAATGCAGGAGGAGGAATAGCAGGTTATTTTTTCATCAACCGGCGAATAAATATAGAGGTACTGGTCGAGGATTTTAAAGCCTGAAAAAGAAGTAATTACAAAAGCCAGCAATATTAGAATTGCAAGTTGTTTTAGGTGATAGTCACCCTTTTTTATATAATGGTAGTATTTCCAGAACCACAGGAATATTACTGTTGGTATTGTGGCATAATACAGCACAAAAAATGTTCCAAAAGTCACCGGATCAGTAGCATGAGCATAATATGGCATAGCTTTATTTCCCCCTGTTTAAAAAATACCACTTAAACACTTAAAAATGTATCGGAAAGCCAGGTAGAATTTTACATTTTTCTTCCGAAAGCCTCGCCGTTCACAGCGAGGGGCCAGAAAGGCTGCTTAAACTTTTAAAATTTTTCAAAATAAAAAATAAGGCTATCAAAATCTAGAAACTGTCTCAACTTCTGCACTTTCAACGTTTTCAAGTTGGGCAAATGCTTCTGCAACCTCATCAAAGGAATATCCTTCAGCATCTTTTCCAAGCACGTAGACTTTAAGTGCAACTAGCCCAAATGCAATTGGCTGCCTTTCAATCTTGGATATTCCATATTTGCCCTCAAATTTCTCCTCAAGTGTCTTCCTGACAGCTGCTTCTAGTTCGTCGAGGTTCACTTCCGGGTCGGTTGGCATAACCTTAATAACTCCTACCAAATTAAAGTCGCTCATTTTCTTCACCTCAAGGTCCTTCCCATCCGCACTTGGGGCACTTGTAGGTTACCCCAAGGACACGGCAGCTTTCACATCTCCATATAACTTCTTCTCCACAGTTCGGGCATATAAAGTGGGTAGCGTGCTCTCTTGGTGTTATCTCTTTTCCACATGATGTACATACAGGGATTGTCTCGGCCATTTCAAACCACCTCCTTAGAAATGAGGTTTTTTGTCATCGTAATTCTTAACGCAATAAAGGGAGTCTATTTATAAAACTTTCGAGAGGGTCAGAGATATTGTCAGGATAACTGGGGCATCACCTCCTGAAGCCATTCAATAACATCACCCGGAGGCCTATCAAACCTAGAATGAATTCTGACAAAATTATACCAGAAGGCAAACAGAAAAACAAACCTATGAACTCTCCTCCAGTCTTTACCCCTGAAATTATTCCAGAAACGCTTCGTCCTCTCCTTCAACGTCCTAAACCAGCGCTCAACACTGTTCCTCGGCCCGAAAGTCACATGCAGATAACCCAACCTCAAACTCTTAAAAGCAGACTTATACCAGCTCGCCCTGTCAACCAGAAAGACAGGCTGCCCTTCACACGACTTTAAAACAACCAGAATGAAATCCCTGGCAACCCACCAGTTTCTAACAGTCGTAATCCAGACTGCTAAAACTTCCTTGCTCTCAACGTCAATTGCAGCCCAGAGGTATCTTTTCTTCCCGTTGATTTTTACGACAGTCTCATCAACTGCGATAAAATTCCTCTGTTTTCTTACTGCGAGGAGTGTTGGCTGGTAAACTGCTTCTGCTAGTTTTTGAACTGCCTCCCAGACTGTTGTGTGGCTGATTTTGAGGATTTTTCCGACTTGTCTGTAGCTGAGGCCTCGCAGGTATAGTTCTACTGCTCTGATTTTCTTTTCTGGTGGGATTTTGTTTCGGCGAAAAGGTTTTAGGCTGAAATTAATCGGTTGATAATGGTTTCGGCTTGCATGTTCCCCCCTTTCTTTTTCTGTGGTAGTGTCTGGGATTTAAACCTGACGCCCCACTGCTTATCCTGACAGTATCGGGTCAGACCATGCGAGTCTCTTCATCTTTCTGTCGAAATCTCCCTCATCATCCCTAACAAAAATAAAAGTGGGAGAACTTATAAATCTTCCTCAAAAACTAAAAACTGCACAAATTTTTCCTTATAAGACAGCACTTCTCTTATTTGCTTTTCGTCCACTTTTTCTGACATGCTGATCTGCTTGTAAAGTAGTTCAAGTTCTTTTAGCAATCTCCCCATTTCTATCTCTTTGTCTTTATAGTCCCCATTGGAGTTCTTTATTTTGCTCAAAAGCTTGCGGGCCAGCAGTAGCAGGAACAGTGATGAGTACTTACTATGTCCTAGCCCAAATTCCAGGTGTTCCAGTGCCTATCAAGATACCCACAACTAGGGCTTATGAAGTACTCTTTGGTGGTGCAGCAACCGTCTATCTGCTCCTAGCAATTCTGGTGCTGGCAACAAGAGAAGTCATGAAAAGAGGAAAGATTCACGAAGTAGAAAACGAGGGAGAAAAAGAAATAACCGTTGGTTGATTTCTTTTTTATTCCCATCTATATGCCCTCAAATACAGCTCTTTCATATCTTCAACACTTGGCTCTACCGGGTTGAAGTTGACCAGGGGGTCTGCATAGGCCTTCTTTGCCATCTCATCCAGCTTTGCCATGAAGGTCTCCTCGTCTACAAGCTCGCTGAGCCTGGGCACTCCAAGCATTTCGTTAAACTCTTTGACAACTTCGACCAGCTCTTCAGCGGTGTTGAACCCTATTTCCTTTGCTATCTCAGTGTATTTCTTCCGTGCATAGTCGCTTTTCATGTTGAATTCAATCACATAGGGTAAAAAGATAGCATTGAGCAACCCATGGGGACCGATCCATGCGGCTTTGTGACTTAGGCTGTGGCATATTCCGAGACGTGCATTCAAGAAAGCTATCCCCGCCATTGTCGCCGCATAGTGGATTTTCTCTCTTGCGGTTTCATCGCCATTAACGGACAGCGGGAGCCACTTAAAGACGGTTTTTATGGCTTGTATCGCCATCGCATCGCTGAAGGGCGTGGCTGCTGTCGTAGTATAAGCCTCAATTCCATGGACAAGAACGTCAAGCCCGCTGTTTCTTGCAACTTCTCTCGGCATAGTCCTGGGCAACCTTGGATCCAAAATAGCATATTCCGGGGCAATTTCAAATGATACGAAGTTGTATTTTATGCCATCTTTCTTGAGAACGCTTGCCGCTGAAACTTCACTCCCAGCACCGCTTGTAGAGGGTATTGCTACCAAGGGAGTCTTGAGTTTGGGAATAACTTTGGAAGGCTTTGTAAACCTGTCGAGGAATGCGATTTCCTCAAAGCTCAGCTCTGGAGCATCGTAAAACACTTTTATCGCCTTCGTGATGTCGATTACGCTCCCGCCTCCCAAGGCTATGAGTAAGTCCGGAGAAAACTCTCTAACCCTTGGCATCAGCTCCTCAACGTCCTCATAGCTTGGCTCTGCCGGCAGTTCTGTTATGGCATCCACCTCAGCCCCAGCTTCCTCTACATAGTCCATAACTTCATTCAGAAAGCCATGAATGCGCATTGACTTGCTTGAAAGGATTAAAACCCTCTCGTAACCCTTTGCAATGCTCTCCACATATCTAAGACTTCCCTCTCCGAGTGCTATCCTCGTTTTTAAGCCGAAGAACTTCATATCCCATCACCAAAAATAAATTGGGGTGGAAATATTTAAATCCTAAGGCTATTCAAAGAGCTTCTTCAAGTTCTTCTCAAACGGCGGATAAACGACTCCTCTGTCCGTGATTATTGCTGTGAGGTATTTGTGGGGCGTTACATCAAAAGCTGGGTTGTAGACGTCAACATCGGGAGCTATTTTGCATCCTCCACAGGTCAGGACTTCTTCCTTGGGCCTTTCCTCTATTGGAATCTCCTTGCCGCTCTTGAGGCTCATGTCAATGGTTGAGAGGGGTGCTATGGTGAAGAAGGGTATTTTGTGCTCCTTCGCAAGCACGGCCAGAGAGTAAGTTCCAATTTTGTTGGCAAAGTCTCCGTTGGCAACTATCCTATCAGCACCGACTATTATCGCATCTACCATTCCCTGCTGCATCACAAAGCCAGCCATGTTGTCGCTTATCAGCTTTAGTGGAATCCCATCATAGTGGTACTCCCAAGCGGAGAGCCTTGCGCCTTGGAGAACCGGCCTAGTCTCATCAATCCATAAAAGCTTGAGCTTGCCCTCTTTGTGCATAACTCTAAGCGCAGCCCCTACAGTTCCGAGGTGGACTGTGGCTAAGCTCCCCGCGTTGCAGTGGGTTAGGATATTCCCCTCAGGGAGGATTTCCGCCGCATAGTGACCCATCCTGAGGTTCGCTTCGACATCTTCATCCGCTATTTTATGGGCTTCCTCCACGATTAGCCTTTTTATTTCGCCAAGACTTTCCTCTCTGTGCTCCTCTACAAGGTTTTTAATCCTGTTGAGTGCCCAGAAGAGATTCACCGCCGTTGGACGGGTGTTTCTAAGGATTTCAAATGCCTTGTAAAATTCATCAAAGAACTCTTCTTTGGTTTTTGCTTTGCTGTTCTCTGCAAGTAAAGCTAACCCATAGGCTGCTGTTGCCCCTATTGCCGGAGCCCCGCGGACTTGGAGGGTTTTTATTGCCCTAGCAACTTCTTCAACAGTGCTCAAAGGAATTACCTTAAACTCCCTCGGAAGCAGAAGCTGGTCAATAATGTAGACCTTTCCCTCCCTGAACTCCACACTTCTCGGGAGCTTTGTAAGTTCTTCGGGCTTGTATTTTATCTCCATGCCCATCACCCCAAGCTTTGTGATGTTAAGGTATTTTTGGGAGAACTTATTAAGTATTTCCCATCATACGATTAATGGTGGGCTTGATGAAAATCTTTATCACCGGCTTACCGGGAGTGGGCAAAACAACCCTCGTATTAAGAGTTGCCGAAGAGCTGAAAGCTTACAACTTAAAAATTGGAGGCTTTGTAACACAGGAAGTAAGAGAAAAGGGTAGAAGAGTCGGATTCAAAATCAAAGCCCTCGATACTGGAGAAGAAGGCATCTTAGCCTGGATTGGAGATGGTTATCCGAGAGTAGGGAGGTACGTTGTGAATCTTGAGGACTTAAACCGCGTTGGAGTTTTGGCAATAAAAAGGGCTCTTGAGGATGCAGACCTCATAATTATTGACGAAATTGGGGCAATGGAATACAAAAGCATGGAGTTTGCAGAAGCTGTGGAAAAAGCTGTTAAGAGCGAAAAACCACTTTTAGCGACAGTTCACAGAAATTATGCAAAGCGATTCAAGGACTACGGAAAGCTTTACGTTTTAACACCAGAGAACAGAGAACACATAAGACAAGAAATCATGGAAAGTTTAAGGATGCTTCTAAAGTTCTAGAGCTTCACTCCAAAGCCACAACAACCCTTTGCCCTTCCACATCAACTATCTTCGCTTTTACACCATAAACCCCCTCCAGAACCTCTGGGGTTAGGGCGGAAGATTTGCCGCTCCACTGTATCTGCCCTTTGTTTAGAACTACAACCCTGTCTGCATAGTTCAAAGCGAGGTTTAAGTCGTGCATAACAGCCACAAGGATTTTCTCGTCTTTGATGCCCTTTAAAAGATCCATTATCCGGAGAGCGTGATTGATATCAAGGTGGGAAGTTGGTTCATCAAGCAGCATAACATCGCTTCCTTGAGCCAAAGCCCTCGCTATCAGCACCAGCTGGTATTCTCCCCCGCTCAGCTTTGTTACGAGCTCTTTCCTTCTCTCCCACATTCCCACCTTTCTTAATGCTTCCTCCACGCTGCCCCTAGTTGCATACGTGCCGAGCTCGACAAACTCTTCAACTGTAAACGCAAACTCTGGAAACGAACTTTGCGGAACATAAGAAATGTACTTCGCTCGTTCTCTGGGCTTTAAACTTAACAAATCCAGACCGTTTAGCCTGACATATCCAGAAGGCTTTAAAATTCCAACTAAACATTTCAGAAGGGTTGATTTTCCAGCGCCGTTGGGCCCTACAATTGCTAAAAGCTCTCCCTTTCTAGCTGAAAACTCCACATCCTTTAAAATCTGCTTTTCGCCATAGGAAAATGACACATTAACCTCAAGCTTATCCAAACAGCTCACCCCTCTTTTTCTTTATGAGGAGATACAGGAAAAACGGGGCTCCAAAGAGAGCTGTAATAATTCCCACCGGAACTTCTGCTGGTTTTAGGATTATTCTGGCAAATATGTCGGCAAAAACCATTAAAGTCCCCCCAAAAAGGGCCGAAGCGGGTAAAAGTCTCTTATGATTTGGGCCAAATATTATCCTCATGGCGTGCGGGCTTATCAGACCCACAAACCCTATTATTCCGCTGGTAGCCACGGCAAATGACGTCAAAAGAGAGATAACACCAATTACTATTTTTCTGTAGCGATTTATATCAAGGCCCATTGAAATGCTCTCCTCCCCCAAAAGGAGCAGATTTAGCTCCCTCCAGCTGAAAAGCAAAATACTAACCCCTACTACAGATGAAAACAAAACCATCTTAACGTCTCCCCAATCGGCTCCGTTAAATGTTCCCATAAGCCAAAAGATTGCGTTGTGGATTTTCTCCCTGCCTACGTAGAGGAGATAAGATGTTAGAGCACTTGTAAAAAATCCCAAGGCAATTCCTGCTAAAAGCAACGTATCCACCGGAATATGACCATTAACCCTTGCAATCCTATAAACGATTAAAACTGCTAAAAGTGCCCCAAGCAAAGCAAAAACTCCCATGTACCGGGGAAAATATATCGCAGCTATTGAGGCACCAACCGCAGCTCCCCCACTTATTCCAATTATATACGGATCTGCAAGCGGATTTTTAAAGAGGGCTTGGGAGGCAGTACCAGCTGAAGCCAAGCTTACCCCAACAAGATATGCCAATATAACCCGAGGCAGTCTTATCTGGAGGATAATGTAGCTGTTTCCATTAAGCGAGTTTGGATTCGAAAATGCTTTTTTTAAATTCTCCAAACTGAAAGCTACCAGAATATCCCGGAAAGGTATCTTTACCGGACCAACAGCTATCCCTAAAATGACAAGGATTATTGATGAGATTACTAATGGAGCAGTTTTCTTCATGGTCTCACTGGATTATTTATCCAAACTCGTATATAAAAACTTAATCCCTAGTACATGAAAAGAAGGTATAAATACTCCTAACACCTAATATCAGATTGGGTGAACTACTATGAAGAAAGTGTTAGCAACCAGCATTTTTTTGATTTTGGTCATTTCAAACTTTGCAGCTGGGCAGATCCTCATAGAAAATCCACAGCCCTCCATCGTGATTCTTGGAAATCCTTATCCCAAATATCTTTCAATACCGGAAGGTCAAGAATATACAGTTTATTTCTATGTAATAGAAGATCTTGATTTTGAGGAGATAACCTTCTACTACAGGGTAAACTACGGAGAATGGCAAACCAGGCCTACACAGATAGCCAATATCAACGAGAACGAGGAGATATATGACTCAATAGTCAGTAGGATATACAATAAAAGTGCAGTATTAAGGACATTTTACGGAAAGGCCACCATTCCTGCCCAAAAAGCCGGTAGTGTTGTAGAGTTTAAGGTGACTGTAAAAGACAAGGAAGGGCACTTAAGCGAGAGCATCACTGGGAAATATTTTGTTGTTAATCCCTCTGGAAAGAGAATACTAATAGTGGATCCTTCGGTAAAGGAGGAAGTCTTTCTGGAAGGTGCTGTGAATGTAGAACGTTTAGTGAACTCAACAGAGAAGTATCCAGTAGATTTAAGTGATTATAAAGAGATGCTGGACAAAGTGTTGCCTTTTACACACTATCCACGGTTCTTGAAAAGACACCACTGGGAATACCTTGGAATCTACTACAACCTCACAATAATATCTCCAGAAGAACTTACAAGTGCCCTTATGGAAATAAAGCCAAAAGTCGTTATTCTTTCAAATCTGTGGCTTAAAAGGTGGGAAATTCCCAGTATTCAAGCTCTCATCGAGTATTTAAGAGAGAACAACGCTGGAATAATAGTTACCCATGGAACTCTTTTTGATGGCATCGTGTATGATGGGGAAAAGCCAGTACAGGTAGGCCCAATTTCACATATAGGCAACTTTGATGCATATGAGAAAGGGAGTTTAGCAACGCTGGTTGGTCTTGAACTACTTCCAGTATTAGAGGAAGCAAAGATGGAGCTGGCAAACAAGAACAACTACGCAATAATGGAGATTCCAACTATTTTGCCATTTATACCTTCAGCTGAGACTGTTTTGGTCAAGGATATAAGCATCTTAAAAAGTACATCCTTTATAGAATTCGCTAACGGAACAGATACAGCCTTTGGATGGCAGTATCTTTTGCCTTCAGAAAGCATAGAGTTTGCCAAGAATAAAATAAGGGAGAAAAAGAGGTTAGAAAAGAACGAGATTTTGGAGTTCTTTGAAATACAAAAGGGAATATTCGGATATGCAAATCCCTCTCAGGGTATATACACACTTGACTTCCCATTAGTAGATGCTTTAAGGAATCTTAGAATTACAGACGACGAGATAACTGTTCAAATAGGTGCCACATTAATCCCGCTAACTCCTAATCAGAGGATTATAGAGAGAGTTCGTCTACTAGGGGCTATAAACAGAGACCTCATAAATATGGGAGCTCTCTCAAAGGACTATCTTTCCACAGTTATAACGAGAGACGAGAAACATAGGGGAGACGGAATAAGAAGTGTGTACATCTCTTTTGAAATCGAGGCAGGAGGAGAATTAGAACTGCTTGCGCTGAGGGATCTTATAGAATGGGCATCGAACTTTGAGCCAATAAAGACTTTCGCACCAATTGTCCAGATAACAATACTCTCAAATGATATTGACTGGAATATAAAGGGGCAATACATCAAAGAACACTTTGAAAAGTTAGGTGCCATGGTTACAAGAGTAAAGCCAGATGAATTTGAAGCCTATAAGAAGAACAACATCATAATAATTCTTGGCGGTCCAAAGGCATATGAGGGAGTCGGAGAATACATAAAACAAGTTTTGGATGAATACGAACAAAAAAGAATAATCGATGGAAAACAGGGAATCTTCATAAAGAGAGACGTCTGGGAGAGGGGGCAGATAGTAATAGTGCTGGCTGGAAAAGATAGGTACCAAACAGGGGAAAAGGTGTTGACGTATTCAGAGGGAGTAAATGAAGATTATGTAAACCTGCTTGCAGAATTTTTAACAAGCTGAGATTTTAGATGAGCTTCGTTTCTTTTTTCTTTTTAAATACTGAAAACGCCAACATTCTAAAACGCATGTGAGCTTTGATGAAATTTTCCCAGAAAAGTTTCTTATGGTGCCCCGGCCGGGATTTGAACCCGGGGCGCGGGCTCGAAAGGCCCGCATGTTTGACCGGGCTACACCACCGGGGCGTCCAATATCCTAACGTTGAGATGCATTTAAAAACTTTTCGCTCAAAACTCTTTTAAAGACCTTAAAAATCCTTTAGTGATGCAAAATGATTGGAGTGAAGGTTCTTAAAAGAGAAGCTGAGAAAGTGAGAAAACAGCTTTTAGAACTTGGGGTGCTGGATACTAATTATAAAGCCAAACGCGATGGGGAGTTTGTAATATTCCCAGTGAAGGAAAAGATCAAGGGCTTTGAGATAGTTGAAGAGAATTTTGAAAGAGCCAAAAAGCGGCCCCATAGCTACAGGGAGGTTGTAGAAATTCCTTCTGAACTCAAACCCCTTCTTCCATCGTCCTTCGACATAATAGGAGACATCGCCATAATAGAACTCCCAGAGGAGCTCATCCCGTATGGGAAAAACATTGGAAGAGCAATATTGAAAGCACACAAGCACATAAAGGCAGTCTTTGCAAAAGGGAGCAAAGTTTTAGGAGAATACAGGGTGAGGGAGCTCATTCATCTTGCGGGAGAGAAGAGAACCGAGACCATTCATAGAGAAAACGGAATAAGGCTAAAGCTAGATGTCGCGAAGGTTTACTTTTCCCCAAGGCTTGCAACAGGGCGGATGAGGGTTTTTAAGAAGAGCAAAGAAGGAGAGGTCGTTTTTGATATGTTCGCTGGAGTTGGACCGTATTCAATTCTTCTCGCAAAAAAGGCGAGGCTGGTCTTTGCATGTGATATTAACCCCTGGGCAATAAAATATTTAGAAGAAAACAAAAAGCTGAACAAGGTTGAAAACGTTATCCCGATCCTTGGGGACGTAAGAAAAGTAGCTGGTCAAATAAAAGCCGATCGTGTGATAATGAACCTTCCCAAGTTTGCCCACGAATTCTTGAAAGAAGCAATGATAAGCGTCAAAAAAGGTGGAGTGGTTCACTACTATGGATTTTCACATGAGGATAACCTCTTTGACGAGCACATAGAGATGATAGAGCAGGCTGCAGAGGAGCTTGGAAAAAGCGTAAAGATTCTCGAAAAAAGGAAAGTAAGGCCATATGCTCCGTATCAGTTCAACATCGCGATTGATTTTGCCGTGTTTTGAGATTAGCTTTTCTCAAAATTTCGTTACACCTTGTGACAATGAAGTTTCTCAAAAACTCCTCATCAAACGGCATATGCAGTGTATACAGAGAGGGCATCTTTATCTCCGAGCTTATGAAGTGTTCCCAGAATGTCGTCCTTTTTTAGTGTTTTTGCACCATTAAGAAGGGCAAGCAGTTTGGCAATTTCCCTGCCGTTATATGAGGCATCTTTAAGTTTCCTCTGTTTTTATGAGCCAACCTGACCTCCTTTCTCGCCCTGTTCTTTATGCAGTGTACAATGAGAGCATCCACATCATTTCCCCTTAAGCTTGGGTTTGGGCTCTGCAAGACTTATCGCGCTGTTTGAGCTCTTTATGTCTATTTTGTTTAAAGCTCCAACGGGAGAGGGAACGGCTTTTCTTTCCTCCTCAACTTTCCAGTCAATTTCATCTCCGATTTCGGCGTTTAAATAATCGATAACCCCCAGAGGAGCCTCAATTATGTATTTAGCGCTTTCCCTTGGCACATAGACTCTCCAAGGGCGGGCCTTTTTCAGATCAACAACTTCCCGGGAAGAGTTCAAGAAGATAACATCTATACTCTGGAGCATGAAGAACATATGAATCGAGGCGTTTATCCTTGTCTCCGCTGGCAAGATAAACACGAGGGCATAGTCTATGTTAGGTTTTAGCATTAACCCCCTAAATCTCCTAAAGAACGTATCCGCAACTTTGACCTTTCCACTCCAGATTTTGCCCTTTGTTTTGTTTATCAGCATATCAAATGTAGGATAAGGTACCATCTAAATAAGCGTTGCGACATGATGCGCAACACTTGAAAATACCTTCAGTTGTTAACCTTCGGTTTAAAAAATAGTTATAAACTAGGGGTTAGCAACTATAGTGTACAAACCAAAACATATGTACAAGGTGGTGCATTGTGGGGTATAAGATAACAAAAAAGGAAAACCTGAGTGCAATTGACTTTTTTATGGAAGTTGAGGCCCCTCATATAGCAAAATCCTGGAAGCCCGGACAGTTCGTCGTTTTGATTCCAGATGAAAAAGGGGAAAGAGTTCCAATGTCCGTGTACTACGCAAAAGACGGCAAGATAGGGATGTTCATAAGAAGACACGGCGTCACAACCCTCAAGCTGTGGCACGAATTCCATGTTGGGGACGAAATTCTAAGCATAACTGGCCCTCTTGGAAAGCCAATTGAAGTTAAGCACTATGGAAACGTGGTTTTTGCAGCTGATGCGGTATGTGCTCAGGCAGAAGCTTATGCTACACTCAAGGCCATGAAGGAAGCGGGCAACTACACTATAGCCATCCACAGCTTTGAGAACAAGGCCAACACGTATCCGGAGGAGTACCTCGCAAAGCCAGTTGCCGATGAATTTTACATTACAACAGAAGACGGCAGTGTTGGGAGAAAAGGCCACTATCTGGACATTCTAAAGGAACTCATTGAGCAGGATAAAGTCGATATTGTTTTTGCTGGTGGAAAGCTCGGTTCGCTTAAGAAGCTCGCCGAACTAACCAGACCTTACGGAATTCCAACCATCGTTACGGTGAGACAGATAATGGTCGACGGGACAGGCATGTGCGGCTCTTGCAGGGTTCTCTACGATGGGGAGATAAAGTTCGCATGCAGGGACGGGCCAATGATGGACGCACACAAGATAGACTGGGACGACGCCATAAAGAGAAACGCCCGCTTTGCAGAGCAAGAAAAGCTTGCAAGAGAGCGCTACATTGCAGAGTTAAGAGAGAAGGGGGTGATCTAAATGGCTAGATCCAAACTCATCAAAGAGCGCGTTCCTACTCCAGAAGTTCCAGTTGAGGAGAGGGTAAAAAGCTTTGTAGAGGTTAACCTTGGTTACGACTTCGCTTCCGCAGTGAAGGAAGCCGAGAGGTGTATACAGTGCCCGCCCGAATATGCCCCGTGTATCAAGGGTTGCCCCGTTCACATAAACATTCCGGGCTTCATAAAGGCCCTCCGCGAGAACTCCGAGAATCCTGATGAGGCAGTTAAAAACGCTCTCCGCGTCATATGGAATGACAACACACTACCTGCCGTCACTGGTAGAGTTTGTCCCCAAGAAGAGCAGTGTGAAGCCCCTTGTGTCATGGGTAAAGTTGGTGATCCCATTAACATAGGGAAGCTCGAGAGATTTGTTGCAGATTACGCAAGAAAACACGGCATAGATGAGGAACTTCTTAAGGAATTTATTTCCGAAGAGAATGGGATAAAGGGGAAAGTAGCTGTAGTAGGTTCAGGACCAGCGGGACTCACTTGTGCTGGAGAACTAGCTAAAATGGGCTACAAGGTAACAATTTTTGAAGCTCTCCACAAGCCCGGAGGAGTTCTCATCTATGGCATCCCTGAATTCAGACTCCCAAAAGAGATACTCGACAAAGAAATAGCCAAACTTCACGAGTTGGGTGTAGAGATAAAGCTCGATCACATAGTAGGAAAAACGGTGACCCTCGAAGAGCTTCTTGAGGAGTACGATGCAGTCTTCATAGGAACCGGTGCCGGAACACCAAAGCTCCTCAACATCCCCGGCATACTCCTCGATAGAATTTATACCGCCAACGAGTTCCTGACCAGAATAAACCTCATGAAGGCCTACAAGTTCCCAGAATACGATGAGCCCATCTCCATAGGAAAGAAAACCATCGTGATTGGAGCCGGGAATACAGCTATGGATGCAGCTCGTTCCGCTCTCAGGATGGGAAGCGAAGTTACCATCGCCTACCGTAGAGGAAGAGAGGACATGACCGCCCGTATTGAAGAAATCAAGCACGCCGAGGAAGAGGGTGTTAAGTTTGAGTTCTTCCTCAATCCAGTGGAGTTCATCGGTGACGAGAACGGGAAGGTCAAGGCCGTTAAATTCGAGAAGATGAGACCTCTTGAGGAAAGAGATGCCAAAGGAAAGAGAAAGATAGTGGGGACCGGCGAATACATCACGCTTGAAGCTGATACAGTCATAATAGCTATCGGCCTTGAGCCCAACAAGATAATAAGCGAAGAAGCTACTGGCCTCAAGACCAACCCTGACGGCACCCTTGTGGTGGATGAAAACCTTATGACAAGCATTCCCGGAGTTTTTGCGGGCGGGGATGCCATAAGAGGAGAAGCAACCGTTATCCTGGCTATGGGAGACGGAAAGAAGGCCGCGAAGGCGATAGACGAATACATCCAGAAGAAGCGTCTTCCGGCTTAACTTTATTTCAATTTATTTTTGGGCACGACAAAAAATAAAGGGGTTAAAGTTCCCCGTTTTTGGCTTTTTCACCAAGCTCAAACCCCTTTCTGAGGGCTTTTAGGTTTATGTTTTCGGTTCCTTTTGGCACTGAATCGAGGACGGCTTTTTCTATGGATTCCTCGCTCACAACAGAAGTAAGCTTGACGAGAACTCCAAGGGTTAAAATGTTCATTGTTAAGCTCAAGCCAGTCGTCTCTTCCGCTACCTTAGTTAGAGGAATTGCGAAAACCTTGAAGTTTTTCTCGAGCTCTTCGTTTCTGTTGGGGACTAATTCCTTCTCGAGTATTACAATCCCTCCTTTCTTTACGAGCGGTAAGTACTTCTCATAAGCCTGCTGGGAGAGCAAAACCGCACAATCTGGGGCCATTACCTTTGGATAGTCTATAGGCTCATCACTTATCACAACCTCAGCTCTGCTAGCACCTCCTCTTGACTCTGGCCCATAAGCCTGTGTTTGAACTGCGTAAAGGCCCTCATAAACTGCCGCCGCTCTTCCAAGGATAACACTCGCTAAGATAACTCCCTGTCCTCCAAAGCCACCTATAAGGACTTCTTTCCTCATTCTTCCCACCCCATTATTTTCTTTGCTCTCCTCTTGTAGGCTTCGTATTCCTCTACCAAGCTCGGTCTGTCCCTGTCCACGAATTCTCCGATGACGACTTTGCCCTCGAGCTCCTCAGGAGGCATGTCCTTTGCTTTGCTTATGGGGACAGTTATCTTCTGATACCACTTTATGAGCTCCGGGGCTGTTTTGAGCTTATTTCTTCTTCCAAAGCTTATTGGACATGGAGATAGGAACTCCACCAAGGTGAAGCCCCTCTTCTGCAGGGCCTTCTTTATGCTGTTTATGCCTTGAAGGTAGTTGAAAACGCTCCATCTTGCAACATAGTTCGCTCCCGCAGCAACCGCCAGCTCAGCAATGTCGAATGGATTCTCAAAGCTCCCGTATGGGGCGGTTGTTCCCCTAAGACCCTTTGGAGTCGTTGGTGCCACCTGCCCTCCCGTCATTCCGTAGGTAAAGTTGTTGACGAGAATAACGGTAACATCTAGGTTCCTTCTTATGGCGTGAATCAAGTGATTTCCACCTATGGCTGCGGCATCACCATCGCCCATAAAAGCTATTACTTTGAGGTCTGGATTTGCCATTTTAATGCCGGTAGCAAAAGCCAATGCCCTTCCATGGGTCGTGTGGAGACCATCAAAGTTCACATAGCCGGGAACTCTGGAGGAACAGCCTATACCGCTTACCCACACTATTTCGTCCTGGTTTAGGCCGAGATCATCAATGGCCCTAAGGGTGTACTGCAAAACAGCCCCAATACCACATCCGGGGCAGAATATCGTGGGAAGCATGTCTTTTCTAAGGTATTTGTCCCTAATCTCATAGCTGGATTTTAGATACATCTTCCTCACCTCAAATCCTTCTTAATTCTCTCTACTATCTCCTCTGGGGTGTGAACCTCTCCGCCTATCTTGCTTATGAGCTCGACATCGGCCTTTCCGTTGGCTCCCTCTCTAACCAGGTGATAGAGCTGACCAAGGTTCATCTCTGCCACATACATCCTTTCTGCATTTTCGGCTATTCTCTCTATCAGTTCAAAGTCAAAAGGCCAGATTACATTAAGTTTGAGCAATCCAGCTTTTATGCCCTCCTTGCGAAGTTCCTTAACGGCCCTCATAGCCGATCTCGCAACAATTCCAAAGCTTACCAGCACTATATCGGCATCCTCCAGCCCGTAGGTTTCATAATCAATGATGTCCTTCTTATTGTTCTCTATCTTACCAACTATGCGCTTTACGAGCCTTTCATGGATCTCTGCATCAACTGTTCTCGGCCTTCCTCTTTCGTCATGCGTCAATCCCGTAACATACGTCCTATACCCCTTCCCGAAGATTGGCATTGGGGGAACTAAGTCCCCATGAATGTCGCCAAATGGATACTTTGCCTCCTCCTCATTAGCGGGGAGCTTTCTGTAAACTAGCTCAAGCTCATCTGGATGTGGAGCGTAGACTCTTTCCCTCATGTGTCCCACTTCTGCATCCGTCAGCAATATAACGGGAGTCCTGTATTTTTCTGCAAGGTTGAATGCCCTTATCGTCATGTCGAAGGCCTCTTGAACTGTAGCTGGTGTTAAGACTATTAAGCTGTGGTCGCCGTGTGTACCCCAAATGGCCTGCATTACATCTCCCTGAGCCGCCAAAGTAGGTTGGCCCGTTGATGGGCCGCTTCTCTGGACGTTTACCAAAACTAGGGGGGTTTCGGTCATTATTGCATAACCAAGGTTCTCCATCATCAAGCTGAAGCCCGGGCCAGAAGTTGCCGTCATTGCCTTGGCACCGGCCCAAGAAGCACCTATCACGGCGGCAATGCTAGCTATCTCGTCCTCCATCTGAATGCTTACCCCATCAACAAGGGGCATGTAAAGGGACATTGCTTCAAAAATTTCGCTTGCGGGCGTTATTGGGTAGCCGGCATAAAACCTGCACCCGGCTAAGATGGCAGCCCTTGCTATGGCTTCATCGCCTTGAATAAAATCTGCATCACCTACAGGAAATGGATATCTCATTTCAATCCCTCCTCATAACCTATTCTAAAAGCCTTTAGGTTTATTTCCTCCGTCCCCTTGGGGGCTCTTCTCTTTATGGCCATTTCAACACTTTCTTTCTTTACGACATTTGTTTTCGCAACCAGATAACCAAGCGCAACCATGTTAACAGTTAAAGCCAAGCCAGTTTTTTCCTCAGCAAGTCTTGTGAAAGGTGCGCCTACATACTCCCTATCAGGCTTCACAAGGTCGGTGTCAATTATCAAAATCCCATCCTTGCGAAGAGAGTCCTTTGTGGAGTCATAGCCAAGCTGGGCGAGAGCAACAAGAACATCAGCCTTTGTGACCATTAAATCGTAGATTGGTTCCTTTGAGATTATGAGGTCAGCTATAGAATGTCCTCCTCTGCTCTGAGAGCCATAATCTTGAGTCTGAACAACGTTGAGCCCTTCTATAGCAGCTGCTTCTCCAAGGATTATCCCCGCGAGAATGACCCCCTGTCCTCCAATACCCGCAATCCTAATCTGCATCTTCACCACCCAGCCCGTAGTATTGAGCAACCTCATCGATAAGCCTGTTAAGCTCCTCTGTAAACTCAGGCTTTTCTTTACTCACAAATTCCCCGATGATAATTTTGCCCTCAAGCTCTTCAGGGGACATACTCTTTGCCTTGCTTATTGGGACAGCATTCTTTGAAAACCAGCGAAGCATCTCTGCTGGAGTCTTCATTCTGTTTCTCCTTCCGAACTGCACGGGACATTGAGAAATCACCTCTACTAGCGAGAATCCCTTAACGGTTAATGCCTTTTTTATACTCTCTATCAGCTGGTAAACGTGAAAAGTGGTCCACCTTGCCACATAAGAGGCCCCAGCGGAGGCTACGGTTTCGGCTATCTTTAGTGGATGCTCAATGTTCCTATAGGGTGTTGTGGTGGTGATTGCTCCAAAGGGAGTTGTTGGTGCCACCTGGCCGCCGGTCATCCCATATATGAAGTTGTTTACAAGGATTACAGTTATGTCAATGTTCCTCCTTGCTGCATGGAGGAGATGATTCCCTCCAATTCCCGCCAAGTCCCCGTCACCGCTTATAACAACAACCTTTTTGTCCGGCAAACCCACCTTAACACCCGTTGCAAATGCTATTGCTCTTCCGTGTGTTGTGTGTAATGTGTCAGCAAGAAAGTACGGTGAGGCTATCCAAGCCGAGCACCCTATCCCACTCACGACAACTAAATCACGCGGGTCAATTTTTAACTGATCCACTGCATTCGCAAAGGCGTTCAATACAGTCCCACCACCACATCCGGGACACAGGGCAGTAGGGAGAGCCTCCTTTCGGAGGTACTTAATCATCTCATACTTCGTGTGAATTGGTTTTGACATACACATCACCTTTAAATATCCAAACACCAACTTTATTCAGCGATGATGAATATCTAATCCGCCGAACGGTGACGAGAACGCTCGGCTGAGCTTTCTATTTCTTTTAAAATCTCCTCTACCGTCAGTGGAACTCCCCCTATTTTGTTCACGCCAATAACCGGAACTTCTTCCCTTACAAAGCGCTGCACCTCAAGTATCATCTGCCCAAGGTTCATCTCGGGCACAAGAATCGTGTGAGCTTTCTTAGAGAGCTCCTTAATTCTCTTTCCCGGGAACGGGTGAACGGTCTTCGGGACAATGAGTCCAGCTCTTATTCCCTTCTTTCTCGCCTCTATTACCGCTCCAAGCGATGGCCTCGCGCTTACGCCCCAGCTCACGAGCAGAATCTCTGCATCGTCGGTGTAGTATTCTTCCCACTTTTGGATTTCCTTCTCGTGAACTTCTATCTTCTTGTGGAGCCTTCTAACCAGGCGATCGTGGACCTCGGGCGTGTAAACATCCCTTAGGCCGTTTTCCTTATGCGTAGAGCCCGTAACGTGGGTGAAGTAGCCGTTGCCAAAAAGCGGCATTGGAGGGATTAAGTCCCCATGAATGTCGCCAAATGGATACCTTGCCTCCTCTTCATTAGCAGGAAGCTTTCTATAGGTTATCCCAACTTCTTCTGGGTCGGGAATTCTTATCTGCTCTCTCGTGTGCCCTATTATCCCATCGGCAAGGAGAATCACGGGTATTCTTAATTTCTCACTCAGATTAAACGCCCTTATTGTTTCCCAGAAGCTGTCCTCCACGCTCGTTGGAGAAATAGCAATTATTGGATGGTCTCCATGAGTCCCCCATCTTGCCTGGAAGAAATCTCCCTGTGCACCTTTTGTTGCCTGACCTGTCGAAGGGCCGCTCCTTTGAACGTCAACTAAAACCAAGGGGGTCTCCGTAAATACTGCATAACCAAGGTTTTCCTGCATTAAGCTAAATCCCGGGCCAGAAGTTGCGGTCATGCTCTTAAGTCCCGTCCAGGATGCTCCAACAACAGCGGCTATGCTCCCTATCTCATCTTCCATCTGGATGTAGTATCCCCTAAGCTTCGGAAGCTCTCTCGCCATTGTTTCGGCAATTTCGCTTGCGGGCGTTATTGGATAGCCAGCATAAAACCTGCACCCGGCAAAAAGAGCCCCATACGCTATAGCTTCGTCACCCTGCATGAAGTAGTTTCCCTTTGGGTAAAGCTTTTTTAGGAGCCCTATCTGGTCGGGCTCGTCCCCCCGGATTATCATTTTCTCACCACTTAACAGCTATTGCGAAGTCCGGGCAGAGAAGCTCACAAAGCTTGCACTTTACGCACTTGTCGGCATGTACTGGAATCGGATAGTGGACACCTTTTTCACTAAGTTCCTGACTCCACTCGAAAACCTTCCTTGGGCACAGTTCAACACAAATGCCACATCCCTTGCAGAGGAAAGTGTCAACACTTATCTCTACGGCTTCGGTTCTTCCAACGGCCAGATAGTTATCTTTTTTAACTTCGACATTTGCCATAATCATCACCCACGATCTGCTAAGTATTTTTACGTATGTAAAGCATTTAAAGTTTTCGAAAATTTTCTCATCTATCGATAAGTTCGGCCCCCAGGTTGCTTTTTTTGAGGAAATGCCTAACAAACATGCCCACATTGTACAAAAACAATCACCAAACAGTCCTAGTATAGCTTGGAATTCTTGGGATTCAAGTTTACATTTGTAAAGCCAACGGCAGAGTACAATTTAAACAACGGTTAATAACTGCAAAGTCAGGTTCACAGATAGAGAAATCACCCTCTAGACATAAACTGTACTTCATCATCTAACAATAATTAAAGATGCCCCCTCGACACTTCAACAGAAAAAACAAGCATTGAGAACACAAAGTCCCAACTCTACGCTCTGTGTGGTCATCATATTTGAATCTGCCAGTCAAGCAGTTCTTCGGAAACTTATGTATTCTCACTCTCTCAAAAAGTTGTGCTCAATATTTTTGAAAAACCCGATGTCCGGTGTGTTTGAATTCTCTAATTGCTCTTGCAATGGCTTTATCGCACTCGCCACAGCTGTGGAGCCTCTGCCACGTTGTCTTCACTCGTCCGGTATGTTATTCCTCTCACCCAGAGCGGATTGGAAGTGAGAGTTTTTAAAAGGCGAAGTCGAATTTTTATCATGCCAAAGATACTCGTAACAAACGACGACGGGATATATTCAAATGGAATCCGGGCGGCTGTGAAGGCCCTCTCTAACCTTGGGGAGGTCTATGTGGTTGCCCCACTCTTCCAGAGGAGCGCCAGCGGTAGGGCAATGACCCTCCACAGACCTATAAGGGCAAAGCTCGTAGACGTCCCGGGTGCGAAGATTGCCTATGGGGTAGACGGCACTCCAACTGACAGCGTTATCTTTGCCATAGCGAGGTTTGGGGACTTTGATCTAGCGGTTAGTGGCATAAACCTCGGCGAGAACCTCAGCACGGAGATAACCGTTTCTGGGACTGCTTCAGCCGCCATTGAGGCTGCAACTCATGGAATCCCAAGCATAGCCGTAAGCCTTGAGGTGGCATGGGGAAAGACACTTGGAGAGGGGGAAGGGACAGACTTCTCAGTCGCGTCGTACTTCCTTAAAAGGACAGCCCACGCCCTCCTTGGGAGGGGCCTTCCAGATGGTGTCGACATGCTCAACGTAAACGTCCCGAGCGATGCAACCCCGGAGACGGAAATAACGATAACACGCCTCGCAAGGAAGAGATACTGTCCGACTGTGGAGGAAAGGATAGACCCGAGGGGATACTCCTACTACTGGATAGTCGGGAGGAAGACCGAGACATTTGAGCCGGGAACGGACGCCTACGCACTCAAGGTCGAGAGAAAGGTAAGCGTTACGCCCATAAACATTGACATGACTGCCAGTGTGGATTTTGAAGAGCTCCGGAGAATTCTCCTTGGAAAGACCTGACCCTGCCCTAAAGGACGAGGCTTTCAAAGAAGTAAAAAAACAGCTCCACTACTTTATCTTTTCAGACACTTTGACTGCCCAGGTCTAAAGAAAAGGAAAATCTGAGAAAGAGCTTTACCTTTTTCTTTTTTCAAGCCTTGCCCTTTAGGGAGGGGATGCAAAACCTGAAAACTTGACCATTAAATGATCGAAACTCTTTTAAACTCAAAAGCGTAATAAAGCCTTGGAAAGGCTACTCAAAGACAACCCGATGAGAAGAGGGGTTTCAACGTGTCCTCCCGCTCCCGGGAGGATGACGCTGTTAAGCGTCCTCTAAAAACCGCCGCAAATAGTTGGAAACCCCAATATGGGGTTTGAACGATAACCCCGAGCCTTCCTGCTTTAGCGGGAGGTAGGGGTAACGGGGGGAAGACCCTCCCCGAGGGGTTGAGAAACCCGCTAACAGCGGGTTTTAATGAGACCCCTCAAACCTCCCCGCCGTTAGTGAGGAGCTAAAATGAACCCTCGCCAATGATGGGAGGAGGTCAGCAAGTCACCAGCTGCCAGTCGAGGAGGCCGTTCTCGACTATGTACCCCCACTCCTCTCTACACTCGGGCTTAAGGTTCTCTATGTAGCCCAAGTCCTGTGTCGCTGAAAACTTCTTTATGGCCTTTCCAATGGTCCTGTCGTAGTCGGTGAGGCAGTTGTGGGGGCCTCTTTTTGAGCCAGCCCCTACCGGGTCGCTCAGAATCCTCTTCTCAGGGAAGTTCTCTTTAGCCCACTTCAATATTTCAACAACGCTCCAAAGCCAAGGTGGTCTGTATTCGTCTTTTTCCCACAGCCTTTCGTAGGTTGTTCCCCTCTGTATATTGGTCACGTTTATGGAAAAGGTGTCCGTGTATGGAACAGCTTTCGTTATACTTTCCTTTACATCTTCAATTGCATCCCTCTCGCTCAAAAAGATCGGCTTAAGGAGGAGGTACGTTTTAACGTTGGCCCCAGCCTCTCTAATTGCCTCGCTTGCCCTTACAAACTCCTCAAAGGTGTTCCCCTTGTTTATGCTCACGTCCGCGACATCATCATTCGCGGTCTCCAACCCTATGGCGACTTCGAAGTATTTCTCGCTAAGAATTTCAACAAGCTCTCTCACTGCATCATATCTCACGAGCTCCGACCTGCTTTCTACAACTACTTCCTCGACATTATCCATCTCCGCCAGTATAGAGAAGATTTTCCTTCTAGTTTCTCTCTTAACTTCTCCTTCATCGAAGAAGCTCCCCGACGTAAAAATCCTAACTGCTATCGGACCTTTTTTACCTTCAATTTTTTTGAGAGCTTTTTTAAAGTATTCCACAAGCTCTTCCTGGCTCTTGGGGACTTTAGGGGCCTCTACAGGATATGAGCACATATAACATGCTTCTCCAATTCTATACCTGTAGCATCCGATTGTAGGCAAAATAACATAGAGAGCAGTTCCCTTTTTCCCAGCAACGTTGTCCTCGCTTGTCCAAAACGTCATTAATTCCCACCCACCAAAGCTTAGAAGGGGGCTTTTTAAGTTTGATGGAACCGCTCATAGAGATAAAGCAAAATGTACTGGATGAAAGTTATATGGTTGAAGGATGCCCTTTGACAAAAATAAGGACCAAATAAAAGCCCCTTAAGGGCTGAAAAAGTTTACGCAGTTGCAATTTTGCTGTTCACTTTACAAGGTCAACCGCTATCGCCCCAATAACGGCAAAAGTACT
Source organism: Thermococcus sp. PK (assembly GCF_000430485.1). Taxonomy (NCBI): domain Archaea; kingdom Methanobacteriati; phylum Methanobacteriota; class Thermococci; order Thermococcales; family Thermococcaceae; genus Thermococcus; species Thermococcus sp. PK. The sequence goes on from NZ_KE387149.1 coordinate 880,184, forward strand.
TACAATGATCGTGGCACTGATGTACTGCCCCAGAGAAAGGTTGGCGATGTTGTTTATGCCGTAAATGTATATCAGGAGAACAGAGGTCATATAGGAGACTGTCGTGACCGTGAGTAACCTTTTGGGTATGCGGTGCCACTCTTCTTTTTCTATGTTCGACAGCTTGGATTTTGAGATAAACAGGTAAGCCACGAAGAGCGTCATTAAAAAATGGCAAGTGTTCGCCATATCTCTATTGTCTTGGCTATTTCCCAAATTTCCTCTGTGAAAAGGAACGGGATGGAAAACGTTATAGCACCAATAATCTCTTGAACCACGTCATCCCATCCGAGTTTGTCAGGCCGATTTTTTCTATCTAATTCCTCCTGTATCTCATCTACCTGTCTGGAGAGCTTTGTCATATTCTCATTTAGCTTTTTAAGTTCAGTTTCCATATTTTCACGCTCAGCCACTCTGGGGTCAATCATCTCTTCAGCATTGGATTCATTCATCATCGCAGTATGTAAGTTGTGAGAACCCATATAAAAGGTTTTGTCTTTGACGAGGGCCCGGTATTGCATGTTTGTTCCGGTAAAGAAAGAAGGGCCAGAGAGATTACTTGAGAACTTTTTCTGGTTCCTTCATTTTTGTAGTACCACCAATGGTTAAGCTAAAGTTTTTATAATCATGAAATGTCATTCAACTGGGTGATACCATGCAGTTTGAAGATGCCTATAAAGAGGTTTACGAAATAGTAAAGCCAAAATACAAACTCTTTACTGCAGGGCCAGTTGCCTGCTTCCCTGAAGTTCTTGAAATAATGAAGGTTCAAATGTTCAGCCACAGATCTAAGGAATACAAACAAATGCACGTCGATACCGTTGAAAGGCTCAAGAAGTTCCTCGAAGTTGAGAAGGGGGAAGTTCTTCTCTTCCCAAGCTCTGGAACTGGAGTAATGGAAGCAAGCATAAGAAACGGTGTTTCTAAGGGTGGAAAAGTCCTTGTGACAATAATTGGTGCTTTCGGAAAGAGGTACAAGCAGGTTGTAGAGACCAACGGAAGAAAAGCTGTAACCCTAGAATACGAGCCCGGAAAGGCTGTCAAGCCAGAAGACCTCGACGAGGCTTTAAAGAAAAACCCTGATGTTGAAGCCGTCACAATAACTTATAATGAAACCTCCACCGGTGTTCTTAACCCACTGCCAGAGTTGGCTAAAGTAGCAAAAGAGCACGATAAGCTTGTTTTCGTTGACGCTGTTAGCGCAATGGGTGGAGCTGACATAAAGTTCACCAAGTGGGGAATCGATGTTGTTTTTGGAAGCTCCCAAAAAGCCTTTGGTGTGCCTCCGGGATTAGCCGTTGGAGCCTTCAGCGAGGAATTTATTGAAATAGCCCACAAAATGGAAGAGAGAGGATGGTATTTTGACATTCCAAGATATATAAAAGTGCAGAAGGAAAAGCAGGGCCCACCCTCGACCCCAGCAATGCCCCAGGAGTTTGGTCTAAACGTCGTGCTTAGAATAATCGAGAAGATGGGCGGAAAAGAGAAGTGGCTCGAAATGTACAGAAAGAGAAGCGAGATGATAAGAAACGGAGTTAGGGAAATTGGTCTCGATATTCTGGCAGAACCCGGCTACGAAAGCCCAACAATAACAGCTGTGCTTACTCCAGAGGGCATAAAGGGTGATCAGGTATACAATGCAATGCGTGAGAGAGGATTCGAGCTTGCCAAGGGCTACGGTGAGGGCATAAAGGAGAAGACCTTCAGAATTGGAAACATGGGCTATATGACCTTTGAGGACATTGAGGAGATGCTCCAGAACTTAAAAGAAGTAATAGAAGAATTGAAGGCAAAGGTTTAAGCGATCTTTTCCAGCTCTATTTTTCCATCTTTTTGAACAACTCTGTATATTGCGTTCACTCTTCTAAGGCCGCTCTTTATGTCTCTATACAACTCAATAACCAGCTCAAACCTCGCAAGGGTCTTGTCGTCTATTCTAAGCCAGTGTTTTATTTCCTCAAGTAAGTCCCTCGATAGAACAAGGGAGGAAATTATAAGTGGATAATCATCGATTATTTTGTCCAATAGATAGGGAATGTCGACCGTATGGAGGGTGTCTATAACGACGTAATCTGGATTGAGCTTCTTGATTTCCTCTATAACCTCCTCAGTTCTCTGCTTGGTGCTCTTCTCATTGAACTCAGTGTCTATCACATGGATGTTCTTCTTGAATGGTTTAAACTCGCCATAGGCAGTAACAACCACTATTTCCCATTCGTCTGGAATCAGGTGAATCATTGCCTCGATAAGCTTTGTTTTACCAGCTCTGCTTGTCCCAACAACAAGAATATCTCCCTTCTTTAGTATGGCATCTTTAATCACTTCAAGCTGGTCCTTGGTTATGGTTTCATACCTCAAAAGATCTTCGGGGGTAAAGATATAGACGCCCATTTCTTTGTCACCAAAAGATATTTGGGTTTTGATGTTATTAATTATACGGTAGTACTCAAAAGTCGCAATCCGCTAATCATCTCCTACCCTGAAAGATGAGACTTTCAAAAGGAAAATGCGCTTTAATGACAAAGCATCCCCAATTGGAATTATTAATTTTCCTTTATAGCCAAAACCCCTCGCAGTGAAAAACTACCAATTTTCATGGGATAAAAACCCCTGTGCAAAGGGAAGTAAAAGACTGATATTTTCCGTGGAAGGGTAGATTAACAGTTGTAGTTGTATAACACTCCAGATATAGAATACTCAAGAATAACCCTCCATATTGGAAGGGGAGAGCGTTAAAAAACGAAGATGGGTTTGAGATTAGTAATCAATGGCCTTGCTGTACTCTTAAACAAAATTCCACTGAAAATACAGATACTGTTAGGATAACTGGGGCATCACCTCCTGAAGCCATTCAGTAACATCACCAGGCGGATCACCAAAACTAGAATGAATTCTGACAAAATTATACCAGAAGGCAAAACAGAAAAACAAACCTATGAACCCTCCTCCAGTCCTCACTCCTGAAATTATTCCAGAAACGCTTTGTCTTTCCTTAACAGTCCTAAACCAGCGCTCAACACTATTTCTCGGCCCGAAAGTCACATGCAGATAACCCAACCCCAGACTCTTAAACGCTGACTT
>NZ_KE387149.1:883403-889922 GCF_000430485.1 Thermococcus sp. PK
AGAGAATCCTGCCGGGTTTACTGTATCCGGTTGCTGTGAAGATCACAACTTCTGAGAACGAGCTGATTGAACTCCGTGCCGGGGGGTTCTGGGAATTTTTATGCTGATGGGGCTTATGATTCAAAGAAAGTTCTGAACACTGTGGTGGAAAAGGGTTATCGGCCGATTGTTAAGAAAACTAAGAACGCTCCAGGTGGTTTTGGTAGTAAGAAGAGAGACAGAGTGTTTTCTGAAGAAGAGTACAGGCATAGGAATCCTCATGAGGGGTTCTGGGGTGCGTTTACAACGTGGTTTGGCAGTAGGATCCCCTGTTTTCTGAAAAAGACTACTGTAACCCGAATCCTGCTTGGGGTAATGTGTTATGGTCTGAAAATCCTCCTCAGAGTCAAATACTGTTTAAATAACAGGGGGTGAAACTAAACACGCCCAGGTTTAGGGAAAGCTTTAAAAACCCACTTTGATGATTAGAGTTAGGCATAACTTTGGAGGTGTGTGAAGATGGCAAAGGAAAAGCCACACGTTAATATAGTGTTTATCGGACACGTAGACCACGGAAAGAGTACAACAATCGGTAGATTGCTCTTTGACTCAGGCAACATTCCAGAGCAGATCATCCAGAAGTTCGAGCAGATGGGTGAAAAGGGTAAGTCATTCAAGTTCGCTTGGGTTATGGACAGACTCAAGGAAGAGAGAGAAAGAGGTATTACAATTGACGTTGCCCACAGCAAGTTCGAGACTCCAAACAAGTACATCACCATTATCGACGCTCCAGGTCACAGAGACTTCGTTAAGAACATGATTACCGGTGCTTCACAGGCTGACGCTGCAGTTCTCGTCGTTGCAGCCACAGACGGTGTCATGCCACAGACAAAGGAGCACGCATTCCTTGCAAGAACACTCGGTATCAACCACATAATTGTTGCGATTAACAAGATGGACATGGTCAACTACGACGAGAAGAAGTTCAAAGATGTTGCAACCCAAGTTACAAAGCTCCTACAAATGCTCGGTTACAAGAACTTCCCAGTTATCCCAATCAGCGCTTGGGAAGGAGACAATGTTGTTAAGAAGAGCGACAAGATGCCCTGGTACAACGGCCCAACACTCTTCGAGGCTCTCGACCAGATCCCAGAGCCAGAGAAGCCAGTTGACAAGCCACTTAGAATCCCAATCCAGGACGTTTACTCAATTAAGGGTGTCGGTACAGTTCCAGTCGGTAGAGTTGAGACCGGAAGACTTAGGGTTGGCGACGTAGTCATATTCGAGCCAGCATCAACAATCTTCCACAAGCCCATCCAGGGTGAAGTCAAGAGCATTGAAATGCACCACGAGCCACTTGAAGAGGCTCTCCCAGGTGACAACATTGGTTTCAACGTCAGAGGTGTTGGTAAGAACGACATAAAGAGAGGTGACGTTGCTGGACACACAACCAACCCACCAACAGTCGTCAGACCAAAGGACACATTCAAGGCTCAGATTATCGTCCTCAACCACCCAACAGCAATCACAATTGGTTACACGCCAGTTCTCCACGCCCACACAACCCAAGTTGCAGTTAGATTCGAGCAACTCCTTGCCAAGCTCGATCCAAGAACAGGTAACATCATAGAGGAGAACCCACAATTCATAAAGACCGGTGACTCAGCTATCGTTCTACTCAGACCAACCAAGCCAATGGTCATCGAGCCAGTTAAGGAGATACCACAACTCGGTAGATTCGCTATCAGAGATATGGGTCAAACAGTCGCTGCCGGTATGGTTATATCCATCCAGAAGGGCGAGTGAAGCCCTTCTCTAGCCTTTTCCTTTAATATTATTAGTTTTGTCATTAGAGCTTATAGAGGTGGCAAAAATGCAAAAGGCGAGAATTAAACTGGCGAGCACAAACATAGGTGCTCTTAATGAGGTTACAGATCAAATCAAGCAGATTGCAGAGAGAACTGGTGTTAGAATGAGCGGGCCAATACCAATGCCAACAAAGAGAATAAGGATAACCACAAGAAAGAGCCCAGATGGAGAAGGGAGTGCAACCTTTGATAGATTCGAACTTAGAGTTCACAAGAGGCTCATCGATATTGAAGCTGACGAGAGAGCTATGAGGCGAATCATGAGAATTCGCGTTCCTGAAGACGTGACAATCGAGATTGAACTCATCTCATGATTCTCATTATTTTTAGCGCCGGGGTAGCCTAGCCTGGGAAGGCGCGGGCCTGGAGAGTCCGTGGGCGTTAAGCCCGCCAGGGTTCAAATCCCTGCCCCGGCGCCAACACTCTTATAAACTTCTTCACCCCATTTCTGCTGGTGAATAGAGTTATGGAGAATTATCTCAAGCTTATTCCCAAAAGAAATGAAGAAATCGAGTTAAGAAAGATCGATGGAAAGTATTACCTCTTAATCCCCATGACCTCCAAACTGGATTTTCTGGCAAGAAAACTCCACGGGGAATACAGACGACTTGAACTTGACGAATTAGGAGCTTTTATATGGGAACTTTGTGATGGTACGAGGAGCATAGAACAAATTGGAAAGAAGGTGAAAGAAAAATTTGGTGAGGAAGCCGAACCACTATATGAAAGACTTGTGACCTTTATCCTTGAGCTATACAAGAGAAATCTCATTCTCTTGGGTGGGTGGGATGAACAAAGAGACTGAGGGGACTCTCCTGGCTTTTTTAGGCATGTTCCTTTATGGAATAGAACCCGTGGTAATTAAGGCAAACCCAACCAACCCCCTTAGCTTTGCAGCATTTTCTGCCCTCATAGCCTCTTTAATCCTTTGGCCAATCGTTTTACTCACATCCCGCTGGAAAGAAGTAAAGGAAAATCCACAGTATATTCCAAGAGCATTTCTGGTAGGGATGTTTGGAACTGCCCTGGCATATATCGCTTATTCTTATGGAGCTCGACTAAGTACCGCGATAAATGCTTCCCTTATAACAAGGGCAGAAGTTCTTTTCTCGTTTGTTCTTGCATATGTTTTCTTGAGGGAAAAAATAGCCAAACACCAGGTCTTCTGGTCATTTTCAATCATTATTGGCTTATTTTTGGTGATAACACAGGGTAAAGCAATAGTGCCAAGAAAGGGAGATTTACTCCTCCTGCTAGTCCCCCTCTTCTGGCAGAGCGGGCATGTGATAGCAAAGAAACTCCCATACAACCCATTTCTTATAGCAGCATTTAGAAATACCTTTGGGGGAATTTTGCTTCTTTTGCTTGCATTCCCCTCTGGGCTTGAGTTTTCAAAGCTTGCTGTAGCAGAGGGCATAATACTCTCATTTGGACAAGTGATATGGTACCTCGCAATAAAGCGGATAAACCTCTCAAAAGCGACAGCAATAATAACACCCGCTCCCGCAGTAGCAATAGGAGTTGCAACCCTCCTTGGGGAAGAATTCACAGTATATCACCTAGTAGGGTTTGTGCTCATAACCATTGGAACCTTTATGGTCAGCAGAATCAAAAGTGAACTAAAGACGGCCTAATAATTCATCGGCATTTTTTGGAACTCGAAGCCTTACGTAAGAATCATCCAACGACCTAAAAGCTGAGCCTCTAACAGCTGATATCTTCCTTTCAAGAAAATAGTGGTAAGTATCTCCAGAGCCCCACAAAAGCATTATTGGAGTCTGCATGTGGGTTTCAGCTATTTGGAATTTTTTCTTGAGGGTATTGATGATTTCTCTTTTTACAGCGGCTATCTTTTTCTTGCTTTCCTTGAGGAATTTTTGATCTTTAAGTGCTTCAACTGCCAAAATCTCTCCAATTGTACTTATCGGAAACGGCAAATCCACCTTTCTGTAAAGCTCCCCAAGCTCTCGGTTTTTTATAACAGCATAGCCTACCCTCATAGACGCCAGTCCAAAACCTTTTGAAAAAGAGCGCAGGACAATGAGATTATCATGCTCGAGGTTTATTGCCGATTCTTCTTTTTCGACAAAATCTCCGTAAGCTTCATCTACAAGAACCAAAACGCCCTTCCTCTCGGCATACTGAACGATTTCCTCAACTTCTTTAAGCCTTAAAACCTGTCCCGTGGGGTTGTGAGGGTTGTCTAGGTAAAGGAGGGAGTAATCTGAAGTGAGAGCATTTATAACTTCTCCAACATCGATTTTAAACCGGTTTTCCTTTTTCAGGGAAACCGATTCATAGGAACCTCCCATGGCAAGTACGTCACTTATGTACCTTGTATACTGCGGAGAGATACCAAGCACCCTGGAGCCCGGGCTTATGACAAATTTGTTCACCTTTTCAAAACATCCGATGGTCCCATAACCAAAGAAAATGCTTTCTTCATCTACATCCCAGTATTCCGCAAGGGCGTTTCTGAGATAAGTATACTTCACATCCGGGTACGCAGAAAGGGCTATCTCTAAGTTTTTCAACCTTTCCTTTACCCTTTCGGAAGTTCCAAACGGATTTGTGCCAAGGGAACAGTCGAGGAATCCTTCTCCATGTTCAACTTTATCCGCATACCCTCCGGGTACCTTAAGGATGAAGAGCTCTTCGCGGACTTTAAACTTCCTCATCAAATGTCTCCCCTAATAGGCGCTCTATGACTTTCCTCCTTTTTTTCTCAAAGTCGTCCTTGTCAAGGAACTCCCAGTAGTATTCACCGCTTGGGAACTTGCCCTCTTTCACTTCCTCCCTATAATTCTCAAGCGCCAGCTGAATTATGTTCCTTAAGTCGGCGTATTTCTTTACAAATGGGGGCACATGCTCATAGATGCCAAGGAGATCGTGCCATACTAAAACTTGCCCGTCCACATAAGGACCAGACCCGATTCCTATTGTTGGTATTTTGACCTCCTCAGTTACCAACTTGGCAACATCCGCCAAAACGAACTCTAAAACAACTGCAAAAGCTCCAGCCTTTTCTAATGCCTTCGCATCCCTAAGTATTTCCTCAATTTCTTCTTCGGTCTCTCCCGTTATATGGTAGCCTCCCAAACGAAGGTACCTTTGGGGAGTTAGGCCAGTATGCCCCATAACAGGTATGCCCGCCCTAACAAGCCTCTTTACTAGCTTCCTATGATCGTAACCGCCTTCAATCTTTACCGCATCCGCTCCTGCCTGGATTAGCCGAGCAGCATTTTTCATGCCTTCCTCTACGCTAACTTCATAACTCATAAATGGCATATCAGCGAGAACCAATCCTCTTTTAACGGCTTTTGCAACTGCCCTCGTGTGATAAACCATCTGCTCCATGGTCACATTTAGAGTGTTCTGTTCTCCATAGACCACCATTCCCAGCGAATCCCCAACAAAAATAATGTCAATCTTGGCTTTATCCGCTAGAAGAGCTGATGGATAATCGTACGCAGTCACCATCGTAATTTTCTCCTTCCCCTTCATTTCCATAATCTTCTTCGGTGTTATCTCCCTCATGGCAATCTCCCTAAAGCCTAATAAACTTGGGGAAATATTAACCTATCGGGTGAGAGAATGAAAAGGTGGGAGCACTATGAACACACCGCTGACATTGGAATAAGAGGTTATGGGGATACCCTTGAAGAGGCTTTTGAAGCCGTTGCAATTGCTCTTTTTGACGTAATGGTTAACGTAGAAAAAGTTGAGAAGAAAGAAGTGAGAGAAGTGGAAGTGGAGGGGGAAGATTTATACTCTTTGCTCTACAACTTCCTTGAAGAGCTCCTTATCCTCCATGACACGGAAGGATTGGTTTTTAGGGACTTTGAAGTTAAAATAGAAAAAACTGAAGAGGGGTATAAGCTCAAGGCAAAAGCCTATGGGGAAAAGCTGAGCGAAAAGCATGAGCCAAAGGAAGAAGTCAAAGCCATAACCTACCACGACATGGAGATAAAACAGCTCCCCAACGGGGAATGGATGGCACAGCTTGTCCCAGATATCTGAGGTGGTCACATGGAAGAAGTCGTCAAGATGAACAAAGCATTTTACGAGAGATATTTGAAACTCGACGATGGAGAAGAATTCTGGAAGTTCATGATGGCCCCCTTGAGGCAGAGTATAAGAATCAATACACTCAAAGCTCCCCTAAAGTACATAAAGGCAAGGCTGGAAGAGAGATATGAGCTTGAGCCTATTCCCTGGGTAAAAGAAGGGTTCTTTATCAACACCAGAGAGTTCGGGGATATGATAGAGTACGCCCTTGGGCTTGTCTTCCCTCAAGAGGCGTCCTCAATGATACCACCCGTTGTCCTAGATCCCAAGCCCGGAGAACTTGTCCTTGACATGGCGGCTGCTCCAGGGGCTAAAACAACACAGATAGCACAGTACATGAAAAATGAGGGGTGTATAATAGCCAATGACCTAAAAAAATGGCGTGCTAATGTTTTGATAGCAAACCTAAACCGGTTTGGAGTGCTCAACGCGAGGGTTACCGTCAAAGACGGCACTTACTTCTCAAGATTTGAAAATACATTTGATAACCCTAGTTCCCACCACCTGTGAAGTTGTATAATCTGTCCAGATTCACGGCCAGAATCGCCCCTAAAATCCTGACAACCAACCCCCTCAAACTAACACTCCTGCTCGGCCTCAGAAG
>NZ_KE387149.1:890022-927628 GCF_000430485.1 Thermococcus sp. PK
CAGGCTTGTCCTATTTTCCACTCCCTAAACTTCTCGTGGTACTTTGCACGATAAAACTCCAGTTCCAGCCTTCCACTTGGAGTTGAGAGCTTGATAATTCCCTCTTCAATGTCGAGCTTGAACAGGTGGTCGTCCAGCATTATGACTTTTTTCTTGAAAACAGGCTTTCCATTAGCTTTTCCTCGTCTTTTTCTCTTCCTGTAACTCTTGTAGATTGAGGTGGCCATTTGACAGGCCGTGTAAATGTAGTGGCTTGGGAGTTCTGGGTACTGCTCCCGAAGGCTCTTGTACGCCTCTTTCTTCAGCCGGTAAAAGCTCGTAATGTTGTTCTCAAAAACATAATCAAGGAGTAAATTTACAATATCAGAATAAAGGGAGAAGAGGTCTTCTAACCCTTCGGGTTCTGTTTTGAGTTTGAATTTTGCCGTGAGTTTAATCGTCTCTGAGGGCATTCTTTACCGCCTCGACAAGGCGTTTTTTCTTGTGAGAACGGGCACCATAGAGTTTTCCAGCAAAGGAAGTAACAATTGCTAACAAGTCCTCAACAAGTTCCTTTTCCGGCGTTTTCTCTTCATCATCAAAGATTACTTCAACCTCAACCCCGTGAGAGTTAAAGTATTGCTCAAGGTATTTGAATCCAAAAGCGGGTGAGCCTGTCCTTGTAAGTTATCACGACTTTTGTTATTTCCCCGCTTTCAATGAGTTTGAAGAGCTGTTTTAACCCCTTCCTGTTCTCGTTCAGTCCTGAGGAAATGTCTGTTATGATTTTTGCAACTTGGTAGCCTTTTGATGCGCAGTAGTTTTTGAGGTATTCGACCTGTCTTTCAAGGTCTTCTTTCTGGTCTCTGCTTGATACTCTGGCGTAAAATTACAACCTTGTCGGGGGTTTTGCCTTCGAGGAGTCTTTTAATCTCGCTTTCCGGGATGCGGTATTCTTTTCCGACCCTGTATGCTTTAATCTCGCCGGCTTTGATTTTCCTGATTAATGTTGGCTTGCTGATGCCAAGGAGCTGTGCCGCTTTTCCCGTCCTATAAAGCTTCATACTGCACACCCCTATTACAAACAATGACACAAAAATATATAAACTTTACGATTTTAACCATTTAGAAAACAGCCTCTCTAGTAGGAGTTGAGCACAGGCTTATCGGAAACTCTCCGAAACCCCTTATGTCAACTATAACAAACTGTCCGGGCTTGTATTTGAAGCTTCTGTTGAGCTCTGGATCAACAAAGCGAAGTGTGAAAAGCTTTTCCCTCGAGGTGAGCTCTTTCACTTCCAAAATCCTCGCATCGTGTGTTTGAAACGTCATTGTAATCCCTCCCTCACCTCATCGAGAACCTTAACGTGCTCTATCTTAGCTGGACAGAACTCGTCACATCTTCCGCATCCAACGCAGTTGAAGCCTGCTGAGGGGTCAAAGTAGCTCTTGCAGTAATAGCGGTGCCTGAAGCGATCCAAACGGGTTGGTCTAAAGTTATGCCCTCCAGCAACTAAGCCGTGGCTCTCCATGAAGCAAGAGTCATATCTTCTAACTCTCGCTGCCTCATAGGCGTTCATCCAGAGGTCACAAACCTCGTAACATCTGCACGTTGGACAGACCATGTTGCAGTTGCCGCAGCCAAGACATATCTTCTCGTACTTTTTCCACACCGGGCTGTTGTAGGCCAAATCAAGGATATCTTCAAGGCCTTTCTTGTTAAGATGCTTCTTGAAGGAATTTGCTCTCTTCTCTTCAAATTCTCTGAAGTTCTTTACGTCCTCCTCAGTAAGCTCTTCAAAGAGCTCTTCGTTTTCCCACGCTATCTCGTGACCCCTAACACTGCCAACTCTCACCAACCAGCCGTCAGGGAGTTCGTGGAGAAACAAATCAAAGCCGTGCATTGCAAAGTCCGTGCCCAGGCTTTTGCAGAAGCAGTACTCATCGGGCATACAGCTAATGCCGATTATTATTGAATTTTCTCTCCTCTTTTTGTAATATGGATCCACAGGCTCTGCAAGATAGACCTTATCAAGTATCTCCAATCCGTGTATATCACATGAATGAACCCCAAATAGAACTATTGGTTCGGCTCCATCGCTCTCCTCCCATTTACCCCCCCTAAGTCGCAGCATCTCATCCTTAGGCCTCACAAAGAACTTCTTCGGAGGAAGCATTGTACGGGTATAATCAAAGGCTATCTCTGGAGGGTTCTCTACATGTTGAAAGGAGTATATGTTGCCCTTCTTAGTTGGAGCATACAATTTGCCCCATTTCCTTAGGGAATTGAAGAATTCCTCAAAATTTTCCTTTGGCAACTTTACATATCGCAAGATAATCACCCGAATCCGTTATTCATTGTTTATATTTGTAAAGAATTGATTTAAGGGTTTTTTAAACAAAAGGTGACCAACCAAATGTTACAAACATATACTTCAGTGCACGTTTATAAACGTTGACGTAGATAAATAGTACCCTAGTTCCCACCACCTGTGAAGTTGTATAATCTGTCCAGATTCACGGCCAGAATCGCCCCTAAAATCCTGACAGCTAACCCCCTCAAACTAACACTCCTGCTCGGCCTCAGAAGAAACTCAGAAAACTTCGAAAACAAAGTCTCAATCCTCCTGCGAAAGTCAGACAAGTACTTGTAAAACTTCTTCTCCTCTAGATTACTAACCTGATTCTCCCGCTTCACCGGCGTGTAAACAACGCCAAACTTCAGGAATTCCTCCTGAAGTTCTCTACTAACGTAACCCTTATCCAAAAACAGAAAACAGCCAGAAAACTCCTCAACAATCACCCAGAACTTTTTCCCGGACAAAAACTCACAATCAATGTTTTTTTACCGGGATTCAAACAACAAGGTAAAGCCAGCAAATTTCCATCAGAGTAACAGGTCAGCTTGTACCCATAGTAAACTTTTTTTTAGAGGGAACAAACCCAACTGCGGGCTTTTCAGAGATGATTTCTGAAGAACCCTTCTTCTCCTTCCTGTTTTTTCTGGCCAACTCCTTGGTCTGAATGGGCTTTGAGTCCAGTATTCTAACGTATTCTCTGGCGTGTTTTTTGAATAATTCTTCCTGCGCTAGGAGCAGGAGTTTTTCGTGCCTGTTCAAGCGTTCTGTTAGTTTGTTGTACCTGATTTTGGGGAACAGCTTCATTTCTTCGATTAGGACTCTGTAAGCGTGCTTGTAAACTCCGTTAAAGTGCAAGTGTGCTAGTATTGCGAAGGTTATTAGGTCGTAGAGGCTGATTATTTCCCTGTGAGTGTTTTTCGGGTAGTGTTTGCTGATTATCGGATAGATTTCGGATTTTATGATCAGGATTTCCTGCTGAAAGTTCATAACAACCACCAATCAACCAAAAGACTTAAGTGCTTATAACTCTAACGATCTAATGGGAACTAGGGTTTTGATAAAATACTCCTCGATGCGCCTTGCTCGAGTGTTGGAATGATAAGAAAAAGCTTCAAGTTCTTAACAGACTGGAGTATGAAGAAGGTTATACGTTACTCCAATATTCAGAAAAAGCTAATACTCTCAGCGTATAAAGCCCTAAAGCCCGGAGGGGTTTTGGTGTACTCAACATGTACCATAGACCCCCTTGAAAACGAAGAAGTTGTTGACTACCTCCTCTCCAAGACTGACGCCAAGCTCGAGAAAATCAACCTACCCTTAAAATCAACACCTCCCGTTTTGGAGTTTGAGGGGAAGAAGTATTCCGAGGAGGTGAAAAAATGTCTTCGCATTCATCCACAGGACAACAACACGGAAGCGTTCTTTGTAGCGAAAATAAGGAAACCATGAGCAAAAAAGTTAAAGAAATGCTGATAGAGCAATACGGATACGCACCAGATTTAATTTTTGAAGTAAAAGGGAGTAGGAGGGTTTACGCTTATAAGCCCTGTGAGTTTGACCCGAAGACTCACACAGATAGGGGAGTTTATTTTGGAAAAATCGAAAGCGATGGGATAAGGCTTACCATAGAAGGGAGCTTTTTGGTCGGTCCCAAAGCTACAAAAAACGTCGTTGAAGTTGGAGAGAAAGAAGCAAAGCTCTGGCTAAGTGGAGAAGACTTGAAAGTCTCAACTGAAGTGAGAGGATGGATAATATTAAAATGGGGCCTGTACTACCTCGGATGCGGGAAGGCAAAAGACGGTGTAATCAAAAACTACGTGCCGAAAGAAAGAAGAATAAACCCCAAATAGCGCAATCTTTTAAAGTTTCGAGAGCTATTTAATTTGGAGGTGAGAAGGATGGAGATCCCATTAAAAAGAATAGATAAGATCAGATGGGAGATACCGAAGTTCGATAAAAGAATGAGAGTGCCGGGAAGAGTTTATGCAGATGATACACTAATCCAAAAAATGAGACAGGATAGGACTCTCGAACAGGCCGCAAATGTGGCTATGCTTCCGGGAATTTATAAGTATTCGATAGTAATGCCTGATGGTCATCAGGGTTATGGTTTCCCAATCGGCGGTGTAGCGGCTTTTGACGTGAAAGAAGGCGTTATAAGCCCCGGAGGCGTGGGTTACGATGTGAATTGCCTACATGAAGAGAGCGAAGTCATAAGTGACTTAGGGTTCAGAATAAAGGTCAAAGATTTACCCACGATGTTCAAGGAGGTTCCACTCAAAGTCTACAATGTCAAGGAGGGTCACAATGATCACTCCAGAGTTATGTTGGTTGCTGAGAGAGACAGCGACGAGGAGATTTACGAGATAAGGCTCACCAGTGGTAGAGTCATTAAAGCTTCTGGAGATCACCCAGTGTTGACGGAGAATGGGTATAAGATAGCAGAAGAGCTAGAACCGGGGGACTTAGTTGCAGTTTATCCCTTTGAGGGAGTAGAATATGAGAAGCCCAGCACGGAAGTTCTTTTAACCCACCAAGATTTCGCCGATGAAGATAAGCAACTGATAAAGTACTTAGAAGAGAGGGGTCTGCTTCCTTTGAGAATGGATGATCCAAGGATAGGTGTTCTGGCAAGAATTCTTGGATACTTCATTGGTGATGGATCGTTCGATATATACCACGAGAAGAATGGAAGAGAGAGAATTATCACAGTTTTCTATGGAGACAGCAAGGGACTGGAAGAGTTGAGAAAAGATTTAGGTTTTTACTTCAATATCAAGGCTTCGAGAGTTTACACAAGGACAAGAAACGAGAAAGTCAAAACAGCATGGGGCGAGTTTGAGACTAGAGGAACAGAGTACTCAATAAAAGTGACATCAAAAGCGTTTTCAAAGCTTCTCATCAAATTGGGAGCTCCTGTTGGCAAGAAGACTGAGATTGACTTCGACGTGCCTGAGTGGATTAAGAAGTCTCCAAAATGGGTCAAGAGGAACTTTCTCGCAGGCCTCTTTGGAGCGGACGGAAGCAAACCGAGGCTAATGTCCAGCAATCACAAATACACTCCAAACACGATATCCTTGACTGCTGTCAAGGCTAAGGAGCTTGAAGAGAGCCTTGTCAGGTTCCTTAATTCAGTCAAAGATTTGCTGACAGAATTTGGAATTAGTTCCCACGTCAGAAAAGTCAAAGAATATAGCAACAGAGTAATGTACCGTCTCGTGATATACTCCAACACGGAGGAGATTTACAAGTTCCTTTCCAAGATTGGCTATGAATACACCTCTCATAAACCCTACGCGTTGATCTTTGGGGAGTATCTTAGAAGGAAAATCATGGCATCAAAAGAAATCTCAGAAAGCAACCTGGTTAAGAGAAACAGGAAACTGGCTGAGCTCCTACCTGAGTTTGAGAGCTTTGCCAAGACGTACGGACTTGAAGGTGGCTTTGTTCTTGATCCCGTTGTAGATGTCCGCAGAACAAAGAGTGACTCCAAGAAACTCTACGACATCGGCGTATACCACGAAGCCCACAACTTCATAGCAAATGGTATAGTAGTGCACAACTGCGGTGTCAGGCTTATTAGGACGAACTTAACGGAGAAAGAAGTTAGACCAAAGATCAAACAGCTCGTCGATACTCTATTCAAAAACGTGCCAAGCGGGCTTGGAAGCGAAGGAAGGATTAGGCTTCACTGGACGCAATTAGATGATGTTCTTGCAGATGGCGCAAAGTGGGCTGTGGATAACGGCTATGGCTGGAAGGAAGATTTAGAACATCTAGAAGAGAACGGGAGAATGGAAGGAGCGGATCCAAATGCAGTAAGCCAAAAAGCAAAGCAAAGAGGAGCCCCACAATTAGGTTCTCTAGGAAGTGGAAACCACTTCTTGGAAGTGCAGGTGGTTGATAAAGTCTTCAATGAGGAAATCGCCAAGGTATACGGCCTATTTGAAGGACAGGTTGTTGTGATGGTGCACACCGGGTCGAGGGGTCTTGGGCATCAGGTAGCAAGTGATTACCTAAGGATCATGGAGAAGGCAAACAGAAAATACAACGTGCCATGGCCAGACAGAGAACTCGTAAGCGTTCCATTCCAGACAGAGGAAGGGCAAAAGTACTTCAGCGCTATGAAAGCTGCGGCAAACTTTGCATGGGCTAACAGGCAAATGATTACCCACTGGGTAAGGGAGAGCTTTGAGGAAGTCTTCAAGCAAAAGGCTGAGGACTTAGAAATGAGCATAGTTTATGACGTTGCCCACAACATAGCGAAAGTTGAAGAGCACGAGGTTGATGGAAGGAAAGTCAAAGTTGTAGTTCACAGAAAAGGTGCCACAAGAGCATTCCCCGCCGGGCATGAGGCTGTGCCAAGAGCTTACCGCAATGTGGGACAGCCTGTCTTAATTCCCGGCTCAATGGGTACGGCAAGCTATGTGCTCGCTGGAGCCGAGGGATCAATGAAAGAGACCTTTGGTAGCACATGCCACGGTGCGGGAAGGGTTTTGAGCAGACATGCTGCTACAAGACAATTTAGAGGGGATAAACTTAGAAATGAGCTCATGCAGAGAGGAATATACATTAGGGCAGCGAGCATGAGAGTTGTTGCGGAGGAAGCCCCCGGAGCCTACAAGAACGTCGATAACGTTGTTAACGTTGTTCATGAGGCGGGAATAGCTAATCTGGTGGCAAGGATGAGACCAATTGGAGTTGCCAAGGGTTAATTTGCTCTTTTCTATTTTTCATCTGAGGTCGCTGGTCATAAATCTAGCGTAAGCAAAAGCAAATGGGAGGAGCAGAAAGGTTAAAAGCATCGAGAGATTGTTGAACAGCAAGATCAGGGAATCTCCAAGGGGAGCATAATAATTAGCTATTCTATCCCCCGCAAAAACTGCAATAACTAGAGCCGCATAGTGGTGGGCTGGGTTTATGAAGTGCAGTCTCTGCTCCCAGAGCTTGAAGTTTTCTTCCCACATCTCAAAAGCAGGTGTTCCATACGGGGGCATTTCTCCTGCTAGATGTTGGGCTATTAAGGAAATCAAAGCCCCATATATCATCGTTAGAAAAACTGCCAGACCGATTGATATAAGCATGGATGTTTCGGGCTTTTTTAAGAGCGTCGAAAAGAGCATAGAGATGCTTAAGAAAACCATCGAATAGAGAAGTGTCAAGATAAATGCAACAAATCCTCTCAAGATCGAGTCTCTGTCGAGAGGAGTGCCATTGATAAGGAGAAAGGCAATCGTAACCACGTATCCAACGGTGATTGTAATAGCCAAAACAAACGCATTGCCGAGGAATTTTCCATTTATAACCTCATCTCTGTAAACGGGATGTGCAAGGAGCGTTTTTATAGTTCCGCTCTCAATCTCTTTGTTTATCGCATCTGCCCCAAGAGAAGCACCTAGGATAGCGCCGATTACCGTGAAGAACGTAAAGTTGAGGGTAAGCATAGTAGAAAGAGGTGTAGCAAAAACTTCTCCACTCACTCCAAACAAATCCATTGATAAATTTTCAACAGAGGGAGAAGTTAGCTCACTTAGGTTGTCCCTCAGGGAGTAAGAGAGCAGAAGAAGGAGAAGAACATAAATGCTAAGGATTATTACAAACCTTTTGCTTTTTATCGAGACATAGAGCTCCTTCATCGCAATGTTCAATGCCTTCATCTCCTGCCCACCCTCCTCATCATCCATATTACAGCTCCAAAAGTTAGCACGAGTATTAGTATCCCAATGTATGCAGTATTAGAGCTCTGAGTCACTCTGACCGTAATCTGGGTGCTGGCTTGAGCTTGATCCCCCTTTCCGGTAATTGTTATTTGGTATGTTCCAGCTGGAGTTGTCTCTGGGACTTTTATCGTAACAGTTAAACGGTTCTCCGATCCACTTATTCTTCTGACGCCTCCCTCAAAATACAGCGACCCAAGCTCGGGAATTACTTGGGGAGTAACTTTAACGTCCCATCCTTGAGGAGCGCTTACCTCAAATTTTATGTTCGTTATTGGAGCAGTTCCAATGTTTTCGAGGGAAAGATAAGCGATTCCCTCCCTACCGGCTTTAATGTTCACCATTGGTGTCTCCGGATACATCTCAAATTTGTATTCCCCGATAAGCTTCACCAACAGGTTTATCCTTTTCTCCAATCCAGAGGAGCTTTTGACAGCGATAATTAGATTGTATTCCCCAGGCTGGGCATTGTAAGGTGGAACTATTCTTAAAGCAACTTCCTTGGATTCTCCTGGGCTGATTGTTATCTTTCTGATAGGACTTTCCGCATAGTAAAATTCAGCTGACCATCCTTCCGGAACGTCAAAAGCTGAAAGCGAATACCAGTCTTCTTCTTTTCCTAAGTTCTTTATGATCACTGCATACCTACCTATCGATCCTGCTGCAATTGCAACTGTGTCTCCACTTCCTTCAAGCTCGAAGTAGTAGGGGAGCTTTGTTAGGGTTATCTCCAAAGTTTTTTCCTCCCCATCTTCAACTGAAACTTCTTTTTCAACCAATTCATATCCCTCTTTTTCCACAAAAATTTTGTATTCTCCGGGTTTAAGCTCTATCTTAGCTCTTCCATAGCCGTCTGTGAAGGCAGTTTTGTTTCCAGTGCTAATTTTTGCTCCCTGTACAAAGTTACCTTCCTCATCTTTAGCTGTCACGACTATTTTTGCGGGCTCTCCTTTGTGCGTCTTGTAGATAAAAACACTCACGTTCTTTTCTATTCCGTTTATCGAGAACCCTATTTTATGCTCACCAAGCTCAGCATTTCTCGGAGCCTCTACAAAAAGAGTTATCTCTTGCTCCCCTTCCAAAAGAAAAGACTTAACTCTCTGGTTACCCATGAGGAAATATGCGTTCCATCCAGCAGGTTTCTCTGTTACTTCCAGCTTTACAGCTTTCTCCTCTCCCCTATTTTTTATGATTATTGGGAATGTAACACTCTGACCGGCCTCAGTTTCAACACCAAGCATGGGAATTATAACATCAATGCCCGCATTTTTAACCACATCGAGGGTAATCTCGCCAATCTCTTCCCCAACTGCAAAGCGAATTCCCTTTGTTCCGCTCGCATCTTCGGGAATCTTTATAAAAAGGGTTAGGACAGCAGAAGCTTTGGCATTTAAAGCGATTTCATTGACCCCATATTTCCCACTCTCATCGAGAACTCTTACATCCCATCCCAAAGGCTTTGAGAGGATTTTTAGCTGTAAAGTTAATTCCTTGTTGCCGTTGTTGTAGACCGTTATTGGAATTCGGACTTCATCGCCAGCTTTCACCTTAAGTCCTTTGAAAGGATAGTACAGCTCATAGTCTTTTCTCTCTTCTCTTTTTACTTGAATATTGGCAAGATAAACCCTCAAAACGTCTCCCGTGTATTCGAGGGCGAGTTTGTCGTAAACTCTGACAGATTTTGCCTTTACTTCTACTTCATCTCCGTTTATGCTCAGTAGTACGCTTTCATTACCTGACTTTATCACCTTTAGAGCATAATCCCCTACTTCAAACGAAGCTCCGTTTTTAGGGGATATCTCTTTGGTTAGAGACGGCTTGTACTGCAGAGCAAGGAACACCTCCTCATATTCGGCATTATAGCTTCCAAGGACGATTCTCATGTTGCCAATCTCAGTTAGGTTTCCCTGGCCAACAACCTTCTTTATTTCCTCGTCCTCGTAGATTATGGCATATGGCTTCATTTCATTCTTTTCCAAGGTTACATCTATTTTATAATCCCCTACAATTATGGTTTCCCCTATTTTTACCCTATCTTCAAACACCGTTACCCATGGTTGGGCATTTATCAGAGGATAATTCGAGAGCAGAAAAAGAAAAACTATGATAAAAGCCTTCTTTTTCATTTAGCTCACCTCTTGTAGATGGTTTTTAGGAAAACATCCTCCAAACTTGGTTCTTCAACTTCAAGGTTCACAATTGTTATCCCCTTCTTTGCAAGAAGCTCTGAAAGCTGCTCTCTAATGTCTTCCTTCGCAAATATGATTGCTTTATTTTCGCTTACTCTTTGCATCCTTATGATCTCAGAAAGTTCAATTTCTGGAAGCGCCTGCTTTGTCTCAACCTTTATCTCATACCCTTCAAGCTCCATAAATTCTTTCTTTATTTCCTCAAGCGTTCCCAGCGCCCTAAGCTTCCCCTTGACTATTATGCCAACCCTATCACTCAATTCCTCCACTTCGCTGAGTATGTGAGACGAGAAAAATACAGTCTTCCCTTTTTTGCGTTCTTCTCTAACGATGCTTTTTACTAGGTAAGCCCCTTCCGGGTCGAGGCCGCTTGTGGGCTCGTCCAGTATTAGCACTTCGGGATCGTTTATAAGTGCTTGAGCCAGCAAAAGCCTCTGCTTCATGCCTTTTGAAAAGGCTTTGACTTTTCTATACCTTACTTCCCACAGTCCTACAAGCTTTAAAAGTTCTTTAATGCGCTTTTCCTTCTCTTGTTTTGAAAAGCTGTAAAAGTTTGCAAAGAACTCCAAGTTCCTCCATGCTGTCAATTCTTCATAAAGCGTTGCATTTTCTGGGAGAAAGCCGATTTTCTCTTTGACTTTTATGGGCTCTCTGAAAACGTCATTTCCAAGTATTTTTATGGTTCCTTTATCGGGGATTATAAGCCCAAGCATGCTCAAAATAGTTGTTGTCTTACCCGCTCCATTAGGACCCAAAAATCCGAAAATTTCTCCTTTGTAAACTTCAAAGCTCAATTCATCAACTGCTTTGAAATTGCCGTAGCTCTTGGAGAGGTTTTCAACTTCTATTGCCTTCATAATATCACCTCAGCTCCATTTTCATAAACTTTGCATAGGCTACCGCAAAAGGTAAGAGAAACATAATTACCAAGGCTACAATGTTTTTCCATGCAATCCCAATTGCCTCCAAGTACGAAATATTTGAAGGCTTTAATGTGAGTGAAAATCCTCCAGAAGCTAATAATTCAGAGAATTCAGATGTAGAAACCCCATACTTAATCGCATTTAGTATGTTGTCCATATGATAGCCCGGAATTGGTGAGAGTAAAAGATAAATTTTCTTTAGTGCCTCTTGCAGGACTATTGGATTAGTCGGAGCAACTCCCTCTTTCAAGCTCATTAACACAACAAGGATCGAAGCAACACTTGGGTAGACAATTTCAAGGAATATCGGCAGAATTACCGCCACTATTATTGCTGTTGAAGGTTTTTTTATGAATGTGGAAAGCAGAAAGCCTAAGGAGAGATAGACAAGCGAAAACAGCACAAAAAACGGCAACATTTTTACGAAAGTCGCTACAAATTCTGAGCCTAAAGGAACACCAAGTATTAACAAGAATGCAATGCTCCCTATTGCAAATATTAAAAATGCCATTATAACCACTGCCATTCTGCCAAGGAACTTTCCTATCAAGTATTGATCCCTATAAATTGGATGACTCAAAGTGACTTTAATAGTTCCTCTCTCAACTTCCCTGTTTATAGCATCAGCTCCAAAAATTGCTCCAAGTACTGCAAGGAAAAGCATCATTGAGGAAATTTGGGCATTTTGAGTGGCGTTTAAAGCCATATCAGTGTCTAAAACCTCTATTCTCATTATAGTACTCTTTATCCAGTACGCATACCCTGCCCCAGCCATCAAAAACACGACAAGCACTATAAGCAATCTCTTTGTCTTTATTCCCTCATAGATTTCTTTCATAGAAACGTTCAAAATTGATGACATTTTCTCACCTCATTGTTTTGCAATTACTTAGTTGAATTTAAACTTTTTGGTGATTAGACGTTAGTGAACTACTCCACTCTTTCGGAAGGGGACATCCCGCCCGAGCAATGTTCATCACTTTCCTGGTGACTCTAAAAACAAGCCTCAAATCGGGAAAGCAAAACTATTTTAAAGCCTAAAAAACATACCATACTTTGAAATGAAGAGAACAATAACCCTAAAACTCCAACCTTCAAAGGAGCAGGAAAAAGCACTATTCGAATTAGCCCAAGCAACAGCCATAATTTGGAACAAACTCAATTATGAAAGACTAAAACAGTTCAAAAAATTCGGAAAAATAGACTTCGCTGGAACAGAAAAAGAAGTCTATTGGGAATTCAAAAACTGGGTAGGTGGTTCAACAGTCCAGCAGTTAGCAAGAAAAAACGCCGGAGCTTGGAGAAGCTTCTTCGCGCTTTCGAAAAAGAAAAAATCTGGCAACTTGCCACAATGGATGAAACCAAGACCGCCAGCGTTCATAAAAGAAAACAACGGTAAAAAGCTCTTTGTAATCCCTCTAAGAAATGACCAGTATAAGCTTGACGGTAACATCTTGGAACTCAGGAGACTTGGGAAGTTCGGAAAGCTGAGAGGCGGAAATGGTATGCTCACATCAGCTACACCGTTGAGGAGAGATTATACGGTGAGGAATGGGTCAGAGTCCCAAAACAACCCTTGGGAGACCTTTCCGCTGGAATAGACCTTGGGATTAACAACCTTATGGCCGTTTATGTAGAGAACGGTGGGAGCTTCTTGGTGAACGGTATGCCTCTAAAGTCCATAGCTTTCTATTGGAGAAAAAGAATAGCCGATTATCAGTCCAAAATCAACAAATCTGGCTCTAAGAAGAGCAGAAAGCTTTCCAAATTACACCTAAAGGCTAAGCTCCAGATGAAGCATTGCATTAACACTATGGTGAGGAGAACTATTGAGAAACTATACTCTTTGGGAGTCTCGAAAATCTACGTCGGCTATCCAAAGGGTATCAGTAGAAACTCAAATAGGGGAAGAAAGCAGAATTTCTTGCTTTCTCAGGTGTGGCACTTCAACTACCTCATTAAGCGTCTTAAAGAAGTCTCTGGGGAGTATGGTATTGAGGTTGTGCTTGTTGATGAGGCTTTCACTTCTCAATCCTGCCCTCTCTGTGGCCATCGCCATAAAAATGGTAGAATCTTTAGGGGTTTGTTTAAGTGCCATAGGGAGGGCGTTGTTATGAACTCTGATTTGGTTGGCGCTTTCAATATTTTGAAGAGGGTTGTTGGAAGTATAACCCCGAGCCTCTCGGCTTTGGCTGGGGGTAGGGGTAATTGGGGTATGACCACCCCAGAGGGGTTCGAAGAACCCAACGTAAGTTGGGTTCTGGTGAAGACCCCTCAAACCTTCCCGTCATTGGCGAGGGGTTAACTCGTTGGAAACCTCACCGTTCACGGCGGGGAGGAGGTCATCGCCAAGTCTGATAGCAACTCATATGCTTAAAACTATTACTATTTCTAGTTTTATTAATCATTCAAAAAACAGAGCAAAAAGCAAAATAAAACAAAATCAACAATAGATGGGATTATCAAATGAACAGGTTTCACTCCTTTTCCAGTACAACAGCCGTTCCATAGGCAAAAATCTCTGCTGCTCCTGAGGCAACTGCTGAAGTCATAAATCTAACCCCAATAACTCCGTTTGCTCCCATTTCCTTTGCGTGCTGAATCATCCTCTGAAGGGCTATCTCTCTCGCCTCTGCAAGCATTTCAGTGTACTCTTTAACTTCTCCACCCGCGATATTCCTTAAACCGGCAAGTATATCTTTTCCAAGGTGCTTTGCCCTAACGGTTGCTCCTCTTGCAATTCCGAGAACCTTGACTACCTTATACCCCGGAACATTCTCCGTTGTAGAAAGAATAAATTCCTCCATATTCACCGCCCAGATACTTCGAACTTCGAGGTAATCTTATATTCTAAAGCTTAAATACTTTTCTGGAGTAATAGGAGAGGTGAGAAAATGGAGCTCACACATGTCGATGAAAAGGGCGTAAAAATGGTTGAAGTTGGGCATAAGGATGTGGTCTTCAGGAAAGCCGTTGCAAAGGGAAGAATAAAACTAAAACCTGAGACCATCAAGCTCATCCAAGAGGGAAAAACAAAAAAGGGAAACGTGATAGCAGCTGCACAGCTTGCGGGAATTTTGGCAGTAAAGAAAACTCCAGAACTCATTCCCCTCTGTCACCCAATTCCACTAACCGGAGTGGATATATCTTTTGAGTTCGGAGAAGACTACATCGAGGCAACTTGTGAGGTGAGGGCTTACTACAAAACGGGCGTCGAAATGGAAGCGCTAACTGGTGTCAGCGTTGCCCTTCTCACGATATGGGACATGGTAAAAGCTGTAGAAAAAGATGCTAACGGCCAGTATCCCTTTACAAAGATTGAAGAGATTAGAGTAGTGGAGAAAGTGAAGGAGTAGGGTTTATAAAATCCACCAGAGGTTTAGTGAGAGATGAAGCTCAACAGTGAAGCAAAGGAAATATACAAGGCTATAAAAAATGAGATAAAAAGGAGAATCCAGCTCAGAGAAAGTCTAGCGTACCTTGAGAAATTTTCGCTAACAAACAACAGAGAGGAAATATTGAGAAGACAGAGGTATCTGAAGGAAAATCTTCCGAAAATCAGCGAAGAGCTAAAGCCTCTCCTTTCAAAGATAAGACCCATAAGGTTTAGAAGAGAATATCTCCACGACAGGCTTCTTGTAGTCAGTGAAGAGGAATTCGAGAAGGCAAAAGCCCTCAACATATGTGACGTCTCTCTAGAACCAGAGGAGGGTTACGACCTATTACTGAGCACAGTTGATTATGGCATTGATGTTGAACTTTCCATTAGCGAAATAGCTCCCGAGCTCTATATAATGCCCCTGTGGGAAAATCGGGAAACCCTTAAAGCCCTTGCTAGCATAGGGAGAATTCTAAACTCTCCTTCCGTTGCAGAGGAAATTTTGGCAGAGCTAAGAAGACTAGAAAAAGTTGCGAAGAGGGGAGAGATTTTAGAGAACCTAGACGAAATAGTTCGGAGAGAAGAGCAGAGGTTAAACACAAAGATCGAAGAGATGCTAAAGAAATTTAGCCTAACCCTGAGCGGAAAGGAACTTTTGGAGTTCCTAAAAGAACTAAAGAGCGGAAATTATCAAGCGATATTCTCCCACTTCTCCCAGGTTGAAAACGAAATCCTGAGGGAGATAAGAAAAAGCGAAGAAAGACTTAGTAAACTGCTTAATCTTGACGTGGAGGTGTTTTCGAGAGATAATTTATACCCAGTGGAAGTTTCTGCAGAGACTGTTGAACTCTTGAGGACAGAGCTCG
This sequence comes from Thermococcus sp. PK, assembly GCF_000430485.1. Classification (NCBI taxonomy): domain Archaea; kingdom Methanobacteriati; phylum Methanobacteriota; class Thermococci; order Thermococcales; family Thermococcaceae; genus Thermococcus; species Thermococcus sp. PK. The sequence continues at coordinate 905,436 of NZ_KE387149.1, forward strand.
AAAAAGAAACAAAGATTGAGATGTATTTAGTGAGCAGGGAAATCCTGAGGAAAATAAAGCCACTACTCCCGAAACTGAAAGAAGAACTCCAGAGAGCTTATGAACTGGAATTCTTAAGGGCTGTGAAAGAATTTACCGAAGGCTTTGTCTTTCCAGAAATTGCTACCGGAGGGGTAGCTTTCATAAATGGAAGGCACCTCTTTATAGAAAACCCACAGCCGGTCAGCTACGTCGTTGGGAACGTTGCGAGCTTTGACGGCACAAGAGGAGAAAAGGTTGTGATTTTAACTGGAGCTAACAGCGGTGGAAAGACCTCTCTGCTCGAACTCATCACCCAGATAGTTCTCCTCACCCACATGGGGCTTCCAGTTCCTGCGGAAAAAGCATGGGTTGAGCCATTAGATGAGCTTTTCTTCTTCAGAAGGAAGCGCTCTTCCTACGGAGCCGGCGCTTTTGAGACCGCCTTAAAGGCTTTTGCCCGCGCTCTCACAAAAGAAGGCAAAAAGCTGATCCTCATAGACGAGTTTGAGGCGATAACGGAACCCGGCGCTGCAGTGAAGATTATTGGAGAGCTCCTTAAGGTAGCCCACGAAAAGGGGTTTTACGTCGTTATCGTCTCTCACTTAGGAGAAGACCTAAAGAGAGAGCTGTCCTTTGCGAGGGTTGATGGAATAGAGGCAGAAGGCTTGGACGAGAACCTAAACTTAATCGTTGATAGACAGCCCAAGTTTGGAAAGCTTGGAAAGAGCACCCCCGAGCTTATAGTGGAGAGGCTGGCAAAGAAAAAGCGCGGAAAAGAGAAGGAGATTTTTGAGAGAATTTGGAGGGCTTTTAAAGCTTAACCCGTAATCCATCCCCTCTCCCTGTATCGTCCTCTGCTTTCGATTTCATCCAGCTTTGCCTCAACTTCCTTCCTCTTCTCTGAACCCCTGATCTCCTCGTAACCGTTCAGAACTTCTTCAAAACCTCTCTCAAACCACTTGTAATGCGTGCTCTCCATGGCCCTCCTGAGGAGATGTAGGTCAACTCCTTGGGCTTCGAGCGATGAATCAAATTCAGCAAGGCCGAAATCAATAAAGTAGATCCTTCCCTCTCTGAGGATCATGTTTGAGGTAGTCAAATCGCCGTGAACTATGCCTGCTTCATGAAGCTTACCTATCTGCCTGCCGATTTCCCTGCAGAGCTTCAAACGCTCTTCTATGGGAACTGCTTCGAGGTATTCCTTTAGCCTCTCTCCCGCTATGTACTCCATGACTATTTTCATATCTTTTAGGTCAACCTCGTAAACGTAGGGAACATTAACCCCAAACTCTTTTGCCCGGTGAAGGATTCTTGCTTCCCTCACGGTTCTCTCTTTTCTAAGTTTTTCGTCAATCTCCTTGATCCTATAACGCTTTGGTATGCGGTGTTTTATTATGACTTTCTCCCCATTAAACGGGAAGTAAAGCTCCTCAAAGCCTGCCAGATAAATCTTTGCTTCTGCTCCCTGTTTTATTAGCTTCATGTGCTTCACCCATTTATTTCAAGTGCCTGAATAACACCATGAGCATCTTCAAATACAAGCCTGATAGAGATAACGTCTTCAATTTTTAGCACTAACAAGGCATTTCCTTCTTTAAGTACCAGCTTGGCCTCATCGATCTCATTTTCCTCAAGTTTTTTCATGGCATATTTAAGCTTTTCATCTTTACTCTCGAGCATATCATCTAGAAGAGATGCTCTGTTTTCTATTTCAATGCCCAACAGTTTGTAGTCTGAAACCTTCTCTAAGAACTCCTTGAGCTTCTTAATTTCTTTAATGAGATAGACCCTAGGCTCTTCCATACCCACAACACCACCTGTATTTTTGTTTTGTAAGTGTATTAAAGTTTCTCGAACATTTGACAAAAGGTTTAAATACTATGTCAACTTACATTGGTTGACAAGAATTCAATGGTGAAGTGAATGAAGCTTGAAGGGGTCAGACCCTCAAACTTTAGTGGAATCCCATTGATGATAGCCATATTTTCCCTTGTTCTAATATTGGGAGCCATGGAGCTCTCCTATTGGTGGATGTGGACAGTTGGATGGATTCTTATTTTTGCTTCATGGGGTGTATCAGCCAAAATTGAAAACAAAACTTTAGTTCTCAAGTATGCCTTTGGGTTGCTGCCTATAAAGCTCAAAGGAGATGATATTGATGAGATTTTAATCCTGAACAGAGTGGAAAGGGGTGTTCTTTTAAGGCATTTCCCTATAGTTGGAATCGCCTACATCGAAGCACTTGTCTATGCGTCATGCCGTTATTTCACATTTCCGGAGAACCTTCTGCTGGGGTATTACCTGGGAGCCCTTGGGATAATTGTAATGTCAAGTTCTGTACTGCTCTCAATGGCAGTACCAACTGGGAAAACACGTCATAAGCTTCTTGCAACAGTCGCTATTTCTATTGCTGGTGCATTTCTTCTATGGCTTAAGACTCGTAAAGCAGAAATGATTCCAATGATAGCAGTCTTAGCTATGATAACTCTTTTGATAGTATACGATATCGACACTGAAGACCACATCGTTTTGAAAACAAAGAAAGGCAAATATCTCTTAACCTCTAACGCTCCCAGAGATAAAGTGGAAAGAGCAATCAAGGCTATCATGGAGGTTTTAAGTGATGATTAGGCTCCCGGAAAGCATGGAAAGAATCTGGACTATGAAGGCAAAAGGGATGAGGGAAATAGAGATAGCAGAAAGTCTTGGAATTTCGAGGCAAGCTGTGAACAAAGCTTTGAAAGAGGCTAAAGCTAAGCTCTTTGAGGCATTCTTTTCCCTAGCCGAGACATTTTCGTGGGAAATCGTAAGAGTAAACGCCGAAAAGGGATTTATGGTTGCAAGAGGGAAATGCGGAGGCAGAGCAACAAGGGTTTACGCATTTTACATGCCAGAGAAGGGGATAAGGGCATTTTTTGGCAATGAAATTCCAGAATTTATTCTTCAACATGCTTTGGAGTTCGGCATTATTAAAAAACCAGACAAGAGGGAGCTGATAAATGCTTTGGAGAGCTGACTAATCTCTCTTCTTTCTGATTCCCCTCTCAAAATCTAGGAACTCTCTTATTTTTGCTTTGCCTTTGGTGATCTCGATGAGGTATTTTATAAGCTCCTCTTCTTTCTCTGGCAAAACTCCAGCCACAAATTTGACTTCGACATTGAATTCCCTCTCAAGGATATCTGCCTCGAATTTTTCAATTGCTTTTTCAACTGCGTTGTAAAGGTTGTACGGAAAAACTATTTCAATTGGTTCTTTTTTGATGACCTCTATTATTCCCGCTTTTTCAAGGGCCTCACTTGCCGTCTCGCTGTATGCCTTTATCAATCCTCCATAGCCAAGCTTTGTTCCGCCAAAATACCTCGTTACAACGACCACAACGTTTTCCAGACCCTTGTATTCAAGAACCTTAAAAACAGGCTTTCCGGCACTTCCCCTTGGCTCTCCATCGTCATCATAGTGAACGAGAAGTGTGTTCCCCTCTCTAACCCTATAAGCGGAAACATTGTGCGTCGCATCTGCGTGGGCTTCCTTGACTTTTCTAATGAACTCTTTGGCCTCTTTCTCTGATTTTACTGGCATGGCATAGCCGATAAAGAGAGAATCCACATAGAGCTTTTCAACCTTCCCAAACCCTCTAATTGTCCGATATCCCTCCATGGAAGAGAATGGACAAACACTCTTTAATAATCTTTTGCGTTCCTCTTCTTTGTAAGTTAGGCAAAACTTCTGCCCATTTATTGGCTACTATTCAAAATTTTTCATCAAATTCAGCCTTTTAAGTAGAAACGTTTTTATAGAGTACTAACGAAAGGTTCTTGTTTAACATAACGGAGGTAATTGAAATGATGGTAGGACAAGGTGGACAGCCTGTTGTTATTCTCCCCGAAGGAACCCAGAGATACGTTGGAAGGGATGCCCAAAGACTGAACATTTTGGCCGCTAGAGTCATAGCGGAGACCGTAAGAACCACCCTTGGTCCAAAGGGTATGGACAAAATGCTTGTTGACAGCCTTGGAGACATAGTCATCACAAACGACGGTGCAACGATTTTGGAGCAAATAGACGTTCAGCACCCTGCAGCTAAAATGATTATTGAAATTGCAAAGACCCAGGACAAGGAAGCCGGAGATGGAACAACCTCAGCCGTTGTAATTGCGGGAGAACTCTTAGCAAAGGCTGAAGAGCTTTTAGACCAAAACATCCACCCGAGCATAATTATTAAGGGTTACACCCTTGCAGCCGAGAAGGCTCAAGAGATACTTGACAGCATGGCAATCTCAGTTGAACCAGACAACGAGGAAACCCTCACAAAAATAGCCTCAACTTCAATAACCGGTAAGAACGCTGAGAGCCACAAAGAGCTTTTGGCAAAGCTTGCCGTTGAGGCAGTTAAGCAGGTTGCCGAAAAGATTAACGGGACATACGCGGTGGACATTGATAACATCAAACTTGAGAAAAAGGAGGGTGGAAGCGTAAGGGACACCCAGCTCATCAGGGGTGTCGTAATCGACAAGGAGAGAGTCCACCCAAGAATGCCAAAGAAAGTTGAAAACGCAAAAATAGCCCTTATAAACGACGCCCTCGAGGTTAAAAAGACCGAAACAGATGCAAAGATAAACATCACAAGCCCAGACCAGCTCTACGCATTCCTCGAGCAGGAGGAGAAAATGCTCCAAGAGATGGTGGAGCAAATAGCAGCAACAGGTGCTAACGTTGTCTTCTGCCAGAAGGGAATTGACGACCTAGCACAGCACTACCTCGCAAAGCACGGTATCTTGGCAGTTAGAAGGGTCAAGAAGAGCGACATGGAGAAGCTTGCCAAGGCCACAGGTGCAAAGATCGTCACAAACGTCAAAGACCTAACAAGCGAAGACCTCGGTTATGCCGAGCTTGTTGAGGAGAGGAAGGTTGCTGGCGAGAACATGATATTTGTTGAGGGCTGCAGGAATCCAAAGGCCGTCACAATCCTCATCAGAGGTGGAACAGAGCATGTGATCGACGAAGTCGAAAGAGCCCTCGAAGACGCTATCAAAGTCGTCAAGGACGTCATGGAAGACGGTGCAATCTTACCAGGAGGAGGAGCTACAGAGATTGAGCTTAGCATCAGACTTGATGAGTTTGCAAAGCAGGTAGGAGGCAAGGAACAGCTTGCAGTTGAGGCCTTTGCCGAGGCTTTGAAAATCATTCCAAAGACCCTCGCAGAAAACGCTGGACTTGACACAATAGACGTCCTCGTTAAGGCCATAAGTGAGCACAAGAACAAAGGAAAAGCAATCGGTGTAGATGTCTTCGCTGGAGAGCCAGCTGACATGCTCGAGAGGGGAGTCATTGAGCCAGCGAGGGTTAAGAGGCAGGCCATAAAGAGCGCAAGCGAAGTTGCAATAATGATCCTCAGAATCGACGACGTCATAGCTGCAAAGCTTTCAAAGAACGAAGGCAAAGGCGGAGAAGGAGACATGGGTGGAATGGGCGGAATGCCCGGCATGATGTGATCTTCTTTTCTCAGATTTTTACTTTTCTATCCAATTAAAAATGAAATTCATCAGAGGAGTTTAATAAAAAAAGAAGAGATCACCCAAGCACTGAGAGCAGAACTCCAGCAGCGACTGCAGTTCCTATAACTCCAGCAACGTTTGGTCCCATTGCATGCATTAGTATGAAGTTTCCGGGGTCTTCTTTTGCAGCGATCCTTTGAACAACCCTAGCACTCATTGGAACTGCTGAAACTCCTGCTGCACCGATCATTGGGTTTATCTTTCCACCGCTGAGCTTCATCATGAGTTTACCAAGCAATACTCCTCCAGCTGTTGCTGAAGCAAATGCCACAACACCAAGGAGGAGGATTTTTATTGTGCTTAAGGTTAGAAAGCTCTCTGCCTGCATTGTCGAACCAACGCCAAGCCCTAGGAATATTGTAACAATGTTCATCAGCTCTTCTCTTGCGGCTTTGCTTAAACGCTCAACAACACCGCTTTCCCTGAAGAGGTTGCCGATCATGAGCATTCCAACTAGGGGAGCTGCTGAAGGCACGAGAAGACCGATGATTATCATTGAAGCTATTGGGAACAGTATCTTTTCCCTCTTTGAAACTGGTCTTAACTGCTCCATTCTGATTTTCCTTTCCTCAGGGGTTGTAAGAGCCTTGATAACGGGAGGCTGGATGAGCGGGACAAGGCTCATGTAGGAGTAAGCAGCCACTGCAGTCGCACCGAGTAAGTGAGGAGCGAGCTTTGTAGTTAGATAAATCGTCGTTGGGCCGTCAGCACCACCTATGATACCTATCGAGGCTGCCTCCTGAAGGTTAAAGCCCAACGCAATCGCGACAAGCATCGCAACGAAAACACCAATCTGTGCTGCTGCTCCAAGCAGTGCGGTCTTTGGATCGGCAATCATTGGACCGAAGTCTGTCATTGCTCCAAGCCCAAAGAATATCAGTAATGGGACGACCTCTGTGTCGATAAGGTAGTGCTTTATAAGGTAGAACAGTCCCGGATGGTGTGGGTCAGCGCTCAAAATGCCTGTTAGCGGGAGATTTACCAGTACGGCACTTGCTCCAATCGGAAGCAGCAATAATGGCTCCATCTCATACCTTATAGCCAGATAGATTAGGATAAACCCGACAAGTATCATTATCACATTTCCTACTGTTAAGTGAAAGAGACCTATGTTGGCAAAGAAGTCAAGTATTGCCTGTTCAAGCCCCATTTTCCATCACCCGAGTTCTATTAGTGGTTGGCCGGTATCTACTGTATCGCCCTCTTTAACGAGGATTTTCTTAACAACGCCATCCTTTGGAGAGGGAATCTCGTTCTCCATCTTCATTGCCTCAAGCACAAGCAACCCCTGACCAACCTTAACCTCATCACCCTCCCTAACCAAAATCCTAAGCACCTTACCCGGCATTGGTGCTGTAACAACATTTTCACCAGCCGGCACTGGAGCAGAAGAAACCCCAACCGGCGCTGAAGGAGCCGATACCGGAGCCGGAGCAGGAGTAGCGACAGGAGCACCAGCCTGAACAGGAGCTGCCGAAGGAGCTTGAAGGGCACCCATTGGTATTCCAAGGTCTTTGGCTTCAATTTCATAGCTTTCTCCTTCAAAACTGACTTTGAACTTCCCGCCACCGAGTTCTTCAACTTCAACCTCGTAGGGAACGCCATCAACAATGACCTTAACTTTACCTTTCATTATCACCATGCCCCCATTTCATAATTAAAGTTCTCAACTTCCTCAAGTTGGGTTTGGACGCCATATAAACGCCAAACATCGGAAGGTTTCTTTTTAAACGGCAAAGGCCTGAGCTGGGCGTTTTTCTCCGCTATGTAGGCCAAAACCGCAGCAGTGATTACAGCAAGCTTCTTGGGCTCAATTGAAGGCTTCTCTTCGGCGATGACCTTTTCTTCTTTCTCTTCTTTGGGTAAAGGCTTAACTTCCACAGGCTTTTTTCTTTCAATCAGCGCTTTCTCTAGATGGCCTATTCCGTACATTGCCAAGGCGAGCAGTGCCAGCACTAGGAAAACCACCACAACACCCAAAATGGTAATATAAAAGCCCTCAAGGAAAAACTCCACTGTGACCATCTCTCGCACCTCACAGCGGTATGTTGCCGTGCTTCTTCGGTGGAAGCTTTACACGCTTGCTCTCCAAAGCTTCCAACGCCATGATAATCTTTCCTCTTGTCTCTGCTGGGTCGATAACGTCGTCTATGTAGCCTCTGCTTGCGGCCACATATGGGTTAGCGAACTTCTCTCTGTACTCCCTTATCTTTTCCTGTCTAACCGCTTCTGGGTTCTCTGCGCTGGCAATTTCCTTCCTGAAGATAATGTTCGCTGCCCCTTCTGGACCCATAACGGCTATCTCAGCTGTTGGCCAGGCAAAGACAAAATCTGCACCGAGGTGCTTGCTTCCCATTGCTAAGTAAGCTCCACCATAAGCTTTCCTTAGAATTACTGTAACCATCGGAACTGTTGCCTCTGAATAAGCGTAGAGTACCTTTGCACCGTGCCTTATGATTCCACCGTATTCCTGCTGAACTCCGGGTAAGTAACCGGGGACATCAACGAGGGTGACTATCGGGATGTTAAAGGCGTCACAGGTTCTTACGAACCTTGCTATCTTGTCGGAGCTGTCTATGTCAAGAACTCCAGCAAGGTGGATTGGGTTGTTTGCCACTATACCAACTGTCTGCCCGTTCATTCTTCCAAAGCCCACAACTGCATTTGGAGCGAAGTATGGAAGTACTTCGAGGAAATCCGGATTTCCGTTGGCATCTCTATCAACAATCTCATAGATGACCTGCCTCACATCGTAACCTTTGTTGGGATCGTCGGGAACTATCTCATAGAGCTTTTCACTCTTTCTGAAGGGTGGGTCGTTGGTCGGGTATCTTGGTGGCTTTTCCATGTTGTTTGATGGAAGGTAACTTAGCAACTTTCTTATGAGCATGAGAACTTCTTCATCACTCTTGCCTATTAAGTGGGCCTGTCCGCTCTTTTGAGCATGAATCATTGCACCACCAAGCTGAATTGGAGAAACTTCCACACCAGTGACGGCCTTTACTACCTGAGGACCGGTAATGAACATATAGCTTGCAGGATTGTCGACCATGAGAATAAAGTCGCCTATAGCAGGACTGTAAACTGCTCCACCTGCACAGGGACCCATGATAGCAGTAATCTGTGGAACCACTCCACTCAGAATCGTGTTCATCTTGAAGATTTCACCATAGCCCTTAAGGGAGTCAACACCCTCCTGAATTCTTGCTCCACCGGAGTCGTTGAGACCTATTACCGGAGCACCTGCTTCCAGAGCAAGCTCCATGATGCGCTTTATCTTTGCGGCATGCATTTCTCCAAGAGAACCACCCATAACAGTGAAATCCTGGGCGTAGACAAAGACCAATCTGCCATCGATGGTTCCGTAACCGGTAATAACCCCATCTGCAGGCAGTTCCATCTTGTCGAGGCCGAATTCTGTGCCGCGGTGTTTTACGAACATTCCAAGCTCCACGAAGCTTCCCGGATCAAGGAGCTTTTCAATTCTTTCTCTTGCTGTAAGCTTCCCTTTTTCGTGCTGCTTTGCGATTTTTTCTTCTCCACCCATCTTAAGAATTTTCTCCTTCTTTTCATAGAGTTCCTTCACTTTTTCTTCCATAGTCATAAGAGCTGCCCCCATAACCATTGGTTAACTAAGTTGTAGTTTGTAAACCCCTTTAAAAGGATTTTCATAGTCGTAAAATGTCTAAAAGAATACATGCACACAAATAAAAGAGTGAAAAAGAGCTCAGAGGTGCTCTATTGGTGTTTCGGCACCACAGGCTTCACACTTCAAGAAGTGGAAGCGATCTCTCTTGAGGATCTTCGTGTCTGGAGAGCCACATACGGGACAGATGACGTACTCTTTGAGGTATTTCTTCATTTTGTTCGCTATGAGGTATGGGGTAAAACGTCCCTGCAATACAACCCTTCTTCCTTCCAAGACACCTGCTGTGGCAACTTCCCTCAGGATAAACTTGAGGAGGTGGTTCGGATCCCTGTTCATTGCCTCAGCAATGTCTCTAAAGTTCTCGATTATTGTCTTGTTACCTTCAATTGTCACGATTGCAGCGGGAACCTCAAATCTCGATGTATGGTGCTTAACGTTCTCTGGAAGTTCTTCATACGCTTTTTCCAAAAGCTTCTCATAATCATAATAATCGTACTCCATTTTTCTCACCTCGCTATAAGGTTCTATCTCTGCCTTATTAATCTTTTCACAAAACTTTGTAGTAGCCCGAGCGCGGTTCATATATCATTGAGTTCGCTTTGAGTTCTTCCAATATTTTCTCAACTTCACTCTTTCCTATTCCGTGTTTGCTGGCCTCTTTTATTATCTCTTCCCTAGGGGCCCCGTAGTCTTCCAAATCCTGAAGCTCTTTTATTATATTGAGAATCTTGTCCATCTTGTTGATTTTCTTTGAGGATTTTCCAATCTCCAAGATGCTAACGTCAATGTTTCCTTCTTCATCCATTGCCGTCTTCCTTAGCGTATATTCCATAAGCTCAATTGCAGCTCTGGCGTCTTCTTTTGTGACAATCTCACTCAGTCTCATTTTTGCATGGGCTTCGCTGAGCCTTATGAGAGCCTCAAGCTGTCTTGCGGTAATTGGAATCGGTTTAATCCCTTCTTCACTACCTCCTCTCCCTATTGTCCTTCTCATTTTAACGTAGTAGCGCTTGATTTCTTCCATTGCCTCTTTACTGAGCACTGGTTTGATATTCTTTCTTGCATAGGCTATGTACTTTTTGAGAAGCTCATGCGGTATCTTTGGAGCAACTGCCTCCGCCTCACCCTTCCTAACCTTAAGTATGTGCTCGGCTATCTCAGAGTCAAGTTTTTCATCTGGCTCATCAAGAAGAACAAATATAAGGTCAAACCTGCTTAGGAGTGTTGGAGGTAAATCCACTTGCTCTGGAAGAGGCTTCATCCTGTTGAACCTTCCATATTTGGGATTGGCCGCGGCTATAACCGTGGTTCTTGCGTTCAGCGTCGCGGTGATTCCCGCCTTGGATATACTAACGGTCTGCTGCTCAAGGGCCTCGTGTATGGAGCTCCTATCCCTATCGCTCATCTTGTCTATTTCGTCAATGCAGTTGTGCACAATTATTCCTTCGGCTACAAAGTTATGATAAACAGGCACGTAAAGATCGTAAACATGCCCTTCATATGGTATCCTCCCTACCTCCACAATTTCGTCAAGGAAGTAGTCTCTTCTTGCTAGGATTTCAAGCTTAAATTTTATTTCCGGGCTGAGATAATCCGAAAGTCTCTCCAGAAGTTTATGGATTTGTTTCCTAGTTGGAACACGGATGCCTTTGGAGTACTCATAGATAATACTCCAAAGACCTTTTTTCAGGAGAATTGAAGCTGGTATTTCCTCTCTTATCCTCCTCGCAATTTCTTTGACAGGTTCTGAGGGCAATTTGTCGCTTTTGGACGATATAAGGCGTTTAACTTCAGGGATTTCTTTGACCTTTATGCTGTAAGATTTCACAGCTTCTAAAAGGTTTTTAACGTCCTCCCTAGAGGTTATTTGTATTCTATTAACGTTTTCTCGTTTGTCTCTTACAATTCTGGCATACACGTCAAATCTCCTTAGGAGCATGGCAAAGGCATTATCTTTCCTGATATCATTAGATAGGAGGAATTCCACGTGGACAACTTCTCCTTTATCACTCCGCTTTATTGATACACAACCGTCTGAGTCCAGAGCCCCTGCAACAAATGCTTTAAGTGCCTCATCATCTAGCCCAAAGAGGTTCGTTAGATTGTCTTTTGTGAGGTACTCGTAGATGTAGCCGAGAAGAGGAGAATTTACTGAGAAGATTATGCTTTCACTCGAGATTTTGTTCCCTGCCAAGATGCTCGACGTAGTTCTCCTGTACTCTCTGAGTTTTTTGGGATAAAATAATGCAAAACTCTCTCTTAACCTTTTGAGCTGTTTTTCATTGACAAGTGATTGGGTTATCCGCAGTGTTACCCTATCTCCAATTCTTTGAATCCACCCGTCTCCGTACAGAAATCCAAAGAAATAGGCCATTTCTGGAGTTATATATGCGACCTTAAGCTTTTCTCTTCTTGAATATGGCCCATAAGCCAGGGGACGCTTCTTCCATTTTTCGTAAATGCCGAAATCTTTGAGTATTTTCCTGAACTTGCCAACCTTTATAGCTCCTCTCCCAGATAGGAAGTCTTTTGAAATACCGTAGTGCCTGTTGAATTCTGCAATAGACTTGAATCTTCTAAGAACTTCTTTTCTTAGCTCTTCTTTTTCTTCCTTGGTTAATTTAACCCGCCAGTTTTCAGGAAGTATGTCAAGGATGTGGATTTTCTCCTTCACCTCTGGGAGTTTGAGAGGAGCAACGACCGTATCACCCGGTTTAAACTCTCCCGCTTCTTTCCATTCTAATGTTTTACCATCAATGAGCCAGTGGTCAGGGGTAAGAAGGAGTTCATTACCCGAGCGGAATTTTAGCTTAACGAGTTCTCCTTTCCATTGTTTCTTCCGGATGATTGTTGCCAAAGAGTTACCAGTTTTCATTCTTTCAAGGTCTAATGAGACAACTTCGAAAGTATCTTCCTGAATATCCACTATCTCCCCGTTAGATTTGGCTTTGTAGGACTTTGCCTCATTAAATAACTCTTTTATTGGAAGGTATTTGCCGTTCACAAGCACTCTCGAATCTGGGTGAAGACATGCTATGCCCATATCGGCTAAAACAAGAACTCCAGCCTCCAAAACCCAGGAACCTGTTAATTCATCCCTCACTGCAGCAGCGGTATTATGGACTACGAATCCGTTAGCAATAAAGCTGTGGGAACCTTCAACGGTGATATCATAGACGTATTCGTAAAGACTTTTTATTCTCTTGCTCTCAGTGACTCTCTCAAAGAGCAACTCCGAGTTAACAAGCTTTCTGAGGAACTCTATTTTCTCGCGTATCTCCATTTCCTTTGCAGTCACGTCGCTTAAAATCCAGACAAGCTCTCTGTACGCTTTTTCATCTCTCTCTGCAAGGGCTCTTGCAACTTTTACAAGGAGTGCGTAGTCTATTTTTCTACTTCTATTCCTCTTGAACAGCTCGTAAAACTCTTCTCTCTTAAGCCCGATTTCTTTTGGTTCTATAACTTCACCAATTCTAACCCTGAGCCCATTGGGCAGTTCGACGGGAACTCTCTCGATATCAGCTTTCTCAAGGTTCCTAAGAACCCTTTTGAGGAGTCTTCTTGATATTGGACGTCCATGCTCAATGGCGGAGCCAAAGTTTGTGCCGTAGGTTTCTTCAATGCCCATTCCATAGAAGGTTCTTATCTTCCGGAGCAAGCCTCCGATACCAGGAACAACGTCGATGTTAGTGTCCCTTTTTGAGGCTCTTAGCTTTCTAACCAGTTCTTCAAGGCGGGCTTTCTTCTCGGGATGTTCAAACCCAATTTCCCTCGCAAAGTGAATGATGTTTTCACCATATACCTTGAGCTCCCATTTATCGTGTTTAGAAATAACTCTTCTTCCATTTATCTCACTAACATATCTTTTTCTGTTTTTCTTCCTTAAGTGGGAGACTATACCAAAGCGAAGAAGTGCCAGCTGAATCTTTTTAGCAAGCTTTTCACTTGTAGTGTCCAACTCTATGTACGATGATCCTCTCTTTCTTAGAACCACCGTTCCGTCGCAATCAAATACTCCCCTGAGATAGGCAGCTAAGACTTCTTTTGGTGCTGCAAAGAGTTCTGGTGGGATATCTACCTTTTCAGGCTTTGGTGAAAGCGGAATGCCCAGCTTTTCGAGAAGATGAGCAACTACCTTTGAATGAAAGCGCACTGCTGGAACTCTGTCCTCTTGCGCATTTTCCTTAGCTTCTATTCCAAAAAGATACTCAACTAGTTCCTTGAATTTTCTTCTCATTTCGCTGCTCCTGTTAGAGAATCTCACAGAAACTCCCCATCCTGCTCGGGATATCTCCCCATCTCCCGCAATTAGTCCAGCAAAATAAGCAAACTTCTCATCAAGGAGCTTGGGTATTCTGATTCTTTTTCCATCTTGAAGAGCAACCTCTCTGGGATGAATTGATGAAAGTGGCACTTCTGCAAGCTCAACAAGCTTCTTCAGATGTTTCATGGTAATGTTGCCTCTTGCTCCCTCATTCACCCAGTTATGATACAGCATATTCTCATTTACTCCAAGAATCTTTGCAAGTTTTCTCTTTGTTATGCCTTTTTCTTTTCTTATCTTCTCAATTAACCTTTTTACATCTTTTTTGATCCCATATAAAACGAGCTCATCAAGATCTTGGAGCATTTCGATAACATAAACCGGTTTCTCTTCAACTTCGATCTTTCTAAGTGTTAATACATAATCCCCTTGCCGAATATCCTGGGATTTCTTCCACTTGAAGTTGCCATCTTTGAATACCATCAATTGGGTCTCAGGAGTTGTTATAACTTCTTTTCCTGTATTTGTTTTTAACATGATAAGCTCTCTCGGGGATTTTAGTTTCCACACCTTGCTTATTGGCGATTTCTTGATTTTTCCTTCGCCGAACGAGAAGCCCTCTCCGAAATACGGAGCGTAATAAATACCCTCGGAGTATTGAATTGCCCCTACGTCTTTAATCCAGTCTTCAGTGAGCTTTCCAATCTCCCACGCACCGTTTTCTGTTATGATGAGGGAGTTCGGAGCAACACACAGACCCGCGGCGCTTGAGCTCTTCCCACTCGTATAGATAGCCCTCGGTGCTAAATTCGCCACATAACGGAGTATCTGGCTATTATGAACAAATATATCGTTAGCTATGAAGTTATGATGCTCGGGAACCTGAAGGTCATATACCCACGGGTGCTCTGGCTTGTACTCTTCTATCTCCTCGACTTTGTCCCAGAATATGTCGGAACTGGCAAGGAGCTTGAGAAGTTTAACCTCATGTGAGTTGGGTAGATGTGTTTCGAGAGTTCTGGCTATGGATTCAAGCTTTTCTCTAGTGGGCAATCTGTCTCCCAACTCGTAATGCAGATATGTGGAACGGTTTATCCCCATTTCCTTTTGAGTGAGTCCAGCTCTCGTTCTAAGCCCCTTGAGAAGACTGCTAACACCGGGAATAACGTCAACATTCGTGTTTGGTTTGATGTTCTGAGTCACTTTCTTGAGAGTTTCCATCTTTCTCTGAAGCCTGAATCCAATGACATCTCTGAACTTTATTGCATCCTCTCCAGTAATGAAAAGCCGATAGTACGTCTTTTTCTCACCCATCTTTCCATTTGTTGCTCTACTCACGGTTTCATGGAGCTGAGACTTAACACCGAATCGCAGTAACAGGTGTTGTATACCCCTAGCAAGCTCTTTTGATGCTGAAACAACCGTTATCTTTGGCCTTCTTTTATCAACGGTTCCCTCGGCATCAAAGTACCCTCTGAGGAAGGCTTTTATATCCACATTCCGGGCACTAAACAGTTGAGGTGGAACTCTTTTCTCTGCAGAGTTGCCGGAGATTTTAAGCCATTCAAGAAGAGTAAAAAGTTCAATGCTAGACACATAGACTTCACGTGCGTTCTTCTCCTTGTAAGGCCTTCTTACGGTTGGAGTCAGCCCAATTTTGGTTAGATACTCTCTGACCTTTTCTATCAGCTCTTCATCGTTGTTAGTGAAGTAAAGGGTTGCACTACTGCCTCTTTTTTGACTGTACCCTTCTCCCGTAATCAATCCAACAATGTACCAGAACTCTTCGTCTGCGAACTCTGGAAGTACTAGCCTACTTTTTGCAGTCTTTGGTTTTTGAATGGGTGCCTTACTGAGGCTTACTGGTTTTCCATTTGCAGGAATGATCCTCGGAACTGCTATGAAATCTCCCACTTTCAGCTCTTCCGCTTTTCTGATCTTGAAACTTCCCTCATCGAAGATAAAGAAAGGATGTGTGGGCGTTACCTTTATCTCCCTTCCGCTCGCCGTCTTTATCCTGAACATTCTCTCTGGAGCGGTTCTCTTCCAAGCAATGTCTGCCCTAACTCTCCTAACTTTTAGTGTTGAAGCATCAAGGGCATAGATTTCAAGGTCTATGGGGGCATAGTAGCCGTCGTCAACGATACCAAGGGTTCCACTTTCCTTGGCTTTCTCTATGGCTTCATCAACAAGTTCTCCTATTGGTCTGATGCTTCCGTCTGCCAGCACGACTTTCGTATCGTAGTCAACACACTTGGCCACTCCAGGATCTCCCACGAGCAAAATATGGCTCTCTCCTCTTAGCCTTGTCCCATCAGGAAGTTGCTTCGTGTTTCCTCCAAACAGCGCGAGGGCAATTCCGAGTTTTTCCTTTTTCATTCCATAAATAGCAGGGGCAATCGAGTCGACTATTACATCAACGATATCTTTCCTTTTTGCAAGCTCCTTAATCTTCTGCTCATCCTCTGGAGTTATTTCGAGCTCTTCTATCTCCTTGCTTAACTGCTCCACGTAGTTTGCCTCTATTATCTTCCGGAATATTGGTCTCTTATCCCTTTGCTCTAAAACAACCCTCATGATTCCGGTTATGACCACTCTATCTCCAGGGAGGGCAATATCCACAAGGTCATCAAGCAAAATCACATCAACAAAACGGGGCATTTGTCCACCTTTAAGGCTTTCAGGCTTATCCTGGAGTCTGAAGCTCTGGAAATTGAGAAAAGTACTCTTATCAACGTCAAGCTCAATGTTTCTGCTTCCACAGGCTTCACATTTGTTGGGCTTTATCAGCGTGGCATAGGGTTTTTGAAGTCTCACCATCTCCTGTCCACAGTCTTTGCAGACATAGACTGCTCTTGAAACAAAGGGCTTCACTTCAGTCATCCTCGTTATTATTCCCTCCACCTGGATGAATTTGTTTATGTGCTCACTCCCAAGCTCTTTCACGAGATAGCTCTTTGGCAAACCATAGAAACGGGCGTGAATTGGAAAAGGCTCCTTTCTGAAGAAATCCTCCTGAAGGACTATCTGAAGGGCATCTTCAGCTGCGAGGATGACTTCTTCGGGGTTGTCTATAAGCTCGCCAGCAAGTTCGGGGTCAAAAGCGTTCAAATGCTCCCAGTTTATCGCAATATGCCTTTTCGGAATGACGGTCAGCACGTCCCTTATTTCATCCAAATAAACCTTGTTCCCACTATCATCAGTGTACTCTCTAAGAAACTTCACAAACCTCTCTATCATCTCCTGCCTGTCCATCACTTCTCACCCAGCCACTCATTTCTAATTTGAGATATCTGGAGGTATATCCTCCTTTCCTCCAATGAGAGTCTGCTTAGGATCTCCAAGCTTCCCGGTCTGAACATTATTGCGTTGATTATCTTGTTAAAGCGAAGCCTTTTGAGGTACTCATATTTTCTCTTTAAATTGGAGAGCTTGGTCATTTTAGCACTCAAAACTTCGATATCCCCATCCGTCTTAGTTTTTACATAGTTCTCAAGGTAGTAAATGTAAAATTCAGCCCTCTCATACAGTCCTTCAGGAATTGATGTTATTGGCTCGCTGTTTTTTTCTTCATTTATAACCTTCTCAAGTTCGCGAATGATTTTCTCACTCTCATCTATAATCTCCACTACGCCGCTCTCCCACAGTTCTTTAGCTTTCCAGTCTTCAACTAATGGGGTATCCCCTGGTTTCCAGCTTCCAAATGATTTTAACACCTTGACCGGGATCAATGCCCTGCCAACCAGCATCATCCTTCACCCTCTCACCATACAAATTGTTGATTACATGAAGTTCTTAAGCTTTAGCCCACCGAAGATAAAGATATAAACTCCTCATCCTTGACTATACAGAGGTGTGGACAAATGCTGATAGGGATAATGAGCGATACTCATGACAATCTTCCGGCTATAGCAAGGGCTGTTGAGCTGTTTAACAAAGAAAACGTTGACCTCGTGCTCCATGCAGGTGATTACGTGGCACCTTTTGTCAAAAAGGAGCTTTCAAAGCTAAATGCGCACTTTAAGGGAGTCTTCGGCAACAACGATGGAGAAAGAGAAGGCCTCAAAAAGGCAATTGGAGTAGAAGAGGAGATATTAGAACTGGAGATAGACGGACTTAAAATAGTTCTTTTGCATGGTACAAATGAGAAGGTGGTTGAAGCATTTATACGGAGCCAGCTTTATGACGTAGTGATAAGGGGACACACTCACAAGTATGAGATAAGGGAAACCGGAAGGAGCATAGTTCTAAATCCCGGTGAAGTTTGCGGGTACGTCAGCGGAGTGAAGAGCGTTGCATTTCTGGATACGAGAAAGAGAGAGGTAAAGATAGTAAACCTTGACACCGGAGAGCCGCTAGGATTTATGAGCCTTTGAAAAAGGATATAAAAACAAATATCAAAGTAAAGAATCATGGAGACTGACCTGCTTACACCTAAGGAGAGATACTCCGGAGTAGTCTTTATTGGGGTTAGAAAGAACGAGGTAGTGGAATTTATAAAAGTCTACGCGGAAAACGAAGAGCTCGCCAGGGACATCCTGGAGAGGTTTCTATACGAAAAGGGGATCCATCCGGCTGATTTCATTGTGGTGGATAAGGGGTACGAGAACGTTGAAGGGAAAGAGATAATAAGCACACGAACCGAAAGCGAGCTTTCGGCTTTTCTTGGACGCTTAGGGCTAAGGCTACTCTCAAACGGAATCCTATACCTTCAGGGAAAGAAGGAGATATACCAGATAACCTCTCTCAGCAAAGAGCTTCTAAGGGAAATCAAAGCTAGAGGGGAGCTAAAAGAGGAACCCATTAGGCTTGAGCTCAAAAGCCTAAACCTCCCGCCAAGATTCATTGAAAGACTTAAAGCCCTGGAGCTTATGGAGGACACGCTGGTGATAAATCACGCAGAGCTCCCTCTTTCAGAGGTTTTGGAGAGGGCTATTAAAGGAACCGTTAAAATTCCGGAAGTCCTTAAAGTTGGCCCCCTAAAGCTTCGGCTGTTTGATAACGAGCTCCACGAAGTGTTAAAGAGGGGAAGAGAGCTTCTCATAAAACCCCCGGTAGTGATTTGGGACAGCTATGTGGATTCTTTAGAAGATTTTGAAGCCGGCGAAATTGGGGATGGGACTTACAGAGCCCCCCTGTTCTTAAAAGCCCACAAGGGATTTCTAATACTCCGAGAACCCCCCGAGGAACTCCTTGAAAAGCTCTTGAGGATTAAGGAAAAAGGGAGTGCAAAGATTAAGGGCTTCAAAGTTCCGGTGGAGTTCACGTTGATAGTGGAGAGCAAAAACCCAAAAAAGTACGACCTGCCGGTAAAGATAAAACTGCCGTACTTAAGCGGGGAGGAATTTAAAGAGCTCCTAGAAGAAAGGGTCAAATTAGAGGTGCCGGATGAAGCAGTGGTGAAAATACCCGAAGAGAAAAGAACTTTCAGAACCGTCTCAACCCTATCAAAGCTCCTCAAGAGGCTTAAAGAGAAAAAGCCTAACGCAAGGCCAGAAGAACTTTTAAATAAAGCGCTTGTACTGTTTCTTGGTGAGGAAAATGAAGATCATTGATGGAAGCTATGGAGAGGGTGGAGGACAAATACTGAGGACTGCACTCGCCCTTTCAGTCATCACGGGAGAGCCCGTTAAGATAATCAACATCCGGGCCAAAAGGCCAAACCCGGGACTAAGGCCGCAACACCTCTACGGTGTTTTGGCTCTCAAGGAGCTCTCAGACGGAGAAGTTAAAGGCGCCAGAGAAGGCTCAACCGAGCTGGAGTTTTATCCCCAAAGAATCAATGCAAAACACGTTAGGGTGCTAATAAAAACTGCCGGCAGTATAACCCTCGTTCTTCAAGCACTCCTGCCGGCGATGGTCTTTGCAGAGGGTGAAGTTACCTTCGAGATAACGGGAGGAACCGACGTACCGTGGAGCCCACCGGTCGATTATCTCAAGCATGTAACCCTCTATGCCCTCGAAAAGCTCGGCGTTAGGGTGGAGATAGAAATAAAGCGGAGGGGGCACTATCCAAGAGGCGGAGGATTGGTCATTGGCAGAGCTTATCCATGGGAGGAAAAGAAGCCCTTGATTGCCACAAAGTTCAAAGAAATCCACAGCTTTGAAGGGATAAGCCATGCAGTAAGGCTTCCTTCTCACGTTGCTATAAGGCAGGCAAAGGCTGCAAGAGAAGCCCTTGAGAGAGCCTATCCTTCTGTGCCAGTGGAAATTAAGGAGGAATTCTACGAGCCGGGAAAAGACCCCCACCTGGGGCCGGGAAGTGGAATCGTCGTATGGGCGAACACAGACATTCTTCGCCTAGGAGGAGATGCCCTTGGGGAGAGAGGCAAGCCAGCAGAGGTCGTGGGAAGAGAGGCCGCAAATGAGCTTATAGAGCAACTAAAGACAGGACATGCAGTAGATAAGTTCCTTGGTGACCAGCTCATACCGTTCCTAGCTTTCGCGGGAGGGGAGATATGGGTGAGCGAAATCACGAAGCACCTCGTCACAAATGTCTGGGTCGTGGAGCAGTTCTTTGGAAAGGTCTTTGATGTCAAGGGTGAAGTTGGAAAGCCAGGGAAGATTAGGGTTATAAAGAAGGTGGAGCTTTGACTATTCTTCCATCTCTACCCCATAAACCTTTTCTGGATTTTCGACGTGGATTCTGTAGGCGGTTTCCTCATCCATTAGGCCCTGCTGGATAAATGCTTTCGTCCTCTTGGGCACGGTTTTTGGGCCCAAAACTGCTCCCGGCCGCCTTTTGTCGTCTATGTAGTCGGTCTCCATCAAGAATCTGCTTCCCTGCATTAGGGCTTCCATAAGGGATTTTTTGCTCGCCAGAATTGAAGGAAAAACCCCCACCTCCTCGGCGACCTTGACCAACGGCGGGGAGTAGTGTTTAACAACTTTGTATGGCTTTATGCCGACTTCTTTAATGATCGCTCCGAGCTCCCTGAACTTCTCTTCGTTGAAACTCTCCGTGTGGAGCTGAACTGCACAGTCTGCCTCTTTGGCCAACTCCATCCCATATTTCATTAGCTCAATGCTTGCTTCCCATATCTCTTTGCTTACTTCGTAATGAGGTCTTCCAATTTCACCTATCGCTATGGCCTTTCCCTCAAGGCAGAGCTTTTGCGCATATTCCAACGCCTTCATGACCTCGTTCTTAGCGTATTCCACACCTTTCTTCTCCGCAAGGTAGGCAAACTCTGCCGGGTGAACCCCAACCACGGCAAAGGCCTTAACAGGAGTTTCTTTGTTAATCCGCTCCACAAGGCTTATGTGAAAGTCCATTGCTTTCATAAAGTCCACAGCTTTAACTCCTTCAAACCCATAGTCGTGGGCGCTCTTATAAACGACGTTTAGATGCGTCCCTCCAGCCTTGTGGAATTCTTTAACCGCCTCTAAGAACAGCCCTTTAAAGGGGTCAACGTGAAAGTGGTTGTCAAATATTATCATATCCACCACCAAAAAAGCATGAGTGAAGGGGTTTAAAAGCTCTTAGGACTGGTAAACCTCAAGTATATCCTCAACTTTTGCATTGACCCTTCCCTCTAAACTAAGGGCCACTTCATCATATGCGAGTGCAAAATCGACCCTTTGATTGTCTTTCTGTATTTCCCTTATGAGCGCAGCGCCATTTCCCTTTATTTTATAGCCCGGGTAGATAACTCCTTCAACAACCTCTCCAACCAGAATTTCCCTGCCAAAGATTTCAAAGACCTTTTCCACCTTAAACTTAGCCACGGGCCGTTTTGAGACTATCTCAATTGCATCATCTTTCTTTCTGAAAATGTCAAAGAGCCCCATGTTCACCACTGGAGTATTCTCTCAAGGGAGGCCTCATATTCCTTACCCAAAAGCTCTATAAACGAAGTCTTACCAAAGAGAACCTTTCCCTTTCCGTATTCCCCTTTGAGGTACACCAGAGTAGTCGCTATCTCTTCCAGCTCTGGGATTGGGTTGAACTCGAGATTTGAAGCAACTTTTTTGTCTATTATATAAAATGCCTTTCTGCTCTTGTTACCTAAGAATCCCTGAATGGAGCTTATCACGGTGTAGAACTCATTAGAGTTCTGGAAGAAAGCGAAAAGCCTTTCAAGCCCAAGAACTATGTTGATGTACTTCCCCTCAGAAAAAACTTTGTTTGCTATGTCCTCATATCTGTTCAAATATATTACTTTTTCTTCTGAAAGCCTCGCCCTTTAGGGCGGGGATGCAGTAAACTACCCAACAGCCCTCAAACAGGAAAGCGAAAAGCATTTAAGCAATAATGCAGACCATACATTAAGGGGTTCACAATGAAACCCGAATCACCAAGAATCAAAAGAACAAGACACGCAAAACACTTCATAACCTACCATTTCGTCTGGATACCAAAATACCGGAGAGACATTCTCACCGGAAAAGTCGTCGAGAGACTCAAAGAAATGTTCAAAGAATACTCGGAAGAAATCGGGTGCGAGGTTATTGCCCTCGAAGTAATGCCCGACCACGTTCACGTCTTCCTTCAGGCAAAGCCCAACCTCTCGCCAGCCCAAATAGTGAACCACTTGAAAAGGCAAAACCGCCAGAAAACTCCTCCAAGAGTTTCCAGAACTGAGGAGCAAGACGACACACGGTAGGTTATGGTCTCGCTCCTATTTCGTCGCCTCAGTCGGCTACATAACGGACGAGATTGTGAAGCACTACGTTGAAACCCAATGGGAGCGTGAGTTGAAA
>NZ_KE387149.1:927728-937170 GCF_000430485.1 Thermococcus sp. PK
ACGGTGAAAGCTTCCTCGTGAACGGCAGGCCATTAAAATCAATAGCCTTTTACTGGCGGAAGAGGATTGCGGATTATCAGTCAAAACTTAACAGGTCGGGAGCGAAGAGAAGTAGAAAACTCAAAAAGAATGCACGGGAAGGCTAAAACTTCAAGCAAAGCATTACATCAACACGGCAGTAAGACAGACCGTTGAAAAGCTCTACCACCTCGGAGTTTCGAGGATTGTTGTAGGTTACCCGAAGGGGATTGGCCAGAAACTCTGAGAAAGGCAAGAGGCAGAACTTCCTCCTCTCCCACGTCTGGCGGTTCAATACTGTGATTCAAAGGCTCAAGGAAGTGGCTGAGGAATATGGCATCGTTGTTCAGGTTGTTAATGAGGCTTTCACCTCAAAAACCTGCCCCGTTTGCGGGAAGCCCCACGAGGGGGCCCGCTTTGTTCGTGGTTTGTTTAAGTGTCCCGCGACGGGGCTTGACTTTAACGCGGATTTGATTGGTGCTTTCAACATTTTAAAGAAGGCTGTGGAAAAGATAACCCCGAATCTGGGCGGCCTTTATGCTCAGAGGAGGGGTAACGGGGGGAAGACCCTCCCCGAGGGGTCGAAGACCCGCTTTAACTTGGGTCTAAATGAAACCCCTCAAACCTCCCTGCCAATGGCGAGGGGTTAACTCGTTGGAACCCTCGCCCTTCAGGGCGGGGAGGAGGTCAGCTCTTCTACCTTCACTCCCCTTCTCTTCAGGAACTCGTGCCACCTGTCCCCGTACACTTCCTCCGGCTTGGAAAAACCCCATAATTAACTGTAAAAACCTACGCCCTGGAAATATTTAAGCCTGCCGGGAGTAGTTGCAGTAAACCTTCAGCCTCAGCCACCCGATGAGCGTCCCGAAGGGGAGGAACACGGCAGTGAACAGGTAGAGGAGCCTGAAGGCCGCCAGCAGGGCCTCCCGGATAAATGAGGTGGTGTAATTCCCAGTGGCCACCATCAAAGCGGCCATAGCCCCGAACCCGTAGAATACCCCGTAGAAGAGGCGCGAGGCTCCGCCCTCGATGTGCCTCCTCTCCAGTAGTCCCTCCTCCACGAGCTTTCTGGTTATCCGATAGTCCTTTTCAAAGGCAACCGCAAAAAGTGCACCTACCAGCACACTAAGGGCCATATCCCCGATCACGAAGAGGTACAGCCCGGAGGTTACGGCAATAAAGGCCACGACGGCCCGTATTTTGAGCACCCGCCCGGGCACCTCATACCTGTGCACCATCATGGAGTAGTACCAGCCGGCCAGGACAAAGACGTAAAGCGCCATTGAAACGCTCTTCCCCAGACCAACCCCTGAGGAATACGCAACCGCAAAAACGAGGAGGGACGCTGAAAGCTCCCTGAGGAAGTCCCGCCAGGAATAGACGGCTTTTTTGGCCCTACCCTCCTCTTTTCCCCACAGCGCCGCCACGAGGAACAGGGCGGAGGCGCCGACTAAGAACAGAACGCCAAGCCCTTTGATGAGGAGGAAAGGAGTCCCCGGTCCTGCAAACACGAGGTGGATGAGCCCGAAAAAGATCACTCCGAACCCATATAAAACCAGGAAAAAGAGCGCGGACCTAGCAACGGGGGATTTTAAAAACTGGCTCTCCCTTCGTTCACCCGGCTTTCTCCAGAGAGCGAGCGCGGAGGTGTAGAGGAACGACAGGACGACCGCAAACAGGGAGCTTTCCCCGAGTGAAAGCGAGAGGGTGTAGCGGAACAGGAGCGCTAGAAAAACCGTCCCAGCAAAGAAGTTCAGGATGAGAAAACGGTTCCTCAACATCACCACACATCACCCCACAGATCCCGGTTCAGGCTTTGTTGGCCCCCTATTAGAGTTTGAGAGTACAGAGAGATAAGGGGGCAGAGCCCTCATCAACATCTGCTTGAGCAAATGGTTTTAACCTTATTTAATCCCCTTTGACATTAGTCCGTACGTGTCCTGTAATGGTGATAGCTTTTGGGGCTTTCACAGGTAGAGTAGCCGATATCCTCGGGTTTATCCCCTCCGCGCCCTTCGGGCGCTGTTAAAAGGAAACCCCTGCGGGAAGTCTGCCCGGGGGATGAAAGCCTTCGACATTACAACAACTGAAAGGCACGTACAAACTTTGATGAAACTTTGCGCAGGCAAAGTTTCTACCACATCTTCGGGTACCACTCTCTCGGCATAAAGACCTTTTCAACATCCACTGCTATTCCTCTGGTCTTTGTGAGCATCTCCTGTGTGGTCATCTTTGCCTTGCCCAAAGCCACAAGCTCGTCTTTGAGGGTCATTATCGCCACGAGATCTCCATGCTTTATACCCTTGTGGAGCTTCACTATTCCAGGGACAGCTAAATCGGCACCGTGGGTTACTGCAGCGACTGCGGAGTCTCTTATCCACACCTTGGGCAAATGTTCAACTGCCTTTTCCATTGGCTGGATTGCCTTTCTGAAGTACTCCTCAATACCATCCTCTTTCCAGAAGTGATAGGCATCTATAAGGTCGTGCAGAGTTATAAGGGTCTCATCTTCTTTAAACGGCCCGCTCCTTGTTCTCCTTAGCTCTGCCATGTGGGCGCCAACTCCCAAAGCCAAACCAATGTGATGGATGAGAGATCTTATATAGGTACCAGCCTCAACGCCGACCCTAAACAAAACATCTTTGCCGTCTATCTCAATTATCTCTATGTAGTAAACTTTTCTGGTTCTCAATCTCCGCTTAACGGCACTCCTCAAAGGTGGCCTCTGGATTATCTCGCCCTCAAACTCCTTCATAACGGCCCTTATTTTGTCCTCTGGCACATCTCCATGAAGGTGCATTAAGGCTACGTACTCCTTACCTGCCGGGAGCAAGGCTTGAACTACTCTTGTAGCCCTTTCGAGAGCTACGGGCAAAACTCCAGTGACCTTTGGATCTAATGTCCCTCCATGACCGGCTTTTTTAAGGTTCAGAAGTTTTTTAATCCATGCAACCACTTCATGGCTTGTAGGTCCGGGAGGTTTGTCAAGGTTTATGACCCCGAATTGCATGTGCATCTCAATCGGTCTTTTTTCTGGAGGAAGGCCCCATTTTGAATTGGTCTCGGCGTTTTCGTCCCTAACAACAACCTCTCTCTTAATATCAGCCGGGAGCATTAGCTTTCTCTCTCTTCTCTTTTCTTTCGCCATCGGTATCACCCAATGAGCGTTATCGAAGTTAATACCCCTCTTCCCTTTATAAAGGCTTAGGCGGAGCAGTAAAGTTATACTTGAAAAACCTCAACAACATGATAACTCAAAAAGTCTCTGATTTCGGGAGTAAGATTTATTTTGCTCACCTATCTTTACTTTAATACTCGACTCGGCAATTCAACCGAATAGTTCCAAAAGACAACACTAAAACCCCTGACGGTTTTCACATAAATAAGTGAGAAAATAAATAAGTGAAAATTGCTTATTTGAAATATTTGCCAAAACTACGGTGTAATAGGCTAATCCCTACTATCGAAAACACAACAAAAGATATCATTTCAGAAATAGGAATTTCTATCCCAAATAATATATTCCTAATTAAATCCGCACCAAATGAAATTGGATTAATTCTTGCTAATGTTTTGAGAACAGCTGGCATTAAGCTTACCGGATAATATGCGGTACTTATAAATATCATCGGCAAAAGGAATAATGAAGTTAATGAGTTAAAGCTTTGTTCTTCCCTCAAACTTGCTGCAATCCCCATCATAAATATTCCTACCGCAAAACTGCTAGAAAAAATTGCTAAAAATAAAACTGGAATATTATCAATTGATAGATATAACTCAGAACATATTGTTAATTTTGCAAGTAATAGGAACATTAATGCGTTAAAAGCTGAAAGTAATGAATGAATCAGTATTTTTACAAAAGGTACAAGCGATTTATTCATAGGAAGTGAAAGAAGGTCAAGTAAAGCGTGAGATTTTCGTTCTATAAATACTCTAGTAGCAGAGTTCAGTGATGAGTATATTACAACTAACATTATTATTCCGGGCAATATATAATTTAAATAAGATACCCCATTTATGGATGGCATGCCCTTATTCAGAGTATATCCAAAAACAAAAAGGTACATAAGAGGGGACAAAAAGGACGCTATCATAAAACCTACACTTCTTTTGTAGCTTAGAAGTTCTCTTTCAATTAATATTAATGTTTGCCCCAACATCACTTTTCTCCCTCCACCAATTCTACAAATATTTCATTCAAATCCTTTCCAGCATATCCTATTTCCTCTACTATACATTCTTCAAATAGAGATGCTAGTTCAGAGATTTTATATTGTGTGGGCGTCTCAAAATAAATTTCATTATTCTCCACTCTTGTCACGTTAAATCCAAGAACTTTGACCTTTTGAAGGAATTGTTTAGGAAAACCACACTTAATTCTATACAGCCGATCTATTCTGAAGTTACTCTTTAGATCAGATAACGCCCCATCAAAAATAATTTTTCCATTTTTTATAAAAATTATTTTATCACATAAATTTTCAACATCTTCCATATTATGAGTAGTGAGTATAATCGTCTTCCCATCCTCTTTTAGCGTCTTTATTATATTCCAAAGTTTTAGTTTAAAACTTGGATCACTTCCAGCAGTAGGCTCGTCTAAGATGATAAGCCTCGTACTTTCTGTTACACTAGCAAGACATCTTGCCACTTGAACTTTCTTTGCTAGACCTGGGCTTAGCTCCAAGAACAATTTTCTTCTATGTTCCTCAAGATTGAATGACTTAATATATTCTTCAGTTTTTATCTTTGCTCTTTTTTTAGGTATCCCCCTAAGACGTTGGTATAGATAAATATTTTCTTCAACAGTTAAAAAGGGATCTCCCGTAGCTTCTTGATGAGCAACAGCAATAAGTTGCTTAGCTTCAGTACTCTTTTTCAATACATTCATTCCAAATATTTTAACGTATCCGCTCCAGGGTTTTAGAATTCCTAATAATGTCAATATTGTTGTAGTTTTACCTGCACCATTGGGACCCAAATACCCAACTATTGTACCCTCGTCTATATTGAAACTTATCCCCTTTAGAATCTCTGTCTTTTTGTACCCTACTACTAAATTAGAGACTTCTACAGCAGCGTTCATAAATTATCACCTATCCGGATCTTTAAAAATTCCAGTGTAAGATCTTTATATAATTCTAAAATTTCTTTAGTAATATAAGAGCACGTTCTGTTGCGCAATTTCTCATCTCTTAATAATCTCAATGCAGTACACCCCCCTCCACAAAGTAGTGCATATGAACATTCTTTACAAGGCAGAGTTAATATACAGGTTTCTCTCCATTTTTTAAATGAATCATAAAATTGCAAATTTGGAATAAATTTCCCAACAGAAAATTCCTTTATGCCTACTACCACATCACAAGGATATATATCGCCATATAGATCGAAAACATATTGGTTTATATTAGCTTCACAATGTCTAAATTTGGGGAAGTATACGTTATTTTTATTGATTAAGTAATTTAATGACATTGCAAATGAATGGCCAGTAATTATTACCTCTTTAATCATCGAGGGGAAGTTCCTAACAAGGTACAATAGAGATTCCAATTCATTTTTTATACCTTCGGTTAATAAAGATTGATCAAGGTAGTTATACACTGACATAACATACAAGTGAACGTTTTTTCTCTTGAGAATACCAATCTCTTTTAAATAACAGTATAAATTATACACTGAGTTCTCTTTTCCTCGATGAACATGAATTCTTAACGCTATATGTGTCTTAGTGCTTATCTCATCAAGTAGAGAGCATAGATTATTTATTATAATATCAAAAGTCCCCTTTCCATTTGGGAATATTCTATATTTATCATGAGTGCTCTTATCTCCATCAAATGTAATCTGAATTGAATTAAATTCTTTAAGTAATGAAAGATAATGTGGTATTCCAACACCATTACTTACAACATTAAGAGCTAAATTTTGTTCTCTGCTTTCTTTTACTATTTGAGCAATAATATCAAATTCTCTTTTAATTGGAAGTAGTGGTTCACCCCCGAATATTGTTAATATAGACTTTACATTTGATTTCTTTGCAGCTTCTATTAGGTTTATTGCATGAAATAATTTCGATAAAGCTTTTTCAGAAATAAATTCAGGATCTTTTTTGATGCCCTTTTCATAGCAATATGTACACGTTAAATTACAATAATATGTTGGGATTACCATATAATGAAGTGGTAATGATTTCTCCTTTCTTATGAAATCTAAATATGCTCTCTCAACGTCTTTATTAAACTCATCTTCCGAACGGTATAACAACTTATTTTTTAACAAATCATGTATAGTATCACTACAACTTGAGTTTTCAGGATTGAGTAGATAATAGTATTCATTTCTCTTTAGCTTGTATATCTTGCCATGTAACGTATCCAATATAATGTAATTCCCTTCCTCTACGGGAATCTGAACCAAGTACTTATTAGTCTTCATAGCCATTACCCCATAAGCTTGTAATAGTTATCTATGAAATTCAGTTTTTCTTGCAAATTGGGAGTATTGAACCAATAAAACGAGACGTATATTGGAGGATGTTTTAAAATTTCCTCAACAATTTCTTGAGGTAAGTCTTGAGTTGATAATATAGTGTGCGAATATATGTTAAAGTATAATGGTTTTATTATGTCGTTCTCATATTTTTTCCGCAGTTCTGACATTGGTAAAGGTGCTAATCGTGAAAATCTAGTTTGTACCCCAAAATAATCCAAATATGTTATTGCATAAAAAGTTTTCAGGAAATCCTCGAAGTCTTCAAATGGATATCCCCAAATGAATGAAGCAGTAACATTTTTAATATAATCTAACGAGTTTATTACTACCTCTATAGCTTTGCCTATTGTAAAACCTTTATTTATTAAACGTAATATCCTATTACTCCCTGATTCAATACCATAAAATATCCCCTTACATCCAGAATCCATCAATGAAGTAAGAACATTATTATCTACTAAGTTTACTCTACCGAAGCAGGCATATTGTATGTCCAAGTCTGATTTCTGTATTTGCTCAGTAATTGAAAGAACTCTTTGTTTATTCAATGTAAATGTATCATCCGTAAAATGAATGTTCTTTACCCCATAATTTTCATTCAATAGTTTTAACTCCTCAATAACCCTTGAAACTCCTTTATAGATAACTTTCCGACCCCATAAGGGAGCCACATCACAAAAAGTGCATCTAAATGGACATCCACGAGATGTGTCTACAGTGACTTGATAATATTTTTTAAGGTTTATAAGATGATAAGCTGGAAATGGCAAAGCATCTAAGTCCTGAATCCTTTCTCTTTTTGGGGTTACTATAACCCTATCTCCATGCTTAAATGCAATCCCTTTTATATTAAGCAAATCCCTAGGAGTATATGAAATACCATTTCCTATAGTCCTCATTAACTCAAGTAGAGTGTATTCCCCTTCTCCAATACAGACGATATCTACACTGTCGTATGTGCTAAGCAGATTGTAACACACCTCTGATGGACCAGGCCCCCCAAGTATTATAATCTTTTCTGGAGTAATAGATTTTGCATATTTGGTAGCTAGCATGACCCATGGCAGTGAGTCCGTCATACATCCAATACCAACTATCTTCGAGTCAATGTTAGCTATAGTCTCACCAAGATGTTTATACCCCCATTTGTGTTTATAAAAAATATATTGGTAATCAATAACATCAACATCAAAATTATATTTCTCAAGAGTACCAGCCAGATATAAAATTCCAAGCGGAGTTTGAGGTTTAGACGATGATGAAACTACATTTATTAAAGTAATATCGGGCATTTGCTAAACCTCCTGCTTATTATTCTTTAAAAAGTTGAGATATTTCAAAGCTTGTTTATCAGCAGGATTGAGTTTCAAAGCATAATGGAGGTATTTGTGAGCTGTATCTAATTTATTATCCTTTAGGTATATTATTCCTAAGAGAACATAAGATTTTGAGTAGTTTGGACTTAGAGCTATTGACTTTTTCAAATATGTTATAGCGCTATTGTAGTCCTCAAGGGAATAATAGGATAATGCAATTAAGTATAATAATTTAGCCCGAATAAAATCTGAAGTAGGAGGTAACGAGGACAAAGCCTTGAGATAAGACGCAATAGCCTTTTCATATTGTCCTATGTAAGATTCTAAATTACCTAGTTCAAAATAAAGTTTCCATACACTATCCTTATATTTAGCTAAATACATAGAAGATTGAAAAACTTCTTGGAGTTGCTTCTTAAAAGCTATAGCTTCACTTATTTTGTTGTGCAATATTAGGATTCTGAGATATTTAGCAAAGAGAAATGGTGGAATATCATGTTTTATATATTCCTTAAAAACTCTGTTTAGAAGTAGATTACATTTCTCAAAATCTTTTTGTAGAATATAGACATTAAGTAATTTATTAATTACTTTTAAATTTTTTGGATCTTTTTCAAACAACATTTTAAGGTATCTTTCTCCTTTCTCTACATCACCCAGACATAATAATAAATATCCTTTGCAATATATATCCCCATCAACGTCTTTTTTTGGTATATCATCTCCCAACTTATCTAGGTACCCTTTAATCACTTTTTGCCCCCTCCAAGTGAAGTTAAAAAATAAAATAATAAAATTCAGTCAGAATCTGTACTTATAAATGCCCAAACTTGGAGACAACACGTCAATAATGTGGCGTCGTTTAAAGTTTCTGTAATGGCAGATTTGACATCAAACTCTTCCAACTCTTATCACCTCCGAAAATTTTACATACTCAATAAGTTGTTTTTATATTTAAAATTTTCTTAAACTTTTAGGATACTGTTAGGATAAGCTGTGGGGTGTCAGGTTTAAGTTACTGGCAGTACTTTAGAAAAAGAAGGGGGAACATGAAGTCTGAAACCATTATTTACTGGGTGGTTTCAGCCTTAAAACCCTTTCGTCGCAACAAAATCCCACCAGAAAAGAAAATCAGGGCAATAACCCTGTACCTAAACGGCTTAAGCTACAGGCAAACCGCCAGAATCCTCGGAATCAGCCACACAACCGTCTGGGAAGCCATTCAAAAATAGCAGAAGCAGTTTACAAGCCAAAAATCCTCGCAGTCAAAAAACAGCGAAACTTCATCGCAGTTGACGAAACAGTAATAAAAATCAACGGGAAGAAAAGATACCTCTGGGCTGCAATTGACGTTGAGAGCAAGGAAGTTTTAGCAGTCTGGATTACGACTGTTAGAAACTGGTGGGTTGCCAGGGATTTCATTCTAGTTGTTTTGAAATCCTGCGAGGGACAGCCAATTTTCCTGGTTGACAGGGCGAGCTGGTATAAGTCTGCTTTTAAGAGTTTTGAGGTTGGGTTATCTGCATGTGACTTTCGGGCCGAGGAACAGTGTTGAGCGCTGGTTTAGGACGTTGAAGGAGAGGACGAAGCGTTTCTGGAATAATTTC
>NZ_KE387149.1:937270-965176 GCF_000430485.1 Thermococcus sp. PK
GAGGTTGGGTTATCTGCATGTGACTTTCGGGCCGAGGAACAGTGTTGAGCGCTGGTTTAGGACGTTGAAGGAGAGGACGAAGCGTTTCTGGAATAATTTCAGGGGTAAAGACTGGAGGAGGGTTCATAGGTTTGTTTTCTGTTTGCCTTCTGGTATAATTTTGTCAGAATTCATTCTAGTTTTGGTGATCCGCCTGGTGATGTTACTGAATGGCTTCAGGAGGTGATGCCCCAGTTATCCTAACAGTATCACTTTTAGTTCACATCTAATGGTTTTTTTTCTCTCAAAATAAAGTAATTCTCTAAAGACTTCTTTTTTCAAAATCAAGAAAGTATGACCCTAGTTCCCATTAGATCGTTAGAGTTATAAGCACTTAAGTTTTTTGGTTGATTGGTGGTTGTATTGAGTTTTCAGAGGGAAATCCTGATCATAAAATCCGAAATCTACCCGATAATCAGCAAACACTACCCGAAAAACACTCACAGGGAAATAATCAGCCTCTACGACCTAATAACCTTCGCAATACTAGCACACTTGCACTTTAACGGAGTTTACAAGCACGCTTACAGAGTCCTAATCGAAGAAATGAAGCTGTTCCCCAAAATCAGGTACAACA
This sequence comes from Thermococcus sp. PK, assembly GCF_000430485.1. Lineage (NCBI taxonomy): Archaea > Methanobacteriati > Methanobacteriota > Thermococci > Thermococcales > Thermococcaceae > Thermococcus > Thermococcus sp. PK. The sequence continues at coordinate 937,887 of NZ_KE387149.1, forward strand.
AACTAACAGAACGCTTGAACAGGCACGAAAAACTCCTGCTCCTAGCGCAGGAAGAATTATTCAAAAAACACGCCAGAGAATACGTTAGAATACTGGACTCAAAGCCCATTCAGACCAAGGAGTTGGCCAGAAAAAACAGGAAGGATAAGGAGGGTTCTTCAGAAGTCATCTCTGAAAAGCCCGCAGTTGGGTTTGTTCCCTCTAAAAAAAGTTTTACTATGGGTACAAGCTGACCTGTTACTCTGATGGAAATTTGCTGGCTTTACTGTCTGTTGATCCGGCGAATAAGCATGATGTGAGTGTTGTCCGGGAAAAGTTCTGGGTGATTGTTGAGGAGTTTTCCGGCTGTTTTCTGTTTTTGGATAAGGGGTATGTTAGCAGGGGGCTCGAGGAGGAATTTCTGAGGTTTGGCGTTGTTTACACGCCAGTAAAGCGGGGGAATCAGATTAGTAATCTGGAGGAGAAGAAGTTTTACAAGTACTTGTCTGACTTTCGCAGGAGGATTGAGACTTTGTTTTCGAAGTTTTCTGAGTTTCTTCTGAGGCCGAGCAGGAGTGTTAGTTTGAGGGGGTTAGCTGTCAGGATTTTAGGGGCGATTCTGGCCGTGAATCTGGACAGATTATACAACTTCACAGGTGGTGGGAACTAGGGTGAAAGTATGAAAACTTTTAGAGTGTTAGTAGTAATTCCTAAGAACTCAACACATAAACAAAAAAATATTCAGAGCAATATATAATAAAAAGAAAAACAAAAATTTCACTCTAAACTTATTCCCGCTTTTTCCAAAGCTTGCTTAACAGCCTCGTCGTCGGCGCCTCTCTCAATGTTAACCTTCTCTGGGAGAGGTTCAAGGTGCTTGATGTTCATCCTTCTCCTCTTCACCTTGTTCAATCCAGCGCCGGTAACGAGGACGAAGTTCTTGTCGATTATGTCAACAACAACTACCTTTTGTCCAGCCCTTCTTCCGGCAATAACAACGGCTAGCCTTCCAACATCAATTGCTGGCATTCATCCCACCTCCATCTTTTTTATTTCCCCGTGTCGCCATCGGGGTACAGGTGGTCGATGGCGGCCTTCACAATGGCGAAGACCCCATCGGGACCCCAATTGGCAGTGTTAATAACCAAATCATAAACTGAGAGATCGTTAATGTCAATCCCGTATAGGTTTAAATATCTTTTCCTGTTCTGCATTTCCCTTTCGGCAATTTGCATAAATGCCTCTTCAACACTTACGCCCTCTCTCTGTGCTACACGCTGAGCCCTAACTTGAATTGGTGCATCTAACCATATCTTCAAATCAGCATTTTTTACCATCCATCCCGCTAGACGCCCTTCAATAACCACATTGCATTCTTTTGCCGCTTCTACTTGCCTCTGGTCAACTTCCCTGTCTATTTCGGGGTGCATTTCAGCATATTTCTGGAACTCCTGGAGGGACATTCCCCTTTCCTGTGCCATCTGTCTGAATATTAAACCCGCATAAACGTGCTTAAAGCCGTAGTGTTTAGCTAGATTCCTGCAGAGAGTTGTAGTACCACTTCCTGCCAATCCGCTCACTGTGATCACTAGACATCCCTTAGGCATGGTGCATCCCTTTCGTCCAAGGTTAGAGTGCAGCCCTTACCTGGGCCTTCATGACTCTGCGCATGCAGCTTGGGCAGAGGTGTGGCATAGGCCTCTCGGGTCTTTTTTTAGTCTTGGGGAGCTTTCTTAACTCACTTGATCTTCCCCTTGGGATTCCGTTTAGTGGTCTTCCGCACATTGCACAGTGTGCTATTTTTGGCTTCTTCTTTTCAAAGTGTATTACAGTCCTTCCACCCGGAGTTCTAACGTACTTTCTTCTCCATGATCTTGACCTGTACATTGGTTTCATATTTCTCACCCCGCTTAGCTTTTTTGTGCAGCATTTTTAAATTTAACTAATATGAGTCCAAGAGCTTTCTCAAAACCTGACCGGTTATCATTGATGTCAAAATGTACCAGCCTATGTATCCCAGCTCATTCGCCTGAAGGGCAGAGTGGTAAAATCTGTGGAACCAGTCAAAGAGGAAAAAGTTGAACGGTGACTTCACGATTGCCGTTTCAACATACCACCTTCTCATCCACCCAAAGAATATGAAGAATATCGGCATTGTAAAAAGCATTGGTTTAAACATTGAGTCTTTCATGACTTCATTTTGGAGTCTTAAAAGCTCAAGCTGTTTTTGCTGAAGCTTCCTTAATTTCTTCTCGTCTCCAGCTTTTTGAGCTTCCTTCCATTCCTTCTGGAATTCCTTGCTCATTTTTTGTAACTTTTTCATTTTTTCTTGGTCTATCAGTATGTGATTGACTAATGTGAAAAAGGCACCAAGTATAATTCCCGAAATTGTTACTACCCACATTGGGTGAGCATTGGTAACTAAAGGACCAAATACTTTGTCAAGTGCAAGATATATTCCCTCAAGCATCTTCCTCCACCGCCAGATCAAGTATTTTTACCAGTTCATTAACAGCCTCTTCCAGACCTTTATCCTCATGATTTTCAATTATCTTTATAAGCGCATTGGAATGCATTGCATAACTTATTGCGGCAGCCCTATTTAAATCCTGATGTCTCTGAATTTGTTCCTCAGTTTCGACATCCCTATCTCTTTTCAGATCTCTTAATCTTCTTCCGAGTATTTCACTAGGCGTCGCCTCTATTATAACAACAAATCTCGGGTTTATAACCTCAATTACCTCCTTAGGAAAGCCGAGCATATACCCCAAAGGCGTTTTTATTGTAGCATGAGTATCGAGCAGTACGGGTTCTTCTCTAGATATCTCAAGGATTCGTTGGGCAGCTTTAAGCTGCAACTCCCTCTGCACCTTCAAGCTTAGTCTCCTCATCTCGTCTCTGTGGGTAACTAGCTTCGCCTTGACTGCTTCCTCGAACATTATATCCCCAAAGTTAACTACCCTAAATTTCGCTCGAGTCCTTTTCAAGGCCAGTTTTGTGATTGTGCTCTTTCCTACCCCCGGGATTCCCGTAATGACCACCACAAATGGCATATGCTATCACCCTGATCAAAACTCGCACTCCAGAGACTACAAAGAAAAATTGGTTTATAAGGTTTTTTAGAAAATGAATAATGAAAAAGAAACTCAACTAAAGAACCTGCGCAGTGCTGGGAACATCTCAGTGGCTTGCTCCCTTGCTATTTCTTCATAAAATCTGTATAAGATACCTACTGTAAGCAGTATTCCAGTTCCAGTTCCTAGTGCTCCAAGGAAGTCTGCTAATACCGCAACAACAGCCAAAGTGAATGCTCCCCAGAATGTAACGTAGGGTATGTACCTCTGCAGGACCCTTTCCAAGATTCTTGGGTCCCTTCTAAAGCCGGGTATTTGCAATCCCGCTCTTTGCAGTTGTCTTGCAATGCTCTTTGCGTCAAGTCCGGTGAGCTCAACCCATAGGAATCCAAAGAGTAATGAGAACATTATTGTGAGTATGGCATAAACCAAAGCCCTTAGCGGATCGGCTGTAACGCTGAATATATCACTAGGTGGTAGGACGTACCTTACAAACCCAGAAACTGCCGCTCCAGTTTCGTCAAAAGTTCCAAGGATTGGATGACCAAGTCTCTGTAATAGCCTGGCCCATAGCTGGATGTTTGCGTAAAGGGCAAATGTGAGTATGATCGGAATGTTGCTGACGTACATGAACCTTATTGGATATCTTCCTCTAACAGTTACCCTTCCGTAGCTGAGAGGAATCTCTACCCTCATGCTTTCCAAGTAAACAACTATTAGGAAGACAACTATTGTTGCCAAAACGCTGATCATATCTGGGAGTCCTCTTCTGTACAGTGCCCCGGTAATATCACCTTTAATTAAGTGCTGGATAAAGGCCGGAATAGCACCTATTATAGCGGGACCACCTGTTAAGGGGTCTATAGCTTGATTTGTTGTTAATGGGTTAAGGGCTCTAGTAACAATTGTCTGTGAGACTCCCGCAGCAATAAAGAGACTTATACCACTACCGATTCCCCACTTGCTCACAAGCTCATCCATAATCATTACCATTATTCCACCAAAGGCGAGCTGAAGCATGAGGAGTACCTTGATTGTTAACGTAGGGTTACCAAACGCTCCTGCAAATACGTAGATAGCTGCCTCAAAGAAGCACATGAATACTGCAAATACCTTCTGCAGAGCCTGATAAAACCTTCTATCCTCAGGATTTGAGAGGTCCAGCTTTATTATCTCTGAACCGACTAAAAGTTGCATGATAATTCCAGCGGTAACTATGGGACCGATACCAAGTGTTAATAGACTACCATTTCTACCTGCTAGGACCACTCTTAAAGTCTGGAAGTAGTCCTGTATTTCACCTGGAATTCCAAAAAGAGGTATCTGTGCCATAATAAAATACAGCAACAATGCAACTCCTGTCCAAGCGAATTTTTCCTTCAGCGGGACATGTCTTTTTGGCCTTTCAATTTCTGGAAACATGTGCTCTATTTTGTATATTATTTCCCTTGCTCCCATGGATTACACCCCAAAAATAATTATCCAAAAAGAGAAAGAAAAATCAAGCTATCAGCGCCTCTCCCCCGGCCTGAATAATCTTCTCCTCGGCCTTGGGGGAGAAGGCCCTGGCTTTAATTACGAGTGGCTTTGTGAGCTTTCCGCTTCCAAGCACCTTATCGGCAAACTGAGTTGTATCGACAATAATTCTTCCTTCCTCCTCGTAGGCAATACCGAGCTGCATGAGCTCATCAAGGTGCTCGTCAATGAATTTGAGGTTTACTGCAGTTATCTCTCTTTGAACTTCCACAGGCCTGCTGAAGCCCCTCTTACCCAAGTGATCAGGGGCATACTTGATGACCCATGTCCATTTAGCCTTGCTTCTTTTTCCAGTTCCTGCCATACCTCTACCGCCCTTGTGTCCTCCACCGCGGTGCTTCTTTTTGCATCCCCATCCATGAGTGTGGGAACCGCGAAGCTTTCTCACTTTTTTCTTTCTCCTAATCATCTCGCGCACCTCACAGCATTCTCTCTATAAGCTCGTTAATGGCCTCTCCTCTATATCCCAACGCGCCACCTTCTTTAAAGGTTCTCTTCTTACTTCCCATGCCGCCCCTTGCTGGGTGAAGTCTAAATACCGGCTTGAGTCCTGGCAGATCACTGAGCTTCATTTCTCCGTTGACTACTTTCTCAGCAAATTCTTTGATGCTCATGCCAAGTTTTTCCTGGACGTACTCCTCTGTAACTCTCTTGTTCCCGGGCAATCTTCCTCTCTTTTCTATAAGCTTTGCTAAGGTTTCGGCATTTATCTCTCCCCAAGTGATGTAGTCCTTTACCTTTTGTATCATTCCCTTGTAAGTTGGGGTGTCGTCAACGATCACAAGGTGGTTTATCTTGTGAAGCCTCAGCATTGCAAGGGTGTCTTTTACGGGTCTCTTAACATTCACTCTGCCCCTTATCCTAATCAAAGCAAGTTTTGCCATCCTCGTTCACCTCACAGCTCAAAGTTCTGTGGCATTTCTCTACCAACAACGATACCATAACGCTCGATCATCTCAGGCTTCACAGCGACACTGTTGGTGTTGTATAGTGCCTCAAACACTGCCTTTGCGAAGTTAACTGTGGTTCTTGTCTCACCCAATGTTTGTGACCACACGTCCTTGACTCCAGCTAGGCTGAGTATCTTCTTACCAACGTCACCGATAACGAGACCAAGTCCTCTCGGCCCTGGCATGAGCTTGACCTTTACACTACCGCTCTTACCTTCAACGGCGAATGGGATTGAGTGTGGTCTTCTACATCTGCACTCCCATGAACCACAGCCTCTCTTGATCTCAATTATGTTCATCTTAGCGTAGTTTATTGCCTTCCTTATGGCTATTCCAACTTCTCTTCCGTGACCAATTCCAAGTCCCACGTAACCGTCTCTGTTTCCTACCGCTGCCAGTACCCTAAACCTAACTCTCCTACCGCTGTCAGTCATTCTCACTGTAAGTGCTATGTCAAGTACTTCTTGGTTCTCACGTGCGTTGACTTCTGGGAGTAATACGTCAACAATTTCAGGCTCTTTTATTTGGTATCCCTTTCTAAAGACCTCGTGAATGTCAGTGATCTGGCCTTCTTTAACGAGCATACCGAGCTTTGTCTTGGGTTGCCACTCTTCTAAAACCCTTTGAGCGTATTCTTTCCACTCTTGGCTCATGCTCTCACCTTCTCAAATTTCTCAACGATTCTCGCCTTAACCTCTTCAAAGTGCTCGGGAAGCTTTTCAGGTTCGAGCCCCTTAACCAAGTAGCCTCCGAACTGCTTTCTGTACTTCTCTTCGTCCTCTTCCTTAAGCATCTTTGCATACTCAGCGATGTGTTCCCCTTTAATTCTGTACTCTTCCGGATAGATTTCCTCGCTGTGTGGAACCTCCAATCCCGCATCAACTGCTCCCTTGAGGACCGCAAAGATGCTTGATCCTCTGGTGGGCGGGTGAAGTCCTATGTCAAGGATCGCCTCTTCAATTCCCTTCTCAAGTGCCTTGTAGCCTATGAGCAACCCGAGGAGATAAGCGCTTGGAGTATTTCCACCGTGTCCCTTCCATCCAAAATCCCTCATGAGCTCTCTTGTGTGAGCTGAAACAACTGTTTTGTCGCCCTTTGGATCATACAGCACTATCTGAGCTATGTGATGGTTGAGGGTTTTTCTCACAACTAATCTGGGCTTGCCTGATTTAAGGAGTGCAAGCCTCTTGTGATAGTTAGTCTTACCTTCCCTTCTCCTTCTGAATGGAACCCTATATCTTGGTCCGTGTGCCATTTATATCACCTCTTCAATATCCCTTTCTCTTCCATGAACAGATAAAGCTGGTGTTTGCTCTTGAACTGTCCACCCTTGGCCCTTATGTAAAGGTTGCGGTAGGTGTGTTCATCAATCTTCTTCTCTGCCTTGAGCTTTCTAAGTTCCCTTCTAAGGGCTCTAATCGTCATCATCCATCTCTCTTTCTTGCCCATCCTTGCGGTCTTCTTACCCTTTCTGCTTCCATGTCCCCTGTGTCTTCCCTTCTTTCTCGCTTCTTGCCTAAGCTTTGCCCTGTACCTGCTCTGTCCCTTAATTGGCTTTTTCTTGATGACGCCTTCATTGATTAATCTTCTAATGTCCTCTCTTGTGATAGCGGACTTAACATCATCAATCCTTTCAGGGTCTATCCAAACCCTATTCTCGCCACATTTCAAAAGTTCAGCAGCAATCCTTCTCTGCATTTTGAGCATGACCTTCACCTCGCGTTGAGTACCTTAATACCCAATTCCTTGGCTCTCTCAATTATCATGAGTCTCTTCCTCTTTCCGACTGTTCTAGATATTCTAGCGGCCTGTCTGGTTGGGTCTATCATCTCAAGCTCTTTAACATTGTGTACCAGTACTTCCTCGTAACCGCTTGGGTGGAGCCCGCGAACGGCTTTTGGTGAGCTCCATCCAATGCTAGGTGATCTTGCCTTTCCTTTAAGCTTTAGCCTCATCTTGCTGTCTGTTCCCTTGGGTCTCCTCCACTTGGGATCATTCTTAAACTTGGGAAACCTCCACCATTCTTGCCTAAGAAACCTGGGCTTCTTCCTTTTGAGTTTGGCCCTTATCCTTAAGAGTCTCGCTTTTTCCATTAGTCTCACCTCAGAACTTTATAGGTTTACCAGCCTTTTCAACAATGTAAATACCATCTTGGAAGACTCTCCTATCCCTACCGGTAATTCTTGTCGCCTGCTCGATGTTTGCCGCAGTTTGTCCGACTTTTTCTTTGTCGATTCCCTCTACTATTATTTCGCCACCCATGACCTTTACTGTAACTCCGGGGAGTATCTCAGCAACTCTTGGTGCCTTTTCACCAAGGAAGTTTTCTATGTAAACTTTGTCACCTTGCACCTTGACTGTTATCGGGAAGTGGCTGTAAACAACCTTGAGCTTGTAAGTGAACCCTTCCGTGACACCCTTGATCATGTTCGTTATGTGTGCTTTGAATGTTCTTGCAATGGCTATATCCTTTCTCCTTGGGAAGTCCTTGTAGATAACAACCTTGCCGTCTTCAGTGAATATCTTAACCCCTGGATAGCTGAGTTCTCTCTCAACTTCTCCCTTTGGACCCTTTACCTTAACGACGTTACCGTTTATCTCGACGGTGACTCCTTCTGGAATTTCAACTTCTTCCCTCACCCATGCATCAATTGGCATTTCTCTCACCTCAGTAGACGTAGGCTATTAACCTTCCACCAATGCCCTTCTCAAGGGCTTCCTTGTGTGTCATAACACCTTGGGATGTGGAAACTATTAGAATACCAAACTCGAATGCTGGAAGGAATCTCTTTTCCCACTTTTCATATTCTCTAGCTTTCACTGAAAACCTCGGCTTTATTGCTCCTGCCTTGTTTATCTTTCCTAGGAGCTGAACCCTGTATATTCCTGCCCTTCCATCATCGATAAACTCAAACTCACCTATGTATCCGTTCTCTTGCATAACCCTAAGTACCTCTCCAATAAGCTTTGAGGCTGGCTTTATGTAAACCTCTTTCTTTCCAACTCTCTCGCTGTTTGTAATGTGAGATAAAGCATTTGCCAAAGGATCTAACAGAGTCATCCCATCTCACCTCAGTCGTATTTCTTAAATCCTAATTTTGGAGCTACCTCTCTAAAGCAGTGTCTGCAGAGCATTAGCCCGTGTATTCTGACTATCGGTCCAAATTGTCCACAGCGGATGCATCTTCTCGCGCCCTTACCAAACTTCCTCGGCTTTCTTTTGTTGTAATCAGCTTTCGCCATAATCATCCCTCCACAATCTGGACTCCAAACTCTTCCTGCATGAAAACCATACCCTCTTCTTTTGTAAGCTTGTGTCTTGTGGGGATGTGGTGCCTTCTCCTTTTCCTCTTTGCGATTCTGTATCCGGGTCTTTCAAGTGTTACACAGACGTCCATACCAAATATACCGATTTCTGGATCGTATTCCACTCCCGGAATGTTGATGTGTTCGTCAATACCAAAGCAAACGTTTCCGTGCTCATCAAAACTGGATTCTTTAAGTCTGTTGTCAACGGCAGCCAATAGCCTTTTGAGCATGTCGTAGGCTTTTTGACCCCTTAGGGTCACCTTAACCGCTATCGGCTCGCCTCTTCTAATTCCAAAGTCCCTGTTTGTTTTCTTTGCCTTCCTCCTTATTGGCTTCTGACCAACAAGTGATTCTAACATTGTCTCAGCCTTTGTAAGTCTCTCACCACTCTCACCAACACCAATGTTTATGGTGACTTTGGCTATCCTAGGCCTTCTCATAGGGTGAGCTTCCCAATCCGCCAAGATTGCCTCTCTGTTAGCTATCATTCCTTTTCACCTCACGGTAATGAAATCTTTGGTTCATCTTTACCCAACACAAATGCGTAATCTTTCAAGGTGTCGAAGAGCTCGCCTTCTTTGTCCTCAATGGTGACCACATCTGGCCATCCACCTGGGAAGTTTCTGACTTCAACGATTTTTCCTACCCTTGCGACGTTCTTACCCTGAACGACGAACACATAAGCACCAATTTCGAATGGGAGTACTTCAATTATCTCCCTCTCCGGGACCTTCATTAGGACTGTGTCCGCGGTTTTGAACTTGTCTTTGGTTTCATCCGTAAGTGAACTGAGCTTGATTAAGTGGTTTGTTCCATCGTGGAAGTTGAGCTGCAAGTTTCCTCCCTTTACCATTCTCTTGTTGTTTATCCTCAGCGGTTTTATCTTTGCCTCTTCTTCGCTTATTGGGTGGAGAATAAGCTTTCCAATTCTGTTTGGAAATACTCTGTAGTGTTCCCCAGTTTCAGGTATTGAGACAACGTCCATGATACCAACTGGGAACTTGTAGTCCTTTCTAACCTTTCCATCCACAAGCACTTTTCCTTCGTTGAGGATTTTTCTTGCTTCCCTACCGGTCTTTGCGTATCCAAGGTAGTCCCTAATTATGTAGATGAGGGGAATTGATGTTTTCATGTTGTGCGGACCGGGGGAAGGTCTTACTGCCCACTTGTATGCCTTTCTCTCAATGTACCATTGAGTTGGAGCAGCAAGCCTCTTTAAGTGCCTCTTAGCACCTTTCCTCGCCATTTTCAAGCCCTCCTCTCAATTATCTTCTTTCTTCTCTCATCTTCAAGGTTCAGTTCAACAATCATAACATTTGATGGGTGTATCGGGTAGAACACCTCAGTCCCGTTAACCTTCTTAAGAGTTGCTCCCTCAACGTGAATCCTGTATCTCTTGAGGTCAACTTCTACGACTTTTCCTTCATGTCCCTTGAAGTCCCCTCTCATTATTTTTACTTTGTCGCCAGTCCTAATTGGAAGGGCTCTAATGCCGTACTTCTGTCTAAGTTCTTTTGAAAGGGTAGCACTGACTATCTTGTGTCTTAGATGAAGGGGAGCATTATACAAAAACTTCCTTTGCTTTCTTGGTTGTTTGCTCTTTAATTTCATCTCTCTCACCTCACAATATTATGCTCGCCATACTTCCAACTCTAACCCACTTCTCAGCGGCTTCTCTCGCAACAGGTCCTCTAACTTCGGTTCCTCTTGGAACACCTTCGGGTGTTGTAATAACGGCTGCATTGTCTTCAAATTTTACTCTCATCCCATCAAGCCTCTTGTACTCTTTTCTCTGTCTTATGATAACTGCCCTAACAACTTGGTGCCTCATATCAGGCCTTCCCTTCTTTACTGCTGCAATTACCATATCTCCGACGCCTGCTGAAGCAAGTCTCCTTCTAACACCTTTGTAGCCTACTACCCCAATTATCTGTATTACCTTTGCACCTGAGTTGTCTGCTACGTGGAGGTAGGCTCCAATTGGTAATGCCCTTGTAGGCCTAACTGGGGAGACACCCCTCGTAGCACCAGCACCTTTCTTTGCCATTATATTCACCTCTCCTCAGCTTTTTGAACAACTGCAACAACTACAAAGCTCTTTGTCTTGCTGAGGGGTCTAGTTTCAGCTATGATAACTTTGTCCCCCGGCTTTGCGTTGATGCATGGTGGGTTGTGGGCGTGTATTTTGCTTCTTCTGAGCTCATAACGCTCGTATTTCTTCAGATAGTGATAGTGCTGTCTCTCAACGGTAACTGTGTGTCTTGGCTTGTCGCTGACAACAACTCCCTCAAACACTCTACCGTGCACCTTAATGTGTCCGTGCCACGGGCACTTTGGGTCATCACACTTTTCCGCGGGAGGTTGTATCTTCAATCCAATGTCTCTCATCTTTTTCACCTCTTTTTTAATCTCATCTCAGGCCTTCCAATCAGGGCTTCTCCCTTTATTCGTATTTTTTTATCGTCAATTTCAAACTCAAATTCGGCAACATTCTTGGGAACTACCCACACCTTTTCTCCGAGGATTGTGAGGGTGTTTCTCGTCTCGTCGATCACATATCCCTCAATCCCTACCAACCCCGGATGAGAGCTTTTAACGACTTTGACTTTTAGGCCTATGAGCTCATGCAGTGCTATTGTTTTTCTGGTCACTCGACCTCTATTAATTCCTCTGAAAATCCGAGTTCTGCCAATAAGCGCTTCACCCTTTCTCTGTGATCTCCTTGGAGCTCTATTCTTCCGTTTTTGGCTGTTCCTCCGCATGCCAGCTTCGCCTTGAGCTTTTTTGCAATCTCTTCAAGGTCAAATTCTTTCTCGTCAATTCCCTCTATTATGGTCTTGAGCTTCCCATAACGGGCCTTTTCAATATAGACCCTAATCCTTTGCTGTTCTTTTAACACCTCTTTAAATAGCATCTCATCCAGGGGGTTCACAATCCTAGGCACTAAACATCACCCTTTTCTCCTCAACTTTTCCCTCTTGATTGTTAAAAGGCGGGCAATATCCCTTCTAAGGTTCCTGATAACCATTGGGTTTTCCATGGATGTTCCCATTGTGAGCATTCCTCTTTCCTTTGCAAGCTCAAGTCTAAGCTCTCTAATTTTAGCGTCGATCTCTTCTATACTCATCTCTCTAATCTCACTTGGCTTCATTGCTCACTCACCTCTTCTTCAGTTGGCTTTTCGATGATCTCAATTTCATCAGGAAGTCTAGCATCTGGCGGCATAATTGAAACTTTCACTCCAAGGACACCAAGCTTCAGCAATGCCTGTGCATATCCCCTTGAAACCAAAGTTTCAGCTGGGTTTCCAACTTTCGCAATGTATCCTTGGTAGAATCTAACACTTTTAGCTCTTTCTCCTGTAAGCTTACCGCTTATTCTAATCTCCACACCTCTTGCGCCATTGCTCATAATTGCCCTTATTGCAGCATATGCGGCCCTTCTGAAGTGGACTCCCCTTTCCAATGCCTGGGCAAGCCTTGTTGCTTGAACCTTAGCGTTAAAGTAGGGGTTCTTGATTTCCTCAACCTCTATCTGGGGATTTTCCAAACCAAATTGTCTCTCCAGTACCCTCGTAAGCTCCCTTATTTTTCTTCCGCCTCTTCCTATAACGAAACCTGGTCTTTCGACAAATATAACAACCTTTGTCCCGAGAGGAGTCTTCTTGATGTCAAGTCCTCCATAACCAGCTCTTCTAAGCTCTTTCTCAAGGTATTCATCGATGAGCATTTCCTTAATGCTTTCCTTTATGAAATATCTCTCGATTGCCATGAGCTCACCTCCTAATCTCCTCAACAACTATCTCAATGTGGGTTGTCTGTTCGTTGAATGGTGTGGCTCTTCCAAAAGCCCTTGGTATGTATCCCCTAAGCACTGGTCCTCTGTGAGCTGCAGCATGGATGATCTTTAGCCTATCTGGATCAAGACCCTTCTGCTCTGCGTTGTTTTTGGCGTTGAGGAGAATCTTTTTGATTTCCTTAGCAACCTTTACTGGATATCTACCAGGGCCGAAACCCCTTCCCCTCTTGTGTCCCTGTGAGTCGTGGAACCTTCTGAGGTGGATAGGTCTTCTCTTGGCTATCACATCATCAAGGAGCCTTATGGCATCGTTGAGCATCATTCCTCTAATTTCCCTGCAGACTTCTATTGAAAGCTTGGGGGATATTCTCAAATCTCTCCCGCTTGCCTTTGCCATTCTCTCTGGGTCAAAATTTTGGAAAGAGTAGGAAAACCTTGCCATTATCTACCACCTCACTTGATTGCAACGAACATTGATGATCTTGTAGCACCAACACCAGGTGAACCGTGTTGGACTCTCTTTCTTGTTAAAGCAAATTCTCCAAGGTAATGTCCAATCATCTCTTCCTTAATCTCTACTGGGACAAACTCCTTTCCGTTGTGGACGTAAATTGTGATTCCTACCATCTCTGGAAGGATAACCATGTCCCTGCTGTGAGTTCTTATTGGTTTCTTGTATTTGCCCTTCTTTGCCAACCTGATCTTTCTAAGGAGCTTCTTCTGTTCAGGGGTTAATCCTCTCTTGAGGCTCCTCCTCTGTCTTGAGGGGAAAAGCTTAGCTAAATCTTCAAGAGACATGTTCATTAGTTCCTCGAAAGTATAACCGCGATATTTAAATTCCTTCTTTGCCATTTATACCACCTCACTTTCTCCTTCCGGTTCTTCTCGCAGCGATATGACCGACTTTTCTTCCAGGTGGAGCTCTCCTTGAGACTGTACTTGGCTTACCAATGTGGTGCTCCTTACCACCGTGTGGGTGGTTGACTGCGTTCATCTTTACACCTCTTGGCTTGGGCCAGAACCTGTTTCTTGCCTTCATTATGTAGTATGCCTTACCTGCCTTAACTATTGGCTTTTCAAGTCTACCTCCACCGGCAACTACACCAATTGTGGCCCTGCACATTGGATTGAAGGTCTTAAGTTCACCGCTTGGCAACTGAACAATTACTCTGTTCTTCTCTTTTGAAACAACTAGAGCATAGCTTCCTCCAGCTCTCACGTACTTTCCACCATCGCCCGGAAAACCTTCAATGTTGTAAACATATGTACCCTCTGGGATCTTAGCAAGTGGAAGTGTGTTTCCAATTGCTATTGGAGCCTCAGGCCCAATGTAAACCTCCTGACCAACTAAAAGTCCTTCTGGGGCAAGGACGAGCTTCTCGAGACCGTTCTCAAACTTGACCTTAGCAACTGGTGCAGTTCTTCCCGGGTCGTGGAGTATCTCAACTACCCTACCCGCAAGGGTCTTTTCTTGGGTGAAATTCAGGGGGATGTACTTGACAGCACCCCTATATCTGTGAGACGGTGCTCTGAAGGTTGTTGTTCCTTTTCCTCTCCTCTGTTGAATCAAACTCTTACCCATTCTCACTCACCTCAGAACAATCCTATTCTAGCAGCAACCTCACTTGCGCTATACTCAGGCTTCAATTTCACGTAAGCCTTCTTTTCACCTTTCATTGTTATGAGTGTGTTGACTTTCTCAACTTTGACTTTGTATATTTCCTCGACAGCCCTCTTTATATCCTGCTTTGTGGCTCTTCTGTCTACTATAAAGGTGAGCTTGTTTTCTCTCTCAACCATTGAAATTGCCTTTTCCGTGACTACAGGCCTTATAATAACCTTGTACGGATCCATCACTCATCACCCGTAAATCTCCCTCAATCTCTCTATTGCTCCCTTCGTCCATATTGTGAGCCTTCCGGGGTGTGCACCTGGGGCTAACAGCTCTACGCCCAAGTTGTCCACTAAGACCACATCAACACCCGGGTGGTTTCTTGCTCCCTGGATGATTCCCTCGTTTTTGGCAACTACGATAAGTGGGCCCTTTGCTTTCTTGTATCTCCTGCCCCTCATCTTACCCTTTCCGGCTCTCACTTTGGTGTTTTTCTTTGCCCTCTCAATATCGTCCCAAACGCCGAGCTTCTTGAAGATCTCTCTGGTCTTTGCAGTCTTGTAGACCTTTTCGAGCTCATCTTCCACCACGAGGGGAACCTGAGGCAGATTATCAATTATGTGGCCCCTCGCCTTAACTAAATCGTAGTTTGCAGTTGCAGCTATGGCACTCATCAAAGCAAGTCTTCTCTCCTTCTTGTTGATGTCTTCCCATATGATTTTCTCTACTTTTGGTGGGTGAGTTCTTCTACCACCTCTGGCAAATGGGACGAACGCTGCGAACCTTGGAGAAGTCTTTATTCTTTCAACTCTTGCCATACCGTGGCCTTTTCCGATGTTCTCAGTAACCCTCCTCTTACCAGCGAGGGGGTCTCTCCCCTGTGGTTGTATGCGGTGGGTCCATGAAGCGATGACAGCTCTCTTAATGAGATCTGGTCTGAAAGGTGTTTGGAATACCTTTGGGAGTTCGATTTCTTCAATTGGCTCGCCATCGAGTGAAAATACCTTAACTTTCATAAACCCTCACCTCATTGTTTTGATTCTCTACTAACGTATGTTATTTGTGGAGCCTCAACAGGTGGCTTCTTGGCTGGAGGCCTTATTGCCGGTCTTACCCTGATTATTCTCTTAATTGCTCCAGGTAGGGTCCCAGCTATCATAAGGAAGTCGTTTCTCACTACTCCGTAGTGTGGGAATCCTCCCTTTGGAGTGATCTCGATTTCTTCTCCGTTGAGCTCGAGTTTTCCGTTTTCTCCTATCCTCAGGAGCCTCTTGTTGAACTCAGTTCTGTGGTGGAATCCCATCTGTCCAGCTTGTGGAACTGTCCACATAACTCTCGCAGGATGCCATGGACCGAGGTTACCAACGTGTCTTGCTTTTCCAGCTCTTTGAGCCTTGTGGAACTGGATCTTAATGCCCCATCTCTTAACTGGGCCCTGAGTACCCTTACCCTTTGTAACAGCTACAACGTCAAGAAGCTCTCCTTCCTTGAGAACTTCGCTTGCTCTGAGTTCTTTTCCAAGCTTCTCTTTGATGTAGGCGAACTTCTCTTCAACGCTTGTTCCGCCAACTGCGTACTCCATGACTTCGGGCTTCTTCTTTATTCTTGCGAGCCATGGCTGAGTTGCTACAAGTGCTCTAACCTCAACTATTTCTCCGGACTTAACGAGGTCCTCAAGCTCTCCGAGTTTTTGCTGGAAGATCTCTTCGTTGTAGTTCTTTGGAAGGGTCTTGATTCTTCTCTCGAGAAGACTGTAGAATGTTACGTTCTTTGCCTTCTTTGATGGGTAGTTTTCAAGCTTGAAGTCTGGAACCATAACCTCAGTTGCAGTTTCAAGTCCAAGGTAACCTTGTTTGTAGGCTCTAACTCCGTAGACTATTAAGGGCGGAGCTTCAACTATCGTTACTGGCACGAAGATCTCCTTACCCTTCGTAAGCCCTGGAGTATCGTCTATCATAAGCACGTGGGTCATTCCAGCCTTGTACCCTGCAAATCCAAGCATTCTAACCTCTTGCTCTTGTGGCCAGTTTTTAATTCTCGGGACTATACTCTTGGCTCTTTTTCTTGGGGAATACGCCAATGAACCTCTCCTTGGTCTGCTAATTTTTCCCATTTCAATCCCTCCTTATGAAATTAAATACCGCCAATGTCGCCAACACGGCTTCCTCCGTTCTAACGGTCTTTGTCTTTTGATTTGGAATCGTATTGAGGATTAGATCAAAGGGATAATCCTCATTGAAGTCTCTCAGGATTTCCATTACCCCCTTCCGGGGAGATCCAAACACGAATCCCACTTCCCCCTCCAGCGGGGGAAGGTTCACTTTTCTCACATCCTCACCCTTTCGTGAGGTCGCGATTGCAAGGTTGAGTTTTGCCTTTTTAAGTGTTTTTGCCAAAGACTTTCTGGTGAAATGTACCCGATATCCCCAATACTCCTCCGGCTCTGCGGGCACCACTTTGAGCGGATTCAGGGACACGATTTTGAAGGTCATCCGCCCTTCTCCGCCCCCCTCCACGAGGGCAAGCTCGTCAAGGCCAATGTCCGCGTAAAGCCTCTTGCCCTTTCTGACTACAACGCCTTCCCTGATTTCGCCGAGCTTGGGTCTTCCTTTGAGCTTATGGTGGGGAGTTCTCAGAGGTGGCAAAACACCCACGTACC
Source organism: Thermococcus sp. PK (assembly GCF_000430485.1). Classification (NCBI taxonomy): domain Archaea; kingdom Methanobacteriati; phylum Methanobacteriota; class Thermococci; order Thermococcales; family Thermococcaceae; genus Thermococcus; species Thermococcus sp. PK. Next base: position 954,804 of record NZ_KE387149.1, read on the forward strand.
TGAGCTCCTTTGTAAGTGGTATTAAGCTCTTTCGCAGATACTGCGGTGTTTCCATGTATTCAAGGATTAGCTTAATGAATTTCCCGTCTTTTCCTCCTGCTTTGTAAATCCATATGTGCTCAACGCCAAAGATCGCTGCCGCCCTGCCGATCTGTCCAACTTTATAAGTTCTTATCTTTGGGTCAGAGGTCTCTTCGAGGAGTGAATCTGGAATGAAGATATGCCATGCCATTTCAGTCAGCCTTTACATTTCTATACCCTAAAGCTGTAGTGGGGTAAAAAGAAAGTATTTAAAAGGCTTTCGAACCATTCCACCCTTCTGAACCTTCAAAAGTGTGAAAAATTTTTGCAAAGATTATTTCGCAATATTCTCTATGGCATTTATAATATTATGAATATTGCTTTTAACCTCTTCACTGAGTTCAGTCCCCAATTCAATCTCTTTAGCCACAACCCCAACGAAATGAATCTCTGCTTTAGCTAGCCGTTCATCAAGAGCCATCAAAAGCTTGAGTCCATCGATAGCCCCCATAAAATGTGCACTCCTTATTTCAGCCTTAAGCTTTTCAAAAACTTCTTCTCCCTTTAGATGGATCATTTCTCCGGGTTTATATTTGTCAGTGAGTATAGCATCGATGATTATTATTCTTTCTTCGCCATTATAATAGCGTTGAAGCTTGAATATATCGGTTCCTATCTCAAGAACGTTGTAACCCTTCTCTGCCAGAATTTTACCAACCTTCAACCCTACACCATCATCTTTCATAAGCTCGTTCCCAAGGGCAAGGATCAACGTGCTCATATTCCCACCAACAAAAATTAGAAGGGAAGTTAAAAAACTAAAGCCTAACTACGTGAACAGAACACGAGATACATGGATCATATGCCCTAACCGTCATCTCTGCAAGAAGCTTGAGCCTCTCTGGGTCATCTTGCCAGTGATTCTCAGCCATCATTCTAACATGGCGTTCCATAATTGCAAGGTTCATTGCGGTTGGTGTTATGATATCCGCATAGTTAACTCTTCCATCCTTGACTTCAAGAGCGTAGACGAGTAAGCCTCTTGGAGCCTCGGTTATGCTCACTCCAAAGCCGTCTCTTATTTCAACCTCATCCCTCTCCTTTATTGGCCACTTTGCAAGGGTATCGTCAATTATGTCTATTGCCCTCTCTATAAAGTATACCAGCTCAATTGCCTGAGCAAAGTTGTTTGCAAAGCAGTTGTTGTACCTAAGAAGGTCCTTGTATTGGGCGTAGAGTTCCTTCGCCTTGCCGTAGAGAAGATCTGCGTTGTTAACTATTCTTGAGATCGCACCAACCATGAAGGGCTTCCCTTTATAGAAGGAATGCTTTGCAAAGCTGTGTTCAACAACTTTCTCAACTATGTGCTTTTTGTAATCCTCAACCGGGAACTCAAATCCATCGCTAACCTTAATGTAGTCTCCGTATATGCCATAGACACCATTTCTTGGCTTCACTGCCATATGAACCATTTCATCGTCTGTCACTTCTTCGTACTGTTCGAGTTTTGAGAACAGCTCCACTGTATATTCCGCCAGAGGTAGCGCTTCCTTCAATTCTTTCTTAAGTTCTTCAAACTGGGCTTTTGTTGGAAGCTTTCCAAAGCCTCCAAGTATGGCATTTTCTTGATGAATTGCTCTTGAGCCAAGGTAATCCATTATCTTTGAACCAATGTTTTTCAGCGTCATTGCGTATTCGATTTCTTTTCTGTATTTGTCCACCATTGCCAGTGGATTTGAGTAGCCAAGGTAGTCAGGAAGGACTAAAAGGTAAAGGTGTAGGGCATGGCTCTCTATCATATCCCCTATGTAAAGCAGGTCTCTCAAATCCTGAATTTCGGGTCTTGGAGTAAAGCCTATGGCCTTTTCGGCAGCCTCTAAAGCCGTGAGCTTATGAGATGCTGAACAGAAAGAACAAACCCTCGGATAGATCGCCAATGCCTCTTCAAGCTTCTTGCCAATTGTAATGGCTTCAAAGAACCTCGGGCCTTCTATTATGTTAAGCTTGACTTCTTTAACCCCCTCATCACTTGTAACTATCTCTATTCCTCCCTTACCCTCAACACGGGCTATATGATCAACCGTAATCGGGATATACATCATTCTCCCTCCTCAAATATCTTGTTAACCATTTCCTCAAGCTTCGGATTGTGGGCGTTGAAGATCTTCATTCTCTCAAGAATCTCCTCTTTTGTAAGACCTTTCTTCTTGAACTCTAAGGCTAGAGAGTCAAACCACGCAACGTCATATCCTACAGCCCCTCTGCACCCAATGCAAGCAACGTTAAAGCCGGGACACCTTGCATCACACCCGGCAACTGTCACTGGCCCTAAGCACGGCTCTCCCTTTTCTATAAGAATACATGGGTTCCCTCTAAGCCTGCACTCAACACATACTGGATAATCAATGTCCTCAGGCCATGAGCCCACCAAGAATGTGCCCAACGCGTAGAGGAAATCCTTCTTCTCTGGTGGGCAACCGTAAAGCTTGTAGTCAACCTTGATGTATTTTTCAACAGGCTCTGCCATCTTGGGCTCAAATTTAACATGAGCATCTCCGTAAACAGTCTTCCAAAGCTCACTGAGCTCTTTATCTTTCTCCCAGCTCTGCACTCCACCATGAACGGCACATGATCCCACAGCAACAACTATTTTGGCCTTCTCTCTGATCTTCTTTACAAGCTCAACTTCTTCCTGAGTGGACACACTTCCCTCTATGAAGGCTATATCCACTTCCCTATCCTCGCTGCTATCTCTATCCAGCATGAACCAGCATTCTATCTTTGCCTTGTCCAAAAGCTGAATTATCTCGTCCATCATAGCGAACTGGAGTTGGCAACCATAACATGAAGTGAGAGCGTAAAACCCGATGCGAACTTTTTCGTTCTCCATCTTCACCACCTCAGTCGAGCATTCCTGGTGTTGATACTATGTCAAAGTACGTGAATACGGGGCCATCTTTACAGACGTATTTCCATGATGTGCTTGTTCCTACGTTGCAGTGGCCACACTTACCGATTCCACATTTCATCATTCTCTCAAGCGTCACGTAGATGTTCTCTGGTCTGTAGCCGTAGTTTATAAGGGCCTCAAAAACATCTTTGTACATCCTTGGAGGACCGCAGATTGCTACTGCTGTGTTCTTGGGGTTTGTATTTGCTTCGACTATGAAGTTCTGGGGCCTACCTTTTGGTCCCGGCCAATCAGGATCTCTGGTGACACTTTGAATTATCTTAACGTTCTCAGCCTCTGCCAAGTCTTTCATTGCCTCAAGTTCTTTGTAAAAGAGTAAATCCTTCCCATAGCGGGCAGTGTTTATGAATGTTATGTTACCGTATTTCCACCTGTTGTCCATCGCATAAAGGAAAACACTCCTTAGAGGAGCCGTCCCGAGACCAGCTGCTATTAAGAGCAAGTCCATCCCTTCCCATTTGTCAACAGGAAAACCGTTTCCATATGGGCCCCTCACGAGTACGGTATCACCAGGCTTAAGCTTGTGGACTGCAATAGTTACCCTTCCAGCTTTTCTAATACATAGTTCAAAGAAACCCTGTCTCATAGGAGAAGAACACACGCTAATAGGTACTTCCCCTATTCCCGGTATTGTAAGCTGAACAAACTGACCCGGCTTAAATGTCCAGTTCTCTGCAATAGTTGGGTCTTCAAACCTAAATAAGAACAGCTTTTCCAACTCGGTAAGCTGATATACCCTGAGAACTCTAACCCTTTCCAAGGCGTAGGGATTGTCCTCTGCAAAAGTATTGCTCCGAGGAACAGGTCTTGGTACGGTCATTGTTCACCACCTCCAACAGAAGGACCATACGCAAATCCTCTCTTTGGAATCTCCTCCGAGATTCTCGGTGGACATGAGCTTTCTTCAAGACCCAAAATGGTTCTCAAATTCCTCACAAAGCTTATCTCTGCAGGACAGAAGTATGAACACCTACCACATCCAACACAATAGCTGAGACCAAGTTTTTCAACATATGAATTTTTGCACATATACCTGTTCATAAATCTAGATTTCTTTGTTGGCCTAAAGTTGTGTCCACCTGCCACCATTCCATGTCTTACCAGCTGACAAGAATCCCATCTCCTAACTCTTGCCCCAGTAACTCCATCGATATTTGGAATATCTTGGACATCAAAGCACCTGCAAGTCGGGCAGGTAGTGTTGCAGTTGCCACATGCGAGACATATATCGGACTGCTCGTCCCACATCGGGTGCTCTGTCTCGAGCTCAAGCAAATACCTCAAGTCCGCCCAGTCTTCGTGGTACTTGAACATCTGCTGCTTTTTATTTTCAAAATCTCTAAAGTTGCACACATCCTGAGATGTTACTTCCTCAAAGAGACGTAAGTTCTTATCAACTATCCTGTGACCAGTAGGGGTCCCGACACGAACAAGCCAGCCATCGGGAAGTTCATGGAGGAATAAATCGAAGCCATCGTCTGCAAAATCCGTCTCCCTCAGATTACAGAAACAGTACTCATCCGGGACACAGCTAATGCCTATGATAATGCCTTTTTCCCTTCTAACCTTGTAATATTTGTCTGGAAGCTCGTCCAAGTATATGGTATCCATTATTTTAAGCCCGAAGATGTCACATGCATGTACCCCAAAAACAACAAACGGTTCGACTTTTTCAATAGCTTCCTTGTACTCCACCTTTGATAGATTAAATTCAAACATTTTTTCCCTTGGCAGGAAGAAGAACTTTTTTGGTGGCATTATAGTTCTGTTGTAATGAAATTCCACTTCTTTGACGTTTTCTATCTCTCTAAAATCATAGAATTTCTCAGAGATTTTTACGGGAGCGTAGAGGATTCCCCAGTCTTTTAATCGCTCTAAGAATTCATAAGTATTCTCCTTCGGGAGCTTAACGTACCTCAACTCCATCACCCCTCTTTTCTAAGCCTATGAACAATGTCGATTTATTTTGTACATTAAACACCAATCATAGTACTTCAAAGCCTATAAAAAAGCTTTCTAAACCCTTAGCTTTCCAACCAAAGGTTTAGAAAATTCTTAAAAGCTCTACATATATCTAGGTCAAGGAACACTTATGGTCATGTGAACATAAATGTACATGTATACATACCGGAGGGAAAAATATGCGGATCGTTACCTGCCCATACTGCGGGGCCGGATGCAGGGCATATGTGAAGAAAGAGCTATCTCGCCCATTCATGATAGAGTACGTCACTGATATAAATGTTCCAAATGATCGTGGAAAGCTCTGTCCAAAAGGGAATGCCATGTTTGAACACATACTCAGCAAAGAGAGGCTGAAAACGCCCTTGAAAGCCGTTGAGGAAGGAAAATTCGTAAAGATAAGCTGGAAAGAGGCGATAAATGAAATTACCTCTTTTATCCGGGACTACATGAAAGACGACCCCAACAAGCTTATGTTCATCGCGGGTGGAAAGGTCAGCAACGAGTCCGCATATCTTTTCCAGAAACTTGCGAGGAACATCGGAACGAACAACGTTGACAACACCAGCCACCTTTGCCACGGCGTATCCGTGAAGGCCATACTGGACGCAAACTTCGAAAGGAACTGGGCGACGTACGATGATATCGAAGAAAGCAACGTGATAATCCTTTGGGGAACAAACCTTGCAGAGACCGCCCCGCTTATTTTCCGCAGGGTTTTAAAGGCTAAGAACAAAGGCGCTAAAATCATTGTCATAGACCCCAGAAAGACTAAAACCACAAAATTTGCTAGTAGTCACGTCCGTCCGTTTCCCGGCACCGATATTGTACTGATAAACGCCCTCATCAACTTGCTGATGGAAAGAAGAAACGTAAAGAGTGTCCATTTCAAAGCATCCGATCTAGAAATAATAAGTAAAGACACACCAGAGCACGCTGAAAGAATAACAGGGGTGCCTGCGAGAGATATCGAGAAAATTGCAAGGGAAATTGGTCTTGCAGGGAGAGGCATTATTTTATGGGGCTCTGGCATCGCCATGCACTCTAACGGTTACGATGTTATCAGGAGTATCATAACGCTCGCTTCAATGGTTGACTTCAAAGTCCTGCCGCTTGCTGGTCAAAACAACTCCCAGGGAGTCATGGACATGGGCGTGGTGCCCGACTTACTGCCCGGGTACAGAACATACGACGAGATATACTTCTTTAGGGAGGCATGGAAGAATGAGGGACTTCCAACCGAAGTTGGGCTCGACATTCCGAAATCAATTAAAGAGGCACAAAAGTGCAACGTTTCGGCGTTTTACGTTATGGGAGCAAACATCGCAGTGAGCTTTCCAGAGGCCGAAAAGGCCCTAAAACGTGCAGAATTCGTCGTTGCCCAAGACATATTCCCGACGCAGACAACAGAACTTGCCGATATCGTTCTCCCTGCGGCGGCGTTCCTTGAGAGCGACGGTTCTACAACGAACGCCGAGAGGAGAATCCAGTGGAGCTCCAGGGTGAAATGGCCCCCGGAGGATGCCAAGCCAGACTGGGCGATTTTATGCGAGCTGGGAAATGCGTTAGGACTGAAAGGATTTGATTTCTACTTCCCCGAGGAGATTCTCCGGGAGATAAGCACTCTCGTTCCGCAATACGTAAACGCCAACCCCCGCACTTTAACGAGAACGCCTGAAGGAGTTATGTGGAATACTGTACCGAGTTCCCAGCCCACGAAAGTATATGTATCAGATAAGATGCCCCTCTTGGAACCTCCAGTCATGATTACGGTGAGATATGTGGGCCAGTTCCAAACAGGAACAATGACCAAAAGGAGCCCTTCACTTAATGTCAGGTGGCAAGACTTGCCCATTCTGGTAAGTGAGGAAGACGCACAGAAATGGGGAATAAAAGACGGCGATAGGGTAAAGCTCATCTCTGAGAGCGGGAAGTACATTGGGACCGTGAAAGTCTCCAAGACAGTAATTCCCGGTACTATCAAGGTCCCCTGGCACGAGGGTGCCAACCGCATAATGGGCCTGAAGATTGATGAGGAAACTGGTTTGCCTCAAATGAAAGCATGTTCATGCAAACTTGAGAAGGTGGAGTGATATGGGGAAGAGAGTCTTTATCGACTTTAGGAACTGCATAGGATGCAGGTCCTGCGAGATTGCCTGCGCTAGGGAGCATCACGGGAAAGCTAACATTACGCTCATCGAGACATCAGAACTACTAATGATGTCCTTTAACTGCAGACACTGTGAAAATGCCCCTTGTATGCTGGTCTGCCCTGCCAGGGCGCTCTACAGGGATGAGGACGGTGCAGTACGCATCAAGTACCAAGAGTGCATAGGCTGTATGTTCTGTTCTGTTGCATGTCCCTTTGGCACACCAGAGTTTGTCCCCGAGCTGAAGATCATGGTAAAGTGCGACCTCTGCAGTCACCGCAGGGACGAGGACAAACTTCCGGCGTGTGTTACGACGTGTCCAACTGATGCTCTAATTTTCGCCAGTGAGGAGGAGATACTCCAGATAAAGGTCAAACAGAACCTTGCCAAGGTTGAAGAGCTCGCCAAGAAGGTTGAAAAGATAATGGGGGGAACCGTATGATATTTGAGCTCATCACGCTTTCAATAATCCTCGCGTATGCAGGTGCAGTATGTTTCGCCCTCGATGACCGGAAAGCAGACACCGTAATGTTGCCCCTTCTCTGGGCCTCGACGATCCTCCAGATAGTCACTGGAGTCCTGTTCTACTCGTCCCCCTCGACGACTCATGTTAAACTACTAGTCTCAGAAAAGTTTGGAGAAGTATACGGCTTCATAATTGACCCTACGAGCGTGTTCACGGCCCTAGTGGTTTCATCTGCGGGTGCAATATTCCTGACATACGCGGTCAGGTATATGGACGATAAAAACATCGGGCACCCCCACAGGGGCCAGAAGGGAAGGTTCTATGGGTGGATGATGATATTCCTTGGCTCAACACTCACGTTCATATACTCATCAACGGTACTGCAGATGCTGATATTCTTCGAGCTGATGAGCCTGGCGTGCTGGGGTGTCGTCGGGTTCTACGGAAGCAGAAAATCTGAAAGGTCAGCCCTCAAGGCCCTCCTGATACCGAACTTCGGTGCAGTTGTGGGTTTCTACACCGCTGTGGCCTTCGGGTTCAAGTATGGCGACCTTGGCTTGAAGTTCCTCGGCGACCTGCCCGGGAACGAGAAGCTGATTCTGTTCATCTGCCTCATGATTGCGGCCTTTACAAAGAGCGCCCAGTTCCCGTTTTACTCATGGATTCCTGATGCTATGGTAGCCCCAACACCGGCGTCAGCGTTCCTTCACGGAGCGGCGATGGTCGAGATGGGTGTTTACCTGCTGGTAAGGGTCGTCCAGTTCATGAACCCGCCCAGAGAGGCGTTCTACCCGATGGTGGCAATCCTCTCCCTGACGCTAGTGATAGCAATCCTCGCGTATCCCAAGCAGACCGATGCCAAGAGGCTGCTCGCCTACTCAACGATAGCAGAGTGTGCCATCATGTATGCCGGAGTTGCAACTGCAGTCCTCGGCCACCCCGTTGGGATTAAAATCGCGCTGTTCCAGCTCATGAACCACGCCTACCTCAAGGGCCTCGCGTTCCTCACCGCGGGAGCCTTCACATACTACTACGGCACCCTGGACATGACGAAGATAAGGGGTCTCAAGGAGACCCCAATACTTGCATACGGCTGGGCTATAGGGCTCCTCGGGCTCGCGGGACTGCCGCCGTTTGGCATTTTCTTCAGCAAGCTCTACCTCTTCCTCAACGCCGGCCCGATGTACAGCTCCCCGCTTGGAGCACTGCTGCTGACCCTGATCCTAGTGGACTCAGTCATACTGCTGGCGGTCGGTCTCAGGAGCATCAACATGATGGTATTCAGCGATGGAGAGGGGAAGAAAGTTGATGGCATCGTAAAGGGCGCACTGACCGGGCTGATACTCCTCTCCCTGGTCTCGGCATACATTGGGTACTTCGCCCTGGGGGTGATGTGAATGCTGTTCGCAGTCCTGTTCACCATCGCGATCATAATAGGACTTCTCAGGCGAGAACAGGTAAAGGCAGTGGGGTTGCTGTCAGCCTTGGCCTCATTGACCCTGATAGTCGAGGCCTTCAACGGCATCAATGTTACTTACTCCATCTTTGGGCTTGAGTTCACCTTCATGACCGACACCCTGTCAAGGTTCTTCTGCATACTCGTGGGAATCTCGGGTTTCGCTGTCTCGATCTACACCACTGAGTACATGGAGCCGAGGCACCTGAACCTCGCCGCTTATCCAGCTTTCATACTCTCAATGGCGCTCATAGTGATCAGCAGGGACTTCCTCGGGTTCATAATATTCTGGGAGCTCATGACAATAGCCTCTTACATCCTGATAGTCACATACTACGACAGCCCCGAGACCAAGAGGGCCAGCCTCATCTACCTCGTCGCAATGCACGCCTTCAACACGGCACCGCTCCTGCTGGCCATAGGTGCCATCTACAGTAATTTCGAAACACTCAGCTTCTCCGCCTTGCAGGGGGCCTACGTGCCGACCTGGGTAATTTGGGCCTTCCTCATCGGCTTCATGTCAAAGGCGGGCATATTCCCCATACACTTCTGGCTCCCGGAGGCACACCCTGTCGCTCCAAGCAACGTGTCCGCACTCCTGAGTGGTACGATGCTGAAGATGGCCATCTACGGCATGATAAGGGTCATCGAGCTGTTCCCGGGAAGTGAGGCAATCGCTAGGACGATGGTCGTGCTTGCAGTCCTCACAATAGCGGTTGGAGCGATAATGGCCCTTGTTCAGAAGGACATAAAGAGGCTCATGGCATATTCGAGTGTGGACAACATGGGCTATCTGTTCCTGGCGCTCGGAGCCTATATAATGCTGGACGGGACCCTTAAGAAAATCGCGTTCCTTGCATTACTGCTCCACGCCTTCAACCATCTTGTCTTTAAGAACTTACTCTTCATGCTTTCGGGCAACGTGCTCCACGCAACTGGTAGAAAAGACCTTGAGCTGAGGGGCCTTGGAAAGAAAATGCCATTCACCGCGGCAATGATGGTCGTGGGAATCCTCTCGGTGTCCGGGGTTCCGCCGTTAAATGGCTTCATAAGCAAGTGGCTGATATACCAGGCGACGTTCCTGTCAAAAGACCCCCTGCTGGTCGGGGGAGGAGTTGTAAGCCTGTTTGCAAGCGCACTAACTCTAGCAGCATACATCAAGATATACCGTACCCTAGTTCCCACCACCTGTGAAGTTGTATAATCTGTCCAGATTCACGGCCAGAATCGCCCCTAAAATCCTGACAACCAACCCCCTCAAACTAACACTCCTGCTCGGCCTCAGAAGAAACTCAGAAAACTTCGAAAACAAAGTCTCAATCCTCCTGCGAAAGTCAGACAAGTACT
>NZ_KE387149.1:965276-1017150 GCF_000430485.1 Thermococcus sp. PK
TTTCCTTTTCCACTGCCTAGACTTAAAATAATCCTCTCCAGTTTTCCATTATGAGATTTATAGCTCCACGGCGGCTTTGCCACAGTTGCAATCTTTAATCTATTAGTACTAAACTTCCAATGATCGCTACTATCCATCCCAAACCACCGTAAAAGGGTCGCATTTATGGTTGATATACTTTTTCTATTCATAACCCTAGTTCCCACCACCTGTGAAGTTGTATAATCTGTCCAGATTCACGGCCAGAATCGCCCCTAAAATCCTGACAACCAACCCCTCAAACTAACACTCCTGCTCGGCCTCAGAAGAAACTCAGAAAACTTCGAAAACAAAGTCTCAATCCTCCTGCGAAAGTCAGACAAGTACTTGTAAAACTTCTTCTCCTCCAGATTACTAATCTGATTCCCCCGCTTTACTGGCGTGTAAACAACGCCAAACCTCAGAAATTCCTCCTCGAGCCCCCTGCTAACATACCCCTTATCCAAAAACAGAAAACAGCCGGAAAACTCCTCAACAATCACCCAGAACTTTTCCCGGACAACACTCACATCATGCTTGTTTGCCGGATCAACGGACAGCAAAAGCCAACAGGTTCCCATCAGAGTAACAGGTCAGCTTGTACCCATAGTAAAACTTTTTTTAGAGGGAACAAACCCAACTGCGGGCTTTTCAGAGATGATTTCTGAAGAACCCTTCTTCTCCTTCCTGTTTTTCTGGCCAACTCCTTGGTCTGAATGGGCTTTGAGTCCAGTATTCTAACGTATTCTCTGGCGTGTTTTTGAATAATTCTTCCTGCGCTAGGAGCAGGAGTTTTCGTGCCTGTTCAAGCGTTCTGTTAGTTGTTGTACCTGATTTTGGGGAACAGCTTCATTCTTCGATTAGGACTCTGTAAGCGTGCTTGTAAACTCCGTTAAAAGTGCAAGTGTGCTAGTATTGCGAAGGTTATTAGGTCGTAGAGGCTGATTATTTCCCTGTGAGTGTTTTTCGGGTAGTGTTTGCTGATTATCGGATAGATTTCGGATTTTATGATCAGGATTTTCTTCTGAAAGTTCGTAACAACCACCAATCAACCAAAAGACTTAAGTGCTTATAACTCTAACGATCTAATGGGAACTAGGGTATACCGTATCTTCGGGGGAGAACCCAACGTTGAGGCCCACGAGGCAGCCCCGCTCATGCTCGCGGGGGAATCCATTCTGGCTTTCCTGTGTGTGGCCGCGGGAATATTCCCCGGCGTGATAGCCGGGCTGTTAGACGTCGAGGTCGGAAACCCATGGCTGATTTCGCTCGGTGGAGCGACCTTTAACGTACTGCTCTTTGCAGGGGTGCTGCTCTCTATCATACTCGCAGTGGCAATAGCCTTGCCTACAAAGAAGAATCTGGACACTCCATGGACTACGGGCGAGCCGGCTGAGAAGTTTGAGCAGAGGCCCGAGCACATGTTCGCCCCGGTATCAAGGTGGGGCGAGAAACTCGGTATCATCGGCAGGAAGATTGAGAAGAAGCTCTCAGCCTTCGAAAGGTGGTACTCCTCTAGAGACATGGGATACCTCGACGAGATGGTGTTCATGCCGGTAATCCGACTGATGGCAGGGACTTCCTACGTGATAAGGGAGCTGTCCAAGAACCTGAACGCTCTGCTCGCGGTGACGTTCCTGGTGCTGTTTACGATAATCCTGACGATGGCCGTACTAGTGGGGGTGATCTGATATGGAGATCATCGGGGCAATCATTGCTCCATTTTTACCACCACTGCTGGATGGCGTTGCGAGAAAAGTGAAGGCGATGATACAGAACAGGGTAGGGCCCTCAATCCTCCAGACGTGGTACGACATAATCACGCTCCTCTCAATGGACTCAATACTCCCCACGTCCTCGCTCGCATTTAGACTGGCTCCCTACGTCGCACTCGCGAGCGCACTCTGCATGGCCCTCATGCTGCCCTACGGGTCAGACGCGATAATAAACTTCGGAGGGGACTTGATAGCGTTCATATACGTCTTCACCCTGTTTTCCGCGGCTTTGGTATTTGGAGCCCTGAGCGTGGACAATTCGTACTCCCACGCGGGAGCTAACAGGGAGTTAACGCTCTCGCTGGTATTCAAGCCTCTCTTCGCGATTACGATAGGCATATTCGCCCTCAAGACTGGCTCGCTAAGCATAACTGAGATTGCCCGCTCAATCTCCCTGAGCCCCTCAATCATCGGAGCCTACCTGCTGCTCCTCTACGTTACCTACGTGGAGTCGGGGTTCATACCCTATGACATTGCCGAAGCTGAGACGGAAATCCTAGAAGGTCCCCTCACAGAGTACAGCGGCAGGCTTCTCGGTCTGTTCAAGTGGGCACTCCAAATAAAGAGGTTCGCGATGATATGGCTGTTCGCGTCTTTCGTGGCCCTTCCTGTGGCAAAAGGCGCCGCCGCATTTGCCCTCCAGCTACTGGTATTCCTGCTCACTTACCTGCTGATGGTGACCTACGAGTCCCTGAACGCCCGCCACAGGCTCGACCAGGCAACGAAACAGGGAGTCAAGGGCATCATTATCGGTGTGATAATCATGATAATCGCGTGGCTAGGATGGTGAGACTATGATAAGAGAGTTTGAAGAAAAATTTGGCTCGACGCTTGAGAAAAAGGTCATCGCAAAGAACAAAGTACTTTACACGCTGATGGTGAGGAGAGAGGACTTTCCCAACATAATCAACTACATCCTCAGCAGGCCGAACACAAGACTCTTCACAATGGTCGGAATGGATGAGAGGAACACCGAAGAGGCCTTCAGTGTGACCTACTGGTTCCTTGACTGGAAGGACAACGAAGTCATTGGGATAAGGCTCTACGTCCCCGAAGATGAACCCTACTTCCCCAGCGTGGGAGCTTTTCACAAGGGAGCAATATGGTTCGAGAGGGAAGTTCAGGACTTGCTGGGCCTTAAGGCGGAGGGGCTTCCAGACCCAAGAAGGCTGGTACTCCCTGACGACTGGCCAGAAGGAGTTTACCCGTTGAGGGAGGACTTTCAGTACTGCCACTCCCCAGCTGGAACGAAGAGCTACCCCTACAGGGAGCCGCCCGAAGATTCTACGGTGCACCCGATGGGGCCGTACCACGTCGCGCTGGACGAGCCGGCGCACTTCAGGCTCTTTGTGAAGGGTGAGGAAATCGTTGACGTGGACTATCGCGGCTTCTACTCCCACAGGGGCATAGAAAAGCTCGCAAGGGGAAGGCTAAACTACAACCAGATAGTATTCATCGCGGAGAGGATATGCGGTATATGCGGATTCGCTCACTCCGTAGCGTACGCCCAGGCCGTCGAGGAGGCGGCCGGAATTGAAGTGCCGGACAGGGCGAGGTACATCAGAACGATACTCCTTGAGATTGAGAGGCTGCACTCCCACCTCCTCTGGCTGGGCGTTGCGGCTCATTTAACCGGCTTTGATACAGCATTTATGCGCTCGTGGGAGATTAGGGAGCAGGTCATGGAGCTCGCCGAGAGGCTCACCGGCAACAGGAAGACGTACGGCCTTGTTCTCGTTGGCGGAGTCAGGAGAGACCTCCTGGACTACAGGAAGTCCCTGATTCTTGAGACGCTTAAGAACCTGAAGAGAGAGTTCGACGAGCTCGTTGACATGCTCGTATCAACGAAGAGCTTCGTAAAGAGATGTGAGGGCATCGGTGTGCTCCCGAAGGAGAAAGCAAGGGAGTGGGACACCGCTGGCCCACTGGCGAGGGCTTCTGGAATTGACTACGACACGAGAAAGGGCCTCCCGTACGCGGCATACGATGAGCTGAGCTTTGACGTCCCCGTCTACAAGGACGGAGACGTTCTGGCAAGGGCACTCGTGAGGATTGACGAAGTGAAGGAGAGCATCTCCTTGCTGGAACAGGCCATTGACACTATTCCAGGCGGACCCGTGATGGCGGAGTTCAACGAAATCCCAAGCTGGAAGGAGGGCATATCAGCCGTTGAAGCCCCAAGAGGCGAGAATACCCACTACGTAATGACCGGAGAGGTTAACAGAATCTATAGGTGGAGGGTGAAGGCGCCGACGTACAACAACCTCCAGGCGGTTCCGGACATGCTGAGGGGCTACACAATAGCCGATGCTCCGCTGATAGTAGCCTCGATAGACCCCTGCTACTCATGTACCGAGAGGGTTCAGGTCGTTGACGTGAAGTCAGGAAAGACAAAGGTAATCTCACTGGGCGGAGGGATAGGGACATGCCCGTGACAAAGTACTATCCCTTCGAGCCGGAGCAGGCTCCGCCTGAGTACAGGGGAATCCCGGAGATAGACCCCCGCCTGTGCGTGGGATGCGGCGCATGTGTGAACGCATGTCCCCCTGACGCGCTGATCAAGATAGACGACTACGAGAAGGGGACGAGAAAGATAGTACTCGACATCGGCAGGTGCATAAGGTGCGCGAGGTGTGAGGAGGTCTGTCCAACCGGGGCTATAAGACTAACGCAGGAGTTCGAAGCGGCGAGCGACGACAGAAGCTCTCACGTGGAGGTAATAGAGCTGAGGCTCGCAAAGTGCAGGGGCTGTGGAAAGTACACCGACTACACCGAGAGACAGCTCCAGAAAGTCCTCTCAATGATACCCCCAGGCATCGTTGAGTTCGACAGGGTGAGAGAGAAGCTCCCGCTCTGCAGGAAATGTAAAAGGCTCCTGACGGTTGTTAACGCCACAAAGTTCGAGGAGGAGATGAGAGAATGAAGCTCAGATCCGTTTGGGTCTTTCACCTCAACACCGGGGCGTGCAACGGGTGCGACATAGAGATACTCAACGTCCTCACCCCCTACTACGACGTCGAAAGGCTTGGTGTCAAGCTCGTCTCAACTCCTAGACACGCTCACGCCTTACTGGTCACCGGACCTCTAACGAGGCAGTCATACTACTCCGCTAAGAGGGCCTACGAGGCAATGCCCCCCAAGCCGAGGATAGTCATCGCCATAGGCACCTGTGCCTGTAGCGGCGGAATCTTCTACAACAGTTACGCCGTGAGGCGGGAGTCCGAAAGGCTCGGACTGGAGTACCCGAGGGCAGGAGGAACTTCTGAGTTCCTACCTGTGGACGTGTATATTCCGGGGTGCCCGCCAAGGCCGGAGGAGATACTCTACGGGCTTGCACTCCTGCTCGGGGTTGCCGAGAGGAAGCTCTCCCCGCGCCACTACACAGAGGAAGAGTTCACCCTCCCGCGTACCCAGTTCAAGGCATGGGTTGAGGTAATCCTCAAGGCGAGGATCAGGAAGGAGCTCGGCTACTTCGACGGCTACAGGCTCCTTGAGAGGTTCATGGATCTCGTGGACGCTGCAGAGACGCCGGAAGCCCTCAAGAGGCTTGTCGAAGAAGAGAAACTCAAAGAAAAGGACAGCCGGCTCAGGTACGGGCTGGATAAGCTCTATGAGTACTACCTAGAGGTGGTGAGGACGTATGAAGACATACTTGGTCAGAAAAGGAGAGTATTTAGAGTTCAAAAATGACGTCGCACGGGTGCTCGATCACTTCGAGTCCAACTTTTCAACCGAGGAAATCGTCGGAGAGGTTAGCGAGAGGAGTGCAAAGCTGGTCGAAAAGGGTGTGACAGATATAGATGCCTACCCGGAGGAGGATAAGGAGACGATAGCCAGACTGCTTCCCGAGATAGAAAAGGGTCTCATAGCCGTGAGGAGGGTCTTTAGATGATTGAGACGGCAATTTACGTGCTGTTTGCGGTTTACGGGCTCTCAGGTGTGCTCTATTTCATCAGACTGCTCAGGGGACCAACCGTGGTAGACTCAATCCTCGCCGCGGACTGTGTGTCCCTCGATGTCGCGCTGATAGCGTTGCTCCTGTCAATCTACTACAAGAACTCGTTCCTGGCAGTCGGGGCACTATTCCTGGTGCTCTGGGCGTTTATCCTAGACGTGTTCGCAGCCAAGTACCTCACGAGAGGGGAGGTGGGAACTTGATACTCACAGTCATCGGGCTTATACTCCTCGCTATAGGAGCAGTCTGTGACCTCCTCGGTGCGATAGGAATGCACAGGTTTAACACGTTCTACCTTAGACTGCACGCCGCGACCGTGGGCACCGTCGGAGGAAAGTTCTACCCGCTCCTCGGAGTTGCGTTTATAGCAGCGGAGCAGGGCCTGTGGCCCGTTGTCGGAATCTCGGTACTTGCGGCGCTCCTTGTCCTGGTCACGACCCCCGTGGGAAGCCATGCACTTGCATACGCCGCGAGCAAAGCCAAGATAGTGGAGATGGAGCTTGATGAGTTCAGGGGGGAGAAAGATGTTTGAGCTGGCGGCAATTTTCCTCTTGTGCGCAGTGGCCCTTAGCTACCTCATAGTCACAGAGACAGACCTGCTGAAGGCCATCGCTTATTCTGGCGTCTTCGGGGGACTCATACTGCTGACGCTGTATGTTCTGATGGCCCCCGACGTAATCCTCGCGTACGTTGCGATAGCTGTGGGACTCTCCACCGGCCTTATGGTGTTCGTGGTAAGCAAAACGACGAGACACGAGGTGGTCTGAAGTGAGGAAGTTCATCACACTCTCCCTCATCATGCTGGCGGTCATAGCGGGGGCATACTACCTCTCCCCACACCTGGTCCCCAAGACGGAGCTAAACGCACTTGGCGAGTTTTACCTTAGAAACAGCTACTTCGGGGAGTACTCTGCCGGTTCACCTGAAGTTGTGACCGCGATCCTCTGGGATTACAGAGGGCTTGACACATACTTTGAGACCGCCGTCCTGTTCATGGCAATAATCGGTGCGGTATCAATCTTTAGGAACATGCCCAACGTGAGCTTCCACCCCTATGGCTTCACTGACATCACAAGAACCGGAGTGAAGATAGTTGGCTTAATCACGTTCGTAGCAGCTGCCACAACCGCATTCCACGGCCACATAACACCCGGAGGTGGTTTCCAGGGCGGTTCAATGCTCGCTGTGGTGCCCCTGCTGGTAATAGTTGCATTCTCTAAGAAGGCACTTGAGAAAGCAGGGCTTACCAAGGAGAGGGCCCTCGTCATAAGAACGATAGGCCTCCTCACAATAGCCATCGTTGCGTTCTACCCCCTCCTTGTGGGGGGATACTTCATGCAAAACCTGCCGGTGTACCCGAAGGAGCTCTACGGAATGCTTGTCAGCGGAAGCCTGTCCCTCTTCAACATGGCGGAGTTCTTAGCAGTCGGAGCAGGGTTCACGATAATATTCTTACTTCTTTCAAACCCAGAAGGAGGGAGCGAAGCATGACGTTTGCCCTTGCGTTGATAGTGAGCAGCATAGTCGCGATCATCATAATCTCGCTGTACGGCATAGCGGTGAGACCAAACCTAGTGAAGAAGATAATCTGCCTGGGCATATTCTCCGACATCATCAACGTGGCGGTCATACTGCTTGGCTACCGCGCCGTCGAGAGACCCCTCCCACCAGTGCTTACTGACTACTCACAGAAGGGCGTTGAGGAGCTCGTCAAGGGGGCAGTGGATCCACTTCCGCAGGCCCTCACCATTACCGCAATAGTCATCGGGCTTGCAATAACCGTGCTCATGGCCTATGGCGCAATCCACATCCAGAGGAAGTACGGCACTGTGGACGTTAGAAAGCTCGCGAGGTGGGAGGAATGAGGTTCCTGCCGGTGATGTTGCTCGCGTTCATACTGTACATCATAATAACGGGCTCGGCCACTCCATACGACATTGTAACGGGGGTAATAACAGCTCTCGTCGCAGGCCTGCTCTTCGGCAGATACCTAGTGAAAAACCCCAAGAAAGCCCTCAACCCGGCAAGATGGGTCGCCATGGTGGTCTACTTCATCAAGTACATTACGGTAATCGAGCTCAGGGCCCACTTGGATGTCATAAAGCGCATAATCTTCGGCGATACGAACCCGGGCATCATTAAGGTTCCCATTACCGTGAAGGACGAGTACGCTAGGTTTCTGGTCGCCAACTCAATAACGAACACCCCAGGCACCGTAACGGTGTACATGGACGAGAAATACGCTTACGTCAACTGGATAGACGTGAAGACGAGAGACCCGGACGAGGCCAGGAAGGAAATCCTTGAGGAGTTCGAAAAACATGCAAAGAGGATTTTTGAGGGGTGATCCAGATGGACGCACTGATACTCCCCACGATTCCAATGGCGTTTGCATTCGCGCTCCCCGTATTATCCCAGCTACTTAAGGGCAACAAGAAGTTCGTCAACGCCTACGCCATGATAGTCACGGGGCTAACGTTCGTGCTGAGCCTTGACGTCTTCAGGGCAGCGTACTCCTCAGAAAAGCCGCTGATCTACACCTTCGGTGGGTGGAAGACCCCGATAGGCATAATATATGAGGTAGACAAGTTCGGGGCACTGCTCGCCCTCACGACGTCGTTCCTCATGTTCATAATAACGTTCTACTCGATCAGGTACCTTGAGCACGAGACCGGCGTCGAGTGGTACTACACACTCTACCTCGGGCTTGAGGCGGGACTCCTAGGAATATTCCTCACTGGGGACGCGTTCAACCTCTTCGTAATGCTCGAGGTCACCGCAGTCGCTGCCTATGGGCTTGTGATGTTCTACACGGAGGAAGGCTACCCAGCATACTCCGGTGTTAGGTACGCCATCATAAGCTCCATCGGAACGACCTTCTATTTCCTAGCGCTTGGCGTGCTCTACTACGGCTTCGGCACGGTGAATTTTGCAGATCTTGCAGCGAAGGCAAGGGGCTACCCGTTCCCGGTGTCAGAGGCCGCTGGCAACCTCCTGACGGTGTTCGCCCTCGCAATGGCACTCATAACGTGGGCATTCACCATAAAGTCGGCAATCATGCCCAATCACTTCTGGCTTCCGGGGGCACACTCCTCAGCACCGTCCCCGATATCGGCAGTCTTGAGTGGCCTTGTAGTTAATGCAGGAATTTACGGTTTGGCAAGGTTCATATGGCTGTTCACGGGAATTTCAGAATTCGAAAACGCTGTGAGAGTTGTTTCGACGGTGCTGATAGGACTTGGTGCGGTATCGGCACTGCTGGCTTCCTTAGCAATGACCGCACACGACGACGTCAAGAGGATCGTCGCCTACTCAACAATCCTCCACATGGGATACCTCGCAATGGCGGTTGGCCTGAGGACTGAACTCGGAACCAAGGCGGTGGTCTTCCACATGCTCAACCACTCACTGGGTAAGGCGCTCCTCTTCCTTGCCGTTGGCGTCTTCATCCACGAAGCTGGAAGCAGAAAACTCCAAGATCTCGCTGGACTCGGCAAGAAGATGCCCCTCACCACGGTAAGCCTCGCCATAGCGACGATATCCCTCGTCGGCCTTCCACCGACCAACGTGTTCTTCAGCAAGCTCGTGCTCTACTATGCCTACCTGGAGAAGAGCGTGGCCCTGGTAGTTGTCCTTGTGCTCTCAAGCGTCTTTGCCCTCGTGAGCTACATGAAGATGCTCTACTGGCTCTGGATCAAGAAGACAGAGAACAACACCGAGGTGAAAGAACCCAAGAGCATGGTGGCAGTGCTACTGTTGCTCGCCGTGCTGTGCCTTGCGATTGGAATCCTCTCGCCGCTGATAATCGAAAAAGTAATTGACCCTGCTACAGTACAGGCCCTCGACGTTGAGGGATACATACAGGCAGCCATAAATGTCCTAGGAGGGAAGTGAAATGCCCCTTGAACTCCTGAAAAGGCACTACGGAGACAATCTACTTGCGGTTGCCCAAGTAAGGGATACCCTGCTGGTAATACTCAAGGAGGGAGACAAGGTCGAACTGCTGGCCGATGCAGCTGAAAGCATTTTCGAACCCCTTGCTGAGAAGGGTTACGATGTAATGCTGTGGCTTTCGGACTCAATCGACACCCTCCATCCTGAAGTGTTTGGGGATATGGACGACTTTCGTGTTTTGTATGACCCCGAGGACTTCCTCTCACCCCATCTTTCGAAGTTATTGGAGATGAAAGGAGCCCTTCCAACGCTCAAAAACCTTGACAAGATGCTGATTAAGGAGGTGGTAGAATGAACGGAATGAGATTTGCATTCTTGTGTAGAGAAAAACCAAACCCCACTGGCAAAAAAGTAGCAATAATCGGCGCAGGGCCGGCAGGCCTCAGTGCCGCGGGCTACTTGGTCTGCCACGGCCACGAAGTTCATGTTTACGATAAACTTCCAGAACCTGGAGGATTAATGCTCTTTGGAATCCCCGAGTTTAGAATTCCAATCTACCGCGTCAGGGAAGGATATAAAGAGCTCGAAAACGTGTTCGAAGTCAAATTTTACCCGAACACCAAGGTAAGCTTTGAGGAAGGGGAAGAAGAGGGAGACGATTTCGTCAAGAACGTCGTGAACTTTGACAAGCTCGTCCAGAACTATGATGCAGTTTTAATCGCAACAGGAACATGGAAATCCTCAATTCCAAACATAGAAGGAGTTGAGCTAGAAGGAGTTTACCCAGCACTTGGATATCTGTTCAGGATAAAAAGCGCCAAGCTCGGCCACCTGAGCTGGGATGAAGTCGTTCCAGTAGAAGGGAAGAGAGTGATGGTTATTGGAGCAGGTCACACGGCCGTTGATGCGGCAATGGAAAGCCTGCTCCTTGGTGCAGAAAAGGTCTACATGAGCTACAGGAGGACAATAAAAGAAGCCCCTGCCGGAGCATACGAGATTAACCTCCTCCAGAAGAGGGGTGTTAAGTGGCTTGAGCTGACCGTTCCGGTCCGCATAATAGGAGAGAACGGCAAAGTCAGGGCCATTGAACTCCAAAAGTGCAAACTGAGCGAGCCTGACGAGACTGGAAGGAGGAGGCCCATACCAATTGAGGGCTCGAACTTCCAGATAGACGTTGACTACGTAATCTTTGCCGTTGGTCAGAGCCCAACCCCACCCAAGGGAGCAGAGATTGCCATTGACAATAAGGGCAGGATACTAGTGGACTCACGGCACATGACAAGCATAGAGGGAGTTTTCGCCGCCGGTGATGTTGTTACTGGCCCCTCAAAGGTAGGAAGAGCCGTTTTGGACGGTCTTTTGGCGGCTGAAAGCATGCACCACTGGCTTATGGAGGTGAGAAAATGAGGAGGATACTCCACGTTGACTACAGCCTCTGTATCGGGTGTGAGACGTGCCAAGGAGTCTGTGAGTTCCTTCACCATGGGAAACCAAACATAAAAATCTATTACACCATGAGCGGCCTTCCAATCCCGATAAACTGCCGCCACTGTGAAAAGGCTCCGTGTATGGAGATATGTCCCGTTGGTGCAATCTCAAGGGACCACGATGGCGCTGTAATAGTGGATCCCCAGAGGTGCATTGGATGTTTCATGTGCCTTGCGGTGTGTCCGTTTGGTGTCCCAAGCTTCAACGTGGAAGTGAGAGCCATTACAAAGTGCGACATGTGTGCGGACAGGCGTGAGCTTGGCATGGAGCCGGCCTGTAAGGAGATGTGCCCGGCGGAGGCGATATTCTTCGGAAAGCCAGAGGAAGTCGAGGATAGGGTCAGAAGGAGGACTGCGGAGAAGATAGCGAGGGAGAGGATTTCGTCAGAGTCTTTCGAGAGCTTTGGACAGATGCTTTAATTTCTCTTTTTATTTTCTGATCTTTTCTCTTGCACCAGTATCAATAAGCTCAAAAGGTACATCCCAGAAATTGAATAAAACGCCACTTCATAACCCATCCTATCTATTAAAATTCCAATGAAATATGGGCCAGCAGTCGCTCCCAAAAAGCCCATCATATTCACAAAACCCATAACTGTCCCAAGATTCTCCTCACTCGCATGCTCACTTGTATAGGCGGTAACTATCGGACCAACGGAGTAGAAAAACAACCCCAATAACAAAACCAATACGGGATAAGCGGTTTTTACCAACAGGAAAGACAACAAGGCATTGAACATAAGAACAAAGAAGAGGCTGGTTTTCCCAACCCTATCATACACGTTCCCTCCAGCAATAGAGCCAAACACCCCCACTATTGAAAGAAGCGAAAAGTAAAGAGAAGCTTCTTCTACACTTCTACCTTTGTTTACAAAGAAGTCTGGAAGGAAGGTTAGTATCCCAAAAAAGGCAGCCAAGACTATGAAGTTCATAATGCTGAGCCCAAACACGTTCTTGGGTATAGCGAACTTCGGTTTTTCAACCCGTCTTACTTCTCCCTTGATTATCAGCATAAGCGCTAGTCCAACTGTTAAACTCATAAGCGAGAGAACTAAAAATGAATACCTCCACTCCAAGGCTAAGGCTATTGGAACAACAATTGCTGGAGCAATGGCACTTCCTATTGGAGGCCCAACCATAAAAACGCCCAATGCAGAACCCGTTTTCTCCTTGTAAATCCCACTTATAAGAGCCGTCGCCGGAGCATAATATAAGCCCGCAAAAATCCCGTAAAGGGCCCTAATCCCAATAAGATGCCAGTATTGGCGGGCAAAGATAATCAAGGAACTTGCTAATGAATACCCAACGATGCTGATAACTACGAGCTTTTTTCTTCCGAGCCTGTCTCCAAAATAACCGGCCGGGACTTGGATTAAAGCGTATGGAAGGAGAAGGGATGTCATTAGAAGTCCAGCCTGAGCGTTTGTTATAGCTAACTCTTCTTTGATTAGTGGAATAAGGGGAGGAATAGCCATTCTGTGAGCATAATTAAATATCCATCCAAGAGAGAGCAGGAGGAGAAGTTTTTTCTGCATATGATCGAGGAAGAAGCAAGTATTTAAAAAACTTATTCAAAACAGTTAGATATAAAAAGAGTGAGGTATAGGGCTGATTGAGAGCCATGGTGAGCAAACTTCTTGCACTTGAAATCTATCCAAAGCTGAAGGATTTGGATTTCAGGGTACTCAGAGGGGTAGAGCTTAATATGCGCCATTACGAGTGGGTACCCCTTGAGGTAGTGGCAAAATTTTCCAGAGTGGACATTGAGACGGCTTCTTATCGTCTGGGGAAGCTCGATAACTGGGGACTCGTGAGAAGGAGAAGCGATATGGGGTATATAGGTTATCAGCTCACTATACATGGATACGATGCTCTGGCAATAAGAACATTCGCCCAAAAGGGGATAATCAAGGCAATAAGCCAGACACAGATCGGGGTAGGGAAAGAAGCGGACGTTTATGTTGGAATAACCCCCAATGAAGAAAAAGTGGCCGTTAAATTTAATCGGATAGGAAGAACGAGCTTCACAAGGATAAAGCTCTACCGGCCAGATTTTGTTAACAAAAGGCACATCTCGTGGCTCTACGTTTCAAGACTCGTTGCCCAAAGGGAGTACGAAGCCCTTCAGCTCTTGAGCCCAATAGCCAAAGTTCCCAAACCTATTGCCTGGAACAGACATGCGATTGTTATGGAGTTTATAGAAGGGGTCGAACTTGTAGAGCTTGCAGACACGGATTTGACAAAAGAAGAAGCATCGGAGATACTGGATAAAGTTCTGGAGGAGTATAAGAAGATAGTCGAATTTGGGATAATTCACTCCGACATGAGTCTTTACAACATAGTCCTTAGGAATGACGGAGACATACTAATAATAGACTGGCCTCAATACGTAACAACGGCTTTTCCAGATGCCAAGTACTACCTGGAGAGAGACCTTAGAGTCCTCTTGAACTCATTTAAACGAAAATGGCAGGTAGAAAAAGACTGGGATGAAATTTGGAGAGAATTTGAAGAAGCATTTAAAAAGAGTCTAAGAGAGGCATGAGCATGGCAGAGGAAGGATTTATTGTATCTCTCCTGAAGGAGGCGCAAGGGGCATTAAATGAGCGAAAAATTGAAGTTGCAAAAAGGAAATTCGAAGAAGTTATGCATTTCTCAAAAGACTCCCATCCATGGATTTATTTTGAAGCCTGTTTTGGATTGGTCGAGGCTTTTATCGAAGAGGGCAACTACAGCGGTGCTGTAAAATGCTCAATTAGGGCACTCCTAAATGCTTCAGATGGAGAGATGTTTTCACTTGGAGTTGAGAGACTAAAAAACGTTCTTGCAATAATCAAGAAGAATAATAAATTCGATCTACTCAAGGGTAGACTGGAGATTTTGCTCCCTCAAACATCCGCTAACAGAGATCTCCACACCTTTGTACTGGCATTAGATGCACTTACAAAAGGAAATGCTAAAAAAGCACAGCTTTTGGCCAAAGATATAGGCTCAGAAAAACTCAAGGAAATTATAGAATCACTCATGGAATAGTCTACCCAATAATCTTTCAAACTGTTTCTTTTCAGGCCTTACCGGAAAGTTATAGGGCTCTTTGCTGGGCTTCTCGTTGTAATAGGGTCGATTACATCCGGGACAGCCGTGAGTCATGAATGCACTCTCGTCGAGAACCTTCAAAAGTTCCTCTTTGGAAAGACCAAAATCTACAAGCCTCTCACTCTCAAACCTAAACTCTTCGACCCTTGCGATCTTGTTTTCAATTAAATAAACCCCAATTTGCATCAACCTGTACCTATTTGGGTCTGGAGGGGCCTTGTTTTCTAGTATAGTCCCTTTAATTGGGGTAAATGCAAAAATTGAAACCTTAGCCTTTGAATCATACACTCTTTGAACTGCTTGTAAAAACTCCTCTTCGCTCTCGCCCAATCCAAAGATTAAATGGACAAATGCTCTCCCTTCGCCAAAAACATCAATAACCTCATCAACAAACCGCCACATATCCTCCCAGGAGTACATGGAATCTTTCACCTTGTTATACACCCTCTCACTTGCCGCATCTATCCCTACACCAACATAGTCCACTCCAAGCCTTTGAAAATCTCTAAGAGACTTTTTGTCAACAGGAGTTATCGAGAGAGAAACTGGAAGACCCAATGGGTAAAAAGCTTTTAGAATCTTTAAGACGTCTTCCCTTAAATTCGGATAATCTATAGTTTGCAGACATATTCTCGCAAATTTTGAACTTTTTAATTTTTCCACAACTTCATCCAACTCAAATGCAGGCCAAGTTATTCTCGAAAGCTTTTCTACATCTGCCCTGCTCTCTCTAGCCTGAACACAAAAGGCACAATTGTTCAGGCATCTCCCCTCATAATAGGTCATAAAATACGCCGTTGTGGGCTTTGCAAACATTTTTCCCTTCTTAAGTCCCAAGACAACTGCAGTTCCGTATGAAGCCCTTATTTTCATGATCTTTTCCTCCCCAGCATCTTGAGCAATATGATGTTAGATAGAGATAAAAATGTTAGCATAGGGAGGAAAAGGAATATCCTCTCATACCCCTCAATTTCCGCCAGATAACCAAGGGCCAAAGGTCCAGAAAGGTAGCCCAAATCAAAAAACATTGTGTAGACACTCGAACCTATTCCCCTTATATTCTTTGGAAGATTAGCTAGAGCCAGCATTTGAAGAGAGGGAACAGTTAACCCGAATCCCATTCCCAGAACAACCGCGCTTAGATACGCTTCGGGAGGCAGAAGGTGGAAGAATAAGATAACATAAGCGGATGTTATTAAAAGCAATCCAGAAGAAGCTACTGGAATTGGCCCCCTTTTATCCGCTTCCCTCCCACCAAAAACCCTTGTGAGAAGGCTAAAACCACCCATGATACTCGCGTATATTCCAAAGATACTAGTGCCCAATCCAAGGATCTTATAGTATGCTGGAAGAAACGTGTACATACCACTATAGGCGAAGACCATAAAGAACAGCGAAATCGAAGCACCAACAAAAGATATATTGATCAGATCCTTGTAAGAACCCTTCTTTTCCTCGCTTTCTTTGACCGGTATCTTGGCCCTAACTTCCCTATATGCATTTGAGACAAATAGGAAGCCCACTAAAGAAAACAAGATTGCAAGAACAAAGGCTGAATGAAATCCGAAGTAATCTGCAACTAGCCCCCCTACAGCTGGACCAATGAGCTGGCTCAGAGAGAACATAGTTCCTCTCCACCCCAAAGTCTCCCCGACTCTTCCTTTAGGGGCTAGGTTTATGGCGGTTGAGAGAGAGGATGGAAAGAAAAACGCCGATGCAGCACCATGAACCGCCCTCCCTATGGCAAAAATAGTCAAACTTCGCATGAAGAATGAGAGGAGATAGAATCCCCCCGCAACAGCTCCAAGAATCGTCCCAATCATCATTGCCTCAAAACTTTTTCCCTTATCTCCCAAGATACCTCCCACGGGCTTTAGTACAAAGGCGAATATTGAAGACACTGAAGCTACGAAGCCAACTAAGAATGGACTAGCACCAAACGTTATGGCAAGGGGGGAAATTAGAGGTGCCACTAGGATATATCCCAAGAAGAAGAAAAGTGTCGAAAAGTGAAGGAGCCACAGGTCTTTTCTCTCCATTATCTTCCCCCTAAATTTCCGCTACTGGACTTTCCATGCCATCTTTCATGTACGCAACGCTCATGTGCTTGGTATTCTTGGCGAATCCTATATTTCCTTCCCTATCAACCATAATTATTCCCATATTGTCCTGCCCAAAGTGTTTAGTTGCAAGCTCTATTGCAGCTTCACTGGCCTTTTGTGCATTCAATCCGAACCTAACAAAGTCTGTAGCGGTTTTTGCGAGGGACAGCTTTATGGCGACTTCTCCAAGCCCAGTGCATGAAGCTCCGGCAAATTCATTAGCATAAGTTCCGGCACCGATTATTGGAGTATCGCCAACCCTTCCAAACATCTTCAAGAAAACTCCTCCCGTTGAAGTGCCTGCCACTATTTCCTGGCCATCGAAGGCAACTGCCCCGACGGTACTCCTTAAAACTTCAGGATATTCCTTTATCAGCTCGCTAATCTTTTTCCAGTGGGGGATGTTTCCATCTTCAAGAAGTTTTTGTCTAAGCTTTTTCCACTGTTCAATTCTTTCCTCTGTTACGGGATTATACTCCTCAAACCCCATCAAACGGGCGAATTTAAGGGCTCCTTCCCCAGCAAGGAGAACGTGATCAGTTTTTTCCATAACCTTTCTTGCCACGCTTATGGGATTTTTAACCCCCCATATGCTCGCAACTGCACCAGCTTCAAGATTGGAGCGCATAATAGCGGCATCCATCTCAACCCTGCCATCTAATGTCAAAACGCTACCCGTTCCGGCGTTAAAGATAGGATTGTCCTCCAGTACTTTAACGGCTTCTTCAACGGCATCCAGAGCAGAACCTCGTTTTAACTCTTTCCAGCCTGCCAAAACCGCTTCTCTAACCCCTTCAAGGATTTTTGGAATTCTTTCTTCATTTTTTATTGTCCCGGCACCACCATGAACAATAATAGCAACCATTAGAACCACCACTACGTAATGCCTTCGAAAGGTTAAAAGCATTATGGAAACGAAAAGAGAGAAGTTTCATCAGCTCAGGCTCATGTTTATTATTGTCTCCCCTATATTCTCAAGGTACTCCAGTATTCTCCGATAGCTGTCCATGGCAACGGACTTTCTGTAGTCTATAGATTTTATACGAGCCTTTAGTTCAAGCATTATTTTGTCAATCTTTTTCAGGTCTTTTTGGATTATTTGATCTATAACCTTTTGGATTATCTCCCTCAAGTACGAAATATCCAAATCAGGATCAAAGTTTTCAGCTATTCTGACCATGTGGTCTCCTATTCTTTCAATATTGCGCACTATAAAGAGGACTCCCAAAAGATCGAAATTCCTCTTAATAAGTTCATCATCCCTCGCTATGCTACCCCCAGAGAGAATCTTATTCACCGTCCTCAGTGTCAAGAAATAAAAGCGGTCCAGTTCGTTTTCGAGACCATTGATGTCCCTAAGAACTTCCTTTTTTTCAAATTCTCCTATAAGCATAAGGTCCTCTATCATTGAAAGCAAAATAGAGGCCAGTCTTTCTATTATTTCCCTCAGATTTACTTCTTCATCCGCCAGCAGGCTTTTGCTTATAATTCTAAGGGGCTCTTCTAAGATTATTTCCAATCCTGGGAGGTTCTGAATTGTCCCTCGTATCTTCACTTTATATAGCGGCATGTCCTCCGTGAATTTTACATCAATAACGTCATACCCCTGTATGTAGGCGGAAATCAGAAGCCTAATCGCCATGTCTGGTGAAATGTCCTTAGAAATAATAAGTTCCTTACTCTCGCTAACTTCTTTAGGCTCTTTGGGAAGTATCATCAGGGAACCATCGGGATTAATCACTATCGGGACAACATCCCCCTGCTTCAGATTATTTTCCTTCACCCACTTTTTTGGAAGTGAGATGATATATGAGCTTCGTCCTGTGAACTGTATCTTCCTAAACTCCATACCACGCACCCAATCTATATAGAATTCCTGCAATATAAATATTTTGACGTTTCGGCTTTACTCCCCTACTTCCAGACTCTCTTCGCCATGATTGCGTGTGAGTAGCATAATCTCAATAGTCTTCAGGAACTCCCTAAGGAATTCTAAGCCTCCACCATAGTTAACAGCCCCCGGATGGAGGGAGAGATAAAACATAAACCCTTCCTCAGAAGCTTTCTTATAATCATAAAGAGCTACAGATAGCCTCTCCTGTACCTGAGTCTCGTTGATATACCATGTGTACTCCCTGTTCACGATCCGCTCGCTACTGCCGTTAGGGAATATCAAGTAGTCTCTCGTCACCACTGTGAGGTTGTGCTCTAGAATAGCCCTCAGAGTTTCGTTGTTTAATGCCCACGCCGGCGGAAGAAAGAGTGATGGCTTTCCAAAGCCCAATGAGAATACCAGCGAAGTGGCGTTGTCGAGTTTCTCAGCAGCTAGCTCATAGGAGCAGTTGAACTCGTGATATGTATGGGCGTACCCGTGGAGCTCCACTCTATATCCTTTCTCCCGTAGTTCGTGAAGATACTCAACAAATTCTGGGTGCTTCCTTAAATCCCACGTGCCATTATAGTGCGTGGTATCGAAGACTGGAACTACAAACAGAATTGTGGAGGTTGAATAGTTAAACTCGTCGAGAATGGCTATTATCTCGCGGATTTCATCAAAATAAATGGGAGCAACATCGTGAATCAATATTGTTGGCCTCTCATAGTGGATGATTTCGTGAGTTATATCCCCACTTGGGCCGCGATCAAGCAGCTCTGTTTCCTCTGCATTCCCTCCCGAAGGAGTACTCTCCCGATGGTAAGTAACGTTTCCCACCAATATTGCGAAGACAAAAATTACAAGCATTAAGACGGCAAGGTACCTTTTTTCCACTAGACCTACCACCCAGTAATCTAAGGTATGAAATATAAAAAAGGTTACCGTTTCAAGGAGGTCAGTCTATAATCCTTTCCATCCAGCTTCCCCTTAGGAACCAGAGAAAAGCGAATAATCCGGCAATAACATTACTAAGGCCCATACCCAGAAAAAATACTCACTGAAGACCCTATGACCACACATAATCCAAAAGGTAGCGAGTGTTTGAGAAAACCGTCGCTATGGCGGCACCTGCAACACCAAGCCTTGAAACCCAAAAAACTAAAGGTCGAAAACAAGGTTGTTGAGAATTAACGGCCAAGATAACTTGAAGAGAGTTTTCTCAATGTTGGCCTCTAAGATTTCCGTTCTTATTTCTGCTATTCCAGCCATGACAAAAATATATAAATTTAATGGCCTATTATACGCTTCATCCAGCTTCCTCTAAGGAACCACAAAAAGCCAATTGTTGCTGCCAATACATTGCTTAGACCCATTCCAAGCCATACACCTGTTGTATCTGCCATTAATTTTCCAAGGAAGTATGCTAAGGGAATCCTAAGCCCCCACAGCCTCAGCATGCCAAGCAACATGCTCTTTTTGGTATGTCCAGAGCTCTGGAAGACATTGTTTACAGCTGAAAAAATACCAAAAAACGGCAATGAAAATGCAAAATACCTAACAAACTTAGCACTCTCCGCTAAAACTCTTTCATCCCTCACAAAGAACCCAAATATTTGGGCCCTGAACACAACCACTATGAGAGTTCCAATAGTGAGGACAATTAAATTGGTCAGCATAGCCATTTCAGCAATCTTCTTTGCCCTCTCATACTTCTCCGCACCAACATTTTGCCCAACCATAGTTCCCATTGCCATGCTTATGCCATCGGCTATAGCAAACATAAAGTTGGTAAGGCGGTTAGCTATGGTGTAAGTAGCAAATGCGACAGTTCCATAGATGTAAATTATCCTTGTAAGCACTACGAATCCAAAGGCATCCGTGGAGAAACCTACACTTGAAGGCAGCCCCACTCTAAAAATCCGCTTGTAAAAGTCCCAATCCGGTTTGAGGTTTTCCAACGTTAAGTGTATCCCTACTTTTCCTTTAAAGAGCAGGTATCCACCAATTAAAGAGCCAATGCTGTTGGAAAACATCGTAGCAACTGCAGCCCCCACGACCCCCAGTCTAGGGAATCCCAGCCATCCAAAAATTAAAAGCGGGTCTAGGATAATATTAAGAAAAACTGTAAACATGTTAATCTTAACAGGTGTTTTAGTGTCCCCCACCCCTCTCAGTAGAAAGTTAAAGGCAAAAAGAGTAAACGAAAAAGGTATTCCAATGAATATTACCCTAATATAGTTTAATGCATATGGATAAACCTCGGGAGTCACTTTCATAAAATCAAGCGCAACAGGTGCTATTATTAACCCAAAAACTGCCACAAACGCCGAAAAAAGCATCATTGAAGAATATAATGCACCAGCGGCTCTATTGGCCTTCTCATAATCTTTGGCTCCGATATATTGGCTCACAAAGGCAAAGCCTGCAGTCGCAAAGCCCATTCCAATGCTCATAAAAAACCACACGAGAGGCCAGGCTGTCCCTGGGGCAGAGAGTTCTTCCGTACCTAATCTTCCTAGCCAGAAAGTATCTGTGAGGTTGTAGAGAACCTGAACCATGTTGTTAATTATCAAAGGATAGGCTAACTTCAGCATTGTTTTCTCTATGTTGCCTTCCACTATTTCCTGCCTCATTGCTTGGATTTTTTCTCCATCCATTGTGATCCCCTAATACTCGCTTAGTGCTCAAAGCATATCTTACTTCTGCTCAAAAGTGCCCACTTTACTATCAAACGAAAATCGAAGCGTTATTATAAAAAGCTTATCATGGATAAATTATCCTTAGAATGGTGTGTCAAAATGGAAATTTAGAGATTTAAATTAAGAAGTGAAGAAAAGAAGTTAGAGAGCTCAGAACTCGAGCTCGTCCTCATCTTTGTAGAGCTGTCTTCTGGCGTTCTCCAGCATTATCTTCTGCTCTTCTCTTGCCACTACTTTCCTTATGAGCTCAACAGCATCTGGGTTTGCTGAGATGCTGTCAATGCCGAGTCTAACGAGTATTCTTGCCATCTTTGGATCACTTCCAGCTTGTCCACAGATGCTTGTCTCGACGCCATACTTCTTGGCGACCTTAATGACGTGCTTGATGAGCTTGAGCACTGCTGGGTGCTTCTCGTCGTAGAGCTTGAAGACTCTCTCGTTGTCTCTGTCGATTGCAAGTGTGTACTGGGTGAGATCGTTTGTACCGAAGCTTACGAAGTCGAGGCCTTCCTTACAGAGGTCCTCTATAATCAGTGCTGATGCTGGTGTTTCGATCATGACACCAAATTCGACATCCTTGTGTGGTTCAAGGCCTACTTCTCTTGCGATTCTCTTTGCTTCTCTGAGCTGCTCGACGTGGCTGACGAGTGGGAGCATGACACCAATGTTGTCGTAGCCCTCATCAACAAGCCTCTTGATAGCCTTGAACTCAGCCCTGAGGAGCTCTGGTTGGTCAAGACCTCTTCTAATTCCTCTCCATCCGAGCATTGGGTTTCTCTCTTCTGGCTCGTCTTCTCCACCTGGGAGTTCTCTGAACTCGTTAGTTGGGGCATCGAGGGTTCTGTACCAAACCCTTCTTGGATAGAATGCCTCTACGACCTTTCTGATGCCCTCAACAAGCTTCTCAACGAGCTCATCTTCCTTACCCTCTTTGATGAACTTAACTGGGTGAACTCCGATACCAAGGATCATGTGCTCTGCTCTAAGGAGTCCAACACCATCAGCGCCGGTTGCAGCGGCCCTTTCTGCAACTTCTGGCATTGAAACGTTTACTTTAACTTCTGTGGCTGTGACAAGTGGAGCTCCTGCAACTACAACCTGCCCTCCAGCGCCAGCTACTTTCTCTTCTTCTTTCTTTCCAACAAGGCTCTTGACTATGCCCTCGTATACTACACCTCTTGTACCGTCAACTGTTACGAGCATTCCGTCCTTGAGAACCTTTGTAGCGTTCTTTGTACCAACAACGGCTGGGATTCCAAGCTCTCTTGAGACGATAGCAGCGTGGCAGGTTCTTCCACCTTCATCTGTAACGATAGCAGCGGCTCTCTTCATTGCTGGAACCATATCTGGGTTGGTCATTGTGGTAACGAGGACGTCTCCTTCCTTGACCTTGTCAATCTCGCTTGCGTCGAAGATAACGACGACTCTACCAGCACCAACACCTGGTGATGCACCAAGTCCCTTGAGGAGAACCTTCATCTCTTCGGTCATCTCGGCTTCCTCCGCCTTGACCTCGTCTTTCAAGGTTGTGATTGGTCTGCTCTGGACGATGTAGAGCTTGCCATCGTCCTTATCGTAAGCCCACTCAATGTCCTGTGGCCATCCGTAGTGCTCCTCAATCTTAGCACCCATCTTTGCGACTTCAACTATCTGCTCATCTGTGAGAACCTGCTTCTCAACCCACTCTGGGCCGAGGTACTCAGCAACTGGGACTTTAACTGTTCCCTTACCTGTCTCTGGGTTTCTAACAATCATTATTTCTTTCTTAGCAATGATCTTCTCCTTAATCTTCCAGGTGCCCTTCTCAACAATGTACTCGTCTGGGGTTACGGCACCGCTAACAACAGCCTCGCCAAGTCCCCATGCAGCGTTAATCATTATCTCGCTTCTATCGTTTGTGACTGGGTTTGCAGTGAACATAACACCGCTTGTCTCGCTGTTAACCATCTTTTGAACAACAGCGCTCAGGTAAACCTTTGAGTGGTCAAATCCTTGCTTTGCTCTGTAGAATGTTGCTCTTGCAGTCCAAAGTGAAGCCCAGCATCTCTTTACCTTGTCCTTAACATCATCTGCACCAAGAACATCCAAGTAGGTCTCTTGCTGTCCAGCGAATGATGCCTCCGGAAGGTCTTCAGCTGTAGCGGAGCTTCTAACAGCAACATAAACCTCGTCTTTACCAAATCTCTGGCTGAGCTCCTTATAAGCTTGTTCGATTTCCTTGGCAATTTCCTCAGGCATTTCAAGGGAAATTATCTTTTCCCTAATCTTAGCGGTGTTCTCCTGGAGCTGCTTGCTGTCATCAACATTGGTTTTGCTTATAATATCCATAATCCACTCCTGGAGAGTCCTTCCGTCTTCAACTTTAACGTTTTCAACAAAGTATTTGTATGCTTCAGCTGTAACACAGAACCCCGGTGGGACTGGGATTCCAGCTTTTGTCAGTTCTCCAAGGTTTGCACCCTTTCCGCCCACAAGTGGGACGTCTTCTTTGCCCAATTCTTCAAACCATTTTATGAATCTGTACGCCATCTCGACCCCTCCTTTTAGAATAACCGTGGGTGATATAGAGAGAGCCTATTTAAAATTAACTGTCCAAAAATGGCTTTTGAGCCCATAAAATAAAACATCATAAGGCTAAAAAATTAAAAGTTCTGCGAGGCTAGAATCTCATTGAGGGTTTCAACAGCGTTCTCAATCCCATACGCATATTTTAAAGCCCTAAAAATATCCAATGTGGCTTGGAGAGGCCGGGGTTCCCTCTACCAGATAACCGAATCAACGATTAAAGGGTTAATTCTTCCCTTAAAATTGTGGTTTTGTGGATTAGTATTTGGTTGGTTTGTTCATTGAGATTGGTGATATTGTTGTTTACTTCAAAGGAAACTTGGGGAAAGGTCTTGAAGTTGTTTGTGGGAACTCTCACAAGATTTCGAGGGATAAGCCTGTTAAAATTTACCCCTAACTTGCCCGTCAATATGCCTAATGTGGTTGAATGCTTGATCTCCTGGCTAGTTAGCACAAGTTTTTTATAGATTTCAAGTCCAAAAAGCCCTTGGTGATGAGCATGGAGAATAAAAACGTCTTTGCGCTAATAGTTGTAATTGCTTTCCTTGGCTTTGTGGTTAATTACTACACCGACCACTATCGAGGCGGAGAAATCTACGAAGCCGCGAATAGAGGCTTTACTTTACTCACACAAGGATTTAACGTTACTGTTTTTGTGGAAACTGTGGATGGAAAAACTTTAGAGGGCGAGCTTTTTTCGGTTAGCGGCTCAACAATTTACATCATCAAGGATGGAAAGACGCTTGCTATAGGGGGACCATCCGCCACAAAGGAGGATATAAGGGCAAAGCATATTGAGATTAAAGCAAAGGGAAGTGTTTACGTTTATGAGCTCCCTCCCAGGAGCGGCAAGTGCAGTGAAGTCATTGAGCAACTCAAGGTGGACGCCTACTCCGAGCGCTTTTCGGGGATAATATTCGTAAAGGGCCTTACTGACCCCATAGAGATAGGAAAGCTCAAATACAACGTGGATTACCTCACTTATGGTTCCATTGATGTAAAGCAGTCCCTCCAAGATGGCGTGATTTTGACGGCAGGAATGGTGCCAATTGAGATGCTGGAGAAGTACATTGGAGATAAGGAAGTTTACATGTACGGGACGCTCTACGTGAACTCAGAGGAGCGCAATTTGCCCCTCAGGGTGCTAGGGGTGAAGACCCTATGAGGCTGAAGCTCCCTCTTGTAATTCCCATCCTCTTCATGACGTTTATAGCTTTAGGCACCGCTTCATACAAGACGCTCCTAGTAGGCACCCTTTTCGCGATGGCTTTTTCGTACGGGATTTTTAAAGGCGAAGAGACGCCTTGGAAAGAGAAAGAGTTCAAAGTCATAAAGGAAGAACACTTAGTTTGGGCTTTTTTAATATCGCTGCTTTTGATCGCGCTCCAGATATTTATGATTAAGAAGGTACCCCTCTTGGATTCGTCAGCTAGGCACCTATTAAATCCCCACCTAACAGCTTTAACATACTTTTTAGGTGTTCCCTCAAGCGTATATCTTTTTTCAAAAGGGAAGAAATATTCGCTCGTTTACCCATTTCTCGTAGCATTATATGGGTATAGAACTCCTGTTTTAGTGAGCTTTTTAGCGTTTGCAGTCGCTTATTTTGATGGGAAAGACATCGAATTAAAGCACTTAGCAGGCTTCTCGCTCCTAATTTTGGCTGGGCTTGTAGGGATTGCTCTCGCGAGGGGAGAAGCATTAGGCACGCAACTCGTTAGGGTTCAAGCGACGACTTCTGTTTTAGATGTCATAATCGATAGGACTCCTTGGCACGGTTTTTATCACGGTTATCTCCAGTGGACGGGAATTAGATCATACCTCCTGGGTGGTTATTCACCAAGGGTCCTAGTGGCACGCTTTTTGCACATGACGACGGGTGTTTCAATAACACCAACACTTTTGGGGGGTATGTACTTGGATTTTGGAGTTTTCTCAATCATTGAAGGCTTTTTGCTCGGAGTGTATTACGGCATGATAAGCAAGGCTAAGAGTCTTCTTTTGAAAGTGATTTACTACACTACTCTCGCCTACGGCATCGTAGGTGTTGAGACGGGAATTTTGGATTTACCAGTTTATTTGTTCTTCTTCGTAGGCTTCTACGCCTTGATAAGGGGTAAATACGCCGTAAGGGTGATGAAAGTTGAAGAGTGATAGAATCTTTGCACTCTTTTTAGCCACCTACCTCTCGCTTGCACTACTCGGAAAGTTCGCGTTTAAGAGTTATCTCGGCGAGCTTAACTTAAGTGCCCTCCTCTATGCCTTGACGTTTTCTTTGACGCTATTCTTGGGGTATAACAGTGAAAAGAGGTTTAACCTTCCATTTGAGCGGGCTTATGTTTACCTCATACTTAGCATTTTAGTCAGTTCAGCGGCGGGAATTTTGGGGGTTGTGGCTGTTTTGACCGTTCTCTTTGGCGGGATGCTTATTCTAAGAAGAAGCGTGGATGGGTACTATAAACACGCTTACTACGCCGGAATAGCTTTGGTGGTGATCCTTCCCCTCTTGGCGATGTGTAAAGGCGTAATCCCCATTCTAAACCCCCAAACGAGGTACAGTGATTTAAAAGACCTATACTTGGCATCTGCCCTTTTTGCTTCTTTCCTCCTTGCATATAAGCCGAGCCTCATTGTTTTCCTCGTGGGGGAAGCTTTTGCAGTAGTTTCAACTTTTAGGAGCAATGCGCTCATAATTTTTTTAGCCTACTTGTTTAGGGCTGAGAAAAAGGAGCTCAAACGGCTTTTAATAATTGGCGTCCCTTTGGTGGGTTTGGCGTTCTTAGCGCGCTTCTACGCAACGAAGAGTGTGTACTCCATTTGGAAGCTCGGCTTTGCTCAAAGTTTGGTTTATAGGGCTGGTTTCTCGTACATGGT
This sequence comes from Thermococcus sp. PK, assembly GCF_000430485.1. NCBI lineage: Archaea > Methanobacteriati > Methanobacteriota > Thermococci > Thermococcales > Thermococcaceae > Thermococcus > Thermococcus sp. PK. The sequence continues at coordinate 991,618 of NZ_KE387149.1, forward strand.
TTACGAAAAGCTCTTCTCATTAGGCATGCCTGTTGGGAAGTTCGGACTTCTCCTCAACCCGAATGCGAGAGAATACGTCGCGGCCCTTTTTGGCAAGGCAAACAATTACACTTATACAATTTTTGGGCAGCCGGCTTATGATTTGGGTATTTTTGGGCTTTTTGAAGCTTTCCTCATGGGAGTAGCATTGAGAGACTCTGAGAGGTTGCCCGCGTTTAAAGCCCTCAGTTTGACTTTTTTAATCTTGGCAATTGAGAATGGTTTTGACGCTTTAAACTTTGGGATTTTAATGGTTTCAGCCTACTTTGCCTTATTTCTTAGTAAAGACATTGCCACTATTGGAGGGATAGAAAATGCATGTTAATAAAGTGAAGAGGGTTGTTGGGAGCAATTTGGTTTTAGTTTGCATATTTCTAGTGGCTTTGAGTCTAAGCTTACTTTTTCAGCCTCCTAAGTTGAGTATAACCTACGATGAGGCTCTCTACATGATCATTGCAAGAAACCTCGCAAAGGATGTCTCGAGCTTTACATATCAAGGAGCATATATGATGTACCGCCCTCCTCTATACCCCTACACCCTCTCAATTTTTTATCGCCTTTTTAGCTATGATCATCACCTGAGAATAGCGAGAGTAATTTCTGCAATTTTCTACGCACTAACCGCCACGTTAGTATACCTCTTCACAGTAGGGCTTTTCAAGGATCAGAAGAAAGGTGTTGCTGCAAGTATCTTCTACATTCTAAACCCCTTAAGCTTCACAATGTCAAATAGGGCCCTAGTCCACAGCGAGTTTTCCTTTTTCTACACTTTAGCAGTTTTTTTATTATACAAGGGATATAGGGACAGAAACAATAAAACAATTTATGCATCCTTCGTATCAGCAGGTTTGGCAGTTTTAACACGTTATACGGGACTTTCCATAATTGGAGTTTTTGTAGCATATCTATACTTAATCTCCCACTGGAACTGGCTCAGGAAGAGAGAAACTTACATAGGATTTGCACTCTTTGCCTTAACTCTAGCACCTTGGCTGTATTTAGCTCACACTCGTTATGATGGTGCTCTTAAACCATTCTCAGTTGCAATGGCGGTTGTTACAAAAGATACACCAGTTTCAACATTCAGGTACCTTAGTGAAGTTTTGGAAATCTTAGGAGTTCCAATCATAATATTAACCCTCTTAGGATTTGGAAGTCTTAAAAAAGACGATATTGGGTGGTTGACAATCAGCTGGGGAATTGTTGGCATCTTTGGGATATTAACCGTCACGCACAAAGAGCCAAGATTTCTGACTTTTCTAATGCCTCTAGTGGGAATCCTTTGTGCACAAGGTGTTTTCTCGGTGAGTGAGTTATTTTTCAAGCACGTTTCATTTTTAAACCGATTCAAAATGGTGTTTTTAGTTCTAATTATTGGAATTGGTCTTGTATCATCTATCCATCATTTGCTTCAATATAAGCAAACTTGGGACATTCAATACCTTGAAGAGGGGAAGGCTTTTCAATATGCTAGTGAGAACTTCAATCCGAGGTTTATTGGAGTAAGCCCTAGACTTTACACTCTGGCTGGTTATTACTTCCCTAACTCCAGAGTTTATCCCTTGCTCTTGACAGATTACATAAAAACTAGCGTTAAGAATGGGAGGTTTGACTTGATAGTGTGGCAGTGTAGAAACAGTATAATAAAAGATATAGAGGAATCCCACAAATACAAACTCGTCAATGAATTCAATGATGGAAAAATAAAGATTTTTGTCAAGATAACTGTGGCATCACCTCCTGAAGCCACTCAGTCAAATTACCAAGAGATTACGAAAACAAATTGACGTTCAGACAAGCCTTAATCGGACTACCAGTTTTCTTATTTGTTGTCTTCTTAAGTGGAAATCTTGAAGCCCTTTTGGTCAGAATGGGATTTACATTCTTGATTTTCCACAACATAGTTTCAGTCTCTCTCCCATTTGGCTTTTTCCACGGCAAATTGTTACTCCACAGCGACCCAAGGTGGAGAGTTGCATTTATGTTTACCCTTAATGGTAGGTACACTTACTTCCTCTTCGGCCAGCCAATAGCGGATTTTGGAATCCTTGGGGTAGTTGAGGCGTATCTATTTGGAAGTTTGCTTAGATTATCAGAAACTGACAAAAAAACCGCAAGTGTTGTTTTGGCGACGTTAATATATGCCCTTGAGAGCGGAGTGGATGCCTTTATTCTTTCCATGTTGTTGCTTTTTGGCGGGGTTTATTCAAAGTACGCATCGAAAGGCTAAAATACAAATTTGAACTTAGTCACATCGGTGAACTTCAATGAATCCTCTTAAAGAAGCCCTCAAAATTAAAGACCAGATAATTGCCTGGCGCAGGGATTTTCACATGTATCCCGAGCTCGGCTATGAAGAGGAAAGAACCTCAAAAATTGTTGAGGAACACTTGAGAGAGTGGGGATACATAATTAAGCGCGTCGGAACTGGAATAATAGCGGATATTGGCAAAGGAGAAAATACTATAGCTTTGAGGGCTGATATGGATGCTTTGCCTGTTCAGGAAGAGACTGACACTCCCTATAAGTCCAGAATTCCGGGAAAAATGCACGCTTGCGGTCACGATGCTCACACAGCAATGCTCCTCGGAGCAGCGAAAATAATAGCTGAGCACAAAGATGAGCTTCCCAACAGAGTAAGGCTAATCTTTCAGCCAGCAGAAGAGGGAGGAAACGGAGCTCTGAAAATGATAGAAGGAGGAGCTTTAGAAGGCGTTAACGCCATCTTTGGCCTCCACGTATGGATGGAGCTGCCGAGCGGTGTTGTTGGTATAAGAGAAGGCCCCTTCATGGCAGGAGTTGGGAGATTTGACATCGAAATAGTTGGAAAAGGCGGACATGGAGCTTCGCCACATGAAACCATCGACCCGATTCCAATAGCGGCCCAAGCTGTTTTAGCTTTCCAGACAATCATAAGCAGGAACCTTAATCCCCTGGAGAGCGGGGTTGTGAGCGTGGGCTCAATAAAAGCCGGAGAAGCCTTTAACGTGATTCCAGAAAGGGTTTATATGAACGGAACTTACAGGTTCTTCACGCCAGAAACAAAAAGCCTTGTTGAAAAAAGAATTGAAGAGATTTTAAAGGGCACAACATTAGCCAACAATGCCTCGTATAAGCTCAAAATAGAGGAAGTTGGTCCACCAACAATAAACAACCCACAAATGGCCTCTCTCGCCAAGAGAGTTGCCCAAAATCTGGAATTGAAAGTGGAAGAAGTTCCAAAGACCATGGGGGCTGAAGACTTTGCATTCTATCTCCAAAAAGTACCGGGAGCATTTATAGCCCTGGGTATCAGAAACGAGGAAAAGAGAATAATTTATCCACATCACCATCCAAAGTTCGATGTTGATGAAGATGTTCTTCACTTGGGAACTGCGTTGGAAGTGGGATTAGCTTTTGAAAGAATTTGATTGAATTATTCTTCATCTTTTGTATAATATCCAATGCCTACTGAAATTTATGCATAAGTTTTGACTTCTTGCTAGTGATACCCCATTAACAAACTTATATCATTGTAGAACAACTAAAACAGCTTGAGGTCATCTTCATACAGTAATGCCGAAATGCTTATATTGATGGACATTATAATCATTTAATGAATTAGTCTTATGGGGGGGAGTCGATGAATAAAAAGACCCTAAGTGTTTTTGTAATGCTCTTAATGGTACTTTCAGTAGTACCAGTAACCTTACCAGTGGTAGTAGCAACTACTGCCTCAATGCAACAAATTGAGAATTCCCAACAAACTACCGCAGAGAGTCCCAACAATTTCATACCTGGAGAAGTTCTCCAGAAAGAAATTCAGAGAATACTGAAAAGCGACGAGAAGATTGTACGCCTGATAGTTGCTCCAGACAAGGAACATGCTAGGAATGTTTTTAATGCTCTCAAAAGCCTTGGAAAGATCGATCCCATCAGCAAACCAGAATTTCAGTTTATAGTCGTTGAAATGCCAATTTCAAACGTTGAGAAGCTTGCTAATATCCCTGGAATACTTCACGTCTGGAAGGACAGGACTGTCAAGCTTCTGGAACCAGTCGCACTTGAGCCGGGAATAGAGAATGTAAAGCCCACTGTTGAGGAACCTAAGCTTCCTGATATGTTCATGAGCATCTTCACGATTCGTGCCTACGACACGTGGATTAACTACGGCGTCCTTGGAGACAATGTCACCGTTGCCGTTCTTGACACAGGTGTTGACGTTGCACATCCGTTCCTTCAGGTCACTTTCGACGGAAGGCCAAAGATTATCGACATATACGACGCGAGCGATGAGGGAATAGCCCAGCTGTTTTATGTTACCAACACCACCCAAAACGGCACAATAGTTGTCAATAAAAACGTTACCCTGTATATGGGTTACTACTCTGACCTCTACTACGATCACCCCTCAAAATACAAAACTTACACTCTTACAACTTATATTGTAGGAAGCATTCAGGGTGACAAGTACTATGTGGGCGCTCTTCCCGAGAGGTACTTTGACATCAACTTTGATGGAGACAAAAAGGAAGTTTACCCTGTCCTCATCGTCAATCAGAGCGGAAACTTCATTGCCTACATAGACTACAACCTCAACAACAACTTCACCGACGACCAGCCCATAGGACTGTTCACAGAGACCGGTGACTACTTCCAGACTCCAGACACTCTCGTGAGCATAGCCCTCGCAAGGGTTCACATTGGCGACATGGATAACCCCGAAAACTATCCGTACATCGTCCCCTATGGAGACGGTATAGGCTACGCCATGTTCATGTGGGATGCCCACGGTCACGGAACCCACGTCAGCGGTACCGTTGCCGGTGTTGGTCAGCCTGATGATCCAATGTTCAGTGGAGTCTACGGTGTCGCTCCAAACGCCCAGCTCATCGAGGTTAAGGTTCTCCCCGGTGAGGTGGGATTTGGTAGAACCAGCTGGATCATCAACGGAATGTTCTACGCAGCTCTCAAAGGTGCCGACGTCATCAGCATGTCCCTTGGCGGTGGAGGGGAGATAAACGACGGCATAGAGAATCCCGAGAACTTCTATGCTAACATGATAACCGACTTGTTTGGAGTCGTTTTTGCAATAGCCGCTGGAAACGAAGGGCCATCAACCAACACCGTTCACTCACCCGGTACGAGCGACCTCGTCATAACGGTCGGTAACTACGTGGGCAACGAGAGGGAGGCCTACTGGTACAGAGTTGACTTGGGTATCATGAGTGGACCTTCAATGAGCTCAAGCAGGGGACCAAGGGACGACGGTATGCTCGATCCGGATGTCATGGCCCCCGGTACGGACATATTCTCAAGCCTGCCGATGTGGTACACTGTGCTCTATGAAAACCCGTACAGGTACTACGGAATCTGGAGCGGTACCTCGATGGCCACCCCGCACGTCAGCGGTGCAGTTGCCCTCATGATAAGCTACGCCAAGGCCCAAGGACTTAGGTACGACCCGTTCATGATAAAGCGCGCCCTCGAGCTCAGCGCAAAGCCCACCAACCAGACGCTCATCGACCAGGGCTTCGGCCTTATACAGGTTGACAAGGCCATTGAGAAGCTTGAGGAGCTCAGCCAGGAGCCGACCACCTACATCTACGGCGGAACCACATTCACCAGCTTCAAGAACCCGATTGAAGCTCCACTTATTCCGATATCACCGGCTTACATTGACTTCAATGGTTACTTCCAGAACATGTTTGGATTACCGTACCTATACCGCGGTGTTTACATTAGGAACGAGTATCCTGCGAGCGTCCCAATATACTTCTATCCGATGGACTATATCCCGGGATGGGGGCTTAACTACACTGCCACGGAGAAGAAGTACACCATAAGCGCAAACGTTGACTGGATCATCCCGAACACTACCGAAGTCGTTGCAGGAAACACTACCTTTGGCAAGTTCTCAATTAACATCGACTACTCCAAGCTCCAGAAGACCGGAACCTACGTTGGGCTCATCTATATTGATGATCCCGACACCAGTTACATCGATGGCTACGTCCCTGTTACTGTTGACATCCCAATGAATTCGAACGGCGAGACCCACATCAAGTTCTCAGACACTGAGAAGCCAGGAGAGGCCAAACACTACTTCGTGAAAGTCCCGAGAGGAACCAAAGAGCTCCGTGTCACACTTCGCGTGCCAGCTGACGAAAACGGAATGCCTATGGGTAGAACCAAACTCGTCATAGCAAGACCCCTTGGCGGCGTTGAGTATGACGGCGTTCCGGATTACTACTACGTTGGAGCCAACCCCTCTGGATACCTTTACAACTACACCTGGGTAGTTGAAAACCCGGTCGAGGGCACCTGGGAGATAACAGCTTACTCAAGCACGTTCACCAAGTACTACAGTGGCTACTCTGAGTCCCACTATGAAATAGAGGTCGAGCTCGCCTCGGTCTCGATATCGCCGCAGCTCATAAAGAAGGACGTCGGTTCGCCTTCACTAGTTGACGTGAGCGCTGTGGTCACCAACAACTACGGAACCTTCAACGCGAGTGCCGTTGGCTACGGTGTTGGCAGGCTCGATGAGGCCTATGCATTCGTAAGCGAAGTTAATCAGAGTGACTGGGATGTAATCGAACTAGTTTATGTCGACCCAACCACGTACTTCATAAGGTTCGGCATCACCCAACCAGAAGACCCCAACGCAGACCTTGACCTGTACGTCTACTACTTCCCAACCTACGACGACTATCTCAACTTCGAGAACTACACTCTCTACGATGAACAGATTGGCCCAACCAGCGATGAGGTCTTCGAGCAGTTTATGCCAGCTCCAGGCTACTATCTTATAATGGTCTATGGATACGATACAGTTGGCTACAACCCGATACACTACTTGTTCTACTACCAGATACTGGGAGACAACGGCGACGTAACCATCGATTCGACACCCTTCACATTCAGCCCCGGATCAAAGACGATAAACGCACAGGTTAACCTGAGCGATGAGGGAACCTACCTCGGCGTGCTTGGACTTGTTGACGCCGACACTGGAGATTCAATGGTCTACGCTCCAATGATATTCCAAGTCGGTCAGCCAGAAATGTATGTGGGGCTAATGGGAACTCCCACAATAGGAGAACCTACAACTATGACACTCAAAATACTTGATAAAGCCACACTTGAGCCTATTCAGGGAGAAGTGAAGGTATTCATAGATGGCAAAGAGTACTACGCAGTTGATGGTGAGCTCAAGTTTATATACACAGCAACCTCCCTTAATGACGCTATCTTTAACGTCAAAGTAATCAGCGACAAATACAAAGACTTTGAAGGACAGTTTAGGGTCTCCGTCAAAGAACCGTTTACTGAATTTGCAAGTGAAAGCAACATAAGTGCAGCAGTTCTCACAGGTCCCGGAGAGATTACAAACTTCCAGGCAGTTCACGGAAAAGTCTCGGTAACTGTAAGCGGAGAGACAGGCACTACATCCACAGTTAGAATAACACTACCGCTGGATGCCTACTTCATCGAAGTCCAGAGCGACCATGTGGTTAACTACTACATCGAGAAAGGAAAGTATGCACAGTACCTCTTTGTCACAGTGAAATTTGCATCAGAGGTTACTATAGAAGTAACTTACAAGACAAGCTATGACATAATGAGAACAATGTACATGACTTGGTACCTCCTCTACAACAGTTATTCCAGAAAGTTTGACGACCTATATGCAAAAGCCATAGAACTGGGAGTTGACAACGAAACACTACAAGAAGCCCTCACCTACAAAGAGCTCGCCGAAGAAAACTACAATGCAATAGCAGAGAAATTTGGCATTCCAATACAACCAAAGATACAAGCAATTCCATATATAAGAAGAGCATACATCAACATAAAAACGGCGTATGAAATTCTAAGTGAAGCCATAGAAGACCTCGAAACCTCTTGATAGTTCTCCCTTAATTTTTTAAATCCTCTTTCTATTTTTACCCTGTGATGACTCATGAAGATTTACGTGAAAGTTTACCGTGTTCAGGGAGAAGTTCTTGTAGCAGCATGTGATGAAGAGCTTTTAGGTAAAACCTTCAGAGAAGGCGAGCTCAAATTAGAGGTAAAAGAGAGATTCTACAAAGGTGAACTCAGAGAAGTTGAAGAGCTTGAGTCCCTGCTGGAAGAGGCCACAATAGCAAACCTCACCGGGGAGAGGTGCGTAAAAAAGGCCATTGAGCTGGGCTATGTAGATGAAGGGAGAGTCCTTCGCATTCAGGGAGTACCCCACGCGCAGATGGCGAAAATACTATATTGAGCTTTTTAACCACAGTGTAAAGGGTGAGAGAAATGAGCGAGAGATTTTGCTACAAGTGTGGAATCAGTGAGAGTGAGGGTGGGCCTTTGATAGAGGGTCTCTGTCAGGTGTGCTTTAGAAAAGAAAACCCCGTGCTCCTCATAGAAGATGAAATAAATACCGAACTCTGTCAAAACTGCGGGAGTTATAAAGTCAGGGGGACATGGGTTGATCCAAAAACTTACAACCTTGAAGAGCTCATCTTCGAAGTTGCGGATAATGCTCTCGTTGAGAATCTACTCCTTGATGAGAGGATTAAAGAAGTAAAGATAGTTCCCAAAGATGAACTCGAAGAAATAACAGAGTTACCAGTAGGAACTGCATATGTGAGCTTTGAGCCCGTTGACTGGCACATAGAGTACTTTCCGGCAATAATCAACTATGAAGTGGAGGTTAAAGCGAGAATCCACGAAATGCAAAAGGAACTTCACCATGAAAAGAAGATGTTAACAGTCTATGTAAGGCAAACAGTATGTCCAAGGTGCCAAAAATTCCTAGGAGGTTATTTCGAGGCAATTTTGCAGGTTAGAGCTGAAAATAGAGTCTTAACAAAAGAAGAGAAAGATGAAATCTCAAAACTAGTTGAGGAAAAAGTTGACGAAATAATGAAGCGAGACAGAATGGGCTTCATTCAGGACACCATAGAGAAAGAAGAAGGAATAGACTTCTACATGGGCTCAACGAGTGCCGCAAGAAAGCTCGCCCAAATGATACGGGACAAATACGGCGGAAGTATAAGCGAGGCATATCAGCTGGTCGGGCAGGACAGAATGACAAGCAAAGAAGTTTACAGGACGAGCGTTAGTGTTAGAATCCCGAAGTTTAAAGTAGGGGACATCGTTGAGGACAAAAAAGGCAACATATACAGGGTTGAGGGAGTTAGCGGGAAAGGCTTGTCTCTGAAAAATCTTTCCACACATGAAAACGAACACAAAGACTGGAAAACAGTAAAGCGAGATGAAATCGATACAGTGGAGCATGAGAGATTAGAGGCCATGGCAACGAGCTCGACCCCACGAGAAGTCCAGTTTATGGACATGAAAAACTATGAGACCTTTGAACTCGAAAAGCCAGAATTTGAAATAGAAGAAGGAGAAGTTTACAAACTTGTCAAGGTCAAAGGAAGATACTACATCGAAGAAAAGAAGTGAGACAAGCTTTCTTAGAATTCTATCTTTCTCTACTTGGGTGAGAGGATGAGGGTTGTAGGCGTTGATCCAGGCACGAAGAGCTTCGACATTATTGGCCTTGAAAATGGAAAGATAAAGCTCGACCTCAGCTTTCCGAGTGAGATAGTTGCGGAAGAACCTAGCAGAATCGTCAAATCAATAGAGGATTTTGAAGCAGACCTTATAGTTGGTCCTTCGGGATACGGTGTTCCCCTCAAGCATATAAGCGAACTAACCGATAGAGCCCGCTTTGAAATGACTCTTGTTAGAGAAGAAGAGATGAAGAGAATACCTGTCCTTATTGGACTGCAGAAGATGATAGATGAAATGGCAGAAAAGAATATGAACGTCTGGTTCATTCCCGGCGTTATACACCTTCCAACGGTTCCAGAGTGGAGAAAGTACAATAAAATTGATATGGGAACTGCGGATAAGATGGCCTTAACTGTTCTTGCCATTTATGACCAGGCAAAAAGGCTCGGGATTGATTACTCCAACGTCTCCTTTGTCCTCCTTGAGGTTGGCTTCGGCTACAACTATGCGGGAGCCGTTGAAGAAGGGAAAATAGTTGACGGAATTGGTGGCACAATTTTTCCGGGGCCTGCATATGTAAACAGCGGTGCTCTTGATGGAGAGGTAGCTTACTTAATGGGAAACATCAAGAAGTGGCACCTCTTCTGGGGAGGGGCAAGCATAATTGCTGCAGAAAAGATATTGCCGCCAGAGGAATTTGCAAAAAGGCTTGACGAAGAGCCCTTTGCAAAGGCTTGGGAGGCCATGAAAGATGGATTTGTTAAGGCTGTCGCCAGCGAGCTCGCAGTTGTTAGGGAAGCAAAGGAGATAATACTCTCAGGCAGGCTTATGCGCATAGATGAGCTTAGGAAGGACGTTGAAGACTTATTCGAGGAGCTTTTTGGCATTCCGGTAGTTAAACAGCGCGGCCTTGAAGGTAGGGCAAAGGAAGCCGCTCAGGGGAGCGCAATAATTGCGGACGGACTTGCTGGGGGAGAGTTTAAGGAGCTTGTGGAGCATGTTGAAATAAAGAAGAGCTACGGGAGCGTCCTTGACTACGTGAAGCTTCCCTTGAACATTTGAGTTTTCATTAACTTTTTAACCTTAGGTTTACAACCCTTTTTTGGTGATGAGTATGAAAAAGACAGTCGTTATCATAGGTGGCGGAGCTGCTGGAATGAGCACCGCATCGAGAGTGAAGAGACTAAAACCTGAATGGGATGTTAAAGTCTTTGAGGCTACTGAATGGGTAAGTCATGCTCCATGCGGTATTCCTTACGTCGTTGAGGGGATTTCTCCGAAGGAAAAGCTCATGCACTATCCGCCGGAGTTTTTTATCAAAAAGAGAGGAATCGACCTGCACCTGAATGCAGAAGTGATAGAAGTTGAGCAGGGAAGCGTGAGAGTAAGGGAGAATGGTGAAGAGAGAACCTACGAGTGGGACTACCTGGTTTTTGCAAACGGTGCCTCGCCCCAAATTCCTCCGATAGAAGGGGTAGGGCTGGAGGGAGTATTTACGGCTGACCTGCCCCCAGATGCTCTCGCAATAAGGGATTACATGGAAAACACCGATGTAAAGGACGTCGTTGTAATTGGAACCGGCTATATAGCGCTTGAGATGGCAGAGGCTTTCGTGGCTCAGGGAAAAAACGTAACACTCATCGGCAGAAGCGAGAGAGTCTTGAGAAAAACCTTTGACAAGGAGGTAACTGACATAGTGGAAGCAAAACTAAAAGAGCATTTGAACCTTCGCTTGAACGAGAAAACTCTCGCAATTGAGGGAAGAGAGAGGGCCGAGAAGGTAATTACCGACGCAGGAGAATACAAAGCCGATCTGGTTGTCATAGCCACCGGAATAAAGCCAAACACAGAACTTGCACAACAGCTGGGAGTCAAGATTGGAGAGACAGGAGCAATATGGACGAACGAAAGGATGCAGACGAGCGTTGAGAACGTTTATGCTGCGGGAGACGTTGCAGAGACAAACCATATGCTCACAGGCAAACGGGTGTGGATGCCTCTTGCTCCAGCAGGAAACAAGATGGGCTACGTGGCCGGGAGCAACATAGCAGGTGTTGATGTAACATTTCCTGGTGTTCTTGGAACGGCTATAACCAAATTCATGGACCTGGAAATTGGAAAAACCGGGCTAACAGAAGATGAGGCACTAAAAGAAGGTTACGAGGTTGAAACAGCATTCATAGAGGCAAATACAAAGCCCCATTACTACCCGGGAGCAAAGAAAATATGGCTCAAAGCCGTGGCAGACAAAGAGAGCAAAAGGCTCTTAGGATTGCAGGCAGCTGGGGCAGAAATACTCCCAAGAATAGACGCATTTGCAGTCGCTTTGCAGGCAGGATTTACGACAAAAGACCTCTTCTTTGTAGACTTAGCATATGCGCCACCCTTTGCTCCGGTCTGGGATCCGCTGATTGTTATAGCCAGAGTCTTGAAGTTCTAGCTCTTTCTTAATTTATAATTTCTGAATGCCTAAGCGTACTATTCCTGTCCACAATGGTTCACAAAGACAGGAGAAGATAGAAACTCAAAAAAAGTCCCAAAGGAAAGACAAAACAAATGAAAGATGGAAACTTCATTGCCACTTCTCCAAAAGGTAATCTTTCTCCTTTAAGAAAGTCTCTGCCCTTTCTAAAACCAGCTTTTCAGCTTCCTCCGTTGTCATGTCCCTTGTTTTTTCCACGAAGTCTGCAGTTTTTGCAAAGTAGAGCGCCACTAAAGGTTCGGCATTCTTGAGCACTCCGTTCTTATATGCCACCGCCCCATCAAAGAGAACGTGGCTCCAAAGGACGTCATCAAACTCGAACGTTTTCAAGGCTTCTGTAACCTCTTCAAACGTTTCTTTTGAGAGTGCCTTCTCTAAAATCGGCTTATTTTCCTCAAAAAGATTCCTTGCCTTTTCTTTTAACAGATCTAAGCTGACTTTAACTGGTTCCGGTTCCCTAACCTCCATCTCGCCGAAAACCGGGACAGGTTTTATCTCTCTGACGTTTCTCCAGTTATCCTCATACTTTTGCATCAGCATGAATAGAGTCCCCACGACCTGGTTGAACATTGGTCCCAGAGAAGCTGCTGGGTCCTTTGGATCGTGAATCTTAACTCCCAGAGCAGCCTGGGTAACTCTGAATCCTTCTGCTATTGCCGTGGTTGTAAGGAATATATCCACTCCAAATCTTGCTACATCGCTTTTCCAAACCTCTTCGTCACTAAGGTATGTATCTATAAGCTTTGCGCTGATTCCAAAGTCGCCTCCTATTGGCTGTCTGATATTGTATCCATAGAGAGAAGCTGTCATTGGATACGCTATGTTGTTTGTTATTGTTCCGTCATATTTGTGTCTTAAATACAGAGGGGCAACGAAATGATATCCCTCCTCAAGTGGTTTAGCTAATTTGTAAATCCACTCCGGGGTTATGCTTCTCAAGTCGCTATCAACAAACACTACCGCATCAGCACCTTCATCTTTTGCTATTTCCAGGACTTCTTTCATGGCACTGCCCTTGCCAGATATCGGCCACCTGTAGACCAAACTTCTTACTTCAACCCCTTCTGGTACTGGAGTTTTCATAACAACATCTCTCGTACCGTCACTACTTCCACCGTCCGAGTTGATAATTAATCCTCCTCCAAAATATTTCTTTAGTCCTTCTGCAGCTTGTCTAACAACGTATCCAATTGTATCAGCGTTGTTGTAACTTGGAATACCTACAATGACCTTCATCGCCCATCACCAAAATACAACCATTCATAGTGGTTTTAAAATAAAAATGCTTAAATATCTTTTGGTACGTATATACTCATGAGGGATCCCTCATGGGAAAGCTGAAAGTTGGGATAATAGGATGCGGAAATATATTTAATTTGGCCCATAAAAACGCTCTTAAAAATCTAAAAGAAGTAAAAGTCGTTGCTTGCATGGATATCAAAGAGAAAAGGGCAAAAGAATGCGCAAAAGAGTTTAATGCTAAGCCATACACAAATTTAGATGAGTTCCTTGATCTGGACTTGGATGTTGTTGAAATTCTAACTCCAACTTACACTCACGCCGAATTAGCCACAAAAGCTCTAAAAAGCGGCAAACACGTGATTGTAGAAAAACCCATAGCTCTTACAACTGAAGATGCCCAAAAAATGATAAAAACTGCAGAAAAAGAAGGACTGTGGCTTCTGGTTGGTCATACGAGAAGATTCGATAAAAGGTGGGTACAGATAAAGGAAGTAATAAAAAAGAGAAACATCGTGCCAATGCAGATAAGAAAGGCGGAAGTCCAAAGATTGCCGTTTCCAGAGACTGCATGGTACTGGAAGCCTAATAAAGGAGGAGGAGTTGCAATAGACTTAGGCGTTCACGTTACAGATTTTCTCAGGTGGTACTTCGAGAGTGAGCCTGTAAAAATCCTTGGAATCGGAAAAGCCATAAGAAAAGAGGCAAAGGTAAATGGAACATATGACCACTTTTTGATGATGATAGAGTTTGAAGGGGGTAAAACCGGATTAGCAGAGGTAAGCTGGGCTTACTCTTATCCAGCCCGCTATGGGGTCTTTTACCACCACCTAGATATCCTAGGAAAGAACGGAAGGATAAGATACACTCCCCTAGACACCCCTGTTGTTGGAGTGGTAAAGAGCCACTTTGAAATGCCACGCTTTTCACCATTGCTCTCAGCGTTCCCTGAGGCATTTGAAGCCGAACTGAGACATTTCTTCAGAGTAATAATGGGAGAAGAAGAGCCCGTGATAACTGCAAAAGACGCACTAATAGCCCTCCAAATGGCAGAGACGGCGATAGAATCAGCAAAGAGAGAAGAACCATTGGAGTTTAAGGGGGTGATAGAATGATAAATGTTGGAATAATCAGCTACGCTCACCCCCACGCACTTAGGTACGGAACAACCTTTGCCTCCAATCCCAAAGCAAGACTCTACGCGATTTCCGGTGATGGAGCAAACAGAGACGTTGCTAAGTTAGAAGCAGAAAAACTGAAGGCAAGATTTTACCAAAACTACGAGGCCCTTCTTAAAAACGATAAGGTGGATGCCGTGTACATAGCAATTGAAACCTATAGACATAAAGAGGTTGCCATAAGGGCTGCCGAAGAAGGGAAGCACATACTTTTAGAAAAGCCTATCGCTTTAACTCTCGAAGACGCCGATGAAATTATTAAAGCAGCTAAAAAAGCCGGTGTAAAGCTCATGGTTCCCTTCAATCCCCGGTTCACAATACCCCTCAGAAAGGCAAAAGAAATGATAGAGGCCGGAGAGATAGGAGAGCTCGAGTATATATATTCAATCTCGGAGTACGTTAAACCTCCAGTCTTCCTCGAAGGCCTGGATATGAGCTGGTTCTTAGACGTTAAAAAAGCAGGCGGCGGGGGGTTCATGGATACTGCACCCCACGGAATAGATTCTCTGCTCTGGCTTACAAACAGCGAACCAAAGAGCGTTTACGCAGACATTGGTTCAAAAATATATGGATTTCCAGTAGATGATATAGGAACTGCAGTGTTGAAATTCAAAAATGGTGTGGTGGCAGTTCTAAACGCTGGATGGGGCAATCCGAAGGGATACTCATATGGACTGGAAATCAAGTACTACATACTCGGAAAGGAGGGATTCCTTGACGTCAGAACTGCATATCCCGACTTTACCGTGTATCAAGACAGAGCAGAAAAGATATACTGGGAGAGAGCCGATGTTAATGGCATCGTGAACTCATTCTTAGAATCGATAATAGAAGACAAAGAGCCACCAATAACTGGAGAGCTTGCCAAAAAGAACCTAAGGATAATTCTAGCCGCTTATGAGTCTTCAAAAACTGGAAAAGTTATCAAGCTCTGAGTTTCCATTTTCACATTTTAAATACAACTACAAAAAGTGGTTTATATCACAAAATTTATATATTTTGAGTTAGCAAAATCAAACAGAATACTTCAGAGGTGATAGGCCATGAGCCGAAAAGTACATTTGGTAGGAGTTTTGGTTTTGGTTCTTTTAGGAGCAATAGTGAGTGGTTGCATTGGGGGAGACCAAACCACAACACAAACAACCACCACAGAAGAAGTCACAGTAACATGGCTTTCAACACAGTTAAACCCCCCAGAGGAGAGGGCTTTTGTACAGGAGCAATTAGTTAAAGAGTTTAAGGATCAAACGGGAATTGATGTAAACTTTGTACCTATCAGTTATGCCGATTTGGCCACAAGACTTGAGGCGGAGGAAAAAACTGGCAAGGTAACCATCGATCTGATAGCCGATCTCCACGGTGGATTGGACTTCTTCGCCTCAAAGGGATGGCTTGAAGACCTAAGCGGAAGAAAACTTGAAGGAAGAACCTTCATAAGCACCTTCGAGAAATATGCAACCATAAACGGAAAGAAAGTTTACATCCCATGGATGAGTGCCACCTATGTAATGGTTGTAAATAAGAAAGCGTTCGATTACCTGCCAGCTGGACTTACCCAAGAGGACGTCATGAAAGGGACAGAGAAGTGGACGTACGACGCTCTTCTTGAATGGGCTAAGAACTTGAAAGATGCAACAGGACAACCACAGCTCGGATTCCCAGCTGGACCAAAGGGTCTCTTGCACAGATTCCTCCACGGTTACATCTACCCAAGCTTTACCGGCTACCAGGCTAAAAACTTCGACAGCCCAGAAGCCGTAGAAATGTGGAAGTACCTTAGAGAGCTCTGGCAATATGTCAACCCAGCAAGCACAACATGGGACGCTATGGGTGAGCCGCTCCTTAGGGGAGAAGTTATGATTGCCTGGGATCACACCGCAAGAATAAAGAACGCAATAGAAACCAACCCAGATCAGTTCGCAGTAGTCCCAGTGCCAAGAGGGCCAAAGGGAAGAGGGTTCATCCTCGTAGTTGCAGGATTGGCAATTCCAAAGAATGCTCCTCACCCAGATGAAGCTTGGAAGTTAATAGACTACCTCACAAAGCCAGAAACCCAGGTGAAGATCCTCGAAAACGTTGGATTCTTCCCGACAGTCCAAGAAGCAACTGGTGCAATCCCCTCAGGTCCACTTAAAGTCATCGCAGAAGGTGTCACTGCACAATCAGCAACTCCCGATGCAGTTGTAGCCATGATTCCAAACCTCGGCGAAAAGGGAGGACAGTTCACAGACGCTTACAGAACTGCATTCCAAAGGATCGTCCTTAAAGGCGAAGACCCAGAAGCAGTAGTTAAAGAACTCGGCCCACAAGTAAAGCAGCTCTTCCAAGAGATGGGACAAGAGATTCCATGAGGGAGGTGCCATGAAGGTCAAATCCTCCTACATTCCTTATCTTTTAATTTTACCCGCATTTGCATATCTGCTGTTTTTTGTTGGATATCCCCTTGTTCAAGCCCTCTATACTGCGTTTACCCAAAATGGGCAGTTTTCTCTCGCAACTGTTAGAAAAACATTTGCCGATCCTTATTTTTGGGAGGCTTTAAAATATACCATAGCCCTTGCGGGAGTTATTGTCCCAACCCAAGTTGGGTTAGCCCTTATATTGGCCCTTGCTGTTAACAGGGCATTTAAAGGAAAGGATCTTACTATTTATGCCCTTACAATCCCGCTAACGATAAGCGACGTAGCTGCGGGTTTGATATGGTATTCCATGCTCTCCCCAAGCGGATTCTTAAATAAGCTTCTTCTGAATATTGGACTTATCCATCAGCCTATCTACTTCTTTGGGTATCAATATCGCCATATGGAGTTTCTGGCTATTGTTTTAGCCGAGCTCTGGAGGGCAACATCAATAGTTTTTGTCATAATCCTTGCCGGACTTCAGATGATAAGCAATGAGTATCTAGAGGCAGCAGAGGTCTTTGGAGCAGATTACTGGACAAGGCTGAGGAAGATAGTGATTCCCCTCTTAAAGCCAAGCATCCAGAGTGCTTTGATCATCAGAACCCTTTTCGCAATGCAGATATTCGGTATTGTATGGATTTTGGCTGGAAGAGACATCCCAATCCTGGCTGGAGAAGGTTTCTATAGGCTAACAGAGCTCAAAGAATACGACGTGGCATCAATTTACGCTCTAGTAATAGCGGGACTTTCACTGTTGCTTGGAGCACTCTATATTAAGTTCATGAAGGCTGAGTATCTGGAGGTGAGAAGATGAACCAAGAAACAAAGTTCATGCTAAAAAGGCTAGCCTTCTATGCGTTTATTTTTACTGTAGTTGCTTGGATAGTAATCCCGATAATAATCTCAACGCTTTATGGCTTTGCTCTTCCAAAAGACTATTACGATCCGAAGAAGGTCATCCCAACAAGCTTCACAATAAAATACGTCAAAACCCTTCTCTTCACGCTCGGAGCATTAGATGGAATTAAAAACAGCGTTATTGTTGCACTTATCACAATAGCAATAAGCTTCGCCTTTGGAATTCCCGCAGGTTACGCAGTTGCAAAGTTTATTTTCCCTGGAAAGGACACCATAAAACTATCAATAGTAGCCCTTAGAATGTTCCCAATACCTGTGATGGCAATTCCCCTCGTAATCCTTTACATAAAGCTCAACCTCATTGATACTCTACTGGGAGTTGCACTTGCCCACACAGCAATGGCACTTCCCTTTGTAGTCTTAATAACCTCAAGCATCTTTGCAGGTGTTTCAACCGAGCTTGAGGAAGCCGGCATGGTGTTTGGACTCACGAGGTTAGGTTCGTTCTTCAGAATTACCCTGCCCCTAGCATTACCCGGCTTAGCTGCTGCGGCTATGTTTACCTTCGTCATGTCGTGGAACGAGGTTTTTGTAGCGTCAATTTTAACCCTATCCCACAGAACTTTACCGGCTCAAATTCTGTCAATAATGGCCGGAGCGAGTGGAGGGGCAGCACCGGATTACTACAAGTTCGCAGCGGCATTCATCATGATAATACCCGCTATAACGTTCATATTCTTTGCTAGGAAGTATTTGGTAACAATGTGGGGTATAACACTGAAATGAGGTGTTAAAAATGGTGGAAGTCAGGCTTGAAAACCTCAAGAAGTATTTTGATAAAGGAAGGGTAAAGGCCGTTGATGGAATAAACCTAACTATAAAAGACGGAGAATTCCTTGTACTCCTCGGACCGAGCGGTTGTGGTAAGACCACAACGCTTAGAATGATAGCAGGCTTAGAAACGCCAACAGGCGGAAAGATATGGTTTGGGGAGAGAGATGTAACTTACCTTCCTCCCAAAGACAGAAACATATCAATGGTTTTCCAGAGCTATGCCGTATGGCCCCATATGACGGTTTATGACAACATAGCATTCCCATTGAAGATTAAGAAGTATCCAAAAGAGGAGATAGACAAAAAGGTCAAATGGGCTGCGGAACTGCTCCAAATAGAGGAGCTTCTCGATAGGTATCCTGCCCAGCTCAGTGGTGGTCAGAGACAGAGAGTGGCCGTTGCAAGGGCAATAGTGGTCGAACCGGATGTTCTGCTTATGGATGAACCGCTCTCCAACCTCGATGCTAAGCTCAGAGTTACAATGAGGGCGGAAATCAAGAAGCTCCAAACGAAGTTAAAGGTCACCACAATATACGTTACCCATGATCAAGTTGAGGCCATGACAATTGGAGATAGGATAGCGGTAATGAACAAAGGGAAGCTCCTTCAAGTCGGACCTCCAACGGAGGTTTATTTGAAGCCCAACTCGATATTCGTTGCAACGTTCATAGGCGCTCCGGAGATGAACTTACTTGAGGTGAGTGTTAAAGAGAAGGATGACTCCATTATCCTAGAGGGAGAAGGGTTTGAGATTCCACTTTCAAGGGACTTTAAAGAGCTCCTAGAGAGGTATATCGACAAAACAGTTGTCTTCGGTATAAGACCTGAACACATGACTATAGAAGGTATCTCATCTCTAGAGCACGTGAAGAGAAGCACAACAATAGAGGGAACAGTAGATTTTATTGAGGCTTTGGGAACAGACACGATCGTCCATGCCAATATAGGAAGCGGCCAAATCATAAAGGTAAAGCTCCCAGGCCACATACCCCTTGAGGTCGGGAGTAAGGTTAAAATAGTGATTGACCTAGATAACATCCACGTATTTGACAAGGACACTGAAAAAGCCATAATATGAGGGAGAGCAAATGGAGGAAGGCGAGCTCAAGGCGCTCTTGAAGGAGTTGGGATTGAACAAATATGAGGTAAATGCATACCTTACTTTAATCAAGCAAGGACCCCTCACAGCAGGCGATCTCGCCTCCCTCTCAAAAGTTCCCCAGCCAAGAATATACGACGTTGTGCGGAGTTTAATGAGCAAGGGCTTTGTTGCAATAACAAGTGAAAGGCCAAAGAAAATAGTTCCACTCGATCCGGAAAAAGTTCTCGACGAAATGGAGAAGGGCTACCTGAAAAAGGTAGAGCTCGCAAAAAAAGAATTAAAAGCCATGTACACCCCCCACGAAAGCCGGAGAGAGGTAATAGTAGTAAAAAGCAAAACAACATTGGAGAACTACATAACAGAGGCAATAAAGAACGCCCAGTACCACCTTTCCCTTGCAATTCCTTCACAACTTTTGGAAAAGCTGGCACCATTTTTAAAGGCAAAAAACAAGGAAGTCACAATTGACCTCTTTTTGTATGGAAAGAAGGAAGTTCCAAAAATTGCAGACAAAATCAAGGTAAGAGAAGTAGAGGACCCAACAATAGTAATACAAGACAAAAATCTGGGCATTTACGCTCCCCCCGAAGCGTTCAAATCAAAAGAACAAACAATAAGGGGCTACGCCTTAATAATAATGGACAAAAATCTCCTTTTCATGCTCGATAGATACTTTTACCATGCACTGTGGCCCACTGGAGAACTAGTCTATAAGAAAAAAGAAAAAAGGATAAAGCTTCCAAAGAGCTACATACATATTAGAGCTCTCGTGGAGGACATAAGGGATCACAACCTAATTGGAAGTGAGATAGAAGTACACGGAAAGTTCGTGAAGACCCAAGAACCCGTCCATTTAATTGGAAGGATAGTTGACTTCTTTGAAAATGAAGGAAAGGTTATCTCAAACATAACAGTTGAAACAAAAGATGGAAAAAGGTATGTAGTGGGAGGATGGAACGCATCTCTAGAGGACATTGAAGCGGAGATAATGATCCTTAAAGGCTAAACTATCAGCGATACGAGGTCTCTTATTGCTTTTTCTGGGTCTTTGGCTTTTGTGACGCCACTCGCTAAGAGAACTCCAACCGTCCCCAATTCTAGAGCTTTCTTCACATCTTCTCCAGTTGAGATACCGGCCCCGGTAAGAACCTTAACCTCGGGGTTTACCTTCCTAACGAGCTCCACTGTGTTGGTTATCACCTCGGGCTTTGCCTTGCTGACTGGAATTCCAGTACCAATAAGCTCCGGCGGTTCAACAGCAACGTAATCCGGATTTAAAGCAGCAACTGCCGCACTGACTGCAGGGTTATTGCTACAGACCATTGTCATTAAGCCGACTTCCTCAGCCCTTCTTATTGCAGCTTCTAAATCCGCAAGGATCATTCTGTTCTCGGAGTGGTTGAGCAAAGTCCCAACGGCTCCGGCCTCTTTTACTGCCTCCGGCAAAACGTGGCCTGTATGGCTTCCGGGTTTTATCGGGTCTATATGTTGAGCAAAGACCGGAATCTCAACTTCTTGAGCAATTCTATAAAGATCTACCAGCTGTGGGGCTACGACAATTGTTATTCCGGTTTCTTTGTAAACCTTTTCCGCCGCCTTGGCTATCTTTAAAGCCCTTTCCCCGGTGGCCTCAATATACGCCTTAAAATTTATGGCTATAATCGGCTCCTTCAACATCTTTACCACCTCTTTTAGATAAAGTTAAAGCAAAAAATTAAAGAGTCCAATCAACTCCCAAAATTCTGCTGTATTCTGCCAAAACCCTTCTAAGGTACTCCTTTGCTGTCACAACTTTGTCTTTCTTAAACTGATCTGCCCACCTCTCGTTGCCAAACTCTTCTGCACCTTTTGCAATCAAATCTACAACTCTCATTGAATCCCAGAATACCGGCTCATAACCGGCCTTTTTGAGGAAGTTAACGAGTTTTCTTATCGTCTTTTTGGCCTGTTCTTCCATGTCTACATTTTCTCCATAAGCTTCCATGAAGAGTGCTCTCAACACAGGTGTCGCCCATCCACGGTGGAACCTGCACCATCCAACGTTGTCGTACCAGTACTCATTAAGGGCACTTGCAACTATCTTGTTTGCAAGCTCTTCAGGCTCAAGAAAGACTCCAAACTGGTAGAAAGTCCAATAGCGGCCCTGAATTGGCAGAGGTATGTAGTTTCCTATCGCCCAGTACATAGTTGGTACCATTTCCCCATTCGCCCCGAGCGGGGTATAAACTCCATAATCCTTGAAGCTCTCTCCATAACTCAGCCTGTCCTTGAACTTCTCGTCGAGTACCTCGCTTGCCCTCCTTATACCCTCTCCAATTATCTTGGCAATTTCCGTTTCAGCAAAAGCAACCCTACGGGCTAATTCAGCAACAAGCTTGGCATTCTTTTCACTGGTCTCGACAGGCTTTAGGAGAAGGGAGTCCTTATCAAATTCGGGCTTGTCGCTGATTCCAACTTCCTCTGGCTTGAGCAGTCCTCTATAGACAAGCTCCAAAACCCATGCGGCAGTGCCTCCAAAGCTGATAGCATCAAATCCCATAGCATCAACTGCGTGAACGCTTACATCACTTGCCCTAAGGGTTATCACACCGCTTAAAGGCCCATTAGCTTCTCTCGGCTCGTACTCTATGTGGTGACCGTTGGCGTATTTCTTACACACTACTGGACAGGGTTCCCCACAGTTAGTCCAGTTTTTGGGCTCTATTGCCTCTTTGTTAAAGGGCTCCCAGTAATATTTCATTATGTTCTCGTGGATTTTAATACGGTCTTCTTTTGGAATGTAGGGCATCTGCCAGTTGAGTATGGGCACTAAATCTCCTTCAGCTGGATAGTTTCCTCCAAAGGTTCCTCCCGTGTTGAGCTTAGGATTGTATTTGTATTTCACGGTCTTTTCTGATATGACCTCGTTCATGGGCTTCTTGTGAACGCCTTCAACTATCTGCTTTGCCACCGTTATGTTGCTTATATCACCCTTTGGGAACTTTCTCTTTGCTCTTCCACCAAATATTACGGCAACAACGTTGTGTGCCCTTAGCAGAACGCTTCCGGTACCCCCTCTTGCAGCCCAGTCCTCACTTCCGACGACTCTTTTGCCGTTTCTCAAAGTCTGAGAGAACACCGCTCCCATATGGGTGTTTAGAGAAGCCGGCCCAACACAGGCTATTCTATACTCCATGCCGTCAAACTTGTTGTGGAAGTTATCTATGAGGTATTGAGTGAGAGCATAAACCCCCTCTTCCCCTTTGTAGCCCTTCCATATCTCGATTACCTTTTCAAGTTCAATCTCATGAAGCTCAACATTCAGGTTTTCTCCGTCATTGGAAAGCACTATTACTGTGGGCTTTTCCCTTTTGCCCTCAAGAACCACAAAGTCTACTCCAACCCTTTGAAACTGATAAGCCGCACCGCCCATAGTTGATGGGAAAACCCCTCCGTACTGGGGTGACCTATAAACAAAGGTCATTCTATGAGAACCAGGGAGAACAGAACCAGCAAAAGGTCCTTTTCCAAAAACCATAACGTTCCTCGGGTCATAGGGATTCTTGAGCTCGTAGGTCTTATAAACTTCATCGTGCAAGTACAAGGCATAATCAATTATGCCGTAAATTCCCTCTCGCTCAAATTCTTCACTTTCAACTTTCTTTTCATCGAGGTTTATCTTAAGCACTGAAAACCTCATATCCCTCCCTCCCATATCACTCTAAGTGTTATGTAGAAGAACAAATTATTTAAGATTTTTGGATAATGCAAGTGAATTTCATAGATTCTTTAGAACCAAAAAAAAGAAGATTAGCAAAGGAAGATCAAACCGGCTCAAACCTGTCCTTAAGCCTCTCCAGAACACCAGGCAAGGTTGTGTATTCCATTTCCTCCAGCGGTAGGCGATGTGGCTCAAAGGGTCCATGTCTTCTTATGTAATCTGCAATTTCCACTGCCTTCTTTCTTGCGTCATCAAATGCTATATCATCAAAGAGGTCAACCGGACCTATCAGCTTTCCATCCTTGTTGATCTGCCATCCTAACGCTACAACCCTTGGAGGTCCATCGAATCTTGAGGGAGTTGCATACTTGAGGGGAACGGGCATTATTGGGCCGTTATGACTTCCTCTCATCCATCCACTCACAAGGTGTGGGAACGCAAATGGCTCCAAGACTTCTCCAAGGGCAGGGAGACCGCTTTGAGCCCTTACTATTGCCACTGGGTCATCTTTTCCCACGTATTCCCCCGCAATTTCATACAGCTTTTCGGTGCTTATAACTGCCACCGGCTCGTCTTCGGGCAGATTGTGCCCTTTCTTTGGATACACGCGCTTTATTACGTATCTCGACTTTGCGCCTATGAGGGCCAAGATGTCATAAAGTTCTTCGGGTGAATTCAGGATAACTCTCTTGTGCTCCTTTATGTCCCATATCTCAAACCTGAAGCCCATATGCATGTGAGGATCGATGACAAGTCCGGCGGTGTTGAATGGATCGGCAAACATCCTGAAGATCGGCAGGTTGAATGCTCCCGGTTCTGTCTTATCCATGTGAAACGTAACTATGGGCTCGCTTTTTCTCAGGGTAATCTCCATCTCAGCTACTCCGGGGCCCATTCCCCTGACATTTCCGCTGAAAGCATCTTTAAGCAAATCCTGGCCAGCCCCGTAGAGACCGAGCTCTTTTGCTATTTCAGTTGCCTCTTTAAACACATCCCAAGCCAAGCCATGTACTTTCTCACTATCAACACCGTGTTTGTGCGTCATAATGAGCTGCAGATCATCACCACAATATGTGGCGTAGAAATCGATTATCGTTCCTTCTTCTTTTGCCTTACTCAAAATCTCGTTGGCCTTATCTATCAACGCTGGATGAACCTTGCAGTGTCCTGGCCATCCTCCGATATCAGCCTTTATCACACTAATGGTTATTTTTTCTCCAACCGCCACATAGCATCACCAATAATATGTTTACTTTCAGTTTTATAAAATTTTACCACCATAAAATATATCACTTCCAATGATACCAAAGGAAAAACAAAAGAGTTCAGCAGATATCCGTCCAGCCGAATTCCTCTCTTGCAACTCTTATAAGTTCCCTAAGTTCCTCTTTCTTGATGTTGACGCTGCTTACCGCGCCCACAACAGCTATAATTCCATGAACTTCCTCCTGGACCTGAATGACGTCGTCACTTATCTTTGTCACCTTAAGCTCCCTTCTTGCAACTTCCTCCTCTGTAATCCTGAACTTGTCCTCCCCAATTTTTACATGCTTTATCTCCGTCATGGATATCCCTCAAATAACATACGATTTCAAATATGATAAGCTTTACTATAATGTTGAACAATGTAAAGATAAAAGCACCAAAGTGATTAACATCAAGGATTAAAGAGAACAACAGTGAAGGCAGTTTTAGCTCAGAAAAAAATAAATGGCGACGTATTTATCGATTAAACCCATCAAAGCCGATTCTTATGGGAGAGAAGTGGAACACAAGAAAAAGCACGAGAAAGGATGTGAAGAACATGCAATGTAAAGTATTTATATTATTCCGTTTGAGGCAGAAAAAAAGGGATCTTTAAGCTTCGCTTTCGACTCTGGCACTTTTTGAATGAATTTAAGAGAATAATATCCCCCTATTATCGTACGCAGTATCGTTCTCACAGTCAGGGCGTGTTTATAGTAACCTTTATTAGGGTTTTTGCTGAATTCTTTCAGGTGGTTGTCGTGATCCCCAGATGGGATCACAGACTCAAAGACCCTGAAAGCGTGGCATTCGCAATTCTTGACGTTTTAGCAGACTTCGAATCAGAAGGAAAGCTGAAGAACCTGCCAAAATCCAAAAAATTTCCAGTAAAAACAATACTGGCAATACTCCTCTTTAAACAATACTACAACCTACCCCTCAGAGACGCCCAGCACTACGGCGGA
>NZ_KE387149.1:1017250-1033517 GCF_000430485.1 Thermococcus sp. PK
TTCGTGCCTGTTCAAGCGTTCTGTTAGTTTGTTGTACCTGATTTTGGGGAACAGCTTCATTTCTTCGATTAGGACTCTGTAAGCGTGCTTGTAAAACTCCGTTAAAGTGCAAGTGTGCTAGTATTGCGAAGGTTATTAGGTCGTAGAGGCTGATTATTTCCCTGTGAGTGTTTTTCGGGTAGTGTTTGCTGATTATCGGATAGATTTTCGGATTTTTATGATCAGGATTTCCTGCTGAAAGTTCATAACAACCACCAATCAACCAAAAGACTTAAGTGCTTATAACTCTAACGATCTAATGGGAACTAGGGTTAAAATACTTTGGTGAACGCCATGAGGAAGCTTTCGATACTAATTTCAGTTTTTGTATTGTTTGGTCTTTTTGGTATGGCTTTTGCCAGCGCAGCAACAGTTGCAGTGGATTTAGCCCACGGAGAAAACGAGAAGTACCTTGCAGAGGATGTGCTTGAATACGGAACTAACAAGACTCTTGCCCATGGAATTGTAAAGACCATTACCGATGTCGAATGGGGCTATTTTGGTGACCCGATGGCCGCAGACACGCTCGGTATTAATCACCTTGGAGAAAAGATAACCGCCGATGCCCTTGCAAACGTTGACATGCTTATCCTCGGCCAACCAACAAGCCCGTTCCAACCCGATGAAATCCAGGCCATTGCAGAGTGGTTCAAACAAGGTGGAAAAGTTCTCTGGGTTGCCGCTGATAGCGACTATGGTAGTAGCGGTGTGCTGGCACAAGATATTGTCAACGCCCTTCTTGACCAGCTCGGTGTTGGACACTTAAGAATTGATCTCTGTTCTGTTGAAGATCCAACAAGCAACGCTGGGGCATCCTATAGAGTTGTTGGTCTTGTGCAGCCAGATGACAACACCCCAGACAAAGAAAAGATCACCCAGAACTTCCAGCACGGAGGAAAAGTCCTCTACCACGGTCCCGCAGTAGTTGCGTGGGTAGACGACAACGGAAACTGGCAAAAACTCGTTGATGAAAACATTCCAGAGAACGTTTATAGGATTGTAAAGACTTCACAAGACGGTACTATTGTAGAGAACAATGATCCTCCCGCATATGCATACAGCGCTGGAGACGTAGGAGTCTTTACGCTCTTAGCGGCAGAAATAATTAAATTTGATAACGGAAAGCAGAGCGTCCTCATCGTAAGCGGTGAGAGCCCATACGGTGACTATGAACCAACCTGGTCAGCCCAATACCATGGAGTCGACCTCGATGGTCCAGCATTTGTTACAAACATGATACACTGGTCATTAGAGCAAGCCTCAAAAACAGAAACCAGCAGCGGAGGAGTTTGTGGCCCAGCGGCTTTAGTAGGGCTAATCCTAATCCCACTAGCCTTTAGAAGGAAGAAGTGATTTTCCTCTTTCCATTCTTTTTGTTTAATTTTAACATCTTTATGGCAAAATTTAAAAATGGGCATCTGAACTCCAAAAGGGGTGAAGCTTGATGAAAAAATTTGCGAGCCTTTCGATTTTGATCATTGTATTGCTCAGTACAGTCGCCGCAGGATGTATTGGCGGAGAAGGAACCCAGACAGGAACACAAACTGGAGGAGAGGGAATAACACTTGTAGTTTTAACAAGACACGACGTGAATATACAGGTAATGGCAAAGAAGATGTTTCTCCAAAGCGATATAGCAAAACAGTACAACATCAAGGATGTGAAGTTTATAAAAGCTCATGAGTCACTGTGGCCGGACTACATAGAAAAAGGAGCCGACGTTGGATGGGGAGGAGGGCCAACACTCTTTGATGACCTCTTCAAGAACAATTACCTCGCTCCCATAGAAGACCAAAATGTTCTCGGGCTTATTGGCACCCAAATCCAAGAAACAATTGCTGGAATGCCCATGGTAAGAAAAGGAGATGATGGAAAAGTATACTGGATTGCAGCTGCTTTATCTTCATTTGGATTTACCGTGAACCATGATGTTCTTGAGAGATGGAGCCTTCCTGTTCCCCAAGGGTGGGAGGACATAGCAAGTGAAACCTTCGCCATGGATCCACCTCAAGTAGGAATTGCCGATCCAACAAGAAGTACTTCAAATACGAGGATTTACCAGATAATTCTCCAGGCTTTTGGATGGGATGAAGGATGGAAGGTTCTCACGCTAATTGCTGCAAATTCAAAGATTTATGACGCCAGTGATGCCGTTAGAGAAGCGGTAATTGCAGGAGACATAGCTGTCGGAAGTACAATCGACTTTTACGGATACACTGCAATGAAGTTGAATCCTTCTTGTGAGTACATCATTCCAAAGGGACAGAGCATTATAAACGGTGACCCAATAGCCCTTCTTGTGAATTCAAAACAAAAAGAGGCTGCACAGGCGTTTATTTACTGGGTTCTAACGGAAGGGCAAAAGATATGGCTTGATGAGGAGATAAACAGATTACCAGTCAATCCAAGCGTATTTGATACTCCAGAAGGACAAAAGAGACCCGACCTGAAGAAAGCTTATGAAAGCGCTCTAACCACACAAGGAATAGAATTCGACGACAATAAAGCTCTAGCTACAATAAACTCAATGCAGCTCTATTTCAAGGCTACATTAGTCGATGCAAACCAAGAGCTCCACAGAGCATGGGTTTCATTAGCTAAGGCCTACAAAGAAGGAAAGATAAGTGAAGAGAAATACAAAGAGCTAAAAGCAAGGCTCCTTGAGCCTGTAAAGTTCAAAGACCCAGATACGGGAGAAATTGTGACCTTAACAGAGGAATACGCAGAAAAAATCAACGACAGACTTGCAAAGGATGCTTCGTTTAGAGACACCTTGATGCGAGAATGGAGAGATGCTGCAAGAGAGAAATATCAAAGCATCCTCGCGGAGGTGCAAGGATGAAGGTTAGCAAATGGAGTGAGAGACTGTTTGGGACTCCACTGTTCGACCCCCTTGTCGCTTTCTCTTATATTTTTCCACTGTTGTACCTGATAGTGTTTTTGATAGTCCCCGTTCTATCTATGCTGCTTATAGCCTTCACGTATGATGGAAATATTTCCCTCCACTGGTTTAAGAGCATACTCACCGATTCTTACTATATCCAAATACCCCCACGAGGGGAGTTTGCCCAAAAATTGGCGACCTCCACCGGAGAAAGCTTATATTTAATCAGAGGGCTAGACTTCGGGGTCGTATTGAACTCTCTTGTTGTCGCCATATTAGTAACGCTCCTTACGGCAATATTAGGAACTGTCTTTGCCTTTGTGATGGCGAGATACAACTTCAAAGGGAAGAATTTCTTTAGAATTGCCCTCTTCATCCCACTGCTGGTAACTCCATTTGTGAATGCCTACGTCATAAAGCAAATGTTCAGCGAATATGGCCTTATAAACTACATCTTTCACGAAGTCCTCCACATCCTTCCGTTTAGGATTAAAATAGACGGTTTAGCCGGTGTGGTTTTAGCTCAAGCTATGGCATACTACCCGATAGTTTACCTGAACGCCTATGCGAGCTTTATCAACATAGACCCAACCCTTGAGGAGCAGGCGGAAAACCTTGGAAGCAGGGGATTCCACCTCTTCAGAACAGTAACGTTCCCCCTTGCTCTCCCCGGAATCGCTGCGGGAGCAACACTGGTCTTCATATTCAGCCTCGAGGACTTAGCAGCACCCGTTGTTTTCCATGGGGACCCATTAGCCAAGAAGCTCATGTCATACCAGATATTCAGCAAGTTCATCTATGGTCTTGGTGAAAGAAGCCCAGAAATAGCCGCCCTTTCAATAATAATGCTCGCCTTAGCAGTAATTGCTTTCCTCGGCATAAGGAAGTACGTGGGCTTGAGACAGTATGCAATGTTAAGTAAAGGCGGAAGATGGAAGCCAAGAATAAGCGAGCCAAAACCATGGCAGACCCTTTTGATCTACTTAGTCCTCCTCCCAGTGTTGTTAATCACAATCTTCCCACAATTGGGTGTGGTCATGCTTGCTTTTTCAGAAAGATGGACCACAACCGTCCTTCCGCAGGGATTCACAATTGACTACATCAAAGAAATGATACTGAACCCCGACGTGAGAAGGTTTATTGTAAACAGCCTTGTCTACTCCGGAGCAGCTGTAATTCTCATAGTACTGCTCTCAATAACCTCATCCTACGCTACAAGCAGATTCAAAGGCATTCTAAGTCCCGTCCTTGAGAGCATAGTGATACTCCCAATTGCGGTACCGGGAATCGTGGTAGCAATGGGATACTTCTATTTCTTCTCAGCAATAACCCCAGAGAACTCACCACTAAATCCAACATCGCTCTATGGATTTAACCCGGCACTGGTGTTGATACTTGCTTACTCTATAAGAAGGCTCCCGTTTGCAGCAAGATCCGTTTATGCTGGCCTGCAGCAGGTTCATGTTTCTCTAGAAGAAGCCTCCATGAACCTCGGCGCCTCAAGATGGAAAACGATAATTGGAATTTTGTTGCCGCTGATATCTCTGAACGCTTTTGGAGGAGCAATGCTGAGCTTTGTTTATTCAATGAGCGAAACAAGCGTTGGAATAACCCTTGGTTCAATAAACATGGAACAGGCACCAATAACGGCATTCATGAAAGAAGTCCTGATGTCCGCAGCGGGCAGTATAAACATAGCAGCAGCATTAGGTGTTCTCTTGATAGTTGTGCAGATAACTGCTATTGTGGTAGTTAATATAATCACAAAGCAAAGATACTCCTTCATTGGGCTAACATGAGGTGAGAATATGGTTGAGGTCAGGCTTGAGGGCATAGTGAAAACTTTCGGTGAAACCGTTGCCCTGAAAGGTATCGATCTTCACATAAAACACGGAGAGCTATTTACACTGCTCGGGCCTAGTGGGTGTGGAAAATCGACCACATTGAGGATAATCGCAGGCTTAGATTTCCCCGACGAAGGGCATCTGTACTTCGATGATGAAGAAGTGACCTACAAAAGCTCAAGTGAAAGGGGAGCCGTCCTGGTTTTCCAGAACTACGCATTATGGCCCCACATGACAGTTTACGACAACATTGCTTATGGACTCAAAATAAGAAAGCTCCCCAAGCAGGAAATCGAAAGAAGAGTAAAATGGGTCCTTGAGTTGGTTAAACTCCAAGGATACGAGGACAGATACCCCACACAGCTCAGTGGCGGTCAGCAGCAGAGAGTTGCGATAGCAAGAGCCCTAGTAGTAGAGCCAAAGCTACTTCTGCTTGACGAGCCCCTCTCAAATCTGGACGCAAAACTTAGGCTGGAGATGAGATCGGAAATAAGAAGAATACAAAGGGAGCTTGGAATCACAGTTCTCTATGTCACTCACGATCAGGAAGAAGCAATGGCAATAAGCGATAGGATAGCCGTGATGAACATAGGGCAGATAGAGCAGGTGGGCACACCAAAGGAAATCTACGAAGAGCCAAAAACCGAGTTTGTCGCATCGTTTATGGGAAAAACCAACGTAATTCCAGCTGAAGTTGTGGAAAGAGAGGGAGATAAAGTAACGGTTGAATTTGAAAACTTCAGACTTGATGGGCTTACATACAAAGACAAAAGTGACAAAGTTGTCATAGTGATAAGACCAGAGCGCATCAGCTTACACCCCATCGAAAATGCCGTGGCAATAACGGGCAAAGTCAACCTTATAGAATACTACGGATTTTTCATTGAAGTCGTTGGACTGTTTGGAGAAACTAGAATAATTGCCAGAACAATAAATGACAAGGACGTTGCCCATCTAAGACCCCAAGGGGAAGTGACCTTCTACATAGACAGAAACGATGTCCTTGTGCTTCCCAAACAAAACCTCTGATTCTCTTTTTTCCTTTGGGGGTTGAGCAATGGAAATTTTAAAAGAGGGAAAGATCTACGAAGTCCTCCTTGTAACCAAGTCAAACATAACTCCAGTTGGGGTTACCAGAAAAAACAAGAGACTGAATTTCAAGCTTTTTGAGGGGAAGAGTGCCAGAGATATAAAGGAATATCCCTATGGAGCGATTCACATAACATGGGACGTTGAACTGCTGGTAAAAACCGCCCTAAATCTGCCGGTTGAAGTTGAGTTCGAAGATGCAAAATCAGTTCCCATCAGGAAAATCAAGGGGCTTCCCAGCATAGAAGGAAGGATAAAATTTTCCGAGAAGGAGATCGAAGACAAATTGGGGAAAGCACGTATTTTGGAGTGTTCACTGATTCCAACATATGAAGATATACACCCATTATTCTTGCCCCCTCCCAGCCGGGTTGACTTCTACCTGCTGGAGATGGCCATACACCTCACAAGGCTGTATGTGACAACTAGATCATTGAATGTAGGAGAATCTCAAAAGCTCTACTCAAAGATTTGGGAAAGTTATCGGCTTTACAAAAAGCTTGGAGGCAATAGCGAACTCGCAGAGAAGATTATGGGGTTTGCAACTGCAGCTTTGAGATGGAACCCCTGAGAAGGGGTGAGGGCGTGTTTATAGTAACCTTTATTAGGGTTTTTGCTGAATTCTTTCAGGTGGTTGTCGTGATCCCCAGATGGGATCACAGACTCAAAGACCCTGAAAGCGTGGCATTCGCAATTCTTGACGTTTTAGCAGACTTCGAATCAGAAGGAAAGCTGAAGAACCTGCCAAAATCCAAAAAATTTCCAGTAAAAACAATACTGGCAATACTCCTCTTTAAACAATACTACAACCTACCCCTCAGAGACGCCCAGCACTACGGCAGAAAATTCTTCGGAGCAAACATTCACTACTCAACCCTCCACAACTGGGAGAAAAAGCTGAACCTCGAAGAACTGACAAACCACCTCCTGAAAAAACTCCAGAAATTACCCTACGCCAGCACTCAAGCAGACTCAACCATTATCACAAATAAAAAAAGGGCAGGATAGAAGTTCAGGCAATAACGAGAATCCTGCCGGGTTTACTGTATCCGGTTGCTGTGAAGATCACAACTTCTGAGAACGAGCTGATTGAACTCCTGCCGGGGGGTTCTGGGAATTTTTATGCTGATGGGGCTTATGATTCAAAGAAAGTTCTGAACACTGTGGTGGAAAAGGGTTATCGGCCGATTGTTAAGAAAACTAAGAACGCTCCAGGTGGTTTTGGTAGTAAGAAGAGAGACAGAGTGTTTTCTGAAGAAGAGTACAGGCATAGGAATCCTCATGAGGGGTTCTGGGGTGCGTTTACAACGTGGTTTGGCAGTAGGATCCCCTGTTTTCTGAAAAAGACTACTGTAACCCGAATCCTGCTTGGGGTAATGTGTTATGGTCTGAAAATCCTCCTCAGAGTCAAATACTGTTTAAATAACAGGGGGTGAAACTAAACACGCCCGAAGGGGTGATAACTTTTTTAACGTTTGACTTCTCTATTATTTCGGTGATGTCATGAAGCGAATACTCGCGTTTTTGCTGGCGTTTCTGACTTTGTCCTTGATTAATGTAAACCCGGCAAGTGCAGAAGCACTTCCCGGAGATATCCTAAAGATGCCGATGCCCGGAGCCCCTGCTATAGCACTTCCGGGGGAAACAATAGAAATACAACCCCAAGAAGGCGTTGACATTACTGAGATTACAATTGTTTCTGTTATGAACGGCCCATACAAGCTTGAAATCCTGGAAAAGGGAAATACAATAAAAGCCAAAATACCTGAAAACGTTGTTCCAGATGTGTATTTCCTTCAAGTCAAGTCAAACAAAGGAGAGGTCATCATACCTAACGGCGTGTGGGTTCTCAAAGAATATCCAAAGGTGCTTAGGATTGCCCATTTGAGCGATACCCACGTCACAAGCGGAACCAAATTCGGCTATGTATGTGGAGAATACTTCCAGAGGGATATCAAGAAAATACAGGAGCTTTGTGACGGAGGTTTAATTGTCCCTCTCCACAGTTACGTTGCTACCGATAGTGCTTACACCTATTGGAGCATGGACGATAGAGTGGATGTTATAATAAGCACTGGAGACGTTGTTGATACCGCCGGAGACAGCAAAGGATACAAAATGCTCTTTGACATAATCTCTAGAGCAGCCGCTACAGGGAGGCCAACGATAATAGTCAAAGGAAACCACGATGACCCACCAAACTACTACCCCAAGCTGATAGGTCCAACCGACTATTACCTCACCATAGGAAAGTTCCTTATTATAGCCCTGAATTCCCATGGAGACGAAGCCCATCCCTACATGGATCAACTTGAGTGGATGGAGAAAGTCCTTGAAGAACATCCGGATAAGATTCCAATAGTGATTGTCCACCATCCATACTGGTACTCCGCTCCCCAAGGGTGGATTGGAGGAAGAATTGAAGGTTTCACAGCGTTTGACGACAAAGACTGGGCAAACCTCACCCAATATGTCGGCTATTACTGGATCGGTGGGCCGGAGAAAACAACCGAAGACATAGCAAGGAGATTCCTTCAAGATGTGGAGAAGTATAACATAAAGCTTGTTATGAGCGGACACATCCACCACGACAAGCTTCACATCTACGTAGATAAAAACGGCAACGAGCACTGGTTTGTTACGTTAACATCAACGGGAGCACCAGACAAAGAAACTAACCCTGCATCAAAGCCAGATTACAGCCCAACATGGTATGGCTCAAACATAGTTGAAATAGACGAAAACGGAAACGTTAGGTTGCCAGCGGTTGAAGAGATGTTCGGAACGCTTTTCAACGACTTCATATCCCTTCCAGTTCCCCAGGAGTTCATCACATTTAGGTGGACAACGGACTTTGGAAGTGCCGTGAAGTTCATAAATCTACTCGGAGAAGAGAGCGGAAAGTTTGCCATAGAAGTCCCAGAGGGAGCACAAGTTGATGCCAGCGTTACAAATGTCACTTACAAGCTTCTTGGGGAAAGAAAGATCGGAGACAAGACTTACGAGCTGTTTGAAATAGTTGTTCCTGAAGGAGTATCCCAGCTCGTAATAAGCAAGGGCAAGGACACAGAAAAGCCCGAGATAAGCATCCCCTACTTGACTCCTTCAAAACCAGTAAAAGGAAAACCATTTAAGGTCTACATAAGTGCCAAGGACAATCTCGGAATTAGAGATATCTACGTGGAGATAGAAGCCAATGGAAAAGTTACAACATACCCAGCAGTACAGGCAAGTGGGGGGCAAGCAGATTACTTTATGGCAGAGATTCCAGGAGTTGATGCGGATGAATACGTCATAAGAGCAGTAGCCGTAGACTTCTATGGAAACAAAGCAACATTCGAGATGACCGTTGGCGGAACACAAACTACAAGCCAAACCACATCCACAACAGAGAGCAAATCAACGTGCGGGCCCGCAGCGATTCTAGCATTCTCCATAATCCCGCTTGCGCTATTTAGAAGAAAGAAATGACAGCTTTCTTTTTTATTATTTTCGTTTCGTATACAGCTCTCCTATAGAAGAGTTTTTAAACATACTTACCTCCCCCCTTCTGGGTGATGCCCTTTGAAATTTAAGGGGAAAGCTTTTGGCAATTTAGTTAGAATCGAATTTGAGATACTCAACCTTAGCGAGCTCAAGATTGAGGATTTAAGGGATTTTGATGTCGAGAATTTAAAAATCGAGCTTAAACCAAATTCTTCTGGGATAAAGATAATTGGAATATGGGAGGGCGAGGTAGAGAAGGCTGGTGAAGGTATAAAAAAAGCCCTTGAAGAGAGCTATAAATTAAGAGAGAAGATACTGAACAGGATGAAAGCAAAGATTGAGAGAATAAGGGGAGTTATGAAAAAGCTTGGATTTACCGAAGAGGTTCTGGGCTATGGAAATATGATCAAATTCACAAAGAAAATTGGTGATTACGAAATAGCGGTTGTTGCTTCATCCAAAGACGACCTCATCAGGGTAGAGGTTTACGGAAACGACAAAAAGGTAATAAGCCCGGAGATTGAGAACTTCTTTGAAGATGTGGACGTAGAGGAGCTCGAAGTTTATGGATTGGACGAAGAGACACAAGAAGAAAGACTCGTAATAAATATTGAACTGCCTGAGGAAGAAGTGCCAGAGACAAAAATAGTAGAGACAATAAGATTAATCGAAAGCCTTTTGATGACCTAATTATTTATATTTTGCCTCTAGTTGCACTTTCTTTATCTTTGCCATTAGTCCCTTATTGGGCAGATTATCCTCCTCCAAAATTTTACCATTCCTCAGATCTATCTTCGCATAGTAAATAGACTCGTTGCCTATTAGTTTTATCACTGCATATCCCTTTTCCTTGTAAACAACTATCCTCTCCGTATTGAGACTCGTTTCATTGAACTTCTCACGGACATGCCTCTTATAGTTCTCTTCAATCGCCATCTCAGTCAGAAAAACATCACTCTTTAATATTTCCCCAGAACTTCTTCCTATCAAAAGCTCCCCCACTCTTTCTTCTCCAACAAACTTAACTTTCCAATTGTCATCAAGTGTTATTTCCTTTATGGCTGCAGGTATTCCTTTCTCTTCCAGAAACTTCTTTGCTATCTCCTGTACTACCTCAATTTTCAGCTGCCTGTCTACTTCGGTCAGGATTTTCCCATCTTTGCTGAGGGATATTCTCAGAAGAGCTCTTTTGTTCTCAAGTTCCACCTCATAGGTGTCACTCTTCCTATCCAGCTTCTTTATACTCCACCCACCATATTTCTGAAGGATTATTTCCCTAGCTTTCTGGGGACTTATCTCAACGAAATAATCTATTATGTCCCCTGTTTTCCCATCGGCATTCACCTTGATCTTCCCATCATTACTCTCAAGGAGTATCTCTAACTGAGTTGCATCATGGAACTTAAAGTCAACAAGCTTAAGCCCCTTCATGTCAAAATTCTTTTCAAGAAGGCTCTTGGCGGAATTTGCGATCTGGTAAGGGTGAAGTAGATTTGCAGTTACTGTGTGTTCGCCATTTTCCAAGTTGAATTCAAGAACCACAACTCCCTTTGGAGTCATGACATCGGTTATTGCCCTATTTTCTTTTTCATCAAAGAAGACGACCTCTCCTTCAGGATACAGCTTGGCAACCTCCGAGAATATTGCCTCCCGTTTCATTTTTGACTTTCTTTTCATAATCCTACCACTGTAGACGTGCAAAGCAATCCCAAAAACAAACCGCTTAGTTTGTCCACTTATAATAGCTACGGAATCTTTTTCCTCTACAGAAATTTCTTCTGGGTTCTCTCCGAGAGATTTTTTGCACTCTTCTCTGGCTATTTCAATGAGCTTTTCCTTTGGAAGAGGGGTTATGTCTACTTTGATGTCATTCGTTTTAAGATCGACTTCAGCCTTGGCAGAATTTATGCCCACTTTGAGTGTCAATAGAGCTCTATTCGGGACATAAACCTTCCTTCTAGAACTTAGATAGATATTCGTTTGGGGAATCTCAAGTCCATCTGCAAGTTTTAATTTGAGAGCTATCACCGCCTCATTTTGAGAAATGGGGGATGTTATTTCAACTTCACTAGCTTTTATTGCAGACTCGCTTTCCAAGAGGGCTCTTGATACTTTTCTTTCCAATTCAACGTCTCTGCTTACAAAAGGGATTACTTCTTCCTTTGACAAAATTACTGCTTTGTCTTTTACCTCCTCTGCCTCTTTTTTAGCAGACCACAGAATTATATAGCCGGTAGAAAGCTCAACTACCAGCTCTTCTAGGAAAATATCCTCTCGTTTTGTTTTATACCGAGATTCCATAAGCGACATGACCATTTCAAGAACTTTATTGGGTGAAAACGAGTATAACAATGGTGCATCCAAACGTATAACCTTCAACATGCCCCTTCTTTTGGCCTCTTCTTCTTTCTCCATTTTCTCCTTTTTGAGCCTTTCAACTAACTCATGGGGTACTGGAATTTCCCTGTCATTTAATTCCTTAACAAACCTCTCTCCATCCCAAGGAATTATTTTCCCCTTGTACTCTCTCCCCAGGAGCACTTTTGCATCTTTTGTGAATCCACTAACAGAAAGAAAAATCCCTCTATCTGCTTTAGCTTTTATGATGGCCTCTGCAAATTCTTCAACTTCCTTAGAAGATGCTAACCCTTTTGTTTTTACCTTTATTGCATACTTCTCAAGTCCAGATATTGGATCCTCACGTAAGGCTATGAAGTCGATTTTCCACTCTTCAGTTCTTACTCTCTCGGCTTCTTTAAACCCCAAGGATTCAATGAGTCGTTGAACGATACGAATTATATCCTCATCAGAGGCAAAGTTCAATATTTCCAACGTCCATTCCATAGTATCACGCTCACATAATAAAATAGGGGTTTTTCATATAAATTAGTTTTGCATAATACGCCTATCACCATTGGTGTTTAAAATAATCTTTTAACCATTTCTCATTTACATTCTCTCAGGTGAGAAAATGTTTAAGCTGACAGAATTTAACTATCACGGGAAAACAGTCTTTTTTAGGGCGGATTTAAATTCACCTGTCAAAAATGGAAAGATAATCAGCGATGCCCGATTTAGGGGTGTTTTACCCACCGTAAGGTACCTACTCGAACACAATGCAAAGGTTGTTGTTGGAACTCATCAGAGCAAGCCCTATGAAGAAGACTACCTAACCACTGAACAGCATGCCGAAATACTAAGCTCCCTGCTAGGTATTGAAGTAAAATATGTGGAAGATGTCTTTGGAAAATGTGCAAGGGAAGCGATAGCCTCTTTAAAACCCGGTGAAATACTTATGTTGGAGAACC
Source organism: Thermococcus sp. PK (assembly GCF_000430485.1). NCBI lineage: Archaea > Methanobacteriati > Methanobacteriota > Thermococci > Thermococcales > Thermococcaceae > Thermococcus > Thermococcus sp. PK. Next base: position 1,029,901 of record NZ_KE387149.1, read on the forward strand.
TCAGATTTGCGGCAGAGGAAACCAAACAAGCTCCCTTAGAAAAGTGTGAGAATACGTATTTCGTTAGGAAGCTTAGCCCCCTGATAGATTACGTAGTTACAGACGCATTCGCCGCAGCTCATCGATCACAGCCATCTTTGGTCGGCTTTGCAAGGTTAAAACCAATGATACCCGGATTTTTAATGGAGAGAGAACTAAAAGCATTGAATAAGGCATATGAAAGCGAGGAAAAACCCAAAATCTATGTATTAGGTGGAGCAAAAGTTGAGGACTCCCTTAGAGTTGCAGAAAATGTTTTGAGGAACGGAAAAGCCGACTTGATTTTAACAGGCGGTTTAGTGGGTCAAATCTTCACTCTGGCAAAGGGGTTTGATCTTGGGGATGCGAACATAAGCTTTCTTGAGAAAAGAGGATTAATAAAACTCGTAGATTGGGCGGAAAAGATACTGAATGAGTTTTATCCTTACGTAAGAACTCCAGTAGATTTTGCAGTTGAATACAAAGGTGAGAGAGTCGAAATAGATCTGTTGAGCGATAAAAAATGGATTTTTGACGAGAAACCGATCATGGACATAGGAAGCAGAACAATAGAAAAGTATCGAGAAATACTTCAGGAGGCTGCTATAATAGTTGCAAACGGTCCTATGGGGGTCTTTGAGATAGAAGAGTTTTCAAAGGGCACTGTAGAAGTCTTTAAGGCCATAGGAGAGAGTGAGGCATTCTCAGTTGTTGGTGGGGGACATTCAATAGCAAGCATATACAAGTACAACATAAAGGGAATCTCCCATATAAGCACGGGCGGTGGAGCAATGTTAGCCTTTTTTGCTGGAGAAAAACTTCCTCTTGTTGAGGCACTTAAAATAAGCTATGAAAAATAGGAAAAAGCTAAAATCAACCTATTGTAGCTTTTTCAAATTCAATCATGGCTACTCCCACAAGGAAAAGAGCCAGCAACGCCAGTACTCCAACGTCAGTTGTTAGGGCAAATTTTGTTACGTTTTCTCCAACAAGGAAATGTCTTGCTCCATCAACTGCGTAGGTTAAGGGGTTGATGTAAGCTAAGGCTCTCATCCATGAGGGCATTGTGTCTATTGGGTACATTGCACCACTGAGAAAGATTAAAGGCAGCATGAGAACCATCATTATCATCTGGAATCCTTCCATGCTCTCCATCCTCAAGGCTAAGATAACTCCGAATCCTGAAAATGCAACCGCGAGGAGAAATCCAACTCCCAAAGCCGGCAAGATACCACTAATTTTAAGGTTCTCCGCTAAGAGGAACGTCAAGAGGAGAATTATCGTCCCCTGTGTCAAGGTCACCAATGAATCGCCAAGGATTCTGCCCAGTATCCCTTCCTTTCTGGAAGCCGGAGCTACCAAAACTTCCTTGAGAAAGCCAAACTGCTTGTCCCATATGACGCTGACTCCACCTATAAAGCTCTGATTGAAGATCGTCATTGCAAATATACCCGGAGCGAGAAACGTTAGGTAGTCAACGCCTCCAAATATTGCCCTAGCCATTGGATTGTCGAAAACCTTACTCCATCCAAGCCCGAAGAACACGAGCCATATTAATGGGTTAACTATCATTCCCACAACTCTTGAGCGTGCCCGTGTAAATCGCTTGATCTGTCTGTATGCCATTGTTGTTAAAGCCCTCATTTACTTCACCTCCTCATTCTCATCCTTATCATTGATGCCAAAGTATTTGTCTCCTCTTCATCCCTAATCTCCCTTCCCGTCAGGTACAGAAAGACGTCGTTAAGCGTTGGTCTGTGGTAAGTTACCTCGACAATTTTCACATTTCGCTCCTTAGCAAGATCAAATATCTTAGGCAAAGCTTCTGCGGCGTTTACAACTTCAAGTCTAACCCTTCCATCCGATAAAAGTTTGCATCCTCTAATGAATTCAGCCTTGAGACACTTGAGGTCTTCTGGAGCCTCAAGTTTGAGATATATAACATCATTACCGACAAGCTTTTTGAGCTCCTCTGCTGTTCCTTCAGCAATTATCTTGCCATGATCCATAATCGCTATCCTATCCGCTAACTGCTCCGCTTCATCCATATAATGGGTGGTTAGGAAGATCGTCATGTTATGCTCTTCCTTCATGGCTTTGATGTAGTCCCAGATGTGGGCTCTTGTTTGAGGGTCAAGCCCTATTGTCGGCTCATCCAAAAATAACACTTCAGGCTCGTGAAGAAGAGCCCTTGCAATTTCAAGTCTTCTCTGCATACCACCTGAGAAATATTTTACAGGCTTATTTCTAAACTCCCAAAGCTCCACAAACTTCAAAAGCTCCTCTATTTTGTTTTTAAGCTCATTCCCTCCCAATCCATATATCCTTCCGTGAATATACATGTTTTCATAAGCAGTCAGCTCCCTATCAAGGCTTGGATCTTGAAACACTATTCCTATCCTCTTTCTCACTTCCATTGGTTCCTTAACCACGTCATGTCCAGCTACAATGGCCTTTCCCGAGGTCAATTTTAGGAGAGTAGTTAGAACGTGAACCGTAGTTGTTTTACCCGCACCATTCGGCCCCAAAAAGGCAAATATTTCTCCTCTCTTAACCTTAAAGGAAATCCCCTTTACAGCCTCAAAGTCACCATATTTCTTGACGAGATTCTCAACTTCAATGGCATACATTCTACTCACCTCCGAGAAGTATCAGCTTTATTCTCTTCGTAAAATTCTCAATTTCTTCCGAGATTTCAGCCTTTTGAGACTCCGAAAGTGAGGGCAAAACTTCCATAATTTCTCTTATTGTTTTAAACAACTTCCTGCCTCCAAGTCTAGAAAATTCTTTAAAACGATTAACCTTCTCAAGAGCCTCCCTCAGCTCATTTTGATGCTCTTGAAGATAACTCCTTCCCTTCTCCGTAATCCTATAGAGTTTTTTCTCTCTTTTTTCTGTCTCAACAACCTCAATAAGCTTGTTTTTCTTTAAATTAGCCAGCAAAGGATAAATTGCTCCAGCACTTGGGCTCGGTATTTCGTATCTTTTCTCAAGCTCCGCCATTATACCATAGCCGTGTAGAGGCTTCTCCTCAAGCAAATGAAGGATAAGAAGCTTCAAATATCCCCTATATTTTGGCCTTTCCATTATATCACCAGATATATCAAAAGATATATCTTTATAAACTTTGTCCCTAAAAAGGGCGTGTTTAGTTTCACCCCCTGTTATTTAAACAGTATTTGACTCTGAGGAGGATTTTCAGACCATAACACATTACCCCAAGCAGGATTCGGGTTACAGTAGTCTTTTTCAGAAAACAGGGGATCCTACTGCCAAACCACGTTGTAAACGCACCCCAGAACCCCTCATGAGGATTCCTATGCCTGTACTCTTCTTCAGAAAACACTCTGTCTCTCTTCTTACTACCAAAACCACCTGGAGCGTTCTTAGTTTTCTTAACAATCGGCCGATAACCCTTTTCCACCACAGTGTTCAGAACTTTCTTTGAATCATAAGCCCCATCAGCATAAAAATTCCCAGAACCCCCCGGCAGGAGTTCAATCAGCTCGTTTCTCAGAAGTTGTGATCTTCACAGCAACCGGATACAGTAAACCCGGCAGGATTCTCGTTATTGCCTGAACTTCTATCCTGCCCTTTTT
>NZ_KE387149.1:1033617-1037403 GCF_000430485.1 Thermococcus sp. PK
CCTGAAGTTTGGCGTTGTTTACACGCCGGTGAAGCGGGAGAATCAGGTTAGTAATCTGGAGGAGAAGAGGTTTTACAAGTACTTGTCTGACTTTCGCAGGAGGATTGAGACTTTGTTTTCGAAGTTTTCTGAGTTTCTTCTGAAGCCGAGCAGGAGTGTTAGTTTGAGGGGGTTGGTTGTCAGGATTTTAGGGGCGATTCTGGCCGTGAATCTGGACAGATTATACAACTTCACAGATGGTGGGAACTAGGGTTTTGATATTCTTTCAATTTTTGGGCAATAATGCCTTTATTGATTCATCAAGGAGCTTATTTTACCTACATAAAACTTTTATACGAAGGAAGATAAAGTTCGAATGGAAATTTATTCAAAAATTTCAGGGGTGATACCATGGAAAGTCCAAAAATTGTTGAAGAGCTCAAACCATTCTTCGAGCCCAGGGCTGTCGCAATCATCGGAGCTACAGACAAAAAGGGAAAAGTTGGAAACGTCATTTTTGAAAACTTCAAAAGGAACAAAGAAAAAGGCATTTTCAAAGGAAATATCTATCCAGTAAACCCCAAGCTTGATGAAATCGACGGGTACAAAGTGTACAAGAGCGTAAAGGAGCTTCCAAATGATACAGATCTGGCAGTAATCTCAATTCCCGCCCCCTTTGTGCCCGGTACAATGAAAGAGATCGCTGAGAAGGGAATAAAGGCAGTGGTCATTATCACCGGTGGTTTTGGAGAGCTCGGTGAAGAAGGAAAGAAAATGGAGGAAGAGATTCTCCAAATAGCAAGGGAAAACGGAATAAGGGTCATAGGACCCAACTGTGTTGGTGTCTATGTCCCCGACACTGGTGTTGACACCGTCTTCCTTCCCGATGAAAAAATGGACAGGCCTAAGAGCGGGCCAATAGCATTCGTTTCTCAAAGCGGTGCTTTTGCCGCAGCAATGCTCGACTGGGCAGCCTTAGCTGGAATCGGAATTGGGAAGATGGTAAGCTACGGTAACAAAATAGACGTGGACGATGCAGATTTAATGGACTACTTCATTTACGATGACTCTATAAAGGTTGTTACATTCTACATAGAGGGAGTAAAGGACGGTAGAAAATTCATGGAAGCTGCAAAGAGAATAACGAAAGTGAAGCCAGTTATAGCCCTTAAGAGCGGAAAGACAGAATATGGTGCGAAGGCTGCTTCATCCCACACCGGAAGCTTGGCAGGAGCTGATGTAATTTATGACGCAGTCTTTAAGCAGACGGGGATTTTGAGGGCAGAGGACTTCGAGCACATGTTTGACGTCGCAAAGGCATTTGCAAAGTGCAAGCTTCCAAAAGGAGACAGAGTTGGAATAATAACAGACGGTGGCGGAGCAGGAGTTATGGCAAGCGATGCAGTTGCTAAATTTGGCCTCAAAATGGCCGAGCTTAGCGAAGAGACCATCAAATATCTAAAAGAGCACTTCCCACCACACGCAGTTGCAGGAAATCCGACTGATGTCGTTGGAGATACCGATGCCCAGAGGTACAAATACGCAATTGAGGCTTTTGTAAACGATCCAAACGTTGATGCAATAGTAGTAATTGTTCTCTTCCAGGTGCCGCTCTTGAACGAGGAAGAGATAATAGAAATCCTCGCAGACTACGCAAAGAAGAGCGAAAAGCCAATACTCGCAGTTGCCATGGGAGGTAAGAAGACAGAACACTATGCAAAGATACTTGAAGAGAAGGGAGTTCCCGTATATCCGACGCCGGAAAGAGGTGTTAGAGCTTTGGCAGGTTTAGTCCAATACGCTAAATATCTTGAAAAGTTAAAGAAAGAGTGATTTGCTCTTATTTCATTATTATTGGGGGGATAATTATGAAAGAAGAAGCTTTGAAAGTGATTGAAGAGGTCTTGGCTCAAGGTAGGAAGGCTTTAGTTGAATACGAAGCAAAGCAGGTTTTAAAAGCCTATGGTCTGCCAGTTCCAGAGGAAAAGCTCGCCAAAACCCTCGACGAGGCCATAAAGTACGCAAACGAAATAGGATACCCAGTTGCCATGAAACTCATGTCTCCACAAATCCTTCACAAAAGCGATGCAAAAGTCGTTATGCTCAACATAAAGAACGATGAAGAGCTTAAGAAGAAATGGGAAGAGATACACGAGAACGCAAGGAAGTACAGACCGGATGCTGAAATTCTTGGTGTTCTCATAGCCCCAATGCTCAAGCCCGGAAGGGAAATCATCATTGGTGTCACTGAGGACCCACAGTTCGGTCACGCAATAATGTTCGGCCTTGGTGGAATATTCGTCGAGATCCTCAAGGATGTGACGTTCAGGATAATCCCAATTGAAGAAAAAGACGCATGGGAAATGATAAGGAGCATCAAAGGATACCCAATCCTAGCCGGAGCAAGAGGAGAACCACCAGCAGACATGAAGGCCATCGTGGACATGATGCTGAAAGTTTCACAGCTCGTTGATGACCTCAAGGATTACATAAAGGAGATGGATCTAAACCCAGTCTTCGTTTATCCCGAAGGAGAAGGAGCAGTCATCGTTGACGCAAGAATTATTTTGAAGTGATGCCTCTCTTTTCATGTTTCTAACTTTTCTTTATGTAAAGTTAATGTTACTTTAGTTTGACATGATGCAAAGGTATATATCCTTTGGACACCGATACCTCCAATAATAAGTTCAGCTCAATTAGCATTTTTTGAATATCAGATACCGCCAGATGTCAACATCGGGATAACATTCAGAAGAGCATGAAAGGATGTGATAAGAATGACTTCAGAAAAAGAAAAGATTCTCCAGCAAGTAGTAGAGGAAATCTGGAACACGGGAAATGTGGAGTTAGTAGACAAGTTTTATGTCCCAAACTTTGTAAACCATGACCCTGTTAACCCAAATGTCAAAACTCTTGAACAGTTCAGAGAATGGGTGCTCTTTAACCATAAAGTATTTCCGGACTTTCATGTAACCATTGAAGATATCATTGCCCAAGACAACAAGATACTGTTAGGATAACTGGGGCATCACCTCCTGAAGCCATTCAGTAACATCACCAGGCGGATCACCAAAACTAGAATGAATTCTGACAAAATTATACCAGAAGGCAAACAGAAAAACAAACCTATGAACCCTCCTCCAGTCTTTACCCCTGAAATTATTCCAGAAACGCTTCGTCCTCTCCTTCAACGTCCTAAACCAGCGCTCAACACTGTTCCTCGGCCCGAAAGTCACATGCAGATAACCCAACCTCAAACTCTTAAAAGCAGACTTATACCAGCTCGCCCTGTCAACCAGAAAGACAGGCTGCCCTTCACACGACTTTAAAACAACCAGAATGAAATCCCTAGGCAACCCACCAGTTTCTAACAGTCGTAATCCAGACTGCTAAAACTTCCTTGCTCTCAACGTCAATTGCAGCCCAGAGGTATCTTTTCTTCCCGTTGATTTTTATTACTGTTTCGTCAACTGCGATGAAGTTTCGCTGTTTTTGACTGCGAGGATTTTTGGCTTGTAAACTGCTTCTGCTATTTTTTGAATGGCTTCCCAGACGGTTGTGTGGCTGATTCCGAGGATTCTGGCGGTTTGCCTGTAGCTTAAGCCGTTTAGGTACAGGGTTATTGCCCTGATTTTCTTTTCTGGTGGGATTTTGTTTCGGCGAAAAGGTTTTAAGGCTGAAATTAATCGGTTGATAATGGTTTCGGCTTGCATGTTCCCCCCTTTCTTTTTCTGTGGTAGTGTCTGGGATTTAAACCTGACGCCCCACTGCTTATCCTGACAGTATCGGGTCAGACCATGCGAGTCT
>NZ_KE387149.1:1037503-1112952 GCF_000430485.1 Thermococcus sp. PK
GCAGGAGGATTGAGACTTTGTTTTCGAAGTTTTCTGAGTTTCTTCTGAGGCCGAGCAGGAGTGTTAGTTTGAGGGGGTTAGCTGTCAGGATTTTAGGGGCGATTCTGGCCGTGAATCTGGACAGATTATACAACTTCACAGGTGGTGGGAACTAGGGTATATGTATAAGATAAAAGATGAGTGGGGAGAATTTCTAGTGAGGCTTGCCAGAAAGGCTATAGAAGAATATTTAAAGTCCGGTAAGGAAATAGAGCCTCCTAAGGACACTCCTCCCGAGCTTTGGGAAAAAATGGGTGTCTTTGTAACCCTCAACAGGATAGGTGTCCCCCCTACGCAGGCATTACGTGGGTGCATAGGCTTTCCCTATCCACTCTACCCTCTAGTTAAAGCCACTATAAAAGCAGCTATATACGCAGCCGTTGATGACCCACGCTTTCCTCCTGTGACGCTTGATGAACTTGACAATCTAACGATAGAAGTCAGTGTTCTAACTCCTCCGGAGCCCGTAGAGGGGCCGCCTCATGAAAGACCCAAAAAAATAAAGGTCGGAAGAGATGGGCTTATCATTAAAAAGGGCATCTACAGCGGGCTTTTGCTTCCTCAGGTTCCTATTGAATGGGGATGGGATGAAGAGGAGTTCTTGAGCGAAACATGCTGGAAAGCAGGCCTTCCTCCTGACTGCTGGTTAGATGAGGATACGGAGGTTTATCGTTTTACAGCGGAGATTTTTGAAGAAGAGTACCCCAACGGGCCCGTAAAGAGGAAACCTCTGCATTAATCAAAACTCTTCTTTTTTAAGAATTTTCTCCATGTTCTTAGAAGGTAACGAGTAATTACCTATATAGTATTTGCTCAAATACATAATAATAAGTTGGAGGTATTATGCAATGAAAAAAGTTTTAGGACTTGTAGTCGTTTTCTTGTTTGTTTTGAGTAGCCTTAGCTTTTCTGCAGCCCAAGGACTTACAGGAAAGAAAGTACTCATACTAAAAAATGTAGATGCATGGAATTTTGATACAAATGAGGTGGTATTGACTGAACTAGGAGTTTCTTATGATGTCATGACTGCAGATCAACTAAACTCCCTAACTACCTCTGATCTAATAAACACTTATGACATGATCTTAATTGCAAGCGACCAGAATCAACAGTTTTACGATGATCTTGGTCCTCAAATGCTGAAGCTCGAAGAGTTTGTAAAGGCAGGAAAAGTTCTCCAAGTTCATGCGGCCAACTGGGGATGGCATGGAGGGCTTTGGACAACTTCACTTCCCGGTGGTGTTTCAATTACGAGGGGATACTCTAACTATGATTACATTGTCAAGAACGGAAGCTGGCTTTACAGTAATTACGCAAGCCATGGTTATTTAATTAACGTTCCGGCAGATGCAGAGATAGTTACTGTTCAAGGAGATGGGACTACTCCAGACTACACCAAACCAAGCACGATAATATACTCCCTCGGACGTGGCCGGGTTTTAGTTAGTGGGCTTACATTCGAATACAGTGTTAGATATGGAGGCCCAGAATGGAAAGCATTTCTTAAGGAACTAATTGTGGATAACTTGGAATATTCAAAAAAGAAAGAAGAAAAGCCTGAAGCTGTTCAGAAGTCCTTTAACTACGTTATCTGGAATTTCTTTTACTACAGACAATACCAAAAAGCTACTGAAAGGTTTAACTTATTGTACAGTAGTCCTGAGGCTGGAGAACTAGATAATGAGACCTTAGAGCTTGCACTGTTTCACAAGACCCTTGCAGAACAGTACTATGCAAAAGCAGAGGAAAACGGCCCAATATTCCGGAACTTAAACAGCATAAAAGTGTTCATAAACCTGAGAAAAGCGTACTTCTATGTGAGAGACGCAGTTGGTGTCCTCGAAGAAAGTATGGGTTGATTTTATTTTTTCAGTTTTGCAATGAAGAAACTATTGCAGTCGTGTAAGTGTGTAAAAGACCTGAAAACCTTATCTCCAATCTCAGTGAATCCCCTTTCTCCCCACTCAAAGGGGTAGTTGATAAGCTCAAAGCCCACTCTACTTATTGCGTATTTTATGTTCTCCTCGTTTTCATCGACCCTTATTGAACATGTCGAATACGTCATTTCTCCATCTTTCCTTAGGTTTCTATAGGCATTTCTCAACATGGCTTTTTGAACCTGAATGACCTTTTTTATCTTGTTTTCATCGAAACGCCATTTAACTTCCGGGAATTGTCTGTAGGTTCCGGAAGAAGAGCATGGAGCGTCGAGTATTATCCTGTCAAATTCTTCTTTGTCCTTAAACTTCATTCCATCTGCGTGCACAAGCCTGACGTTTTTTACGCCAAGAACTTTCATTTTTGCCTTCATCTTTTGGAGCCTTTCAGCAGAATAATCAACAGCGACTATCTCCCCAGTATTTTCCATTAAATGAGCCACGTGAAAGGTTTTGCTTCCCGGGGCAGCGGCAAGGTCTAAAATCCTCTCGCCTTTTTCCGGAGCGAGGACATGAGCAACGTAAGCACTTGCAAGGTCTTGAATCACAAAATAGCCCTCTTTATACCAATCCAAACGGGTTATAGGTGTTTCGTACTCCAAAATTTTCAGAACATCATCAATCGGAGTCCTTGCCGTTCTAACTCCATGTGCCTCTAAATACTCGGCAAGCTTATCTATGTCAGTTTTCAGCGGATTGACTCTAACGTAATATCTCTGAGGCCTGTTGTTGCTCAGCAAGAGCCTTACCGCATTTTCATAACCAAGAAGGTCAATTACGTATTCCACGTACCACCTGGGATGTGAGAATTTCACGCTTAAGTATTCTATCCTATCCTTTTCTTTGAGTTTTTTTAGAGCTCTATCCAGATTAAACTTTTCTGCCTCTCTGAGAACTGCGTTTACAAACTTTGCCCTGTTCAAATCGTATTTTTCTTTTACCACCCTGACCACTGAGTCGGTGGCTATCGCGGGAGCAACTCCCTTGAACTTCATCTCAAATATGCCAATCCTCAGGAGGTTGGCAAGATACAGCTCAAGGTCTCCAATCTTGGTTCCTTTGAGGACGGAATTTGCAATGAAATCTATTTTCTTTCTCCACTTTTCAATTTCAAAAACGTAAGCGTGAGCTAAACCTCTCGCTCTTTCTCTGTCCTTTCCGCTAACTCTCTTGAATACTCTTTCCAGAGCGTTTTTTGATGAAAGCTCACGCTCCTCTATGAGGGTCAGCACATCTGCAATGAGTTCGTGAAGGGTTATCCTGTAAAACAACTCCATGGTTTTCGATTTGGACGGGGGTTTAAAAATTTGGCGGAACTTTTATTTAATCTGAGCCTTAGTTTATATCTGGTGAGAACTGTGATATTGGACACTGACTACATAACAAAGGACGGTAAACCAATAATCCGAATTTTTAAGAAGGAGAATGGGGAGTTTAAAATAGAACTCGACCCCCACTTTCAGCCCTATATCTATGCTCTTCTCAAAGATGACTCTGCTATTGAAGAAATAAAGTCCATAAGAGGCGAGAGGCACGGAAAAACCGTGAGGGTGCTCGACGCAGAAAAGGTTAGAAAGAAATTTTTGGGAAGGGAAGTTGAGGTATGGAAGCTTATTTTTGAGCATCCCCAAGACGTTCCAGCTATGCGGGGCAAAATAAGGGAACATCCAGCTGTGGTTGATATTTACGAATATGATATACCCTTCGCCAAGCGTTATCTCATAGACAAGGGTCTGATTCCCATGGAAGGGGAGGAGGAGCTCAAGCTCCTTGCCTTTGACATTGAAACGTTCTATCATGAGGGGGATGAGTTCGGAAAGGGCGAGATAATAATGATTAGTTATGCCGATGAGGAAGAGGCAAGGGTAATTACATGGAAGAACATTGATCTGCCTTATGTTGAGGTTGTATCCAGCGAGAGGGAAATGATAAAGCGCTTTATTCAGATTGTCAAAGAAAAAGACCCGGACGTGATAATCACATATAACGGAGACAATTTTGATCTTCCCTATCTTATAAAACGGGCAGAAAAGCTGGGAATTCGCCTCATTTTGGGTAGGGATAAAGAACACCCCGAACCTAAAATTCAGAGGATGGGAGATAGCTTTGCCGTGGAAATTAAGGGTAGAATACACTTTGACCTTTTCCCTGTCGTGAGAAGGACAATAAACCTCCCAACGTATACGCTTGAGGCGGTTTATGAAGCTGTTTTGGGGAAAACCAAAAGCAAACTGGAGGCAGAGGAAATTGCCGCTATCTGGGAAACAGAGGAAAGTATGAAAAAACTCGCCCAGTACTCGATGGAGGATGCTAAGGCAACATATGAGCTTGGAAAAGAGTTCTTCCCCATGGAGGCCGAGCTGGCAAAGCTGATAGGCCAGAGCGTATGGGATGTCTCGAGGTCAAGCACGGGCAACCTTGTGGAGTGGTACTTGCTGAGGGTAGCATATCAGAGAAACGAACTAGCACCGAACAAACCCAGTGATGAGGAATACCGCAGGCGTCTGAGAACAACTTACCTCGGAGGATATGTAAAGGAACCGGAAAGAGGCTTATGGGAGAACATCGTTTACCTCGACTTCCGCAGCCTGTATCCATCTATAATAGTCACGCATAATATATCCCCCGATACTCTGGAAAAGGAGGGGTGTAAAAATTACGACGTTGCCCCAATAGTGGGATATAAGTTCTGCAAGGACTTTCCGGGGTTTATTCCCTCCATACTTGGTGACCTAATCAATATGAGGCAAGATATAAAGAAGAAAATGAAATCCACAGTTGACCCAATCGAAAAGAAAATGCTCGATTATAGACAAAGAGCAGTTAAATTGCTTGCAAACAGCATTCTACCCAACGAGTGGTTACCAATAATAGAAGATAGGGAAGTCAAATTTGTAAAAATTGGCGAGTTTATAGACTCTCATATAGAAAAGCAGAGAGATAGAGTTAAGAGAGTGGATAATACCGAAGTCCTCGAAGTGGACAACCTTTATGCGTTCTCATTTAACAGAAAAAGCAAAGAAAGTGAAGTTAAAAAGGTGAAGGCACTCATAAGACATAAGTACAAAGGGAAAGCTTATGAGATTCAGCTTAGTTCTGGCAGAAAAATTAACATAACTGCCAGTCACAGCCTGTTTACGGTTAGAAATGGAGAAATAATGGAAGTTTCTGGAGACGAGATAAGGAAAGGCGACCTAATTGTGGTGCCAAAGAGGATTAAGCTCGATGAAAAGGAAACTATTCTTAACATTCCCGAATTAATATCAAGTCTTCCCGACAAGGAAACAGCCGACATCGTTATGACAGTTCCAGTCAGGGGAAGAAAGAACTTCTTTAAAGGGATGCTTAGAACCCTAAGGTGGATTTTTGGGGAAGAGAACAAAAGGATAAGAACGTTTAACCGTTATCTGTTCCATCTTGAAAAGCTTGGTCTTGTAAGGATATTGCCTCGGGGATACGAGGTTATTAACTGGGAAGGGCTAAAGAGATACAAACAGCTTTACGAGAGACTTGCAGAGAGAGTCAAATACAACGGAAACAAAAGGGAGTATCTGGTTATGTTCAACGACATTAAGGAGTTTATACCATACTTTCCGCAAAGAGAGTTAGAGGAATGGAAGATTGGAACTCTCAACGGTTTTAGAATGAACTGCATCCTCAAGGTCAATGAAGACTTTGGAAGGCTCCTCGGGTATTATGTTAGCGAAGGTTATGCTAGCGCACAAAGAAACAAAACCGGCGGTGTTAGCTACTCAGTAAAGCTGTACAACGAAGACCCACGTGTCATCGAAAAAATGAAAACGGTTGCGGAGAAATTCTTTGGTGGAGTTAGGATTGGCAAAAACTGCGTGGATATACCTAAGAAGATGGCATATTTAGTTATGAAGTGTCTCTGCGGAGCGTTAGCGGAAAACAAGAGAATTCCCGCGATCATATTCAACTCTCCCGAATCCGTACGCTGGGCATTTCTGGAGACATATTTTGAAGGGGACGGGGACGTTCATCCATCAAAACGGTTTAGGCTCTCAACAAAGAGTGAACTCCTCGCAAACCAACTTGTGTTCTTGCTGAACTCGTTGGGAATCTCATCCGTGAAGATTGGCTTTGACAGCGGGGTTTATAGGGTCTACATAAACGAAGACCTGCAGTTTCTGCAAACCTCCAGGGAGAAGAATACATACTACTCAAACTTAATCCCCAAAGAGGTTCTCGAAGAAGTGTTTGGAAGAAAATTCCAAAAGAACATGACGTTCGAGAAGTTTAAAGAGCTCACTGAGGAGGGAAAACTCGACAGGGAGAAAGCCAAACTCTTGGAGTTTTTCATCTATGGGGATGTGGTTCTTGACAAGGTTACGAGTGTTGAAGAGAAAGAGTATGAGGGATACGTCTATGACCTAAGCGTCGAAGATAACGAGAACTTCCTCGTTGGTTTTGGCTTGCTGTACGCCCACAACAGCTATTACGGCTATATGGGGTATCCTAAGGCTAGGTGGTATTCGAAGGAATGTGCCGAGAGCGTTACCGCATGGGGGAGACACTACATAGAGATGACGATAAGAGAAATAGAGGAAAAATTCGGGTTTAAGGTTCTTTATGCAGACAGTGTCTCAGGAGAAAGTGAGATCATAATAAGGCAAAACGGAAAGATTAAATTTGTGAAAATAAAGGATCTTTTCTCTAAGGTGGACTACAGCATTGGCGAAAAAGAATACTGCATTCTCGAAGGTGTTGAAGCACTAACTCTGGACGATGACGGAAAGCTTGTCTGGAAGCCTGTTCCCTACGTGATGAGGCACAGAGCGAATAAAAGAATGTTCCGCATCTGGCTGACCAACAGCTGGTATATAGATGTTACTGAGGATCATTCTCTCATAGGCTATCTAAACACGTCAAAAAAGAAAACTGCCAAAAAAATCGGGGAAAGACTAAAGGAAGTAAAGCCTTTTGAATTAGGCAAAGCAGTAAAATCGCTCATATGCCCAAATGCACCGTTAAAGAATGAGAATACCAAAACTAACGAAATAGCGGTAAAATTCTGGGAGCTCGTAGGATTGATTGTAGGAGATGGAAACTGGGGTGGAAACTCTCATTGGGCAGAGTATTATCTTGGACTTTCAACAGGCAAAGATGCAGAAGAGATAAAGCAAAAACTTCTGGAACCCCTAAAAACTTATGGAGTAATCTCAAACTATTACCCAAAAAACGAGAGGGGAGACTTCAACATATTAGCAAAGAGCCTTGTAAGGTTTATGAAAAGGCACTTTAAGGACGAAAAAGGAAGACGAAAAATTCCAGAGTTCATGTATGAGCTTCCGGTTACTTACATAGAGGCATTTCTACGAGGACTGTTTTCAGCTGATGGTACTGTAACTATCAGGAAGGGAGTTCCAGAGATTAGGCTAACAAACATTGATGCTGACTTTCTAAGGGAAGTAAGGAAGCTTCTGTGGATTGTTGGAATTTCAAATTCAATATTTGCTGAGACTACTCCAAATCGCTACAATGGTGTTTCTACTGGAACCTACTCAAAGCATCTAAGGATCAAAAATAAGTGGCGTTTTGCTGAAAGGATAGGCTTTTTAATCGAGAGAAAGCAGAAGAGACTTTTAGAACATTTAAAATCAGCGAGGGTAAAAAGGAATACCATAGATTTTGGCTTTGATCTTGTGCATGTGAAAAAAGTCGAAGAGATACCATACGAGGGCTACGTTTATGACATTGAAGTCGAAGAGACGCATAGGTTCTTTGCAAACAACATCCTGGTACACAATACTGACGGATTCTATGCAACAATACCTGGAGAAAAGCCGGATGTTATTAAACAGAAGGCTAAAGAATTCCTCAAGTACATAAACTCCAAACTCCCGGGCCTGCTTGAACTTGAGTACGAGGGCTTTTACCTGAGAGGGTTCTTTGTCACGAAAAAGCGCTACGCGGTTATAGATGAAGAAGGTAGGATAACGACAAGAGGTCTGGAAGTTGTGAGGAGGGACTGGAGCGAGATAGCCAAAGAGACCCAGGCAAAGGTTTTGGAGGCGATACTTAGAGAAGGAAGTATTGAGAAGGCAGTTAAGATTGTGAAGGACGTTGTGGAGAAGATAGCAAAATACGAGGTTCCGCTTGAAAAGCTCGTTATCCATGAGCAGATTACCCGGGATTTAAAGGATTACAAAGCTATTGGTCCCCATGTAGCGATAGCTAAACGGCTCGCCGCAAAGGGAATCAAGGTAAAGCCGGGCACAATAATAAGCTACATCGTTCTTAAAGGTGGAGGAAAGATTAGCGACAGAGTGGTTTTGCTTACAGAATACGACCCCGCAAAGCACAAGTACGATCCGGACTACTACATCGAAAACCAAGTTCTGCCAGCAGTGCTTAGGATTCTCGAAGCATTTGGATATAGAAAAGAGGATTTGAGATATCAGAGCTCGAAGCAAACCGGACTGGATGCGTGGCTCAAGAGGTAGCTTCGCTCTCTTTTAATCCAAGCTTCTCCGCGAGTTTCTCTATTTCTTTTTGGTATTCCTCTATGTGGTTCTCGTTGACTATCAGGTAGTCCGCTAAAGCTATAACGCTTCCAATTCCAAACTTGAGCTCCTTCCAGTCCCTAGCTTCGAAATCACTCCATGTTTTTGGATCATCGCTTCTTCCCCTTCTGCTAAGCCTCTCGAATCTTTTTCTTGGCGAAGAGTGCACGGCTATTATGATTATCTTTTCATCTGGAAACGCATCTTTAAAGGTCTGAATTTCATCTAGAGACCTCACTCCGTCGATTATAACTGCCTTGTGCTTCTTTAGGAGTTCTTTTACCTTTGGGATCGTTAATTTTGCCACAGCATTGTCCCCAAGCTCCTGCCTAAGCTGAATACTCACACTGTTCATTCCTTCGGGAGTTCTTGGAATTCCCCTTTTGTCGGCTTCCTCCCTCACAACATCACCCATAGAAACGTGAGGCACTCCGTACTTTCCAAAAATTTTCACTATCTGACCTTTCCCAGAACCAGGCATTCCTACTATACAGATTATCATTGCCCACACCCACCTAAAGCGGATTGATTTAAAAAAGTTGCTCATTTGAAAAAGTCATCCAGCGTCCCTTTTTTCACTTTTTTCTTCTCTTTAATCTTCGGGAGCTCCACTCCAAAGTGTTGATATAGCTTTTCCAAGATTCCAACTCCAATTCCCTCCACCTTTAGAAGTTCACTGGGCTTTGCTTTTACGATGTCTTCTATGCTCTTAAATCCTGCATTGTATAGGGCTCTTGCTCTCTTTCTGCCTATCATTGGAAGGCTTGTAAGCTCAAGAAGCTCTTCTCTTACTCCATACTTCACTCTTAAGTGAAGTTGCTTTAAGAATTCTAAAATCTCTTTTTTGGGGCTGGAAAGCTTGTATAATTCAATTAGGGAATACATAAGCCAATCTGCCAATTCCAGTATCCTGTAGAGATCTCCTGTGTCTATGTCGTAAGTTTCCAAGATTCTTGACTCAGAGACTTCGTTAATCCAGTCAAGGAGAAGTTTTGCCGTTTTTACCTCTCCAAGGAACTTCTCAAATTTGTAGTCTTCCCAATAGGGAATGTTCTGGTAAAGATAGCTCTCCATCTCATAGGCATAGTCAAGAATATCCTCCTGTTCTTTGCGTCTTATCCTTAAAGATGCCATATCCGGGGTGGAAGCCAAAAGATGAAAAACTCCTAGCGGGTTTGGATTCGTCTCAAGCTTTTCAAAAGCATCCTTGAACTTTTTAGCCGTTAATGGATCAAGATACAGCTGGGAAGTCCTTATCCCAAATGGAAGCGGCATAAACTGGTCGTTTAAGTCGATGTCAATAAACTCGTTTTCAAGCAGGAAGTAAACTATATCTTTGGCCTTTCCTTCAAGGGCCTCAAGGTTCTTTCGCTGGTGATAGTAGAAAGTCCTCTCCAAGAATTCCACGAGCTCTCTAAAGCTCCTAACTCCAAAGTTGGTTATTAAGGCAAGAACCTGACTCCTAAACGACGCTTCATTTGAGAGCATAGAGAAGAGCTTCTCTGGTTTGCCAAAGACATACTTTTTCATCAAGTTCTCTGGCTTTTCAGTCCCCGCAATTATTATTGCTTGGCCTTCCCTGTCGTATTTTGGCCTCCCTGCCCTACCCATCATCTGCTGTATTTCCACAACAGGAATGTCTCTCCATCCGAAGTCAGAATAGCGCTTTGTGTCCCGTATTATGACACGGTACGCGGGGAGGTTTACGCCAGCGGACAGGGTCGGGGTGGCTGTAATCACCTTTATAAGTCCTTCTCTAAAGGCTTCTTCTACAATGGAGCGCTCTTCTCTTCCCAAGCCTGCATGGTGAAAGGCTACTCCTTTCTTCAGAGCCTCTTTAAGTTTCTCGTTGGTTGGAGTGCTCTCAAGTTCATCCGCTATCTGCTTTAATCTCCTCTCTTCGGGTTTGGTTAAAAATCTCTGAACTTTTCCCCCAATAGAAGGGCTTCTTTTTCGGCACTCCTTCGGGTATTGACAAAGACAAGCACCTGTTTGTCTTTTTTTAAAGCGTCAATAACGAGAGAGTCCCACTGACTCGGGAATTTTTCAATACTCCCGTCCTCCCAGAAAATCTGCCCGTGATGAAAGATGCCCCTCTTCAGGCTTACGGGGCGCCATTCACTCACCACTAGCTCAGCATTTAACCACTCCGCAAGCTCTTCGGCATTTCCAATTGTTGCACTCAGCCCTAAAATCTGGGCTTTATCCCTTAAGTGAGCGAGAATCATCTCCAAGGTAGCCCCTCTGTCATATGAGCCGAGAAGGTGAACTTCATCTGCGATTATAAGCTTAACGTCCCTTATCCAAGGAGACTTGTGACGGAGCAGAGAGTCGAATTTTTCTGATGTCGCGATTATGATGTCATATCTCCCAAGCCACTCCTCAGTGCTGTCGTAATCTCCGGTTGTTACCGCTATCTTAAGCCCAATCCGTTCCCAGAACTTGAACTCCTTATACTTTTCCTCGGCAAGTGCCTTTAAGGGGACAAGGTATACGGCCTTTCCTCCCTCGCGGAGAATCTTGTTTATCATCACTGTTTCCGCAACAAGGGTCTTTCCAGAGGCTGTAGGAATGGCCAAAATCAGGTTTTTCCCGTTAAGCACACCACTCTTTAAAGCCTCCGCTTGAGGAGGATACAGTTCCTCTATACCTCTCTCGCGTATCAGCCTTATAACTCTCTCATCGACTCCAAGTGATTTAAGCTCCTCCACCCTCATAGCCCATCAGTCCACATAAGAGAAAAGCGTTTATATAGCTTTTTGAGATATTGTCTTTCATGAAGATTGAGGTGCCATATATCGTTTTCGAGGTAAAGGGAAAACGCTTTATGCTGGATGCATATTTTTCCAAAAAAGTTGAGAAAATAGAGCACGTGAGTGTTCTTATAAGAAAATTCAACAAAGAACTCCCAAGAGAAGCGAGGAACCCTCTTCCAAAGCTTGTTAACGAAGAAAACCTCGAAGAATTTCTTAAGAGGACCTTTGAAAGGGTGTATGAGCTTTCGGGAAGAACTCTGGATGAAAGACTTAGACATATGCGAAAGTGGAACGTGTTCAGAATTCACCGATACAGCCACTTGCTACTACAGCAAAAATCAAAACACCCAAGACTAATATGGTTGCTAGTTGCTTTTTCATCTACTTCCCTCCACAAAGTAGGTCATTGATATCTCTATCATAGAGTTCTAATAAATTTTTCTACGCCCATGATACTTATTGTGCAGCAAACAACACAATATAACTTGGTTGTTTCTTTCTATTTAGCAATGTTTTTGCACCCAACAACGAAACAATTCTTGCCGAGTGTGCTAAAAATAAATGCGAAAACCTTAAATTATAGAACGTCTCTAACAAAGAATGACAACAAAATCTGGTGATGTAAATGGTTAGGGCATACATTTTGTTAACAGTCGAGATTGGGAAAGTTGAGAAGGTAATAGAAGAAATAAAAGCAATTCCAGGAGTTTTAAAAGCCGATGCTGTCACTGGCCCGTACGATGCAATAGTGGAGATTAATGCTTCAGACTTGGGAGAACTTACAAGAAAAATCCTCCACGATATACACAACATAGACGGCGTAATTGACACAACAACTGCAATAGTTGTAGAAACAGAAGAGTAAAGGCCATTATTTTTTCTTGCGTGCTTTCCTAAATTCTCTAACCTTTTGGGCTATTAGTTTTAGAGTTTTCGATTTTCCATGCTTGCTTTCGACTATAACCCTACCTTTAGTTCTTAACTCTTCGTCTACTCCTGCAAGCCTTGGATTAAGAGCGTCTCTATTTACCTCGATAACCGTAATCCCAAGACTTTTGGCCGCATCTATTATTTCGTCTATATTTGGCCTTTCCACTGCAAGATTTTTCGGAACTTCCCTGCCATATTTTCTCGAAATTCTGGCATCTATTTCGTTTGCCCATATTACGAACTTGCCCATTTTGAACACCTACAAAAGTTTAAAAGCCCTGGTGTTAAAAATCCTTTGGTGAGAGTATGGAGGTCGGTTCACTTGCTGAGTTTTTAAAAAAACACTCCACACTTGGCGATTTCATTCTCGTGGAATACCCTTCCTTGTATCCCCTCGGAGATTTGGTATGGGGAGAAATTATACCTTCATTTTCCAGTCATGATATCTTGATAGACGACTTTTTTGGGGTAGGAGATTTGTTGTTTAGGGATTATCTGAGAAAAAGCTCTCCCCAAAAATACAAAGAAGTTATGGAGTCCACAAAGAGGATAAAGGCAATAAGAATAGGGCCCGGGAGAACAAGCTATGCCTCCATAGTTGAAGAAATCCCCCTCACGTACGAAATTTCTGAGTTCATGAAAAGCTATTATGACGCTCTGATGAAGCTTTCTTCTCATTCAGCAAAAGTTGAGTACTCAATAACCTTCGGCATCTCTCAGTATATTTACTTTGGGGGAGATAATGCCCTGAGAGCAATTCTGTTTACAAGAAGTGTGCTTCCGTTTGAAGACTGGACTTCAATTTACTTTGTGAACAGAGATATCCTGAACAAACAGCAAATTGCCATCTTGAGGGAAATGGCAAGCAAACTGATAAAAATCCAAAAAGAGGGAAATCTTTACAAGCTTGAAATAGAGGATTAGTCCGGTGATTAAAATGATAAAACAGGGAGACAAAGTTGTGCTGCTCGATCCTAGAGGGAAGAGATATCTCATAACGATAAAAGAAGGAGAGTTTCACACAGACCTAGGCAAAATAAATCTAAATGAGCTTTTAGGGAAAGAGTTTGGAACCATTGTGGAGTCCCATAAAGGGTATCAATTCAGGGTTCTCAAGCCGAGAATAATAGACTATATCGACAAGATGAAGAGAGGCCCTCAGATAATCCACCCAAAGGACGCTGCCCAGATAGTGGCATTTGCTGGAATCTCACCAGGGGATGTTATAATCGAAGCCGGGGTAGGAAGCGGGGCATTAACGCTTTTTTTAGCCAATATTGTTGGCTCTCAAGGCAAGATAATCGCCTACGAAGTTAGAGAAGATTTTGCAAAGCTCGCATGGAGAAATATCGAATGGGCCGGCTTTGATGATAGGGTTGAAATAAAGCTGAAGAACATATATGAAGGGATTGATGAGGAGAACGTGGATCACATTATCTTAGACCTTCCACAGCCAGAAAACGTTGTGGAACATGCAATAAAAGCCCTAAAGCCGGGAGGATTTTTTGTTGCGTACACTCCCTGTATAAATCAGGTTGACAGACTGTATAAGAAGTTGAGGGAGTACAAAGACTACTTTACGAGACCAAAAACAATTGAGTGCCTTGTGAGAGAGCAGGAAGTTAAAGAGGAGTGTATAAGGCCAAGAACAACCATGCTGGCCCATACGGGCTATATAACCTTTGTTAGAAAGAGGTAGCTTGTTTTTGCTTCTTTCTGTTTCTATTGACCTTTTTTGTGAGCTTCTCTCATCTTAGACTTTCATCTTTTTTAGCCCACTTCTCAACTTTTGGTTTACAATATTTTTATAAATACCTCTGGTTTTGAACAAAAGTAGATAGCCAAACTTGAACGTATGTACGGAGGTGTTCATCGTGTACGAGATACTGGAAAAGAGAGAAATTGCAGCCAATAATGTGCTGTATAAAATTCACGCTCCGCACATAGCTAGAAAGGTTCAGCCTGGGCAGTTTGTTGTTGTCAGAGCATTTGAAAACGGCGAAAGAATACCCTTAACTCCCGTAATGTGGGATGCAGAGGAGGGGTGGATAACACTCGTGACCTTCATAAGAGGAAGAACCACCCTTAGAATGAACATGGAACTACAAGAGGGGGACAAAATACTAAACATAGCCGGCCCCCTTGGTAATCCCGCACCGATGAAAAAGTTTGGGAAGATTTTGGCAATAGGAATGATAACCGGAATAGTGGAGGTCTATCCAATAGCTAAGGCATGGCAGGAAATTGGAAACGAAGTAATAACCCTCCACATAGTCCCGGAACCAATGATTATTCTTAAAGAAGACCTGGAAAAGGCAGTCTCAAAACACATAGTGGAGAGCTTCCCGCTTAAAGAAGGCATGGGTATGCCAGAAATATTTAAAGAGCTCGTCACAAGGGGGCAAGCAAAAGTAAGAGAGCTCATTGAAAAAGAAAAGCCTGATCTGGTCTTTATGGTTGGGCCGGCAAGAGGGCAAAAAGCCATTTTTGATGTGGTTAAGGAGTACGGAATTCCTATGGAAGTCGACCTTCACCCCATAATGGTTGATGGAACAGGCATGTGTGGTGCGTGCAGAGTTACAGTTGGAGGAGAGGTTAAATTTGCCTGTGTTGATGGCCCAAGCTTCAATGCATATGAAGTAAACTGGGAGGAGCTTATTGCAAGGTCTGAGTTCTATGCCGACTTAGAAAAGAAGGCTCTGGAAGATTATCTCACCAAACTTCAGCAAGGAGGTGCTCAATGATGACGCTTATCAAGGAAAGAGTCCCCACTCCGGAGAGACCTGTTGAAGAGAGGCTTAAGGGGTTTATGGAGGTTAACTTGGGTTACACGTTTGAGCTTGCCGTTAAAGAAGCTGAGAGATGTCTCCAGTGCAGTCCCGCTCCCTGTACCCAGGGATGTCCCGTCCACATAGACGTTCCCGGCTTCATAAGGAAGCTCCGCGAGAACAGGGACAACCCAGAAAAAGCTGTTAAAGAGGCATTAGAAGTTATCTGGGCGTGCAACACTTTACCCGCAATTACCGGTAGAGTATGCCCCCAAGAAGACCAGTGTGAGGCAGTGTGTGTGATGGGTAAGGTTGGCGAGCCTATAAACATTGGAAAGCTTGAGCGTTTTGTAGCAGATTATGCAAGGGAAAAAGGCATAGATGAAAAATTGCTTCAGGAAATTACCCCTAAGATTGAAAAGAAGAAGGAAAAGGTTGCTGTTATCGGAGCCGGTCCCGCTGGGCTTACTTGTGCCGCTGAGCTGGCAAAAGAAGGTTACCAGGTTACAATATTCGAAGCCCTCCACAAACCCGGTGGAGTTCTGGTTTACGGAATTCCCGAGTTTAGATTGCCAAAAGAAACCATAGAAAAGGAGCTTGAAAAACTCAAAAAACTTGGCGTTGAGATAAAAACCGACTATGTCGTAGGAAGGACGGTAACGTTCGATGAGCTCCTTGAGGAGTACGATGCAGTCTTCATAGGAACCGGTGCCGGAACACCAAAGCTCCTCAACATCCCCGGAATCAACTTGAACGGCATATACTCAGCGAACGAGTTCTTAACAAGGGTCAACCTCATGAAAGCTTATGCATTCCCTGAGTACGAGACTCCAATTAAGGTGGGCAAGAAGGTCATAGTCATCGGTGCTGGAAATACCGCAATGGACGCTGCAAGAACCGCAAGGAGGCTTGGGGCAGAGGTCACAATAGCCTATAGAAGGGGAGAAGAAGATGTTACTGCGAGGGTCGAAGAGGTTGCACATGCTAAGGAAGAGGGTGTTAAGTTTGAGTTCTTCCTCAATCCGGTTGAGTTCATTGGCGACGAAAACGGAAGAGTGAAGGCAGTGAAGTTCATGAAAATGAAACCCCTTGAAGAAAGAGACGCAAGAGGAAAGAGAAAACTTGTGCCCACCGGGGAAACAGCAGTACTTGAGGCGGATACCGTTATAATAGCAATAGGCAAAACAACAAGCAAGCTTTTGAGAATGACACTTCCACAGATAGAAGCCGATGAACACGGTGTAATAAAGGTGAATGAAAACATGATGACAAACATTCCCGGTGTTTTTGCCGGTGGAGATGCCATACGAGGAGAAGCCACAGTAATTCTCGCAATGGGCGATGGAAGAAAAGCCGCAAAGGGAATCAAACAATATCTGGAGGAAAAGAGGAAGAGTTCCTGATTTTTCCCTTTTGTTTTAATCTCTCGGCCCCTCCAATAATTTTTATAAGGCACTTTTCAAATTTAGATAGGCGATGAAGAACTCTAGGGTATCTGAACTGTGATGATGGTCAAACCCTGAGCCGCTAAATGTATAAACTTTTGTGCCATATCCTTTTTGATGAGTCATGAGCCTGGAAGAAATTTTAGAGGAAGAAAACTTGGGTATTGAAGTCCTCCATCCCGGCGGATTGGAAATTACGAGAGAGCTAGCAGAACTCTGCGGCATTAATGAAAAATCCAAAGTTCTGGATGTGGCATGTGGCACTGGCGAAACTGCGTGCTTTTTAGCGGAAACCTTTGGTTGTGAAGTCGTAGGGGTTGATGCTTCTCCTCTGATGATAGAGAAAGCAAAGAATAAAGCAAAAATGAGAGGATTGGAAGGTAAAACTACTTTCATCTTAGCCGATGCTCATAAATTGCCCTTTCCAGACAACACTTTTGATGTTGTCATATCGGAGTGCACGCTCTGTCTCCTTAACAAGGAGGTTGCATTAAGAGAAATTGTTCGCGTAGTTAAGCCAAATGGCTATGTGGGGATACACGACGTTGCCTGGAAAGAGGATACTCCCGAAACGCTGAAGCTAAAACTCAAAGAAATTGAGGGAGAAGAGCCGGAAACCATCGAGGGATGGAAGAAGCTTTTCGAACAAGCAGGTCTTGTTGATGTCGTTGTGATTGATAAATCCCACCTAATTCCCGAGTGGATGAAAGAGATGAGGAAAGAGGTTGGCATCATAGGAGAGCTGAAAATATTCCTGAAGATACTTAGAAAAGAAGGGCTAAAGGGGTTGAAAAATGCCTGGGAATCAATGAAGATTTTTGAAAGCCCTTATACCGGTTATGTTATTATCGTGGGAAGGAAGCCAGCTAGGTAGCTGTCTCTTCCTCTTTCTCCCCTTCTTCCTCCTCGATTTCTTCGAGTATGTGCTCAAATTTCTTGAACTCATCTGTCTGAGCGACCAGCGTAATGAATTCGTCTATTTCTTCTTTTTCAAGGAAAGAACCTACCAAAAGTCTTCCTGTGTATCGGTTGTTCTTGATCTCCCAGAACATATAGAATTCGGGGAACTTGTTCTTTATTTTCCTATAAGCTACACCGTACTTTGAATCCTTAAGCGGATTCTGTTCAAGGAAGAAGTGGTTCTTTGAGATCTCTATCATGTGGAGAATCGCTCCCCTCTTAGTTCTAACTACCTTAATCTTCACAGGCCTTTCTTCCAGAACTCTCATGCTATCACCAAATAAAAATTAAGACGCAGAACAACTTAAACCTTTCTTCAAACAATCTTTCCCACACCGAGCACCCTGGGAGATATAAACGCCCCGAGCTCTTCCTTCTTCTTTCCTACAGCCGTTATGGAGTTCATGAACTCAAAAACGTTCCCCACAAACATGTTGTCCTTGAATGGAATGACCTCACCGTTTTTGACCACATAGCCAAGCTCAACCGTTAGTGAAAAGTCCCCGCTTATTGGGTTTGCAGTGTGCTCACCAAAGACTTTCTTTATTATAACCCCTTCAAAATCCTCAAGGTTCTCTTCCTCTCCCTCCACGATTATGTTGCTTGTCCCTATGTGGGGAGGGGTCCTAAAGTCTCTCACGGCATTTCCCGTGCCCTCCATTTCAAGAAGACGAGCATACATCTCGTCAAGAAGAAAGTTCTTTAGTACTCCATTCTCAACTAAAACCGTCCTTTGAGAGGGATTTCCTTCGCCATCGAAAGAGTAGCTCGCGATTTTGCCTTCCAGCGTGGCATCATCGATGAGCGTAAACGCTTCACTTGCAACGCTTTCGCCCAGTTTGTTAAATCTGCTCCTTTTGTGGTATACGTTGTCTCCCTTTAGGTTTGAAATAAACAGCCCGACGAGAGATGCAACTGAGTGCGGCTCTAGAACGAGTTCTCCATCAAAAGGCTCCAGCGGTTTTGCGTTGTAGCTTAGCTCAACCTCCTGCATAGCCTTTTCGAGCCCTTTCTCAAGCTCTCTTTCGAAGTCCATCATAGTTCTTGAGGCTTTGTAGTAGTCCCCCGTTCCAACTTTTTCGTCTTTCCTAACTATGTAAACGCTAAAGCTCATTGCTGTGCCTTCCTCTTCCATCTCGATCCCGTTTGAGTTCGCTATGCCGTCTCTTGCCACCCCAAAAGCCAGCCTTCCGGAAAAGGTGTAGCTTCCCCCGTATTTTTCTCTCAGCTCACTCTCTTTTCTGGAGATCTCTCTTCCAAGTTCCAAAGCTTCCTCAAACTCCAGCTCCGCTATCCGCTTATCGTAAATTCCACTAACCTTTTTGACAGGCTTTTTTTCGGGGAATCCGTAAAACTTTACCTCTCTGACCTTTGCAAGTTTTATGGTCTTTTTAACAAACTTTTCAAGCTCTTCTTTTGAGTGAGTTAGTCCTGTGATATAGGAAAAACCCTGTTTTCCGTTGTATCCCACCCTAAGACCAATACCAGAATGGTATTTCCTTTGGGCTCTCTCCAGCTCACACTTCTCGATTTTAAACGAGCTCCCTCTGCCGATTTCCCAGTAAATCTCCCACTCAACGTTCTCGCGGTTTAGGATTTTAACTAACTCGTCTATCATCTTTTCTCCCGCTTCTCATAAGCCGAAGGGAATTAAAGGTTTTTGGTAAAAAAGATATATATCAATTATCGAAATTATAATCAGGTGAAGAAATTGAGAACTCTTCCATTACTTGTAGCTCTTGTTGTTATCCTGAGCGGATGTTTAGGGACAAATACACCCTCTACTATCTCTCAAAGTCCTTTTTCGGAATCTTTAGTCCCGTGTCCCCTTACCCATCCAGGATACGGAGAGTTCAATGTAAAAAACGTCATTTTTAACTCAATGGACGGTCAAATATTAGGAGAAAATCCCTCATTCCTAATGCCTCCTAACGCTACAATAACAATTAAAGGAGTAGTTTTCGGCAAGGAATACAAAATAGACAACACAACGTGCTACTATGCAGGGAAAGTAGAGATAAAGGCCTTCTTGGGAAGTCCCAATATGAGCGAAAGCTGGCATTATATGGAAGGAACGCTAAAAGAAATAGAGAACATAAGTGTCGAGATAACTCCAAGGGAGGCTTTTATCTCCCCAGAAAAAATGCGACCTTTGATGTGGAAATCAATACTAAAAACGCACACGTCGGTCAGAGCTATTATGTTTACATAGTGGTATTTGGAGAAGACGGATAGAAGAGCTGGAACAAAATATGGATAAAAACCTGGGGTTCAGAGGAGCCCTCCGACTAAAGCCCTCGTTAAAATGTGGGGCCCCCCATCGTCAACAGACACCCACTGTCCTTTTCCGCAGTAGCCCGGGAACTCGATTTTGAGGTCATTCCCGATAGCTCTTATGTTCTTGAGGACATCCAGAATCTTGCCCGAAAGTGCCACATCTCTTATGGGTGTCTTTATTTCCCCGTTCTCGATTATATATCCCTCCTTTGCTCCAAACATAAAGGTGCCGTTTGCTATGTCCACCTGTCCGCCTTTGTCTCCTATAAGGTAGAGGCCGTTTTTGACTTCTTCAAGCATCTCCTCAAAGCTCCAGTCCCTCGGCTCTATGTAGGTGTTGCTCATCCTAACTAGGGGTTGATAATTATAGCTTTGAGCCCTTCCATGCCCGTTAGGCTCAAGTCCAAAGAAAGCCGCAGTCTCTCTGTCGAGGAGGTACTCTTTCAAAATCCCGTCTTTTATGATTTCTACTTTTCTCGCCTTAATCCCCTCATCGTCGTAGATATAAGAGCCGAACTTCCCCGGCAAAGTCGGGTCATCGACCACCGTGAGCTCTTCCACGGCTATCTCCTCTCCAAGCTTCCCTTCAAGTATGCTCTCCCCGTTTTTAACGGCATCTCCCTCTGCCGCATGCCCAAGGGCTTCGTGGATGAAAACTCCCGCAAGCTCGGGGTCAACTATTACGTCAAACTCTCCTGATGGCGGTAGGGATGCGTCCAAAAGCTCCCTGGCTTTTCTTTTTACAAAAGACGTCCAGTACTCGAGGTTTATCCCTTCTATCATTTCCCACCCCACAGTACCTCCGAAGACCTTCCAGTAGGTCTGCATATCATTGCCTTTTTTTGCAGTGACAGAAAAGCTCAGACGAATTTTTGGAACCACAGTTCTGATTTCACTCCCAATGGAGTTAAAATAAAACTGCTCCTTTATTCCATCTCCGTAGGTTACCTCCCTGTTGGGCAGGTTTTTTCCCATCAGCAGGGAATCTATCTCTTTGAGGATGGCAGTTTTCTCTTCTAAATCTACATCAGAAAACGGCTTTTTAACCTTTATTTCAGCATCATCCTTGACCGGGTCTCCGATGTAAATTTTTGAGTTGCCCCTTGTGACTTTTGCAATCTTCATTGCAGTTTCAAGTGCCTTTTCTGCCCTTCTTGGGTCATTTGCAGATGAGAAGCCCCAAGAACCGTCAAAGGCCCTAACACCAATCCCAATCTCCACATTCGAAGAAATGTCTTCAAAGTGAGAATTCTGCATTTCAATATGAGTCGCGCTTATTTTAGCTATTCTCACTTCGTAGTAAGGTATTCCATACTTTTGACTGAGCTCCTCGGCTTTTTTGATTAGCTTTTCAACTTCCATAGAACCCCCAAAGAAGAGAGCTAAAAAAGGTTTATATTGTTTTTGGAAAAGGAGAAGAAAAAAGGGGACTCAGTAGTCGACCTCCCCCTTTTCCCTGAGCTCTTTGTACATTCTCCACGTTATAACTGGCTTTTTAGCTGCGAGCACATCATCAACTCTCCTAACTGCCGTGTTGTGTGGAGCACTCTTGACGATTTCAGGGTTGGTGTATGCTTCCTCGCTTATTTTCTTGAGTGCTTCGACGTAGGCATCAATCTCTTCTTTGGTGACAGTTTCCGTTGGCTCAATCATCAATGCCTCATGTACTATGAGCGGGAAGTAAATAGTCGGGGCGTGCAGTCCAAAGTCGAGCAGTCTCTTGGCAACGTCCAGAGCCTTTACGCCAGTTTCCTTCTTCATTGGTTCTGCTGAGAACACAACCTCGTGCTTTCTGAGCTCCTTGTGTGGCAGTTCATATCCTTTCGTGCCCTTTAGCTTTTGTGTAAGGTAGTTGGCATTTAAAACAGCTATCTCCGCAACTTCTTTCAGTCCGTCCCTTCCCATAATCTTGAGGTACGTGAGAGCCCTAACGAGCACATTGAAGTTTCCATAGAACTCCTTAACCTTTCCAATGCTCTTTGGCAGGTCGTAGTTCAGGTAGTACTTTTCCCCATCGAATTCCACCAGTGGGACGGGTAAATAGTCAACAAGGTGCTCCTTTACACCGACAGGCCCTGCTCCCGGACCACCGCCTCCGTGAGGTGTTGAGAACGTCTTGTGAAGGTTTATGTGGACGATATCAAAGCCCATGTCTCCGGGCCTCACCTTGCCGAGAATTCCGTTTAGGTTTGCACCGTCATAATAGAGCAGTCCTCCAGCTTTGTGGACTATCTTTGCTATCTCCAAAATGTCCTCTTCAAAGATTCCCAGGGTGTTGGGATTTGTGAGCATTATTCCTGCTGTCCTCTCGCTTACGGCATTTTCTAAAGCCTCTAAGTCTACCATGCCCTGTTCGTTTGAGGGTATCTCAATGACCTTAAAGCCAGCCATCGCTGCTGAGGCTGGATTTGTACCATGAGCAGAATCGGGAACAAGCATTTCAGTCCTTTGGGTCTCTCCGCGGTCGAGATGATAGGCACGGATTATCATGACTCCCGTGAACTCACCGTTGGCACCAGCAGCCGGTTGAAGAGTGAAGCGATCCATTCCGGTAATCTCTTTGAGCCACTGCTCAAGCTCCCACATTATCTGCAGGGCACCTTGGACTGTTCTTTCATCCTGGTAGGGGTGGATAAAGGCAACTTTCGGGTGGTTTGCAAATTCCTCATTTATCTTGGGGTTATATTTCATAGTACAGGAACCGAGTGGGTATATGCCGGAATCAACACCGTAGTTCATCTCGCTTAACCTTGTGTAGTGCTTAACGACCTCCGGCTCACTAAGCTCCGGAAGCTCAAGGCTTTTCCTTCTTAGCCCCTCAGGGATTTGAACGTCAACGTCTTCAATTGGTTCCGGGAGGGTAAAACCAATTCTTCCGGGTCTTGAGAGTTCAAAAATTAAGGGCTCATCCCATTTAGCCTGTCTGAACATCTTTACCACCTCACAGCTCTGCCTCGTTTATTATCTCTCTAACATTCTCTATGAGTACATCGATCCACTCTTTCCTTGTTGTTTCAGTTACTGCAAGCAAAGCAGTCTCGCCGAGCTCCGGGAAGTGCGGCTTTAGATAGAAACCCCCGTGTATTCCCTTCTCAAGGAGCCTCTCGTGAATGACTGGATATGGGATTTCAAACGTAGCCGGGACATCCTTGAAGTTAACTGCATCAAATGGTATCTCAGCAACTTCATTCAGCCTCTTCTTGAAATATGCAGTGTTCTTCAATATTACTTCTCCAAGCTTCTGGAGGCCTTTTGGCCCGAGGGAAGCTAGGTGGATTGCTGCTGCAACTGCTACAAGAGCTTCATTTGAACAGATGTTTGATGTTGCCTTTGCTCTCCTTATGTGCTGCTCTCTTGTTTGAAGTGTCATGACAAAAGCCCTTTTGCCTTCTGCATCTTTTGTCATTCCGATAATTCTTCCAGGCATCTGTCTTACGAGGGCAGTTTCATTTCTGGTAGCGAATATTCCCGCCCTCGGACCCCCGAAGTTCAGGGCACTTCCAAGGAAAGATGCCTCACCGATCACAGCGTCAGCTCCTAAGTTGCCCGGTGCCTCTACTATGCCCAGAATCGTCGGGTCTACACCCACTACAAACAGAGCACCGTTTTCGTGGGCAATCTCCCCAATTTCCTTTATCTGTTCTTCGATTATTCCGAAGAAGTTGGGGAGCTCAACGTAGACTCCAGCAGCATCTTTTGCCTTCTCTTTTAAGTCCTCAATATCAACCTGGCCCTTTTCGTTCCAGTTTACGTATTCTATCTTAATGTCCGCCCCTTCCACAAAAGTTCTGAGAACCCTGTCTCTTTCTGGATGGATGTGCTTTGGAACAACGAATTTGTTCTTTTTCTTAACCCTTGCCGCCATTCTTGCTGCTTCGCCAAGTGCAGTTCCCCAATCGTACATTGAGGAGTTTACAATCTCCAACCCCACAAGCTCCCCTATCAAGCTCTGGTACTCGAAAAGCGCCTGCAGCATTCCCTGGCTTATCTCCGCCTGGTAGGGGGTATAAGCGGTTAAGAACTCACTCCTCTCTATGAGGTACTTAACGTGGGCTGGAACGTAATGGAAGTAAGCCCCAGCACCGAGAAAAGTCGGCATCTCAAGAACGGTCTTGTTTTTGCTGAGGATCTCGTTCATCTCAAGGAAGACTTCGTATTCGCTCTTGCCTTCTGGAAGGTTAAACTCCTTGACAAAGCCTTTTGGAACATCAGAGAAGAGGTCTTCAATGTTATTAAAGCCAATCTCCTTGAGCATCTCCTCCTTATGTGCCAAGTTTGGAAGGTAGTGCTTACCCATAGACATCACCTTTTTGAGATTATCATCTGAATATTTTGTTTCACTAAAATATATGCTTTGTGGAGGACAAAACTTAAAGGGAATAGTATTCATTGAGCTAGTGGCAGAATAACAAGGGGGATTCAATAATGATAATAGCTTTCGACTTTGATGGAACGCTTGTGGACAGCTACTCAGTTATAGAGGAGGCATTTAGAAGGGCGTTAAAAAAACATTTTCCCTGGCTCCCTTTTAAAGGGGTACTCGCTAAAATTCTCACTAAGATAGAGCTTTACTTTGAAAGACCTAAATTTGGAAAGCATACCGGCAAAATAAAACAACCGAGGTTTTTTAGGACCAAATTCGCTCGTACATGGTTTGAGGAGAGGGCAAAACTTTCAAAACCAATTGACGATTCAAAAGAACTTCTGAAAAAGCTTAAGGAAGAGGGGCATATAGTGATATCCTTTTCTGCGGAGGATTTTTTAGATGGCATGAAGGAATACAGACTGAAAATAGGGGGCTTTTACGAACTTTTTGATGATGTGATAATTTTTGGAAGGGAGATGACGCTCTGCGAGGCATTTCAGCTTGTTAGAGAGAGATATGGAAACGAGATTTTTGTATGGGTTGATGATAAACCATGGCGCTTTATTGGAAGGGGAGACGAGAACACGGAGTACGTTTGGTACTATTTCCCTCCAACGGCAAAATACGTTACCAAAGAAATCTTAGACCAAATTCCGCACCTTCACGTTATCCAAGACCTATGGAGCATTTTTGATGTAATAGAGAGAATAAAAAGCGAGAGAAGCTAATCCCCGCTTATATATTCTAGGGTATCATCAATGAATTCGTTAAGGTCTTCATCACTTACTTCTTCAATTCTGAGCTCAAAGGCCTTTCCAAGCGCCCATCTTACCGCTATATTTCCTCTGTCACTCTCGACTATAACAAGACCAAAGGGCATATCCCCTGCCCAATGATGTTTGGAAAACTTTATCTTAAAGCCCCTTCGCTCCAGTTCTTCTAGTATCTTGCTATAGGTCTCGTAAGGGGCTAAGTCTGTCTTTGCAAATCCTATATAAGCCATACTATCACCAGCTTTAGCTCTCAGCTTAAATTTAAATATTTTTCGGTTAGCCTAACAAAATTCAATATGTTTAAAAATACTGGGGAGTAACCCCAACCATGCATGAGCTCCTTCCTCAGAAGGCTGTTAAGATCGGAAACTCAATAATAATAGCTGACCTGCACATTGGATACGAGGAGAGCATGGCAAAAGAAGGAATTTATCTTCCAAAAGCCTTCAGGCAAATGGTAACCTCCGTTGCTGCCCTTCTCAAGGAACAACGACCAAAACGATTGATAATAAACGGCGACCTCAAGCATTCGTTCGTTCCACTCAAGCGAGAGAAGCTTGAACTCAGGGCGTTCTTTGAGGAGATAACTCCCCTCGTGGAGGAAGCAGTTGTTGTGAGGGGTAACCACGACGTAGGTGTAAGCTGGATTAAAGAGCTCGGTGTGGAAGTTGTTGATGAAATTGAACTTGAGGGCTGGAAAGTAGTCCACGGCCACAAGCTTGTTGAGGGGGAGAAGTTCATAATAGGGCATGAGCATCCCGCAATAAGACTTAGGGACGAGGTTGGAGCATTGATAAAAGTTCCAATCTTTTTGGTGAGCGAAACTCTAATAGTACTCCCTGCCTTCTCTCCATGGGCATATGGGAACGACATCCTCAGAGAGATTGTTTCCCCATTCCTTAAAGACGCTTGCCTTTCTAGCTTTGAGGTTTTTGTCCCTTTGGATGAAGAACTCCTAAACTTTGGAAAGCTTGGAGATCTAATCAGGGCACTCCAAAGACTTTGACCACAAGGATTAAAATCAGAAGAAACCAAAATTCTCTAGGTGATAGATATGGACGTATTGAGTGCTATAATATTCTTCGCGTACGCGCCAGCCTTAGCATTGCTCTGGTATTTCTATCATGCGGATAAATACGAACCCGAACCCAAGCGCTATGTTATAGCAACATTCATCTTAGGAAGCACCCTGTCTGTTGGTGTTGCAATGCTCTTGGAGGCCTTTTTGGTACAGGGGGAGTTTGGATACGCCATTTTACCAGCGACTGCATTTTATATGGCACTTGTGGCCGGCATTGTGGAAGAACCAGCAAAGGCTCTAGCAATCAGGCTTCCATTTAAGGCAGGTCAAATGGACGGGATAATGGACGGTGTGGTTTATGGTGTTGCAGCCGGGCTGGGATTTGCGGCTACGGAAAACTTCCTGTACGGGATTGGCTTTGGAGTCGGCACCACTATAGTGAGGGCTTTCTTAACACCTTTCGCTCACGCCACCTGGAGCGCAATAGTTGGTGTTGGGTATGGCTTAAAGGCAGAGGGAAAAGTCCAAAGCATCACAAGCTATTTTGTCCTCGCGATACTGCTTCACTTTCTGTGGGACTATTTCGCATTCCTAAGCCTCGCAATCCCCTCGTACTACATCTTCACGATACTGCTGATTTTTATCAACATAGCCCTTATTAGGTACTTCATAATGCTCGGGCAGAGAGAATATTTAGAGAAAGCATGGTGGTACTGGTTCGTTAGGAGGTGAAGGCATGAAGGAAAAAATAGAGAGAGCCCTCTTTGAGGCGAGGCCATACATTGAATATTACGAAGAACTAAAGAGAAAAGTTGAGGAAATAGGCTCAAAAGTCCAAGACGAGGCCTCTTTTATCCAGCTAGTAGAAGAGGAAATAAAGAGCTCCCGGGAGCCATTTAAAACCGATTTAAAAATATTCCTTCAAAAGTTTAGCTCTCTTTAAGGGAGTTCTTCCAATAATTTCGGAATTTTTTGAATTATTTAGAAATTTTTTCCAAATCGCGATAATTTTCGAGCATCCACGATATATGAATATACATTCATGAATTTCTTTCTTATCCCTTGTGCTTTTTATATGCTCTATGATAAAAAAGCAACATAACTGCTTTTTTATAAGTTTTACTGGTTTACAATCCCCATTAGCGGATAAAGTCGGGCGGGAAAACTTTATATGTGCAAAAAAGACAGAATGTCTCGCTTTTGTATCCCAAGTATATAGACCAGACCATATGTACAAAAATGTACAGGGGGTTGAAAATGGAAAGGTATGTCGGGCAGAGCGTTACAAAAAGGGAAGAAAGCTATAGAGAAGTAACACCAGTTGCCATAATCTTAGGGGTTCTCTGGGGAGCATTTATGGCCGCAAGCTTTACCTACGCTGGAATGATTATGGGGTTCACCTCTGGAGGCTCCGCAATAGCGGCAATTGTTGGTTGGGGCATTCTTAGGGGACTACTCAAGAAGGGCACGGTCGTTGAAAATAATATAGTCCAGACAATTGCTTCAGCAGTAAATATCTCCGTCTCTGGTGTCATATTCACAATACCGGCACTTTACATAATGGGCCTTCACCAAGAGATAAACACCTTGTACTTCTTCCTGGCAACAGCCGCTGGAGCAATTCTGGGTATAACCTTTATAATCCCACTCAGAAAGCAGATGATCGAAATAGACAGGCTCAGGTTCCCAACAGGTACTGCAGTTGCTACCATCCTCAAAACCCCTGGTAGCGGTATAGAAAAGGCAAGATTGCTGTTCTTTGGTATGATTCTCAGTGCCCTAGTTTATCTCATTCAACAGTTCCCACTGTTTGGACTGCCCCACATAATACCCGAGGTCGTTGACCTTGGCTCAGTGCTCCACCTTCCAGAATGGATTAACCTAACTATAGCCCTCTCACTCATGGTATTTGGTATGGGTTTAATCACTGGAAGGAACGGTCTGATAGTTCTTGCCGGTGGTATACTCTCCTACTACATCATAACTCCGGTGGTCAAAGCCCTCGGATGGCTTCCCGCTGAAGTTCAAGGAGCGGCTATAAGCGGTTACGTTTATGGAACTATGACAAGACCCCTTGGTATAGGAATGCTTCTTGGCGGTTCAATAGCAGGACTGATACTCTCACTTCCGGTAATTGCTGTTGCAATGAAGAGCCTTGCACAGGCGAGCAGAGTGAAAGACAAAAATGGAAATAGTGAGGAGCTTCCAATATACTATCTAATTGGTGGAGCAATTTTGGCATTTGCTTTGCTCTTAATAACAGCATACAAGCTCGGAGGCCTTGGATTGGGTAGAAGCCTCCTCACGGCCCTCATCGGTGTCGCCTGGATATTCATAGCCTCACTTCTCGTGGCAATGTCTACCGGAATGACCGACTGGAGCCCAGTATCAGGTCTTTCCTTGGTCTCAGTCATGATACTCCTCTACCTCACCAACAAGAACGTGCCGCTTACGATACTTATGGGTGCAACCGTTGGTGTTGCTATCTCTGGTGCCGCAGATATGATGCAAGACCTCAAGACAGGTCACATGGTCGGAGCTATCCCATCAAGACAGCAGAAAGTTGAGCTCTTAACCGCCTGGCTTGGCCCAATAATCGCTCTAACAGTTGTTGGCCTTATATGGAACGCCTACGGAATTGGAAACGAGAAGGTCCCAGCACCACAGGCAATGGCCCTCAAGTCAATGGTTGAGGCAGTGCTCGGTGGAAGTGTACCTATAGACAAGTTCATCGCTGGAGGTCTCTTAGGCTTTGCGCTCTCTCTCAGCGGAGTTCCAGGGCTTGGTGTTCTCGTGGGCCTTTCAATGTACTTACCAATGCTGTACATTATCCCCTACGGAATTGGGTGTGTTGTGAACGAGATTGCAAAGAGGAAGAAGGGCTACGAGTTCATCGTTGAAAAGGTCCTCCCATTTGCCGCTGGTCTAATGGTTGGAGAAGCTGCCATGACCTTGCTCTTCGCAGTGCTCACCGTTGCCGGAGTACTGCAACCATGAGGTGATGAACATGAAAAAGCTAATTGGAAATGTTATGCTTACAGCCGGTTTAATCACAGGGGCTATAGCTTCCGCTAGAAATCCACCACTCTGGCCAGTAGTTGGTGGCGCCTTAGTCATCATGGGCGCTGGAATAGTCCTTAGGAGACAGGGAGAGAAGGAAGAGCTTCACAGAAACGTGGCTAAAGGAGAAGGGGGAGAAGCAGAGCTCAAGAGGGTCTTAGAAAACGCACTTACAGAGATTGAAAAAGTAATGAAAGAAAAAGAAACTGACCTCGAAAAGGCTAGAGAAAGACTTGGCAAAATCTTGGAGACACTGGAAACATTTGCAGAAAAGGCCCAGCCCATCAGGATAAAGGGAATCAAGTTCTACGGAGAAGTCATGACAAGTTTTAGCAAAGCCGAAAGACATCTAAACAGAGCCTGGAGTGCCTATGCAGATGGATACATTAGAGAAGGAGATACCTACTTAGAGTCCGGATACACCCAGCTAAAGGAAACCCTAAAACTCTTGAGCTCCAAGAACTGACCTTTTTCTTTTCTTTCTAAGTTTCTTAGAAATGGGACAGCAGACGACGGCGAGCCGAATTTTCCTACTTTGAAGCCCTTTGCATTTTGCTTTCTATACGGGAGATTTTGTTGTCAAGGGAGAAATGACACCGCAGGACTAAAAGTCCCCCTTCAGGCGGGTCAAGAGGTTTTTAACATCCAGTGGTCGGTTGGAGATGAAATAATCTCCTAAATCAGCCAGCAAGGGGACGTATTTAAGCTCATCCACTTCATAGCTCCAGAGGCCTACTTTCATCCCCATGCCTCTGATCCACTTAAGGAGAAACCTAAAGTTTGCAAAACCTACATAGAATATTCCGTCTATAGGAACATGAAGGGCAAATATCCTAAAACGCCGTTTAAGGAGAGGAACTTTTGGAACATCACTTCGTCTTACTATAGAAAACGCCAGCTTTAATTTTTTATCATAAGCCCTTAGAGCCTTAAGTATACCAATCTCTGTTGTTGATACTATCACTTTTTCAATTTCATAGTTGCGTATAAGCTCCCCCAATTCTTCAACAGCCTCTGCATCCTTTATATCCGCATTAAAAAGAGCATCAGGAAATTTTCTAAACAGCTCTTCTATTTTCACTATGTGCTCTCTCGAAACTGCAAGTGCTTTGAGTTCTCCGAAAGTAAGTTCTTTTACGGAGTATCTCTCTCCATTAATAGCTATCTCCGGGTCGTGCATGGCTACGAGCTCTCCATCCGCTGTTCTCCACACGTCAAACTCTATCCCAAATCCCCTTTTAACGGCTCTTTTAAAAGAAAGCATACTGTTTTCAGGCTCTCCAAGACCTCTGTGGGCTATTATCATAGTTCTCACTTACAACTTAAAAGTTAGAAGGAAGAGCTATTCAAGCTCTTTCAATCTCTTTTCAACTACACTCCATATCTCTGGGTACTTTTCCCTTATTGCTTTTTCCAAAAGCTTGCTTGCTTCGTTTGAGATGCTGAATTCGGGAATAGTTTTCCTCAGATATCTAAGCACTGCCGCAGCTTCGGGAGACCACAGGGTAATCCTTGGATTTTTTAAAGCCTCCTGCAAACTTCTTTCGAGTGCTTCCCCACTTATCTCTTCCTTCTGGGGGCTCTCTAATTTGGGCATCGGCTCGGAGATTATTGCTTCCAATCCCCTTCCAAGGGCTTTTTTCTTCTTCATACTCCATCAACCTCCTCGGCAAGCTTCATATATGCTTTGGCACCTCTGCTGTCAGGCGCATATAGAAAAATCGGCTTTCCATGGGAAGGCGCTTCAGCCAGCTTTACGTTTCTTGGGATCATAGTTCTGAACACCTTTTCTCCAAATATTCTCTTTACTTCTTCCCTGACTTCCTTGGATAAATTGGTTCTTTTATCGAACATAGTGATTAAGAATCCTCTAATCTCGAGGGGAATACCCAATCTTTCCCTAACAAGTTTTATCGCCTTTAGCAGGAGACCGATTCCCTCTAAAGCATAGTATTCTGCTTGAATCGGTATTATCACTTCATCACTCGCCACAAGGGAGTTCATCGTTAAAATGCCGAGGGAGGGAGGGGTGTCTATTATCACATAGTCGTAATTGTCCTTAATTTTAGCAAGTTTGTTCCTCAGGATGTATTCCCTTCCTATTTGACTGCTGAGCTCGATTTCAGCACCGCTAAGCGCAATGTTGCTCGGGATTAAATAAAGGTCTTCTATTTCAGTAGGAATTATTGCATCTTCAGTGTCCACTTCGTCTAAGATCACGTTGTAGATAGTTGGAGTAGCATCTCTAAACCCAAGTCCGACTGTCGTTGCTCCTTGAGGATCCATATCAACAAGAAGAACTCTTTTTCCTTTGAGTGCCAATGCAGCTGAAAGGTTTATTGCAGTGGTGCTCTTTCCTACTCCACCTTTTTGATTTGCAATACTTATCACCGGCATGCAATATTCTCTGCTCTTGAAAGTTATAAACCTTAGCAGTCAGAACTTATAAGATAAGTTAGAAAAACCAAATAACCCCTTAATACTCAAGGTCGAGGAGGTTAAGGAGTTTTACGAGAAAAACAGGAAAATAAATCCTGATGTTGAGCTTTGGATTACAGAAGCGGCACATATAAGGAAAATCCAGCTTATGCCTGAGGAGTATAAGGGAAAGGTTTTGCAGTTTTTTGAGAAATACCTCTGACTTCTTTTTTCACTCCCAGTGAAAACAATGCTTAAGTATTTCCCTCTTTTTAAGATAATTTGGGGTGAGAAAATGAAAGTCAAGGTAGGGATTAACGGTTACGGGACTATAGGAAAGAGGGTTGCTTACGCAGTTTCAAAACAAGATGATATGGAGCTAATAGGAGTTACAAAGACGAAGCCAGACTTTGAGGCTTATCGTGCTAAAGAGCTTGGAATACCTGTCTATGCAGCATCTAGCGAATTTTTACCCAGATTCGAAAAGGCTGGATTCGAGGTAGCAGGTACTCTCGAGGATCTGCTCGAAAAAGTAGATGTAATTGTAGACGCAACCCCTGGAGGAATGGGTGAGAAAAACAAAGCCCTCTACGAGAAAGCCGGAGTTAAAGCAATATTCCAGGGCGGGGAGAAAGCGGAAATTGCGGAGGCTTCTTTCGTTGCACAGGCCAACTATGAACAGGCTCTGGGTAAAAACTACGTGAGGGTTGTCTCCTGCAACACCACGGGCTTGACAAGAACTCTCAACGCAATAAAAGATTACATCGACTACGTATATGCTGTGATGATTAGGAGGGCTGCAGATCCCAACGACATCAAGAGGGGCCCCATCAATGCTATAAAACCCTCAGTTGAGGTTCCCTCTCATCATGGACCAGATGTACAAACCGTAATACCAATAAACATTGAGACAATGGCCTTTATCGTGCCAACAACTCTTATGCACGTCCACAGCGTAATGGTGGAGCTCAAAAAGCCCCTTACACGGGAAGACGTCATTGACATCTTCGAAAACACCACGAGGGTTCTGCTCTTCGAGAAAGAGAAGGGCTTTGACAGTACAGCCCAGCTTATAGAGTTTGCCCGTGATCTTCACCGTGAGTGGAATAACCTCTATGAGATAGCCATTTGGAAGGATAGCATAAGTGTAAAGGGCAACAGGCTCTTTTACATCCAAGCCGTCCACCAAGAGAGCGACGTAGTCCCAGAGAATGTAGATGCAATAAGGGCCATGTTCGAGCTCGCCGACAAATGGGAGAGCATAAAGAAGACCAACAAGAGCCTTGGGATTTTGAAGTGAAGCCAAACCTTTTATAATTTTTTTACAGATTTTTCCTCATGGAAGCTGAAGAGCACCTCCTTGCCTTGGGTCTGATACTTATCCTTGCTTTCTTTCTCTATCCTAGCGAAACTATCTCCGGGACTTTCTGTGAGGGCAGCTTTGGAAAACTGGGGAGCTATGAGGTGAGCGTACGGGACGGGTTTTTGAAAGTCTATCAAAACGGTGAAGAAGTCTTCACGGCAAAAGGGGAGCATATCTTTGTTAGAAAAGCAAACGTGG
Organism: Thermococcus sp. PK; assembly: GCF_000430485.1. Taxonomy (NCBI): domain Archaea; kingdom Methanobacteriati; phylum Methanobacteriota; class Thermococci; order Thermococcales; family Thermococcaceae; genus Thermococcus; species Thermococcus sp. PK. Next base: position 1,070,342 of record NZ_KE387149.1, read on the forward strand.
AATACTTTATCTCAAACGGGTGCTACTCGGTCAGCGTAAGGGAGAAGCCCGAAAAGGCCCTCTACCTTTTCGTTGCGGGGGTTGTCATAATTGGAGCAACCTTCTATTACATCGCCTTCCTTAAATACCGTTAAATTCCGAGTTTTCTTTTTACTTCCTCCAAGCTTAGTCCTTTCACAAGGAGGTCTTTTTCCCTGCTTGTCTCGCCCCTTATGATGATAACTTCAGCACCAAGAAGCTTCGAAAAGAACTTCACAACTTCCTTATTTGCCTTCCCTTCCACAGGTGGAGCTTTTACCCTGACCTTCAGCCTTTTTCTCCACTCATCTATGCCCTCAATTTCAGTTTTCTTTGCATTTGGCTGCACGTATATCTGGATTACCACTCCATCTTTGGATTCCTTGATCATGCAATCACCGGGAACATCTAGAGAAAATGGTATTTAAATTTGACCTCCTCCCCGCCTGAGGGGCGAGGTTTCAAAAGAAAAGGTAAGGGCTCAGTGAGAACTTGAACTATCTCCAGAAGAAGAAAGTGAATACTGCCATACAACGTCTGGAGGGAACAATCCTTTCCTGAATTTTTCTATGATTTCCCTCGCTTTCGAATACGCAAAGTCGAACGTTTCTTTGTCTATGAGCTCATAGAGAAGGGCCATCTCAAGCTCGTCCTCATCAAGAAGGAAAATTTCCCCGTTGGGGAAAATGAAAATGTCTAGGAACAAATCCAGCATCTCAAGGGTGTCGCCTTCCCTCTTGGTATAAGCCAGGACGTCAACGTATAAGCCCTTAAAGTTGCCCTCCCTGTCGTAAACCTTCAAGATATCATAGTTTTCGCCAACAAAGGCAAAATACACCATCGTGTACTCGTTCTCTATGACCTTGACTCCGTTTACAAAAAGCGGAGCAAGCATGCCTTCGAACTTTGATTTTGCTACTATTATGTCCCCTAAGTCCGCGATAAGCTCGTCTTCTCGCTCAAGGACTCTGTTTGGAATACGCTTGTAGATGAGATGGAGCATATCTACCAATCATGGTCCGGGCTGAAGGTTTTTATATCTTCACTTCAAAGATGCTATCAGCAGGATTGAGAGACCACAGGGTGGGAGTTATCGCTCCCTAAAGTTGATTAGGTAGAACCCTGCTGTATTTGATCATATTGATTACTTCGGCACTCTCTCCGAGCACTCTCACCAAGGGCTCCGTTCTGGTTGCTATGACAACCGTTTTTTCCATTCTTTTCAGTTCTTCTATTAACCAGGGAATCAAAACTTCAGCACTATAATCATCAAGACCCACGGTCGGGTCGTCGATAAGGAAAAGCTCAGCATTTTTGGCTACCAGCGCACCAGCCAGTTGCAACCTTCTCCGTTGTCCTTGGGATAAGTGAGAGATTAACGCCTTGGGATTAATTCCAAAGCGTTTGAGTATATCTGAATGATCCTTGAAGAACGTCCCATAAAGGGTACTTATCACTGTTACATATTCTAATGCCCGCAGGCTCTTTGGCAGGTTTATCTGCTCATCTAAGAGAAAAACCTTCTTTTTAACTCTCTCAATTGGTTGTCCATCCAACTCTATCTTCCCGCCCAATGGCTTTAAAAGTGTGCCAATGGTTCTTAAAAGCGTTGTTTTTCCTGTCCCATTAGGCCCGTACAGTATTACGGTTGCTCCTCTTTCACACTGAAAGCTTATGGGGCCAACTACTGGGGTTTTGCTGTATCCAGCTATAAGGTTGCTAACTTTTAACACCCTGCATCACCCCTATTGCATCTACCAGAGCGGCAGCTCCGATACCGAACCAGAGATATATAAAGACTAGGTTTTTGGAAATCACAGTAAACACAAGCGCTATAGCCAACGGAAGGAGTGCGCTAAGGAAAACCGCCGAAAAAGGTATGGATGCAGTTGTAGAAATTGTTATGCCGATCCCGGTTCTTTGAACCTCAATTTCACTATTCCTAAGCGGGATGTAGTGGCCAAGTTCGTGGAAATAGATCATTAGAATCACCGAAATGAGAAGTTCAATGTTGATGGGATTTTTAATGAGACATTCAAACTTGTTCAGGTACATTGCTCCACCGAGTGCTGTCAGGAATAACAATAGGAATAGGAACATGCCAACTAAGGGTTTTCCAATGGCTTTAGTGAACTCCCAAAACTTCATGTTTTCACCTCCGGGACAACTTTAGCTTGAGCCAAACTACGCGGGCGGGGAAGATTAAAGTCAAGAGCATAAAGATGAGGTATTTCTGTTGTATATACATGCTCAACCTCCCGATTATAAAAACTGAAACCAAATAAAAAAGCAAATAGCTACCCAAAGACTCCCCTGTATCCAATGAGGGACCAACTGCGGATACTGTGAGGATACTAAGGAATACAACAAGTGCGGTTCCCTCAAAGCTACCAATTCCTAAGTACTTTAGGAGTGTAAAGGCACCCAGGATTACTGCAGTTCCAAAAATGGTATTCAGGAGAATTTCCATCACAAAACCTTCCCAGAATTTTCCCCTCAGAACCTTCAGACTCCACAGATAGTTATCCAAATAGCCAGCTCCAGAGAAAAAGACTGGCAACATTAGTGATAAAATCGCCGATAACGAAGTAAAAATTCCTCCAAGCAGGAGCGTCTGGAAGTCCCCGCTGACGGCGACTGTAGAAAAGTAAGTTGCTCCTCCCCCAACTGGGGATACCCAAAGTTTTGTGTTTTGAACCTTCTGAGTAATGAACACCATACCAATGAAGATGATGCCTAAAGGCCATAGGAATAGCGGGTTGATCACGGTGATCGGTCTTTTTTTAATCCAAAACATAACTATCCTCCTTTGGGGCAGCAATTTTGGCAGGGGTTTGATTAACAGAATGATCAAAAACAGAATGCCATAGCTGGGGGAGAGCACAGACGCTATTATGAAGCCTATTATGATAAACAGCGAAATATCTACGAGACCCAAGAATAAGAAAATTGACAGAATAAGATAGGAAAAGTCAATAAGTTGAGAGATATAGACAAAGGTAGGAAACGGTAAAAATGATAGGAGACTTAATATGGTAATCCTCCAATCCCGAGCAGGCATATAATTAATACTCAAGATAACACGAGGGTTGTGTTCGATTGAGTAAATCACTCCAACAACGGTTGTCATTATTAACATATTCACCATTAAAATGTTCTCAGGCACCTCCTTGAGCAGCGGTGATAGGATATTGAGGGTGTAAAATGTTCCAATACTTACAAATAGGAAGGTAATATAGCTAAATCTCTTGAAGAGGGTCTTAAACCAGATCAAGACCAGAAAAGACATGCCTCTCATACTGAACCCCCAGATAATAATGAAAAATCAGGGAGCTAAGATACTATACAGTTGCACACGTATTTCACATAGAAGAGTCCAGTGTGCCAAGTGCACGAATCCATGGCACCATGACATGCTAGTCTTGGACACACCACTCCACAGGCCACAATGGAACCAAAGATTAGAACAATGATTGAAATTGCCAGTACTACGACTATAACTTGGACTATTCTCAGTTGCCTTGATCCTTGTGGAGTCGGCTTGCTGTACCAGAGCAGTATTGCTGTGATGGCATAGCTTAGAAAAATAAGCAATGGGGTTGCCTTAAATGTTGTTGCGCCATCAGAGGAAATTTTCTCGAGCAACAAGGGGACATTGATGTCTCTAGTGATTGATAGAATCGAAAGTACCACAAGGGAAGATTGTGCTATCAGAGTTCCTAAGAATGCTATTGCTACAACAAGTAGCATTTTTTCTTTTTTAAATAGTGAACCTATATCCACTCGTATCACCTCCAGTAGCTTTCATTAAAACTTTATTACCACCTATTATTTAAAAACTTTGTTATCACATATTATTTAATATTTAATAATAATGATTTTAATGATTATGATCTTCACTCGATTATAGTTTTTTTAATCATATTAGATAAATTAATATTGGATAGAGCGTTAAAATTATATTACACTTAAAGGGGAGAGCTCGTCTATTTCTAAGCGCGATCTCTGCTTCTTTCTGAGCGAGATACTGGAGACTACCATCAGGATTTTAAGGTGACCTTTCAATAGTCTGGGTCATCATCTCGCAGCTTGGGGGGAGTTGAGAGAGAAAATAGAAAAGGCTCTTCAGATCAAGTGTTAAACTCCGAAAATCAGCTCCTTCAGTTTCCTCGGAAGTTCCTCAATGCTTACCCTTATCTGCTCCCTCGTGTCTCTATCCCTTATCGTTACGGTGTTGTCTTCAGGCGTCTGGTTATCCACTGTTACACAGTAAGGCGTTCCTATCTCGTCGTACCTTGCGTATCTCCTTCCAATGGTGTCTTTCTCGTCATAGACCACTATGAAGCCCTCTTTTTGCAGGGTTCTGAAGACGTCATAGGCTATGTTCGTTAGGGGCTCCTTGGCTACGAGAGGAAGCACGGCAACTTCTATTGGCGCCATGTCCTTCTTTATCTTGAGATAAACTCTTCCGTCCTCGTCTACGGCTAGGGAATTCTCAAGGAGCAGGTAGAAGGGCCTGTCGATACCAAAGCTCGGCTCCAAGACGTGCGGCACTATCTTCTCACCGGTTATCTTTTCCTCGACTTCTTGTATGATAAAGTCGTCTTTTTCAAGCTCGTAGCCGTCGATGATGACTTTTCCCACCTGTTTAAGTCCCTCAACTATTTTTTTGAGCTCTTCCTGGCTCATTTCCTGCAACTTCTTGTTAATCCTTCCGGCATCCTTCTTAAGCTTGGGCCCGACTCTCTTCATATTGAGGGAAACCTTAAGCTTCTTGACTATCTTGGGCTCCTTATAGTGGATCATAACTGTTAAATCTGCCCCGCTTTCTTTTATGTGTCTGCTTAGATCGTAGTCTCCCCTGTAGGCTATACCAACGCACTCAATCCATCCAAACCTTTCGCTGTGGATTTCAACGTCCCATGTGTCGCTTGAGTAGTGCGCCCTCTCCTCTGGCAACTGCTGTCTGAACCTGATCTTATCCTCGGGGATACCTATGTCAAGGAGAATCCTCTTCACCATTGCCATATAATATGCAAAAAAGGTGTTCAGCACGTAGCCCTTCTTCACAGCCTCTTCAAGGGTAACTTCGATCATGCCTAGGTCTTTAAGCTGGTGCTCTATTGGATAAAGCCTGACAATCTCGTCTTTAACTTCATCAAAGTGCGGATGCTCGGTCTCATTGGGATTGAAGAAAATCTCCGCTTCAGCCTGCGTGAATTCTCTTAGCCTGAGCATTCCCTGTCTTGGGGAAATCTCGTTTCTATAGGCTTTCCCTATCTGAAAGACCCCGAATGGTAGTTGGTTTCTTGCAAAGTTGTTCAAGCGCTTGAAGTTCACGAATATTCCCTGGGCAGTTTCGGGCCTCAGATAGCCCTTCTTATCCTTGTAAGGTCCGATGTAAGTTTCAAACATCAAATTGAAGTACCACACATCGCTGAGCTCTCCGCCACATTCTGGGCACTTTATGCCGTGCTCTCTTATGAGTTGCGTGAGGTGCTCGGCACTAAGCCCCTCGGTGTCTATGCCAAGAGCTTCTTCAACAAGGTGATCGGCTCTAAACCTTGAGCCGCACTTTTTACACTCGGTTAACGGGTCAACGAACTTCTCCACGTGTCCCGAGGCAATAAAAACCTCTTCCGGCGTGATATCGGGAGTTTCAATTTCAAAGAAGCCCTCCCTTATAAAGGCTTCTCTGATTTTCCTTTCGATTTTCCTTTTTATTGTAGCCCCTAAAGGACCGTAATCGTAAAAACCTCTCGCTCCACCATAGATTTCAAAACTGCCCCACGCAAAGCCTCTCCTTTTCATCAGGTCTTGAAGAACTTCATACTTATCCATGAACACCACCTTAGTGCATGAAGGCAAAGCACCTAAAAAAGTTTTGCTTCAGAGGTTTGGATTTTTGTTAATTGCTACTACCAAACTACTGTTGCATAAGCGTTACGGCTAATCTTTTTGTTCCTAAATCTTTAAGAACTATTAAACAGTAAATATGAGAAGGTGGCTCGTCATGAGGGAAGTTATTAGAAGAGTTTGGGAGTCAATACTATTTGGAGAGAACGTACTTATCGAACACGACTCATCAACACCTCCTCATATAGGATTTGCTCACTTGTTAAATCTTGTTAAATTGGGCATACAAAAAAGATTATGGTGTGGTTGTTGTGGACATTCTCGATACGCTCTACCTGTATAAGAGCCAGATGGAACTCCAAGGGCTAAACTCTGGCTTACTAGACAATGTTAGAGTTATCAAAATTGGGGGACGGTTGCACGTGGGGAATGTTATTACAAGACTTTCTTTTGGAGAGCCTGTTGTTCGGGAAAAGGAAGCATTTGGCATTGTTAAGTCAATTCTAGATGTGGGGGATAAAATAGTAAGCCTAGTTTTGGGATTTGATAAACTTCTCTTTGTAATAAATTCAAGAACAGAAGCATTGTCTATTGTGAATATCGTTCTGGGGTATACTGGAAATCCCAAGGGAATTGGCTACTACTTCATTAATACTGAGCTGTTAGAGAAGAATACTCCCAATATCCTCCCGCTCCTAGAGGAAGTTGCAACTACTGTCGTTGAGATAAGAAAGAAGGGTAAAAGTTTCTTTCTTAATGTCAAAAAATCAATCAACAGCGAAATTGATGGAGTGGAGGTGAAACTGTAAAACTTAGAAAGATAGTGGTGGACCGGGCGGGATTTGAACCCGCGGCCTACGGCTTGCGAAGCCGTCGCTCTCCCAGGCTGAGCTACCGGCCCATCCCGATTTTTATCTTTAGAGTCAGCTTAAAAAGTTTTCCATGCATTAAAACTTCTCGAGCGTTATATCCTTTACTTTTTTCTTTTCTTCATCAAAATCTATTGTGGCATAGTGTCCCCTCGACAGAGGACCTGGATTTACAATTATGGTTTCTCCGATCTCATCTATTCCAATTGCCTCATGTATGTGACCGCATATAACCAGTGGAGGCTGCTTTTCCTCAATGAATTTTCTCAGCGACTTGCTTCCGGCATGTGTTCCCACAAGGGTTTTGTCAACCTTGGTGTTTTTAGGCGGAACGTGAGAAAGCACTATATCGCCATCTTGATAATTTTTGGTCAGAATTTCCCAAATCTCCTCTTCGCTGAACTCCCATATTGTCGAGAAAGGCGTTATGTTTGAGCCCCCTATTCCAACGATGCCAACGCCATTAAACTCCACCCTTTTATCATGAAGGCTGACATTGAGTTCTTCAAGCAGTTCAAGGACATCCCTACCATCACAGTTCCCCATAACCGCATAAAAAAGCTTTCCGAAACCTATGAACTCCTTCAGAATATTATAAGCCGTTTCTTTACCTCCAAAGTGAGTTATGTCCCCTGCTATCATAATAAGGTCGAACTCTTCATCTTTGATGTGCTCCAAGAACTCTTTTACCCTGTTATCTCTTCCGTGGATGTCCGTTACCGCTATTATCCTCATCTCACCACCCTCTACAGAATACACGGGAGGGCTTAAATGTTTGATGGTTAAATTTTAAAACCTGAAAAGCAATTCATAAGACGTATGAGCAAGTGGAAAGAAACCCTAAAAGAGGAGGGGATTCTTGAGGTAGGGGATTTTGTTATTGAAGTCAGCGTAGAGTCTGAATGCCCATGTAAGGATGATACCCTTTACCCGGCAGTTCTGATATATGACCTCAAAGATGAAGAGATTTATTACCTTGATGAGCCCTTTGAACCTGTAAGCAACTTTAAAGAAGCCCTTGAACAGGTTTTTGAGTGGATTGAGAGATATAAACATGGAGAGCCGCCGAGAATGAAGAGAAGCCCCAAGAAAGATGCTCCCAAAGAAGTGGTGCAGAGATTTTTGGAAGCTCTGAAGTCCCTTGAGTAGGGCAAAAACTTTAAGTTCTTTTTTCAATGCCCCTTGGAGGTGTGGGATTTGGATCCAAAAAAGTCAGTTCTTAAGGAGTCATCAACTGAGGGAATTAAGGAAATTCCTGTCATTGGCCCATGGCTTGAGGACGTGAGCAGCTTAGAGGAAGTCATTGATTATTACGAGAGAATAGGTTTTCAAGCAACACATCTGGGAAAGGCCATTGAAATCTGGAAGAAAGTGGAGGAAAAAAGAAAGAACGGGGAAGAAGTTAGAGTTTTCCTTGGCTACACATCCAACATAGTTTCTTCTGGTCTGAGGGAGGTTATAGCTTATCTTGTGAAGCATAAGAAGGTCGATGTAATTGTAACCACCGCTGGAGGAGTGGAGGAGGATTTCATAAAAGCCCTGAAGCCCTTTATCCTCGGAGATTGGAACGTAAACGACGCCGAGATGAGACAGAAGGGAATAAACAGAATTGGCAACATCTTTGTGCCCAATGACCGTTATATAGAGTTCGAGAAGTACATGATTCCCTTCTTTGAGAGGCTCCTAGAGATTGAAAGGGAAGAAAAGAGACCTTTAACAGCGAGCGAGGTCATCTACGAGCTCGGCAGGTATATAGACGAAAAGCTGGGCAAAGAGAAGGAAAAGAGCATCCTTTACTGGGCATACAAGAACAACATTCCGATCTTCTGTCCTGCTTTGACCGATGGTTCCTTTGGGGATATGCTTTACTTCTTCAAAGAGGAGAGAGGCGACAGAGAGCTTATAATAGATGTAGCCAACGACATAGTGAAGCTCAACAACCTCGCCATTACCGCAAAGGAGACCGCATCAATAATTCTGGGTGGGGCTTATCCAAAGCACGCCATAATCAACGCAAACCTCTTTAGGGGCGGAACAGATTACGCAATCTACATAACCACCGCAATTCCGTGGGACGGCTCTTTAAGCGGAGCTCCCCCAAGTGAAGGCGTGAGCTGGGGCAAAATAAAGGCAAAGGCAGATTACGTGGAAATATGGGCAGATGCGACGCTGGTTTTCCCAATCCTTGTGTGGATGGTCATGAAAGGTTAGTCCTATTTTGTATGCTCGCCCTGGTTGGTTTTTTCTTTTTTAATTCAAAAAAGCGAAGGCTTGTTGTACTCCACTTCTTCTGGAATAAAACAAAAGAAAGAAATTACATCTTCTCTATTATTCTCCTCATTAACTCCCTATCTGGGTTGCCATAGATGAAGGTCGAGAGGATATATTCCATCTCCTCTTTCGTCAGCCCGAAAACGTCTCTCGCTATAATTGCTTCAAGCTCGGCCCTCATCTCCCTCCTCTCGTCTTCGTCGGTGACCTCGCTGGCCTTTATCCCCAGCGCTTTCCCCATGTCGTCGTAGTGGCCTTTTCTGTAGAGCAGCCTGAAGGCCAGCTCAACGATTCTGGCCTTTACCCCCGGCCCTGGCTCTGGAATCGGGAGCTCGTAGAGGAAGAACATGGTGAGGTTTGCCGAGACCCTCTGCCTTATGTAGTAGTCGAGGGTGAAGCTGTTGAGGAGGGCCATCAGGTAAACGACGTCCCCGTAGGGTATCCTCTCCTGGGTGAGCTCGCCGTCCCTGATGACGTAGCGGAAGGGTTTGAAGTAGTTAAGCGAGTGCCCCATAAAGACGCGTTTGGGCAGGATCGTGCTTATGAGTGTTCTTTTATTAGTGGAATGGGCTATCGCCCTGTAAGCGAGCCTGTGTTCCTCGTAGTCGAGCTTAAAGGTCCCGTTATTAAAGTTATCCTCCGCGAGGCGGTAGTTCTCATCTATGAACTCTTTAAGCTCCCGTCCCCTGAGACCGAGCTTTTCTCCTTCAGCCTTGAGGAACGTCCTGACCCTGCTCAGTTCCTTGCCCAGGAGCCGCTTCCTTCCCTTCTCCTCTTCCACCCAGTACCTCGGCTCGCTGAAAAACGGCTCGTACTGGTGTATCATTTTCCCCTCGTATAGGACGAGGCCCTTCTTGGAGGTGTTGAAAAGGTTGTTGTCAGTTGTCATATTAAAGTCTGCCTGAATGAGGTTTTTGCCATACACATCAATCCATAAGGGATGGGCGTCTCTGATTTTTTGGAAAATTACGATATCTTTTTGCTTTCTAAATTCTACAACGCCGAGAACATTGGGCGATGTCTTTGGAATTAGCTCAACTGGGTATTCAAAGGTTACCGCCCTGAGGAAGTCCTCGAAGCCCCCGCCGTTGTCATTTGCCCATGCCTCGTAGTCCCCTCTCGTGACGTAGAACGCCGCCCTGAATGGTTTTTCGCACCTTTCCTTGGTGAAGAAGACGATGTCAAACTTGAAGCGTGAGTCAACGTCTTTAAACCACCCGCTTCCGCGGTTCTCGAAGGAGACCAGCTCCTTAAGGCAGTAGTTTTCGAGGATTTCCTTTCTGAGAAGGATTGTGCCCTCGTCGGTGTGGAAGTTCGAGGGGACGAGGAGGTTCACGGCCCTCTTGGAGAGCTCCATAGCTCTCTCAATGAAGACTTTCTGGAGGGTTATCTTACCTTCAGTACTGAACTTGTACCTCTTACGGACGAAGTCAGAGAGCATTTTTATCCTGCTGTAATATTCGTTCCATAAAGATTTTAGCTCCTCTGACTCCTCAAGTTTCTTGCGGAATTTCTTCTTGAATTCTTTCCCAGATATGCCAAACTTTGTAACTCCTTTCGGAAAAACATCCCTGAACAGTTCTTCGTGTAATGTAACGAATTCTTTTTCGGAGGGTTCTACTGTTTCCCACGGCGGGTTGCCGATGACCCCGTGGAAGCCCCTCTCCTTCTCTGGCAGGGGCTCGCCGTTCTCGTCAAAGTAGAGGAAGAAGAACTCAAGGGGGTAGAACAGGGGTTTTTCAAAGTCCCAGCCCCTCTCCTTCATCATCTCGGTTAGCTTCTCCCTTATCCGTGCCTTTATTTCCTCCATGCCCTTAAGGACATCCGGATTAAATGGGTTGCTCAAATATGCCTTTCTTTTTTCCCAGAGCTCTTTTATTTCCTCTTTAAACTCTCTCATAAGTTCAACAACTTCATTATCTGGAAGCGAAACTATGGAATTTCCTGTGATGAGGTTCATCTCGAGATCAGGGAGTATGTGCTCCTCTGATTTCAGATTTTTATATCTGAATTCGGATGGTTCAAGCTTTATAGCCTCTTTCCAGATGTTTACCTTAGCAACATCTATAGCCCTTTCATCAAGGTCTACCCCATATATATGGCGGAGGATTACGAGAGAAATCAGATTGCGTTTATGAAGATTAAAACCTAAAAAGCTCCTTATTTCCTTTATCAGTTGTTTTTGCTCCCTAATATGTTTTGGTTCCGCTAGATCTTTTATAACGCTCTTATAATCCTCTGCCCATTTTGTTTTTTCATCAATTTCTTCATAGATTTTGTACACTTCCCTGAGAACCTTGATCAAGAAAGAACCCGAACCACAAGCAGGGTCGAGAATTGCAATTGATGTCAATTCTTTTGCGAGTTTCCAAGCCTTTTCTTTATCGACTCTTTCCGAGTTGAGCACATTTAAGAACTCATTTTTTACTGGTTCAAAAAGCTCTTTAACGAGTTTTTTAGCCATATATCTTGTAATTTCACTCGGTGTGTAATATATGCCCATTTGTTTTCGTCTTTCTGCTAGAAACATTTCATAAGCTTTTCCGAAGACGTCTTCGTCTATTTTCCTAAAGTTGTAGTAGAGCAGGCCTCTTTGAAATGCGCCTCTCCACCCTTCTACACCAAGAATAAGCTTAAGTCTTTTACCAAAGCTCCTCATGTTTTCTTCACTATCTTCCAACACTTCCAATATGGACTTCTTAAAGAGCTCGGTATCATAATAAGTGTAAAACCAGCTATCGATCTCTTTAAAAAATTCTTCCAACACCTTTTTCATGCCTCTAGGAGACCATTTATGCTCTGCGTCGGTATAAGCATCATGGAGAAATCTGAAAGGGATAAGGCTATGATCTTCCAGCGTTTTAATGAATATAAACTTATTGATGAGATGAACGATATGTTCATTTGGATTTTCCACCTTCCACTTAACTTTTTCAAGTGTTGTGTACCATCCCTTTAGGTCGTTGAAGAACATCTCGTCAAGATCATGGCGTGGAGTTTTGTCCTCTTTTCTCCTAACAAGTTCCCAAAAATCTCCGATCTCAGCAAGCTCCCTTACGAAGTCTTCAAATTTCTCTTGGTGGAATGGCTTGAACTCATAAACAGCTTCCCTGTTGAAATAATATACGTCAATAAGGTTAGTTAAAACAACATAGTCTACTTCCGAAGCCTTGAGATATCTTATAATCTGGTTATCTCTGTCTTCTTTCATCTGGTTGTATATTTGTTCAAGAGGAATGATTTTTATTTTAGTGGAGCTAACAATCTTATGCATCGGTTTTAACTCTACAGCAACGGGATTTGTGGTTCCCGTTTTTATAAGATAATCTACCCATCCTCTTTTATCAAGCTTTATTTCAGGAGCCCATTCAAAGCCCAACTGGTCTAAAAGAGGACGAAACAAAAATTCAGAGAGGAGAATTTCTGGTTTTGCTACAGTAATACTCTTGAGATAACGTTGCGCATTACTCGTTCTCAGCTTGGATTTTAGGTCTTCAATTGTTAATGAATCAATTACTCCTTCTATTTCACTGAGAACCTTTATGTCGTTAAGATAATCTTCTATGAGCTTCTTGTTTGAAGGCATTTATTAACCCCCCCTCATATTTTATAGTTACGTGCAGTTTAAAAATTTCTTGTTTATCACGATTTCATCCTAGAACAAAATGAAAATGCTCAATAAAGCGTAACCCAGACCTCCTCTCCCTCTTTATACCCCTCGCTGTCCTCCGGGATTTCGAGATAAGCGTTGCTCTCAACTATTGCGCTCATTATTCCGCTTCCCTTCTTCTTAATCGGTACAGCTTCGCCGTTTTCATAGTAAACTTTCACAAACTCATGCCTTCCCAGAGATGATGGCACTTTCTCCCTGAGCCTTGCCTTAACCCTTATCGGCCTGTAATCTGCTCCAACAAGCTTTGCTAAAGCATATTTGACGTAGAGATGGAACTGGGCAAAGACAGCTGCAGGATAGCCGCTCATTACAAAGGTTCCCTCTCCATACCCTATCGGCCTTCCCGGCTTGTTCGTACATCCATGGAAGAGCAGATTAACAAACTTGTGGGCATAGTCCTTCTCTCCAAAGGCGCTTCCACCGGTGATTAAAACGAGGTCGCATTCTTTTTTAGCTTTCTCGATTGTTTTGCCTATGAGCTCTTCATCGTCCGGAATTATACCGTAGAAGACCGGTTCGCCAAAGTATTCCCTCACAAGAGCTTTCAGCATTGCGGAGTTGCTCTCCAAGATTTTTCCTTTGTTCAAGGCTTCTTCATCAAATTCTTCTATGAGCTCATCACCTGTAACCATTATCCCGACTCTGGGCTTTCTCTTCACCTTAACGGTTTTAATTCCAAGCCCCTTGAGCATTCCGAGGTCTTGAGGTCTTAGAATACGTCCCTTCTTCAGGACGACCTCTCCCTTCTTCACGTCTTCACCTTTGAAAGCAACGTTTTGTCCGGGCGCAACGGGTCTGAGGACATAGATTTTGTTCCCTTCTCGCTTCACCTTTTCCTGCTCTATGACAGCATTGGCTCCCTTTGGCATCTTGTTGCCTGTCATTAACTTCACCGCTTTTCCATTTGTAACTTCCTTTTCGCTTTCCATCCCTGCTGTTATCTCATCAATAACCTCAAGCTCTACTGGAGCGTACTCTCTCGCCTGAAATGTATCTTCAGCCCTAACCGCATATCCATCAACGGCAGAGCGGTCAAAGGGAGGCAAATCTATTGGTGAGACAACATCCTCGGCAAGCACTCTCCCGAGAGCTTCGTCAAGGGGAAGTTCCTCAGTTTCTTCAAGCTCTTTTATATCGTTCAGCATCATTTCGAGGGCTTTTCTGTAGGGGGTTAGCTGTTTGAATTCCCTCATCTTATCACCTTCTAACTTTTAAGTTATAAGTTAAAAGTTATAACTTATAACTACTCCCTCGCATGTTTGAGAATGTGATAGGCTTCCTTTTTGATAATTTCAAGGGCTGTTTTCACTGCGTTTAGACTTCCCGGCAGACAGAAGACAACTTTGCTCTCCTTGTCTCTTATTATTCCGGCTGTTGCCCTGCTTAGAACCGCTGCAGTTCCAACTTCTTCGTAGCTTTTTAGCCTGAATATCTCCCCAAAACCTACGAGTTCTTTATCAAAGAGGGGTCTTAAGGCTTCAATCGTCACGTCTCTCCTTGTGATTCCGGTTCCCCCAGTGGTAATGACAACATCCGCCTTTTCAAGGGCTTCAATTACAGCCTTTATTATCTTGAGCTTTTCATCCGGCACAACTGCATAATAGACGTTCTCATTTCCTTCCTTTTTTAGCTCCTCAATGATATAATAACCGCTTAGGTCTTCCCTCTTTCCGCGGCTTGCGGTGTCGCTGACGGTTATAACGGCGAACTTGAACTTTTTGGGTGCTTTGGCTTTGTGCTCTTCAACTCCCATTTTACACCACCATTTAACATTCGGCTAAGAGGTTAATAACTTTTTAGCTAGGGTTCCTCAACAGTTTTTAAAAATAGAATCTAAAACTTGTTGATAATTTTTTGTTAAGGAAAAATACTCAAAAATGCAAAACGGAAGATATAAAGAGTCTAAATGGAACCCAAGGTTAATATCTGCTTAAAAAATCAAAATTCAATCGAGTTCAATTATTCCTCTCTTAGACAAAGCATCTAGGATTTTCTTTCTTATTTCGTTCTTGTCTACTAAATTCTTTAGTCCTATTATTATTTTTGTAGAACCTTCAAATTCTTCTGCGTGAAGTATCGAAGCTATTATTACATCTGCATCACTAGATTTTGCAGTTAGAAGTTCTGTGTGTTCCACCTTTGCTGGGATTTGCAATTCCTTCAAAACATCTTCAACAAACATTCTCATTATCAAAGAACTCCCCTGACCCACTCCACATACTGTTAGTATTTTAAGAGGTCTATCCAGCTTATATTTCACCATTATTCCGCCCCCCACGATTATAATTTAAAAAAGTTTAAAGAAATTAAAAAGTATTTTGGTAACAAAACTAAAATATTGCCGCCAATATTACTTTGAGTATTCCAACTATTGCGTACCAATCTGGATCTCCAAGTGTGGCAAGCTCTGTACCGTATGTTAGGAACTGTAAAGTTACAGCTTGGCCTATTGCTAAAATAAGTCCGTTAAGTGCTCCAGCAAACACTGCTCCTTTCCATCCACCAGTTTTGTTACCAAAGACTGCTGCTGCACCTCCAGGGAAGAACAACATGATCATTGGAGGAACTATGACGGCAAACCCTACAGCTATAAAGAGTCCCATCATCAGTAGGAATACGCCCAGGCCGCTTAGGAATCCTATTATAACCGCTGTGGGTGCATATGGGAAGACTACCGGAGCATCTACAGCAGGAATCGCTCCAGGTATTACCTTCTCTGAAATACCTTTGAATGCTGGCACTATTTCTCCAACGAACATCTTAACACCAGTGAGCAACACTACTATTGCTGCTGCAAAGTATACACCTCTTAGAATCGCCCATATGATTGGATTTAAGTCTCCAGCAAGACTGGTTATTGTATCCGGAGCTTTTACATAACCTACTATTGCCGCCACCACCATTATGAGACCCAGGATAACTGCAGTGCTTACAGCATAATCTTTTAAGAATGAAAGAGATTTTGGAAGCTTTATTTCCTCAGTGCTCTCTTCTGGCTTTCCAATGTATTTTCCTACATGATAGCTTATCAAGGCCACTAACGAGGATGTATGAGCATACCCAATTGCATCAGACCCAATAACATCTCTCATTGCATGATGGATATATGCAGGCTGGATTGTCCAGTAGATAGCCATAACTACCGCTCCAATTCCAATAATTTGTCTTGCACTAGCATTCGGATTCATAGTCAAAATCACTGCAACAACCAATAATGAGACCCACCACATTAAGTGCCCTGTTAGATATACATGGCGGAATTTTGGGATAATTCTTACAAGTATTAGGTGTAGAATAAAGGCTACTGTCATGATAACTGCAGCATAACTGCCATATTGAGCTATTAGGTCATTTAAAGGAACATAATTGGGAGGATACTTCGGAGAAACGCCGGTTGCTGCTGTTATCAATGATTGAAAGTTCACAAGCTCATCTACAAAAAGACCTGCACCCGCAAGCATCATGACGACACCAATCATTACCTTTGCAGTTCCTACTAAAGTTTCACTGAACGGCTTTTTTTGGAGAATTAATCCAACGAATGCAACAATTCCAAGCAACACTGCCGGTTGTCCAAGTATATTAGTACCAACCCAAGTCAAAAAATCCATAAAGGCGACCATGGGAATCACCAAGATTCTATAAATAAACAGATATTTATATATTTTTTGGTTATTCTAGCTATCTTCCACCGGTATTTGCATTTTAAAGCCCTTAGAGCCTTATTTTAACCTATATGGGAGAGGACATTATCATTTGTAACTCCCAAGATTCCCTTCAGAAAGGGTTACTTGTTGGTTACATTGAAGAAAAGCCCCTTAAACAACTTTTTTATTTATTACATAGTGAAGTATTACAAACGATGGATATGTCTGCAAGATGTTAATATGTAAAATTTATGGACTAAAATTTCATTATTTCTTAAATCATATCAGCAAAATCCGCAATTTTTGTAGGATACATCGATACTGTTAGGATAACTGGGGCATCACCTCCTGAAGCCATTCAGTAACATCACCAGGCGGATCACCAAAACTAGAATGAATTCTGACAAAATTATACCAGAAGGCAAACAGAAAAACAAACCTATGAACCCTCCTCCAGTCTTTACCCCTGAAATTATTCCAGAAACGCTTCGTCCTCTCCTTCAACGTCCTAAACCAGCGCTCAACACTGTTCCTCGGCCCGAAAGTCACATGCAGATAACCCAACCTCAAACTCTTAAAAGCAGACTTATACCAGCTCGCCCTGTCAACCAGAAAGACAGGCTGCCCTTCACACGACTTTAAAACAACCAGAATGAAATCCCTGGCAACCCACCAGTTTCTAACAGTCGTAATCCAGACTGCTAAAACTTCCTTGCTCTCAACGTCAATTGCAGCCCAGAGGTATCTTTTCTTCCCGTTGATTTTTATTACTGTTTCGTCAACTGCGATGAAGTTTCGCTGTTTTTTGACTGCGAGGATTTTTGGCTTGTAAACTGCTTCTGCGAGTTTTTGGACTGCCTCCCAGACTGTTACGTGACTGATTTTGAGTATTCTGGCGGTTTGCCGGTAACTGAGGCCTCGCAGGTATAATTCTACTCCCCTGATTTTCTTTTCTGGTGGGATTTTGTTGCGACGAAAGGGTTTTAAGGCTGAAACCACCCAGTAAATAATGGTTTCAGACTTCATGTTCCCCCTTCTTTTTCTAAAGTACTGCCAGTAACTTAAACCTGACACCCCACAGCTTATCCTAACAGTATCGGATACATCTATGACAATGTTTAAATAATACATATGATAAACATTATATATAGGGTGGTTATCATGAATATGCCTTTGAACCTTAAGGAGATACTTCGCGAAGAAATGGAAAAAAAGACTATTCTTATCAATCCTTCAGTTCTTAATGAGAGCTATCTTCCAGAGTATCTTCTATTTAGAGATGAGGAAATTACACAGATAACTAAGCACCTTGGGCGATTTCTAAGTGGATTACACCCCGGAAATCTATTAATCCACGGTCCTCCAGGTACAGGAAAAACCCATGCAATAAAGTTAGTAGCAAAAAACTACAATGAGTTTACAAGAGAGAATGGAATCAACTCCAAAATGATTTATATCAACTGTAAAGATAAAACATATTACCAAACGGTCGTGGCCTTATTGCATGAGTTAGATGTGAATTTCCCAAATAGAGGCTTTGGGGTTGCTGAAGCAGTAGATACTCTTACAAAACATTTGAAAATGGAGAATCAGAGATATATCTTTGTTTTTGATGAAATAGATAAGTTAAAGAAAACGTACAAAGACAAAGAAGATCCAATGAATGCATTAATATATAGAATGTCGCGATTAGACGAGTTGCTGGATAAGGATGCTCCTTTGCTAATAATGATATCAAATATGAGCAATATAGTAGAAAAAATAGAACATGCAACGATGGCTAAATTTACCCCAAAACCAATATACTTTAGAGAATACAACACGGATGAACTTTACCAAATTCTTCTTGATAGAGCTGACCATGCATTGGATCCCTCTAGTTTCAGTAAGGAATCAATAAGATACTTGGCAGAACTTATACAGAAAAATGAGAGGGATTTGAGATGGGGTTTTAGAGTGCTAGTAGAAGCTGCATTAATGGCTAAGGAAAAGATTACAAAAGAGTTGATAGAAGAGGCAGTTAAAATTGTGGATAACGACATTCTCATCCAGGTGGTCAAATCCCTCAGCAATCACCAGCTAGTAGTACTCTGGTCAATCTCATTTTTAGAAGCTTCAAGTATTCTTCCAGTTACAGGGGAACTTTATCAGGTCTATAAACTTATCTGTGAAGAGTTGAACTGGAGACCAAGGAGCATGAGACATGTAATGCATTATATAACCCCCAAGATAGAAAGTATCGGGCTAATTACTTCTAGAGAAAAAGGTATGGGCAGGGGAAGAGGGAAAACACTAGTATTCCATATAGAGGAGAATCCTCAAAAAATACTGAAAATCGTGGAAGAGATTTTATCTGAGAGAACACATGAAAAATTCAAGCCCAATGAAATTCCAGAACTCCTTCAAATAAGCTTTCAAAAAAGAGGGTGAACAGAATGAATATACTTATACTCAAGAAACTTATAGAGAACATAGATGTTAATGCAATTGCTATTAATGTAGAGGTAAAAAATTGGGAAGAAGCTGTGAAGATTGCCGGAGAAATTTTATACAACCTAGGGAAAGTTTCACACGAATATATTGAAGGAATGATAAAAACTACAAAACGTCTTGGTCCGTATGCCGTTATTGCTCCTGGGATTGCTTTACCACATGCCCGCCCAGAGAATGGAGCTCTTGAACTTGGAATAAGCATTGTAGTGCTTCGTAGCCCTATAGATTTTGACTCTCCTAATGATCCTGTGAAAGTCATAATAGCATTTTCAGCGCCTACAAAATCTGAGCATCTTGAACTCCTAAAAGAGATTGGAAGGCTTTTATCCACTACAACCCTTCAAAAGAAGTTAAAACATGCGAAAACCCCAAATGATGTAATTTCTGCATTTAAGGAGACCATAGCAAATTATGAGGTGATAAACAATGCAAATTATTAAAGGAATCCCAGTTTCAGGAGGAATGGGTATTGGAGAAGCCATAGTTATACAGCCAGTAATCCAAACAACTACAGAAATTACAGGAGAAGACGCCAAGAGTGCAATTTTAAATGCCAAAAAAAATACTATTGAACTGCTTGATGAATTTATAGCACGTGAACCCCCCGAAGTAGCCGACATCCTAAAGGCTCACAAGCTTATGGTGGATGCCATTGTTAGTGAAGCTCTCGAAGAAGTTGAGAAAGGACGCGGAGCAGTGGCAGCTATAAATTCGGTAATAGACAAATATGTGAAACTTTTAACAGCATCTGGATCTTCTTTGATTCAACTCAGAGTTAATGACTTAATAGACATAAAGAATACTCTGTTGGAAAATCTAACACAGAAGAATATAGAGCACGTTAAAAAAGGATCAATAATTGTTATAAAAGAAATCCAACCCTCACAATTGTTAAGATATAAGAATCAAGGGATTGCTGGGATAGTCTCCGAAAGGGGAAGCTACACTTCTCATGTTGCCATAATTGCCAGAAATCTTGGTATACCAGCTATC
Source organism: Thermococcus sp. PK (assembly GCF_000430485.1). NCBI lineage: Archaea > Methanobacteriati > Methanobacteriota > Thermococci > Thermococcales > Thermococcaceae > Thermococcus > Thermococcus sp. PK. The sequence continues at coordinate 1,090,162 of NZ_KE387149.1, forward strand.
TTTGGAGCTAAAAATGTTACAGAGCTAGTGAAAAATGGAGACCTTATCATAGTTGACGGATTTTCGGGGGAAGTTCTTATTAATCCTGACAAAAACACAGTTGAACTATACAATGCAAAAAAGAAAACTTTCACGAAACTTATCCAACTGTTCGAACGTGCGAAGGATAAACACGCAATAACAACAGATGGGTATAAAGTCCTAGTTACTGCAAATATTGGAAGTGAAGACGATCTCAATACTGCCCTAATAAACGGGTGCGATGGAGTTGGGTTATTCAGAACCGAATTTTACTATCTCTCGCGCCAAACTCTTCCCTCCTCTGAAGAGTTTTCTAGAATACTAGAAAAATTAGCAAACAAACTTGAAGAAAAACCACTAACAATTAGGCTTCTTGATGTTGGTGGGGATAAACCCCTGCCCTATCTTTCATCTCCAAAAGAAAACAATCCCTTTTTGGGTCTTAGAGGGATAAGATACCTCCTAAAATACCGTGGACTGTTAAAATCTCAATTGCAAGCAATTGTTATGGCATCATCAAAACAAAAAAACATCCGAGTTATGGCTCCTATGGTGAGTACGATTGAAGAAATTAGACTGTTAAAAGAAGAAATTAAAAAGATATCCCCCAAAGCAAAAGAGAATATAGAATTTGGGATAATGGTTGAAGTGCCCTCCACTCTTTTTCTGTTAGATAAGATAATCAAGGAAGTTGACTTCTTGAGTATAGGCACAAATGACTTAACACAATATCTTTTTGCAGTGGATAGAACAAATGAAGAAGTGTCCCACATATATGATGATATGCATCCAGCAGTACTAAGAGCAATTAGTGAAATTACAAAACATGCACAAAAAAAGAGAATACCTGTTGATGTATGCGGAGAACTTGCAAGTAATCCTTTAGCTGTTCCAATACTTGTGGGACTTGGCATAAATGAACTGAGCGTCTCTCCAACGTCTATCCCTCTTATTAAGTGGATAATACAAAACATTCCGCTCGAAAGATCCAAGAGGCTTGCAAAAGAAGTACTCACCTTGGAAAATGGCCAAGAGGTAAGAGAGAAAGTTAGAGAATTCTTGAAAGAGTATCTTGGAGAGAATATTCCTTGGTGAGCTTGATTCCAAATTTTAATACTCTTTTTCAGTTTTTTCGGACTTGAATGATTTGATAATCTCAATTACTTCCTGAGGAGTTTCTGCATTTGCTAGTTTCTCCCTGAAGTCATCATTAGATAACAACACAGCTAATTCTTGGAGTAATTGAACATGAGATTTCTTATCCGGAGCAGAGAACGCTATTATGACTTTCACAGGATCATTAGGAGACCCAAAGTTCAGTGGTCTTTTAAGTACAACGATGCTTATTCCAACTTCGAGGGCACCGTCTTCTGGACGAGCATGGGGTAGAGCAACCCCTGGAGCAATAACGGCATACGGACCTAATTTCTTAATAGTGTTCACCATTCCTGTAATATAATCTCTTGTTACTTTACCGTTTTTGTATAGAATTTCTCCGGCAATCTTCACAGCTTCTTCCCATTTTGATACTTCAACATTCGTCTTAATCCCTTCCAAGCTAAGTGTCTCTATCATAGTTTTATCACCACATGAGTTGGTGATTAAATTCTTTTAATGTTTACTATGCTTACGGGCGTGTTTATAGTAACCTTTATTAGGGTTTTTGCTGAATTCTTTCGGGTGGTTGTCGTGATCCCCAGATGGGATCACAGACTCAAAGACCCTGAAAGCGTGGCATTCGCAATTCTTGACGTTTTAGCAGACTTCGAATCAGAAGGAAAGCTGAAGAACCTGCCAAAATCCAAAAAATTTCCAGTAAAAACAATACTGGCAATACTCCTCTTTAAACAATACTACAACCTACCTCTCAGAGACGCCCAGCACTACGGCAGAAAATTCTTCGGAGCAAACATTCACTACTCAACCCTCCACAACTGGGAGAAAAAGCTGAACCTCGAAGAACTGACAAACCACCTCCTGAAAAAACTCCAGAAATTACCCTACGCCAGCACTCAAGCAGACTCAACCATTATTACAAATAAAAAAAGGGTAGGATAGAAGTTCAGGCAATAACGAGAATCCTGCCGGGTTTACTGTATCCGGTTGCTGTGAAGATCACAACTTCTGAGAACGAGCTGATTGAACTCCTGCCGGGGGGTTCTGGGAATTTTTATGCTGATGGGGCTTATGATTCAAAGAAAGTTCTGAACACTGTGGTGGAAAAGGGTTATCGGCCGATTGTTAAGAAAACTAAGAACGCTCCAGGTGGTTTTGGTAGTAAGAAGAGAGACAGAGTGTTTTCTGAAGAAGAGTACAGGCGTAGGAATCCTCATGAGGGGTTCTGGGGTGCGTTTACAACGTGGTTTGGCAGTAGGATCCCCTGTTTTCTGAAAAAGACTACTGTAACCCGAATCCTGCTTGGGGTAATGTGTTATGGTCTGAAAATCCTCCTCAGAGTCAAATACTGTTTAAATAACAGGGGGTGAAACTAAACACGCCCCTATGCTTACGAAATTTGCTCATCTGTTAGTGAATCTAAACTATTTTCAGTAATATTTATCAGTTATATTACCACCAAAGATGGTGTTATATCTCCAGTAAGACACTCACATTATACAAACTTCTATCAATAGAGCGCTGGGATACATTTTCATGAAATGTTGCAAATGATAACTATCTCTCCCTATTTGGCAAAAAAACTAAAATCTTGGCTGTTTATCCCAAATAAGCTTACAGAAACTCCTAGATAACCAAAAAATATATATAGACTCCACTTAAATTGAATATTAGAAAACTCTTGGAAAGAAAACTCACTTAAAATAAAGGTGATAGTGAATGATTGAAGTGACGGTTAAATTAAAAAACAAATCTGGACTTCATGCAAGACCTGCAGCAATCTTTGTAGAAACTGCAAAAAAATTCAAGTCAAAAATTACTGTCTCAAAAGAAGGGAATACTGCAGATGCAAAAAATATTCTCCAGCTTTTAGCCTTAGGGATTGACTATGGAGACGAGATTAAAATTATTGCTGAGGGAGAAGATGAAAAAGATGCAATAAACGAACTAATACATCTATTAGAGGACGTTCTGCCTTTTGAGGATACCTAAAAAGAATAATTGGTGTCCATATAAAAGGTGGTCATATGATAGGAACGATCCTATTACTCCTTAATTATTCCCAAAACGAGGCATCAAGAATTTTGGATAAGATTGTAGATTTGTTAAAACCCGGTTTTGATATCATCACATGGTCTGCTTCCTCAATAAAAAGACATCAATTTGACACTCAAAATTATAAAAGATCAGTTATAACTGATAACATAAAAGGGATTTTGATTAACACTAACCGCTATGAAACAGGTATCCAATCCAATTTTATCATTCCGCACAGGGATGCACAAGAAGAAACGATAATATCATTTGAAGGTCTGTTAAATGGAGACGCTAGAAATGCCCTAGATAGTCTACAACATATCTGCAACTCCTGTTTCTCACTACAAGGATTAAAAGTTGCTTCCAAAAATCAATACTTCTCGTTTGTTTGTTATGAGCATAATCCAAAAAATCCAAAAGTTGTGTCATTTTCTTCATATAGACCCCTGTTCATGTCTCAAGATCAAAATAAAATCCTTCTAACGACTTCCTCAGGAATAATCTCTGCTTTGGGAATTGAAGCATATACAATACCTCCTAACTCTATAGTGTTTTGGTCATCTACTAAGCAATCCCTTCCCGAAAGTGCTGTAAAAAGAAGGGTTCAAGTACCAGAACATTTTATGAGAAATGAAATTTCTGAAACGCTTTACGCTTTAAAACGAGCTTATGCTTTTAGAAATCACGAAACAATAGAAGCTGCCGCAGATATTATTGCTAACTCCAAACGAATATATGTAATAGGAAATGGATCATCACTAAATGCAGGCATAATGTTGCAATATCTCCTTCCGGAGTTGAATATATCAGTGATGTCTGCGTTTGAATTTTTGCTATACTACACTTCGTCACTAGAAAGCGACCATACAATTATCGCAATAACTCAATCAGGAATTACTTGGGATGTTATTGAAGCAGTAAAGAAAGGAAAAACGACTGGGGCAAATATAATATCTATTACTAATAATCCTTTTGGTAAAATAAGAGAGTATTCACACGTGACTATCCCACTATTGACAGGATACGAACTTGCAATTCCAGCAACAAAGAGCTTCACCAACACTCTAGCAATTTTGCATCTACTGGCATCTCAAGTAAGAGTAAAACTTGGATTCTTAACTACAAAAGAAAGAGAAGAGAAGTTATCAGCAATTTCAATCTTTGCAGATGAAATACCAAATCTACTTAATAACCAAGAGAGATGGGCACAAAACACAGCCAAAAATCTATGCCATTGCAGGGGTGGATACATAATCTCAGCTGGAATAACGTATCCAGTAGCCATAGAAGGAGCACTTAAGCTTAAAGAAGTGGCTTATTCACATGCAGAACCCCTTGAACTTGAGGAGTACCTACATGGACCAAGCGCTGCGCTTTCCGAGGAAATGTACAATATTGTGATATCCCCATATGAAAGGCTTGGAAAAGAACGTTTCCTCCAAAGATTTGAAATGTTCTACAACAACAATTGTAAGCTTGTTGTTATTGGTGAAACTTATGAAGAGCACAAGAAGCTAGAATATATATCAATGGTAGAAATAACACAAGAAGACCCAGTAACTTACGCTTTAGCATCTACCTTACTCATTCAACTTTTATCCTATTGGTTAGGAGTGTATAGGGGAACACCGGTAGATTTTCCAAAGGGTTTATCCAAAGCTGTTGTGGAATAATAATTGGGAGGTGGATATCGTGGAGATTTTGGATGAAACGTATTCGATTGTTAATTTTTTGCTAAAAAAAGTAAAGGAGGAAGAGAGAGAAAACATTGAAAAAGCATCTCAAGTATTGGCTGAATCTTTGGAAAACGGAGGAATTCTACACGTGATTGGGGCAGGACACTCAGCAATAATCGGAGAGGAGCTCTCCTATAGAGCCGGAGGCTTAGTTCCTGTAAACCCAATAATGAACACAGATATAAACGTTTATCATGGAGCCTTGAAGTCAACGGAAATGGAACACGTAGAGGGATACGCAGAAATAATTCTAAAAGCAATGCAAGTCCAAAAAGGTGACGTTGTGCTAGTAGTTTCAAGCTCGGGAACGAATACATTTCCTGTTGAAGCTGCCATAAAAGCTAAATCTCTCGGATGTCCAGTTATCGCCATAACTTCTGTTGAATACTCCAAGAGTTTAACGCCAAAAAACAAGTATAACAAGAGACTTTTCGAAGTTGCAGATATAGTTATAGACAACAAAGTGCCTAGAGGGGATGCTGCATTAGAAATTCCGGGATTTCAAATGAAAATTTTCCCAGTATCTACTATTATTGTAGCATTTATAGCTCAGACGATTGTAGCTTTAGCAATTAAAAAATTAGTCGAAAAAGGAGTTGAACCCCCAGTATTCCTAAGTGCTCATTTACCAGGAGCTCAAGAACATAACATTAAAGTTATTGAACGATACAAAAACCGTCTAAAATATTTGTAGGGGATGAGAAGATGTCAAAGACAATCCTAACCAATGCTCGAATTATTACTCCTTTTGAGGAGATTTATCCAGGAACTGTAGAAATTGAGAATGGAGTAATAAAAAAGGTTTATAGGGGAAAAAATCCAGATGGTGAAGATTTAGAAGGAAAAATAATTAGTCCTGGCTTTATTGACATACACACCCATGGGATAGGGGGTCTTGATGTTACCTACAGTGCCATGAATGGCTCAGAACAGGAAGTTGAAGAAGCATTGATTAAAATGAGTGAGAAATACATGACACATGGTGTGACATTATTCCTCCCTACTACTGTGACGGCAGCTCATGAAGTCCTTTTAGTTGCATCTAAATCGATAAAAAACACAATCAACTACCAAAAGGATCAGCTCACAGGAGCAAAGATTGGAGGGCTTCACTTAGAGGGACCATATATAAGCAAGGAAAAAAAAGGAGCACAGAATGCAGAGTTTATACGCCCTCCCAGCATTCAAGAACTCAAAGAATACTGGGAAGTCTCTGGAGGAAATATCAAAACTATAACGATCGCACCGGAGGTTGAGGGGGGGCTAGAGTTTATACAGTACGCAAGGAATCTTGGAATATATATCTCTTTAGGACACACAAACGCAACTTACGAAGAAGCAAAAGCTGCTATATATTCTGGAGCCAACAGGGCAAGTCATTTATACAATGCTATGAGGCCTATTAACCACAGAGAGCCAGGGGTTATTATTGCCGCTCTCGAAAGTCCTCAAGTATATCTAGAACTCATATGTGACCTCATCCATATCTCTCCCACAATTATCCACTTCACTATAAAACATGCTGGAATAGAGAGAATCGTCACAATTACAGATTCAATAATTGCAACAGACTTCCCAGATGGGAAATATTCGTTGGGTGGGTTGGAGGTAATTGTTAAGGGAGGAGTCTGCAGGCTAAAAGATGGAACTCTCGCGGGGAGCACTCTCACTATGGACAAAGCATTAAGAAATCTTGTCGAAATTGGAGTTCCTTTAAAGGATGCGATTAGAACCATGACATACAACCCTGCAAACGCTATAGGGATTCGTAAAGTTGGGGCAATATTACCAGGATATTTAGCAGATTTAGCGATTCTAGATGAAAGTCTACATGTGGATTCAGTATACATAAATGGGGTAAAAGTTTAATTTGCTTTCTTTAACTTCTTTCTTCTTTTGATACTTTTGTGGAATAATCAAAGTTTCAATTCCTAGAGTCATTCAGCAAACAACGATCTTGTCCTATTAAGGATCAAGATAAGCGAGCAATATTTTAAAAGAAATAAACCTCAATAATCTAAGGTGGCTCCTATGCACGAGCTCTACACGGTCTTGGCGGAGTATTACGATGCCATCTATCGAAAAAGGGCTGAGAGAGTTAAGATGGAGATCGACTTTGTTGAGGAAATATTCAAAAACGATGCAAAGCGAGAAGTAAAGCGAATCCTCGATTTGGCCTGTGGAACGGGGATTCCAACCCTTGAGCTCGCAGAGAGGGGCTATGATGTTATTGGCTTAGACCTTCACGAAGAGATGCTTGAGGTCGCAAAGGAAAAGGCCCAACAAAGAGGACTGAACATCAGGTTCCTTCAGGAAGATGCCCTTGAGATAAATTTTGAAAATGAATTCGATGCAGTAACGATGTTCTTTTCCAGCATCATGTATTTCGATGAAGAGAATCTCCAAGGGCTCTTTAAGGGTGTTGTTAAAGCCCTCAGACCCGGAGGAGTTTTTGTTGCAGACTTCCCGTGCTGGTTCTATGGAGGAAGTGATGGACCAATACTGTGGGATGAGCAAAATGGAAACGAAAGGCTTGTAATTACAGACTGGCGTGAAGTCGAACCAGCTTTTCAAAAGCTCCGCTTCAAGAGGCTCGTGCAGATAATTAAGCCAAACGGGGAAACAAAAGCGTTTTTCGTTGATGACGAGCTCCAAATCTACACCCCAAGAGAAATGAGGCTTCTAGCAAGAGGGCACTTTAGCGAAGTTAGAATCTACGGGAATTTAAAGAGGGAACTTGCCCCAAATGACAGAAGTTACTGGCTTGTGGCAATTAGGTAAACTTTTTAAACCCCAAATTTGTTTTATTTTCTGGTGGTGCATATCGTCAATCGCCACACCGATTGCTGAATTTATTGAAAAAAGATTCTTCCTTTTCTGGTTAGTGAACTTTCTCTCACCACCGCCGGAAGGATTAACCTTTTTAAGGTGCGCTTTTGATAGGTTAAACATCTTCAAAAGAGGTGATAGAAATGCTCCCGAAGACCTACGATCCAAATGAGATAGAACCAAAGTGGCAGAAGTTCTGGCTTGAGGAGAAAATCTACAAATACGAGCTCGATGAAAAGAGGCCGGCTTATTCCATAGATACTCCGCCGCCGTTTACGAGTGGTACTCTGCACTTGGGCCACGTGCTGAGCCATACGTGGATTGACATCGTGGCAAGGTATAAGAGGATGAGGGGCTACAACGTCCTCTTCCCGCAGGGCTTTGATAACCATGGCCTTCCAACGGAGCTTAAAGTGGAGAAGGAGTTTGGAATAAGTAAAGATCAGCCAGAGGAGTTTCTCAAGAAGTGTATAGAGTGGACATGGCAGGCTATAGAATCTATGAGGAACCAGTTCATTAGAATAGGCTATTCTGCGGACTGGGATCTAGAATATCACACAATGGATGATGACTACAAAGCTCTGGTGCAGAAATCCCTTCTCGAGTTCTACAAGAAGGGTCTCCTTTACCAGGACAAACACCCGGTTTACTGGTGCCCAAGGTGTAGGACAAGCCTTGCAAAGGCTGAGGTAGGCTACGTGGAGGAGGATGGCTACCTCTATTACATCAAGCTTCCTATAGCTGGAGAAGATGACTACATACCAATAGCCACCACAAGACCAGAACTCATGCCCGCTTGTGTAGCCGTATTCGTTCACCCTGAGGATGAGCGCTATAAGGATAAGGTTGGTAAGAAGGTAAAGCTCCCGATATTTGAGAGAGAAGTGCCCATATTGGCAGATGAGGATGTGGATCCAAACTTTGGTACAGGGGCTGTTTACAACTGTACTTACGGTGATGAGCAGGACGTAGTGTGGCAGAAGCGCTACAACTTGCCCGTGATTATAGCGATTAGTGAAGACGGCAGAATGAACGAAAACGCTGGCAAATACAAGGGATTAACGGCTGAAGAAGCTAGGGAAGCAATAGCAAAAGACCTTGAAGAAATGGGTCTCTTATATGACAAAAAGAAGGTACATCACCGTGTATTGAGACACACGGAAAGAAGTTCATGTATGGCACCAATTGAGCTGTTACCAAAGAAGCAGTGGTTTATAAAAGTGAAGGATTTCACGGATGAGATAGTTAAAGTGGCAGAGCAGATTAAGTGGTATCCGGAGGACATGTTCCTAAGGCTCAAGGACTGGGCAGAGAGCATGGATTGGGATTGGGTAATAAGCAGACAGAGAGTCTTTGGAACACCAATTCCCTTCTGGGTGTGTAAGGACTGTGGCGAGATAATCCCAGCGAGAGAAGAAGACCTGCCAGTAGATCCAAGATTCGACAAACCTCCAGTGGATAAGTGTCCAAAGTGTGGAAGCACAAACCTGGAAGGCGTAAAAGACGTTCTCGACTGCTGGGTGGACTCGAGCATAACCCCCTTAGTCATAAGCAAGTGGCAAAGAGATGAGAAGTGGTTCAAGCACAACTTCCCAACTTCACTGAGGCCGCAGGGAACTGATATCATAAGGACGTGGGCGTTCTACACCATCTTCAGAACTTATATGCTCACCGGGCAGAAACCTTGGCACGACATCCTTATCAACGGTATGGTGGCCGGACCAGACGGAAGAAAGATGAGCAAGAGCTATGGAAACGTTGTCTCACCGGAGGAAGTGATTCCAAAGTACGGAGCAGATGCCCTAAGGTTATGGACAGCTTTGGCACCTCCGGGAGAGGATCACCCGTTCAAGTGGGAGATCGTTGACTACAACTATCGCTTCCTCCAGAAGCTGTGGAACATATTCCGCTTTGCCGAAAGACACATCACGGACTTCGACTACGAGAAATACAAGGATATTGAGCTTGAGCCCCTCGACAGGTGGATACTTTCGAGATTGCACAGACTGATAAAGTTCGCAACAGAAGAGCTCGAAAAGTACCGCTTCAACCTGCTCACGAGAGAGCTCATGACTTTCGTATGGCACGAGGTTGCGGATGACTACCTCGAGATGATAAAGCACCGCCTCTATGGAGAAGATGAGGAAAGCAAGCTAAAGGCTAAAGCTGCGTTATATGAGCTCCTATATAACATAACGCTCTTACTTGCGCCTTTTGCTCCACACATAACCGAGGAGCTCTACCAGGAGCTGTTCAAGGATAAAGTCGGGGCTAAGAGCGTGCACCTCCTCAGCTGGCCCACCTATAGGGAGGACAGAATAGATGAAGAGGCAGAAAAGCTTGGAAAGCTCGCCAGCGAAATAGTTGGGGCTATGAGGAGATACAAGAACTCCCACGGCCTGGCTTTGAACGCCAAGCTCAAACACGTGGCGATCTATGCAACAGACAGCTATGACATGCTTAAGGCAATTGAAAAGGACATTGCCGGAACAATGAACATCGAAAAGCTCGAGATAATCAAGGGTGAGCCGGAGCTTGAGGAGAGGATTACAGAAATCAAGCCAAACTTCAAGACCGTTGGGCCAAAGTATGGAAAGCTCGTGCCAAAGATAACTGCTTATCTTAAGGAAAATGCAGAAGAAGTTGCAAGAACGCTTAAGGAACAAGGAAAAGTCGAGTTCGAAGTAGAAGGGCAGAAGGTTGAGCTTGACAAGGAAGATGTCGTCATAAGAAAGGCAGTGTTCAGCGAAGGTGAAGAGGTAGAAACGGCAGTCGTTGGCGATGCTGTTATCCTCTTCTTCTGACACTTTTTATTTTCCCCGTAATACAGTTGCAACAACGGGGTCTGCTATCTTGTAAGTTTCGTTTTCCTCAATTATCCAGCTCATTTTTTTCAAGTTCTCGAGCAACGTATAAAGTCTCGGTTCGGGTATTCTATCCCCCCTTACCCTTAAATAGTCTCGTATAAGACTCCACCTGCTGTATCCAAGGGCTATGGCATTCAGAATTTCGACATATCTCGGGCTCCTTCGCTCCAGTTCCTTTAATTCTCCGATCACGAGACCCCTTGCGATCTTAAATGTTCTCTGGATGGCTTTTTCAAAGTCCTTATCCTTTAGATATTCTACCCCAAAAGTCACAAGCCAACCGGGTACTCCATCTAAAAGCCCTACGGCCTTTTTTATTTCTTCTTCGCTAATCTCAGCTCCAGCTTCTTTAAATCCATGTTTGAGAAACTCAAAAGAAGTTTCTCTGTTAAAAGGTTCCACAATAATCTCTCCAACGGGTCTTCCATAAAGCGGGCTCTCATAGTTTGTTATATCAAGGAAATCGTGGAGAAGTCCAATTTCCGAACCCGTTAAGATTAATCTCAGGTTTGGAAGGTTATCATAGGCATAAGCGAACAGTGTTAAAAGTTCTTTTCCCCCTCTTGAGCCATAGAACCGGAGATATTGAGCCTCGTCAAAAGCTATTACAAATCTTCCTAGCTCCTCCCCGATTTTGTTAAGTTCTTTGAAGACTTCCCTTAAGGAACTTTCCCTAGGTTCCATAGTCATGAATTTCAGGTCGAGTGAAATTTTGAATTTTGATGTTATCTTCTCTAGCAGCCCCGCTTTTGATTGAAGTTCTTTTATGAGGTCCTCTTTTGTTAAATGTCCGCTTTCTGCATAAAGTTCCCGGCAATCAATCAAAATTCCAGGATTTTCATTTAGATAAGCCTGCAGAATGGAGCTCTTTCCAACCCGCCGAATTCCCAATATGAGGGTTAGTGGGTAGGTATTTAAGCTTTTTTCGAGCTCTTCGAATTCCTTCTCCCTATCAAATATTTCTTCCCTTCTCCTTTTGGGTCTCAGGTCAAATAGCATAGCACTTACGCCCCCGTAAGTAACTTACGGTACCATAAGTTATAAGGTTTTCGGAAATAAAAACAAAAACAGCTCAGCAGTTATAGCACAGCATCATGGCCTTTTTCAGCAGAATAACCCTGTAGAGCTTACCGTTGATTAGTCTGGGAGTTGAGATCTTATTAAGATGCTGGATCCTCTTCCTTTCAAGGGCTACGAAGCCAAGCTCCCTCAAGACCTGAACGAAGTCCTCCCACCTTATATTGAGCCACTTTGAGTACTCATCAAAGAGCTCTTTTTCAACAACCAGAAACTTCTTTCCGCCTATTAAAAACCTCTTCTTGTGCTTTGGAAGCTCCTTCCTCAGCCTCCACTTCGCGTGGAGTGGCGACTGAACTTCTAAAACAGCATCATCCATAGGTTTGCCCTCCAAAACCATCTTGAGCAGGATTTCAAGGATAAGATTTATCCTATCGGGGACGCCGATTATATCCCCTTTTAGCGAGATTCTCCTCCTCAGGACTTTTATGCCTCTCTTTTCGAGCTCCTCCCCTATTTTTGGAGTGGTTTTCTTCTTCGTTCCTCCGGTATCGACGATTCCGCCGATTATAAAAGCTCCGGCTGAGAAGTCCTCCTCGCTCAGGTCTTTCTCGGCCCACGGATCGAGAAGCACAACCTTTTCTATGCCTTCTTCGCGAAGGAACTCCCACGTCGGCCCCTCGTAGGCAGTTACCTTATCTAATGGAAAGTTCGCCATTTCCTTGAACTCTTCGTTGACCCACGTAAGAGCCAAGCGTTCACCCCAGAGGTAATCCCTAATAACCCCGTAGCTTTGAGACGCTTGAAGGGCAACCTTCTTCTTTTCTTTTTCCGTGTGCTTCTCCCAGTGCATGAGGTCGATTATGAAATAAGGGTAGCTGAGCTGAGAAAGCTTTTCCTTGAGGTCTTTGCCGGTAATTACGATTTCAAACTTTTCGAGATGAGAAGAGCTCAAAGGTATGTACGCAAAAAGCGCTCCTCTTGTAGGCTTTCCTTCCAAGTCCCATGCTATTGTCGTGGGTTCTTTTACTTTTACAATTACCCCTTTTTCTTCAAGAAGGGCTAGGGCAATTTCTTGGAGCGGTTTTTCTGAAGACCTTTTGGGGATTCTTCTAGAGAGGCTCCCGACTTTGTCTATACCCTTCTCTCTTAGAAGTTCCCTGAAAACGTCAGTGAGCGTCCTCATGGCCATCGTTTTGAGCTGGGAAGAGAGTTTTTAAGGCTTTCTCTCGAAAGGTTGAATAGCTATCCACTCCTCAATACTATTGCCTGAACATACTCTCCAAAATCGTCCTCTATCTTTTGCAGAGTTTCTTTACTGAAGTCTGGGACGTAAACAAATACCAGCCGTTCTTTTTCCTCTGCAATGTACCCTTTTTCTTCCGCAATTGCCAAGACTTCCTGATTAAGCCTCGTCTGATTATACTCATACTCCCTAAAAAGCTCCCAAGGATAAAGCTGGATGTAAGGGCTGCCAATCTCTTCAAGTGCTTCCTTTGATGGATGGGCATAAAGAACTCTAATCCAGCCGTCTCTATAGATGTACATCTCCTCTCTTTTCTCGGAGCCTTCATAAAGAACCCAAAGAGGCTTGCGGGAAAGATCAAATATATAGATGCCAGTTCTTTTTCCCTCCCAACTATCTGCCAGAACTATAACTTCCACGTTTTGATAGTCTTTCAAAAACTTGATTTCAAACGATGGAAACGTGATGTCTGAAGTGCACATAATGGATGCGGGATTGCACTTCCACAGCTTGAAAGTGAGCTTTAACCTGTTTCCCTCCTCTTCACATGAAAGCAGTTTGAGATAGTACATCCCGCTTGTTCCAAAGCTTGTGTATATTCTTACATCCCCTTCAACGTCCTCCGCCCGGTTGTGGGTATAGTTCACGGGACAAAGAGGTTCCGGTTTTGTGAAGTCCTCGTCGTATTCTCCCCGGACTTCTATTTTAACAGCCTCAAGGGGGATGCCCTGCTCTTTAATAGCCTTCATGAGGGCTTCTTTGTTTCCATACGGGCTTATTGCAATGTGGATGTAGTTGTCCCTCGCCAGGCTGTCCTTTCCAAGCCATACTGCACCGATTCCATAGCTTGAATTCACAGCCAAGCGCTCAATTTTTGTCCTCCAGAGGTAGAGGTCATTTTCATCCCAAGTTTGAGAGTTATTCCTAAGTGTGCTGGCATAATAGGCCGAGAAAAGCAACAGTATCACAAGAGCCGGTAGCATCAATCGTTTTATACTGATCATCAACAAAATCTACGTTTTAAAAATATAAATCAATTTCGATGGTTTCAAGAAAATTAGAAATGAAATCAAAAGGCAATTCCCATTTCTTCCGCAATCTTCCTGAGCCTTTCGATTCTTTTCTGGGTTGGCGGGTGTGTTGAGAACAGCTCTGCAAAGCTGACTCCCCTGAATGGGTTTACTATGAACATGTGGGCAGTTGCCGGGTTTCCATCTCTGAGGGGTCTCATCGAGACAGCGTATTCAATCTTCTCAAGGGCCCTTGCAAGAGCCCACGGTTTTCCGCTTATCTTTGCTCCGGTTTCATCTGCCAGGTATTCCCTTGCCCTGCTTATTGCCATCTGAATTAGCATCGCGGCTATCGGAGCGAGTACTATCAAGAGTATAGCTCCCAAAGCACTCCCTGCGTCTCTATCCCTATCCCTTCCTCCAAATCCTCCGAGCCAGAGCATCCATCCGGCCCATCTCGCCACCATAATTATTGCTCCAGCCAATACTGCCGCTAGAGTTTGGATGAGTATGTCTCTGTTCTTTATGTGGCTTATCTCGTGGGCTATTACTCCTTCAAGTTCATCCCTATTTAGGAGTCTCAACAGCCCCTGAGTGACTGCAACCACAGCATGCTTTGGATTTCTGCCGGTTGCAAAGGCGTTTGGTGTTTCAGTTGGTACTATTGCCACTTTTGGCGTGGGGATTCCTGCTTCTTGAGCCAATCCCCTCACTATCTCATAGAGCTCTGGGGCTTCATCTTCTTCCAGAATTCTTGCCCTATACCATGTGAGAACGATTTTATCGCTGTACCAGTAGCTGAAGAAGTTCATCATCAAAGCGAAGATGAAAGCAAAGAGCATTCCAGTCTCATTGCCCAGAACATAGCCTATAGCCATTAATAGGCCAGTAAGGAATGCCATCAAAACTCCTGTTCTAATCCACAGGCCTACGCCCATTCGTCATCACCTCCAAGTTTCAGATATGGAAGTACTTCGTCATACACTTTAGTCCAGTCAACTATGCCTACTCTTCTTTTTATTCCCCTATTCAGGAGGTCCAGGATTTCTTCCACGACTTCTTCGGGAGATTTGTTTGTGGTATCTACTTCTATGATGTTCTCGTTTTCATCTATGGCCTCTAAAAGGCACACGTCAACGAGCTCTGCCTCGACATTTTCGGCTATTTTTTCCTCGCTGTATCCTCTCTCCTTTAAACGTTCTCCTACCAGTTTTGGATGAGCTCTGAGTATTATAATCTGATCGGCTGGCATCAGGTGGCTCAGGTGCCCGTCAAGTACCACATCCTTGTCTTTGAGCTCTTTTTCAACATAATAGGCGAGTTCATCAACTTCAACTTCAAGTTCTTCTCCCTTCATCTCGCCGATACCGTGTTTTAGGGCGAACTCTCTAAGGTCTACGTAATCGTAACCCAATTTTTTGGCTAAAAGTTTTGCTACAGTTGTTTTTCCAACTCCGGGTGTCCCGCTCACGGCAATTATCATGTTCTCTCACCTCTATCTAATTTATTGACCCAAGGTTTTTAAAGATATGGTTTTTTACGTCTTTTGTCGATGTAAACTTAGGCATTAAGCGGAAGGTTTTTAAGGAAGAAAGACATATACACTCTGGTGATTTCCTATGAGGGATGATAGGCTTTTGCAAAAGAAGCTTGAAATCATAAAGAAGCAAAAGGAAAAGCTATTGCTTGAAGAGGCTAGAATCTTGAGAATTCTTATGCAAGAAAAGATGAAAAAGAGCACTAGTTAAATCAGAAGACGTTAATTTTGTCTTCCAATATCATTTTTTGTATTTTTGTTATGTTTGCAAGCCACTCGTCTGCGATTTCATAGGCCTGTCTCTCGAACTGCTCAACTTTGTAGCCCGGCTTTGGAATTACCTGGATGCTTGCGACAAGAGGCTCGTCAATTGGCTTTCCTATCTGGCTGAGAATTCTCACGTAGGCTTCTTGCACTCCTTCTATCTGCTCGGCAATGTCGTTTGCTATTAAGGTAGAGAGGATGTTGTATATCTTACCCACGTGGCTGACGGGGTTCTTACCGGCCGCTGCCTCCATACTCATGTGCCTGTTTGGAGTAATGAGACCATTTACTCTGTTTCCTCTACCCACGCTACCGTCATCTCCAGCCTCTGCTGAAGTTCCCGTAACGGTTATGTAGTAGATGTCGTTTTCTGGGTCGTCAGCAGTGTTAACGTAAATGTTGACCTTTCTCTCTGTGTATTGGGAAACGAGCTCCCTAACTGCGTTATATATTCCCTCCTTGACCTCCATGTACTCCTGTGGGTTCTGAACCTCGCTGTCAACTATGGCAGCGGCAATTGTAAGGTCAATCTCGTCTCCTCTCCTGAGTCCCATAACCTTGATGTCCTCACCAACGGCTGGCCATTCCTTCTTAAACTTCTCACTGTTGAGGAGCTTCTCAGTTTCAAGGACTATCTTCTCGGTTTCGCTTAATGGAGCATAGCCCACACCAAAGGATGTGTCGTTTGCAAGGGGTATCGGGTTCTCCTTGACTTTGTTGAAAACACCAACCAGATCAACGCTTCCCTGTCCTATTCTTGAGTCAATGACCACGTGCTCTTCTACGTCTAGGTGTCTAACTGCCTTCCTTAAGTAGTCCTTTGCTGCCTTGATTGCCACTTCATGAACGGGGAACATTTCTTTATCAACAAACTCAACCGCTCTACCTGAGAGAAGGATGTATATCGGCTTTATCACTTCACCGCCGCCGAACCTTGGATAAGCCCTTCCTCCAACAACTTCAACCTGGTCTGTGTTGTGGTGGAGAATAATTCCGTACCTCTTTATGTACTCTCTTGAAAGGGCTCTGCTAACGGCTTCCGCTATTCCATCGGCTATGCTGTCTGGGTGACCTATTCCCTTTCTCTCTACGAGCTCTACCTTTTGCATCTCAACAGGAGTCCTCACGAGCTCTTCAACTATGATGTTTCTCTTCTTTTCAACCATGAGCATCACCTCAAATGAATTCTTACGTGCATAGTCAGAGGGTGCATTTATATATTTTTCGGCATGATGTCAATGCCAAGATATAACTGGCAGTTATTGGAAATAGAAAAATTAAAATTTCTCTCTGCAGAGTATTATAATGGCATCCGACACGCCCGGTAGCCCGACCGGAGGAGCGTCTGGGCAGCTGTGAATCTGGGGGACGATGCCGGGCGCACAGGGCCTGGCCTCCGGGGCCGCTTGAGGTTGCCGAAAGGCTAACGATGACAGCGGTGGGATACGCCAAGCCCACATAAGAAGGTTTTTATTCTTGTAATCGAAATCTTTTCGGTGGTGAGGAATGAACATTTCTGAGATAATAGCCGAGATAAGAGAAGTTCTTGATAAAAAAGATGAACTGCGGGAGGAGGCACTCAAGCTTACCCGGGACATCGTAAGGCTGAGCGGAGACTCAATAAAAGCCCTGCATAGAGGAGAGATCAAGACCGCAAAGGAGAGACTGG
Source organism: Thermococcus sp. PK (assembly GCF_000430485.1). Taxonomy (NCBI): domain Archaea; kingdom Methanobacteriati; phylum Methanobacteriota; class Thermococci; order Thermococcales; family Thermococcaceae; genus Thermococcus; species Thermococcus sp. PK. The sequence goes on from NZ_KE387149.1 coordinate 1,107,511, forward strand.
AAAAAGCTGAAGAGCTCGTTAAAAAACTAAAAGAGAAGCTCAAAGGTCATGAGGACCTCTACTTCACGGGCTACGTTCAGAGCGCACACCAAGAGTACGTTGAGGCATTACTTTTCTACTGCTATCTCCTTGGAAAAGACTTTCCCTCTCCAAAGGAGATTGGAATCCCCGAGGCCGACTATGCCCTTGGAATTGGAGACTTCATTGGAGAGCTAAGGAGATATTTTCTAACTCTCTTGCTGAAAGGAGACTTAGAGGAGGCTCAGGAAGTCTACGCTTTCATGGAAAAAGTTTACGATGAGCTTGTTACTCTCGAATATCCCAAAGGGCTTGTAAACATAAGGCAAAAGCAGGATCAGGCAAGATATGTTCTGGAAAGAACCCTTGAAGATTTGACAAGGGCGAAGATTAACAAGGATTTGGAAAAGAAGCTTGAGGAGTGGAGAGATGGATCTTAAAAAGATTGCAGAACTTCAAAGAAAGCTGAGCAGAAAAATCGTAGAACAGCCGCTGGATATCTCAGAGGTTAAGAGTGTCGCTGCGGTTGATGTTTCTTATAAGGGAAATAGAGCGAGAGGGGCTTTTGTTTTGTGCTCCTTTCCTTCCTGTGAAGTGCTGAGGACAAAAGTTGCTGAAACAGAGGTGACCTTTCCATATATTCCCACCTATTTCTTTCTGAGAGAAACGAGACCTATTTTGATACTTCTGAAGGGCGAAGAGTTTGATGTTCTCCTTGTCGAGGGGCACGGAAAGGCTCATCCAAGAGGGTATGGCTTGGCTTCGCATGTAGGTGTCCTTATCAATAAACCCACAATAGGGGTCGCAAAACGCCCCTTGCCCAATACAAAAGACTTCGTAAAGGTGGGAAAAGCTTATGTAAGTGTTGGCAACTTAATTGACCTTGACTCCGCAAAGAAGATTATTGAAATGATTAATGAAAACGGCTATCCAAAACCTCTTAGAATTGCGGATAAACTTTCCAAGGGTGCTGAAAATGGAAGATATTAAGCTGCTCATTTCCCTCGCCAAGAAAGGTGCCATCGGGGATAAGGTCAGGGTTACTCTCAGAGAGCTTTCCAGGGAATTAAACACCTCTCCCCAGTCAGTAATGAGAAGGCTTGAAAGCCTGGAAAAAAACGGCTATTTAAAGAAGGAAGTCTCCGGAAAGAAAACCTTTGTGGAGATAACTCCTAAAGGGTTAGAGCTTCTTGAGGAAATGTTCGACGAAATTGGAAAGGTTTTGTATGGGAAATTTATCTTGGGAGAAGTCGTTTCGGGGATTGGGGAAGGTAAATATTACGTGGAACAGTACCGGGACAGGATAAAGGATTACCTCGGCTTTACACCTTATCCGGGAACTCTGAATATCTTAGTAATCTTTCCAAAGACGATTTACGATGCGCTCTACAATGTGGAACCCATAACAATCCCGGGTTTCACAAAAGAGGGCAGAACCTTTGGAGACGTAAAGGCTTACAAAGTCAGGATAAACGGAATCGAAGGGGCGATAGTTGTCCCTTCCAGGACGATACACCCGCCGAGAATCGCGGAAATAATAGCGCCCGTATGCCTTAGAGAGAAGCTCAATCTAAAGGACGGCTCAAAGGTTAAAGTAGAGGTAGTAAAGTGAAGAATGGGGTTTGGTCTCCCTCGCCTACCCTCAAACTTGCTCGCAGTCATTTTCTTCAAACTCCTTACTTGAAAACACTGCGATGAGTGAGAAAATTTAAAAGGAAAGACCTCCAATTTCAAACGGTGAGTGATATGGTAATGAGGTTGTCAAAGCTTTACGGAAAGCAAATATACGACACTAGGGGATATTACATCGGTTACGTTGATGAGGTATTGATAGAGATCGACAAGGGAGCGGGAAGAATACTGGCACTTGGACTCCCCGGAGAAAAAGTTGGAATTCCCTACGAGAGGGTAACCGCAATTGGGGACATAATATTGATAGAAGCAAAGAAAGACTAGCCCTCCTTGGCATTCAGAGCCTCTAGGAATTTCTCTGTTATTGCTTCTTCTACCAATTTTAATAGTGACTCCTTGTCCTTAGCAAGTTTGAAGATTCCCAGCGGAATTCTTGCACCCCCCGATTGTGGGTGTCCTCCACCGCTACCTATGTCTCCAAAAGCCTCCTTCAGAACCTTGCCTATGTTTACCCTTACGTCCCTGGTTCTGGCGGAAATTTCAATCCTGTCATCGACTATACCAAAGACTAAGACGGTATTGACACCTTCCAGCCTGAGTAAAAAGTCCGCAGATTCAGGAATGGCGTCCCTGTTAGTTATAAAGCCTACGTTTGAAATGACAATGTTTTTGTATACTTTTCTTTTTAAGATTGCCCTGGCCAAGACCTCTGCAGTTTCGGTAGAGATGTCCGGAGACTCTATCTTTTCCAGTATGTCGTAATCCACCTTTCCAGCCAAAAACTCCAAAGCTTCGAGGTCGGTATGACTAAGCTTTGAGAACTTCTTTGTGTCTATGTAGATGCCGTAGAAAAGGCTGGTGCTAAGAAGCTCATTGACCTCTATATTGAGGTGTTTCAGATACTCAACCATTATTGAGGAGGTAGCGTTTACCTCCGGCCTGATATCAAAAAATGCGCTCTTGGGGAGCTTTTCTTCTAGATTCTGGAGAAGCTGATGATGGTCAACAATTATCTCTATTTTCCTAATATCCTCGTCGTCTAAAATGCTCACATTTCCATTGGGCTGACAGTCAACCAGGGCTATGGCGGAGTACCTCTTAATCTCATAAGAGCCCGGAGAAACTTTCCTCATATCCAGCCCAAGAAGATTTACAAACGCCCTATTTTCATGGTGCGTTATATCTCCTCCATAAACAATTGTTGCCTTTAGCCCCATGTTTTGGGCAATTGCTTGGAGAGCTGCAGCGCTTGCCATGGCATCTGGGTCGGGATTGTCGTGCATGACTATTAAAAGTGAGTCAGTCTTTTGCTTTAGTTCCGAGAGCTTTTTGGAAAGTAAAATTGCATTCTTCCTCGTTCCTATGTCCTCTACCATCTCAACTACTGCCTTGATTACGGCTTCCTTTGGGGAGATAGCATAGTCTATTTTGACCTCGCTTTCAAATTCTTCCTTTATCTGAGATGTCAGGTCTTCAGCGGTCATATCATCAGGAAGGATGACTAAAATCGGCACTTCTGGATTGTTGTTTTTAATTGTGGGTATTGCCCTTTTTATCTTATTTATGTCTGTTGTGGTTATTATTATCAAATCTGCTCTATCAATGCCCGCCTTTAACAAAGAGGCAGTAAAAGTGAAATCCCCTTGAATAACATGAAACCCGCCCTCGCTGAGAGATTTTGCCCTAATTTCGTCCTGTTCAACAAGGACAATATCAAATTCTCCTCTAAGTGCATGAGCAATACTTCTCCCTATGGTTCCTCCACCAAGTATTAACACTCTCATGGTACCCACCTTAAGGACAATAATGCTTAAATATATTCCCAAATGAACTTTAAATTGTATAAAGCCTTTGTAGTTTCCTGAACCTTTATTCAGCTTTTGATATATATACCTAATGGTGGTAGAGATGCAACTTCCAGATATCACACCAATAGAAGAGAACATTGTATGCACCAAAAAACAGGAACTGCTTACTTTAATCTACAATGCTTTTTCCAATCACGGGTTTAGCGGAGTATTTTTGAAAATTTTCACCAAGGACGAAAAAGAAAAGTATTATGCAACAATTATGCTGGACAGAAAAAAACTTCTGGCTGCTCAGGTAGACCTCCTGAATTCCAAAAAGAGGTTAACCGGAAAGGACAGCATTGAAACCCTAAAGAAGATACTGGGCTATCCACTCGTAGTGGACTTGTACGGGCTCGATGAAATATCCCTAAAGCTCTCAATAACCGACAATCTTGAAATTTACAATGCGACTCCAAAAGTCGAGCTTAAGAAACTATTCGGGGAGAGCAAAATTGAAGACACTGAACTACTGGAAAAGGAAAAATTGCTAGAGAGAGTCCTCGAGAAGAGAGAAGAAAAGCAAGCAAAAGTGGAACCTCAAGAGACAGTACAAAAAGATACTGAAAAGGAAGTTCCTCCGAAAAGTGAGGAGGAACAAGTCCCTGAAGAAATCCCCAAAGTAGAGAAAAAACCCGACAGCCCAGGCAGTCCAGATATTGAAGTGGAAGTAGTGGGGGGAGAAATCTTTAAGCCAATTCTTCAGGAGTACGGGGAAGAAATCCTAGAGGAGATAAAAACCCTGGATGGAGTTTCTATAAAGAAAATGGAACTAATCGGAGAGGTTGGTTCTGGAGTAATCTATCTTCGCGTAAACATTTATGGAACGAGTGAGAAAGACAAAAGCTCAAGGGAAGCCCTGGAAAAGAGGGTGCTGTACTTTGTGAACAAACACCTTCCAGTAATCTGGAGAAAGGCCGGGCTTAAGCCAATCTTAAATAACGCCCAGGCCAGGATAATCGCTCCCGGAGAGCCGGAAGAAGAGAAAAAAGAGAAGGAAGAAGTTGTTGTTCCACGCAGAGTGGAAAGCAACATAATAGTTGAAGCACATGAAAGCATCAAGCCATACTTCTCTACCTATGCTAGAGTGATATTCAAAGACATTCAAAGTGCAGGTATCGACATCGAGAAGATGCTCCTAGACATAAAGGGGAGAAGAGAGCACGAAATTAACCTAACACTCTGGGGCAAAGCTTCCGGAATTAGCAAAGAAGAAGCAGAAGGCGTCGTCAATAAAATACTAAGGCAGCACGCAAGAGAGATTGGAAGAGCGTTGAACAAATATGTAACTGTCCACAGGGTAGAGCTTCACCTAGAAGAGGAGAACGTTTCGGGAGTAGCCGAGCAGATAATCAGCAAGAAAGAAGAGTTAGAAAAGGAGATAGAAAAGCTTCTCAGAGAAGCGGGAGTTGAGGAGCTCTCATATATAACTGAAGAAAAAAAGAGAGAAATTGAAGAGACTCTGTTGAAAACCAAAATAGTGCCAGCAATAGAGGAAATGCGGAGAAGACTGCAGAGAGAACTAACGGAGCTTCCAAATTCAGTTTTTAGGTGGATGAATTTTGATTGGGAGTTTAAGGGAGGGACAGTGCTGGTTGATCTTGAGGCAAGCTTTGACAAAAGAAGCACCCTGCTAGGAATTATTTCTGACGAAAGAGTGCGTGAAGATGTCATGAAAGTCATGGAAAAGGTAATAAGAGAAGTATCCGCAGAGCATAACATTCCAATAAAGCTCAGAAACGCTGAAATTAAGATAAGATGACATCAGCACTCAAGATCGTCATCATAGCAACGCTCAGATTTGCCGAGCTCATCACCACTTTATTTTTAATTCAAAGGTTTTTAAGCTCTCTGGTAAGAAGTTAAGATAGTTTACCCTAGTTCCCACCATCTGTGAAGTTGTATAATCTGTCCAGATTCACGGCCAGAATCGCCCCTAAAATCC
>NZ_KE387149.1:1113052-1120427 GCF_000430485.1 Thermococcus sp. PK
GCGCTAGGAGCAGGAGTTTTTCGTGTCCTGTTCAAGCGTTCTGTTAGTTTGTTGTACCTGATTTTGGGGAACTAGGCTTCATTTCTTCGATTAGGACTCTGTAAGCGTGCTTGTAAACTCCGTTAAAGTGCAAGTGTGCTAGTATTGCGAAGGTTATCAGGTCGTAGAGGCTGATTATTTCCCTGTGAGTGTTTTCGGGTAGTGTTTGCTGATTATCGGATAGATTTCGGATTTTATGATCAGGATTTCCTGCTGAAAGTTCATAACAACCACCAATCAACCAAAAGACTTAAGTGCTTATAACTCTAACGATCTAATGGGAACTAGGGTATAGTTTTCGAAACGTTAAGTTTTTAAATTAAGCACTCACCTTTCTTAACATGAACACGCTGTGGGGAGCATTACTCGCGTTGATTTCTGCACTTGGATGGGGAACCGCTTCGGTTCTAGTGAAAATTGGGATGAAGAACAAGAGCGCAGTTACCGTTAATATAATCAGGCTATACATCACGGCGATTTTTTACGCCTGTTTATTCTTTTTCACCGGAAGCTATGCCGAGATATTTTCCCTCAATTGGCGGGTTCTCTTAATCACGTTTATCTCTGGCCAGTTCGGCTTTGTTATAGGGGATTATTTCTACTTTAATGCTCTCAAGTTGATGGGTGTATCCAGAACCGTCCCAATAACATCCTCCTATCCTCTCTGGACCATATTATGGGCTTGGTTGTTTCTGGGTAGGAACATAAATGCCCAGATAATCGTTGGAGCATTCCTTGTATTTTTGGCAATAGTCATAGTTAGAAAAGGAGAAGTTGAAGAACATCTCGACAGCAAAGGATTTATATTTGCCATTCTAGCGCCTATTTCATGGAGCATTGCAATAGTGCTGCTCGATGTCCTGGCTTCGCAAGTTTCTCCCCTATCTTTAGCGGGCATTAGGATGATATTTGCTGCATTGGGCATTAGTGTGTTCCTCCCCAAATATTGGAAAGAGCTTAGAGGAATCACGAAAAACGAATTGGCAACGCTCTCTGGAGCGGCTCTGCTTGGTTTAATAATTGGCCAGTATGCGTTCGTTAAGTCCGTAAGTTTGGTCGGTTCCCAGATCTCTGCCCCGGTAAGTGCTGTAAACCCAATTATATCCTCCCTTCTTGCCATAGCACTTCTAAAAGAGCCGCCAAACGCTAAGATATTTGCAGGATTGGTGTTAGCCGTTGTGGGTGTAGTTTTGATAACAACAGCGTAAAGAATTTAACCTTTCACTCATATCTTAGAGTGCCGACAGCGAGGGGACAATCAGTCTCCTCGCACGGGCTCGGTTGAACCCGCCTCCGCAAGGTATCGGGCTCTATGAGCGGAGCGTGCTCACGCCGAGCCCACAGGGCCGGTGCATCCACCCGCGCGAAAAGTGAACGCGGGCCTCTGTTGCCGGCCCACAACTTCCAAAAAATTCTTATACTCCCTTTTTAAAGGAAGTGAGAGGGGTATCATGACTACGCTCATAATTGCAGAGAAGCCAAACGTAGCCAGAAAAATAGCCTATGCCCTTGCCGAAGGTAAGCCGGTAAGGAAGACCATCGGTAAAGTCCCTTACTATGAGCTCACAAGAGATGGGAAAAAAATAATAGTCGCCCCGGCTGTTGGACACCTCTTCTCACTCGCTCCCAAAGAGAAAACTTACGGCTACCCGGTTTTTGATATAGAATGGGTTCCCGTTTATGTTGCAGAAAAGGGAAAAAGCTACGCTAAGGATTACATAAAAGCCCTTAGAGAGCTCGCAAAGAGGGCGGATGAGTTTGTCGTTGCGTGTGACTACGATACCGAAGGTGAGGTAATAGGGTATACTGCGTTAAAATATGCCTGCGGCGTTGATCCTTCAAAGGCGAAGAGAATGAAGTTCTCCGCACTCACGAAAAAAGACCTGTTAAAAGCGTGGTATAACCTAGAGCCGACGATTAACTTCGGAATGGCCGATGCTGGAATAGCAAGGCACGTCCTTGACTGGTACTGGGGAGTAAACCTCTCTAGAGCGTTGAGCTCGGCTATAAGAAAAGCCAGCGGTAAGTGGATAGTTTTAAGCACGGGAAGGGTTCAAGGGCCGACGTTGAAGTTCTTGGTTGAAAGGGAAAGGGAAATCGCAAATTTCGTCCCCACGCCGTACTGGGTCATAAAAATGATTCTCGAAAAAAACGGCCAACAATACACAGCCGTTTATGAGAAGGATCGCATTTTTAACGAGGAAGAGGCCAAAAAAATCGTTGAAGAGGCCAAAAAAGGGCCGGCATTTGTGGAGAAGATAGAGGTAAAACAGCAGCAAAGAAACCCCCCTCATCCCTTCGACCTTGGGACACTTCAAAGGGAAGCTTACTCTGCCTTCGGTTACAGCCCAAAGAAGACCCTCGACATAGCACAAAGCTTGTATGAAAAATCTTTCATCTCATACCCTAGAACCTCGTCCCAAAAACTTCCGGAAAATTTGAACTATCAGTATATTATCCATAACCTTGCCAAAATTCCAGATTACAAGCCCCATGCTCATGAACTTTTAGGTAAAGGAGTTTTAAAACCCGTAGAAGGCAAAAAAGATGATCCTGCTCACCCGGCAATATATCCCACCGGTGAGCTGCCCAAACCCGGAGATCTAAGCAAAGATGAGCAGAATCTTTACGATTTGATAGTTAGGAGATTCTTAGCCGCATTCGCTGACCCCGCCGTAAGAGAGAGTATGAAAGTAATCATAAACTCAAACAACCACCGCTTTATCCTCAGCGGCTCAAGGACAATTAAAGAGGGATGGCTGAAGATTTACGGCAAGTACGTTAAATTTGATGAAGTTTTGCTTCCAAAGTTCGAGGAAGGGGAGAGAGTAAAAGTTATCCAGATAAAGAGAGAGAAGAAGAAAACCAAACCACCAGCAAGGTATTCTCCAGCAAGTGTCATCAAGAAAATGGAAGACCTCGGCATTGGAACCAAGGCTACAAGAGCCCAAATATTAGAAACCTTATATTCGAGGGGCTACATAGAGGGCAAGAAACAGATAAAGGTGACTCCTCTCGGCATGAAGGTGATAGAAGCCCTGGAAAACAACGTCCCAGACATAATAAGCGTAGAGCTGACGAAGGAGTTTGAAGAAAAGATGGAACAGATAATGCAGAAAAAAGTAAGCAAGGAAAAAGTTATCGAAGAGTCCAAGGAAACCCTGGTAAAAATATTAAAAGAATTCAAGCAAAAAGAGAAAGAAATAGGGAAAAAACTTCTGGAAACGTTTGTTGAGAGCCAGAAAAACAAAGAAAATAAGAAACGTGCTAGCACAAAGGAACTTACTGCAGAAGAAGAGGAGAGTATCAAAAAGTCTGCCGAAAAGAGAGAGGACATCATAATAGTGGGGAAATGTCCCAAATGCGGTGGCGACTTAGTGGTGAGATATAATAGAAAAACAGGAAAAAGGTTTGTGGGCTGCTCCAATTGGCCCAACTGCAATGTCACATATCCACTTCTCCAAAGGGGAGAAATAATCCCAACTGGAAAGACATGCCCTGAATGCGGAAATGCCCCAATAGTGAAGATCAAAGAGCGCAATAGAGAATACGAAGTGTGCCTTGATATGAACTGCTACAAAAACCGAAGAAAAAATAGAGGTTAGAAGTTATAACTTAAAAGTTAGAATCAGAGAAGCTCCTTAAGGAGGGCTATCCTTCTTGGGCTCATGAGCACTTTTGGATGCTTGAGGAGGGCCTTTATGACTTCCAGATAATCGCCGCCTGCAATTTTTTCCGCATCTGCCCCGCTTAGCACTTGGATAAATACATCCAGATCTTCGTCAGTTAATTTTTCCACGACTTTTCTGACTTTAAGGACTCTTTCCAATCTTTTGCCGTCCTTTTCCCACCACTCTTTTGTATAGTTCTTCAGAAGTTCAAGGTTTTCCTCTTCAAGTGCTTTTACTATCCACTTGCTCGCTATTGTTCCTGCTTCCATAGCTTCTGCCATTCCACCGCCATGCATGGGGTTTACCTGTCTAGCGGCATCCCCTACAACGACCACATTGTCTTTGGCAAGCTCCTTGACGATACCACCAACTGGGACTACTCCAACGTTAATTTCGAGGAGTTTCTTTGCCGGGATGTTGTTTTCCTTGAGCCACTTGTCGAGGTAGTACTTAGCTGTTTTTGGGTTGTCGGCGTTTATTCCAATGCCCACGTTGGCCCTGTCCTCGTCCTTCGGGAAGACCCATACGTAGCCTCTGGGTGCCACTTCGTTTCCGAACCACAGGTGAATCAGGTCTGGATCAAAGCCCTCTATGAGCATCTCGTATTCATAGGTAGAGTCGAACTCGTGGGGTGGAGCGTAGGTGTTTATTCCGGCTTTCCTCGCTATGGTGCTCTCAACGCCGTCGGCGGCAACTATTATATCCGCGTAAATCTCAACGGGTTCATCCTCGTGCTTGGCTTTGATTCCAGCAACCTTTCCGTCCTTCCTTATGACATCGAGCGCCTCGGTCCTCGCGAGAACATCTGCACCCGCTTTAGCCGCGTAATAGGCCAGCATCTTGTCGAAGACCTTCCTCTCAAGGATTACTCCGCTGACTTTCTTGTAGCGCATTTCGAGCTCGTAGCCGCTCGGGGAGTAGAGCTTAGCACCGTAGATTTCGCGGTTGATGAAGCGCTTGTCGTAGGGGATGTCGTACTTGTCGAAGACCTTGATGCTTATTCCCTCGGCGCACTGCTTTGGAGTGCCTATAGCCCACTTCTTATCGATGAGAAGGACGGAGAAACCAGCTTTAGCGACGTTTCTCGCAATTATGGGGCCAGCGATACCAGAACCGACAACAACGACGTCGTACTTCCAGGTCATTCGCTCACCTCCAGGGGTTCAGCGCTCAGGGCTCCAACGGGACAGGTATTGATGCATATCCTGCAGCTTATGCACTTGTCTTGAAGGAACTCCCAGCCGGTCGAGTGCACCTCTATCGCGAGTGTCGGGCAGACACCTGCACAACCGCCGCAGAGGTAGCATCTATCTTCGTTTACAATGATCCTAATTTTTTCTGGCATGGCAACCCCCTCATTTTGCTTCTCTTTTCATAAGCTCTTCCTCATCAATTTCTATGATGTCTCCTTTTAAGCTTAGCGGTATCACTTTTGAGAGTTCCTCAATCTTCTCCTTAATTTCTCTTTCTTTGAGGTTCAAAACATCGCTTAACTGCTCGACTGTTGTGTTACCGTAGAGCAACAAGTAATGAAGGATAGCAAGCTGGGTCATGTCGCCGATTTCCTTCAAATATCTTTCCTTAATGCTCTTCATGAGGTTGTTTCTGTAGCTCTCAATAGTTTTTAAAGCATCTATTATCTGCTCCAGCTTTTTGTTTGCCTCTATAAAAGCTGTTACCATGGAATGTAAGCTTTTTGGGGACTTATCAAGCTCATCAAGCCTGATTTCGAATCTTTCAAGCTTCTCGGGAGAACCCAAATCCAGACTTTTATACCAGAATATATTGGGTGTGACAGTTACAAGAAACGTTTTTGAAACGGCTATGGAGTAGTATTTTCGCGTAGGCCCGATAAACCCTTCTTCCTTTTCGTATGACTTCAGGACACCCTCTTTCTCCATTATTTTCAGGTGTTTTGAAACAGCAGTGGAGGAAACGTTAACCTTGCTGCTGAGCAGGCTGAAGTAGCATTCGGTACATGTCAAGTGGCTGAGTAAGTCCCTCCTCACCTTGTTCCCTAAGATGTAAAATATATCTGGTTCAGACATGTTGCCCACCTACCCAAATCTGTATCGTAAAGTTTATATACCGTCATCCTAACCTTTGGTTGAAAACTCTAAATTTGTAAAGTTTCCGTAGATATGTTGCATCCAAAGGTTAAAAAGCTTTAGTTTGAAACTGATTGGAGGTGTATGGAGATGGCGCTTATTAGTGATGGGGACAAGAAGATAATTAAGGAGGAGTTCTTTTCAAAGCTCGTTAATCCGGTTAAGCTCATCGTCTTCACAGGAAAAGAGCACTGCCAATACTGTGACCAGCTGAAACAGCTTGTTGAAGAAATTAGCGAGCTTAGCGACCTTATAAGCTATGAAGTGCATGATTTTGACAGTGAAAAGGAGCTTGCCGAGAAGTACAGAGTCGATAGAGCTCCGGTAACCATAATAACCCAAGATGGGAAAGACTTTGGAGTTAGGTACTTTGGCCTTCCAGCAGGGCATGAGTTTGGATCATTCTTAGAGGACATTGTTGACGTATCGAGAGGCGAAACAGACCTTTCAGAAGAGACTAAAGAAGCAGTAAGGAACATTGATCAAGACGTTGAAATATACGTCTTTGTAACCCCAACCTGCCCCTACTGTCCAATGGCCGTTAGAATGGCACACAAGTTTGCAATTGAGAACGCACTTGCAGGAAAGGGCAAGATCCTTGGAGACATGATTGAGGCAATAGAATTCCCCGAGTGGGCCGACCAGTACAGCGTCATGGCAGTTCCAAAGGTCGTCATAAGGGTCAACGGCGAGGACAAGGTTTCATTCGAAGGTGCTTATCCAGAGAAGATGTTCCTCGAAAAGCTTCTCCAAGCTTGACACTGTCAGGATAACTGGGGTATCACCTCCTGAAGCCATTCAGTCACATCACCAGGCGGTCCACCAAACCGAGAATGAATTCTAACAAAATTATACCAGAATGAAAACAGAAAAACAAACCTGTGAACCCTCCTCCAGTCTCTAGCCCTGAAGTTATTCCAGAAACGCTTTGTTCTCTCTTTAACAGTCCTAAACCAGCGCTCAACACAGTTCCTCGGCCCGAAAGTCACATGCAGATAATCCAACCCGAGAGATTTAAACGCTGATTTATACCACGGCCCTTTGTCAACCAGGAAAATTGGCTGTCCCTCGCAGGATTTCAAAACAACTAGAATGAAGTCCCTGGCAATCCACCAGTTCCTAACGCTTGTAATCCATACTGCTAGGATTTCTTTGCTCTCAACGTCGATTGCAGCCCAGAGAAATCTCTTCTGACCGTTGATCTTTATCACTGTCTCGTCAATTGCGATGAAGTTTCTCTGTTTTTTGACTGCGAGGATTTTCGGCTGGTAAACTGCTTTCGCGAATTTTTGGACTGTTTCCCAGACTGTTGTGTGGCTGATTTCGAGGATTGTTCCTACCTGTCTGTAACTTAGTCCGTGCAGGTACAGGTTTATTGCCCTGGTTTTCTTTTTTGCTGGGATTTTGTTCCGGCGGGGCGTGTTTAGTTTCACCCCCTGTTATTTAAACAGTATTTGACTCTGAGGAGGATTTTCAGACCATAACACATTACCCCAAGCAGGATTCGGGTTACAGTAGTCTTTTTCAGAAAACAGGGGATCCTACTGCCAAACCACG
>NZ_KE387149.1:1120527-1121559 GCF_000430485.1 Thermococcus sp. PK
CTTAAGAGTGAGAAGAAGCTCCTCCAGCTTTCAGCATTCTTCCTGCAAATTTGCTGGACTGTTGCGGAGCCGATTTCCTTTTTGAATTCTTCATAGACGATTTTCTCCGTCCTGTTGAAGTCCACTGGTTTACCCTCGAAGAATTCCTGCCTGCGAAGGTAGTTTATCTGGTTCCAAACTTTAGCCCCAATGTCAGCTAACTCGAAGAGAATTCTCTCGGTTTCTTTTGAGGGCTGGAGTTTGAGCGTTACGCTCCTCTTCGTTTCAACTCACGCTCCCATTGGGTTTCAACGTAGTGCTTCACAATCTCGTCCGTTATGTAGCCGACTGAGGCGACGAAATAGGAGCGAGACCATAACCTACCGTGTGTCGTCTTGCTCCTCAGTTCTGGAAACTCTTGGAGGAGTTTTCTGGCGGTTTTGCCTTTCAAGTGGTTCACTATTTGGGCTGGCGAGAGGTTGGGCTTTGCCTGAAGGAAGACGTGAACGTGGTCGGGCATTACTTCGAGGGCAATAACCTCGCACCCGATTTCTTCCGAGTATTCTTTGAACATTTCTTTGAGTCTCTCGACGACTTTTCCGGTGAGAATGTCTCTCCGGTATTTTGGTATCCAGACGAAATGGTAGGTGATTCGGGTTTCATTGTGAACCCCTTAATGTATGGTCTGCATTATTGCTTAAATGCTTTTCGCTTTCCTGTTTGAGGGCTGTTGGGTAGTTTACTGCATCCCCGCCCTAAAGGGCGAGGCTTTCAGAAGAAAAAGGTAAATTACCAGTGACCTGGTCACATCCCTAAACCATAGCACTATGCCAAATATAAAGCCAACTAAGAGGAGGCTCATCAAAGCCGATAGCAATACTGCAGATTTTTTGGTGTCAAGCTTCTTTGCAAGCCTTTCATGAAGAGGATGAAGAATATACGCAACCGCCAAAGCAAAGATTATCGGGGTGATAAGAGGTTCCACGGTTTTCCATACAACGAAAAGAATTATAAGAGAGACCGCAATCCAGACAATGTGTTCAGTCTTCATGG
>NZ_KE387150.1:0-12487 GCF_000430485.1 Thermococcus sp. PK
TGTGTTATGGTCTGAAAATCCTCCTCAGAGTCAAATACTGTTTAAATAACAGGGGGTGAAACTAAACACGCCCATTACCTTGAAAACCTTTTTAAAACTAAACCTACAGCAGTGCCCATTATTTATGAAATTTTGGACAGTTGTCAAAAAACTCATGCTTACACCAGTTTTAAGTATTGCTCCCTTGACAAATGTCTAATTTCTAGGTTTTAGGTGGTTGTAAATCGCCTTTTGTCGAAATAAACTGAGAGAAAAATTTATTAATGAAGAAAAACAGATACACACTTGCCGATATTAGTACATCGGCATATTTTTTCATACAATATTACACGAGGTGAAATGAATGGAGCAAAGAGATAGATGGGCAACCAAAATTGGTTTGATATTAGCTATGGCAGGAAACGCCATCGGTCTCGGCAATTTCTGGAGATTCCCCTACCAGGCAGCCAAATACGGTGGCGGCGCCTTCATGATACCATACTTCGTAGCACTGTTCCTCCTCGGAATTCCAGTGATGTGGATTGAGTGGGTCGAGGGTAGATACGGAGGCAAGTATGGCCACGGTACTCTAGGTCCGACGTTTTACCTGATGGCCAGGGAAAGCGTAAAACCCAGAACAGCGGTTATCTTCGGAATGATCGGCGGTATGCTTGCATTTTCAGTTACATCACTCCTAAACGGCTATTACCTCCACATCGTCGGATGGTCTGCAGCTTATACCTACTTCAGCGCAACTGGAGCGTACATGGGTGCTGAGAGCACATATCAGTTCTTCGTTGATTACATCAAGAACACGCCGCAGGTGCTCGTGTTCTGGGCGATCTCAGTGGGTCTTCTCGGAATAGCCGTAGCCCAGGGTGTCAGCAAGGGTATAGAGCGCTGGGTCAAAGTCATGATGCCGTTACTCTACATTGCGGCAATACTCCTCGTCATAAGGTCTCTGACCCTCGGATCTCCGGTTAAGCCTGAATGGAGCTCCATAAAGGGATTCGAGTACCTCTGGGAACCGAGGTTCAGCGACGTTAGCTGGGAGGCCGCTTTGGCAGCGGCAGGACAGATATTCTTCACACTCTCGCTCGGTATGGGCATCATCCAGAACTACGCCAGCTACCTCGGACCTGAGGACGACGTTGCCCTCTCCGGCCTTGCAACGGTTTCACTCAACGAGTTCGCCGAGGTTGTTCTCGGTGGTTCAATAGCCATTCCGATAGCCTTCGCCTACTTCGGTGAAGAGGGAATAAAACAGAGTGTCAGTCTCGCTTACTTCGCACTGCCCAACGTCTTCATGAACATGCCCGGTGGACAGCTCTTCGGAGCGCTCTGGTTCCTCCTGCTGTGGTTCGCTGGATTTACTTCGGCCATAGCAATGTACAACTACCTAACTGCCCTTCTCGAGGAGGACCTCAAGATAGACAGGAAAGTCGGTTCCGCAATAATCTTCGCACTGTACTTCATAATAGGTTTACCAATAGCCCTTGACAAAACACTCTTGCTATTAACTGATCTCGACATGTGGGTTGGCAGCTACCTCCTCGTAGTGCTTGGGCTCTTTGATATCATAGTTGGTGTATGGTTATTCAAACCAGAGAACTTCTGGGAGGAGCTCCACAAGGGTGCCTACATCAAGGTTCCAGAATGGGTGATGCCAATAATCAAGTACATAGCGCCACTCTACGTCCTCATACTCCTCGGCAAGAACACCTGGGACTATATTACCAATGGCACCATAACCATGTCGCAGGACTACCTTGAGTACCTCGTCAACAATGAGGCCCTCATAAGCACCACAACTGAATACGCAAGAAAGATTGTCATTGAGTCAAGGGCAGTGATAATATTAGTGCTCATCATCGGTGCAATTGAAGCATACATGGCTATCAAGAAGAAGTACGGTGAAGAGCTAGAGAAGAACGAGGTAATAATAAAGCTCTGAGGTGGTGAAAATGAAGGCAAGTGCTCTGGCATTTATGGCCCTTGCATGGGGCGTAATATTAATCTGGATGTACTTAGCTGTGGGCAAGTTGCTCAAGGCAGAGCAAAAATCTTAAAGCCCTTTTCTTTTCTTTATAATATTTAGAGGAGGTGTTCTTTGTGAAAAGCCCAGAGCTTCTTAGAGAAACTGCAAAGGTTTTAGAAGAGACTGAGGAAAAAATTAAAGGTTTAACTTCCCTCTCACCAAAGCGGAAACAGATCGCCTTAAAAAAGATAAGAGAGGCAAAAGAGAACTTTAGAAAAATTGCTGATGATGTTGTCATCGATAATGAAGAACTCGCCAACTTTTTCTTGAAGCGTGCTGTTAAGCTGAAAAACTCCACAAACAATAAGAGCATAGAGCGACTTGGGGAGAAAGAGTACCTGAAAGACGTTGAGGCAATGTTTAGATACTCCAAGGCGGCACCCTATGATTTTGCCGGGCTTATGAAGTATGTAAATAGAGCCTACAAGGCGTATGTGTGGGGGATGGTGAGCTTTTTTGTTGTAACCGCGTTCCTGCCTGTGGAATTTAAAATAACCTCATTGATATTGCTAATCCCAATATTGTTGTCCCTTCTGAGTTTAAGGAAAAGGGGATACACTGGCCTTATGCTGGCTTTTGCTGCAATTCCAATTCCACTGATAACAGGTGCCCTTGCAGTGAGGGCTTATATCGATGTGTTTATCAACCCCACCGCACTTCAAGAAGCCGCTCAAGGATTGGGGGTGTCTACAACTACTGCCCAAATCGTCGCTGGAGTAATGGTGCTCTTTGGAATTGCCGAGCTGGTGTTGTTGAGCTATGCCATATACATGTTCTACAAGCACAGGCACGCGTTCCTTTGAGAAATTAAAAAATAGCTCTCAATAGAGAGCTTCGTTTCCTTTTTCTCCAGTTCTTATTCTTATCGCTTCATAAACAGGCAGAATGAATATCTTGCCATCCCCGGGTATGCCTCGTCTAGCATTCTGGATTATTGTATCAACCACTTTTTCAACATCCTCATCCTTAACGACTATCTCTATCTTCATCTTGGGCATGAGCTCATAAGGTGGTACTCCTCCCTGCACACCTCTGCCCTTGACGGGATAAGCAGTCATGGGCACTATCCCCATTTGCTTCAAAGCCTTTTGAACTCTATCAAAATCCTCTTCCCTAACAACAGCTTCAATTTTTCTCATAAGTTCCACCAAATATAATTAGGAAAGAAAAGAAGATAAACTTTTCTAACCCAGGTATTTCAAAGCCCTTTCAAGTCTCTTCTTTGGAATTCTTGTTTCTTTTGCCAGTTTCACTAAATCGGCATTTTTAAGGTCTTCAATGCTTCTAATCCCAGCTTTCTTTAGCTTTTCAACGGTCTTTGGGCCTATACCCTTTATAGCCAGAAGCTTTTTCTCGAATTCTTTTTCTTCCTTTGTTATCTCTTCAAGTTCAAGCTGACGTTTGGCTTTACTGCTCTCCCACCTTTCCTCCAAGTTCTGAGCACTTGCAACGCTTATGCTTTCCCCTTTCTCCTCTTCCTCTACCGGAACTTCGGGTGGCTCAATGTACTCAGGAACATTCGGAGGCTCTTCACTCACGTAAACCTCGATGTTTATTGGGTGAAATGGATTGTCAATTTCCTCAATATCTTCCAAGAACTCTTTTTCTTTAAATTTGCCGCTCTTGAAGTACTCCTCCAGAGCATTTGCCAGACGGTGGAAGTAGTTTGCATGCTCCAAAAGGCGCTTCTTTCCGTATTCCTTCGCCTGACCCGTTGTGATGAGGAAGGGCCAATCACTGCTCTCAATAAGCAAAAGTTCCCTTCCAAGCTGCTCCAAAACTCTATCTCCGAATTCGTCTTCATGGAGATATTTGCTTGCAAGAGCAACCATCCTTCTCTCTGCAAGATGTATATGCTCCCACATCCACTCCACTTCTGGATTCCACCATGTGTAATGAGTCCCATACATTCCCCAAGAACCCTCGGGGAGTTCTATTTCATACCTCTCCCCCCGGTAGTTCTCCAGGAACCTTGATATCGTTGTGCTCTCTATGCCCTCTTCTTCCATGAGCTCCAGTACCCTTCCAAGCCACTTAACCCCTTCAAACCACCAGTGGCCAAAGAGTTCTGTATCGTAAGGCGCAACCACTATGCCTTTTTCTCCGTATTCCCTCTCATATTCTTCCAGGAGAGACTTAACTAAGCTTACAAAGTGTCTTGCATGTTCTTCAACTCTCTCCAAGGCTTTTTCCGGGACATAGGGTTCTTTTCCTCCAAGGCCAACTTCTTTGGACGTAACTCTCCAGTACTGCCCTCCGCTCTTCTCTGCTTTTTTGTGGAATTCCCTGTACCAGAAATCCCCAGGATAGCCTATGTCGGCACTCCAGACCTGAAGCCCAGTCTCCCTGTTCCTCGCGAACACAGCTATGTCCGTTCCCTTTATGAAATAAGGTCTCAGCGTGGACTTCTTGGTCTTTGCAGGGAGAATTTTTCCATAACCAAAGCTCGCGGGACCCTCGTCTATTAAGTGGCTCTCAACAAAGAAAAACTTCAGCCCATATTTCTCCAAGAACTTTTCAATCCCCTTTCGCCATACAATTTCTCCACTGCTCGGACTTTGCCATAATCCCTCTGGTCTGTAAGCACATTCTGGGAGCCATATTCCTCTTGGCTTCCTTCCAAAATATTTTTCGTAGGTGAGAATTCCATTGACAATCTGTCCCTCAATTGCTTCATCTCTCTCCAAGAGGGGCAGATAGCCGTGAGTTGCTCCAGATGTTATTATCTCCACGTAGCCTTCATCCTGGAGCTTCTTGAGAACCCCAAGTATGTCCCCGTTTATTTTCCTCCAGTACTCATAAACTTTGGTAAAGTAATCGAGCATATAGGAGATTGCATGCTTGAGCTTTTCATCTTCGTATTTCTTCAAGTCCTCGCGCATGGCATTGAGCTTTCTTTCCATGTACTCCTCAAATCCCTTCTTTATGTGCTCATCCGAAAGCTGCTCGGCCAGTATTGGCGTAACACCAATTACCAGCTGAAACTTTACTCTCTTCCTCTTAAGCCTCTCGAACTCCATCAGAAGAGGCAGATACGTCTCGGAGATGGCTTCAAAGACCCACTCTTCACCAAAAGGCCATCTGCCATGTTTTCTCACATAGGGGATATGAGTGTGTAACACAAACGTAAAATATCCTCTGACCATAAAATACCACCTCTATGCTGCAATTCTGTAGAACTTTATTAACTTTTGAGTATTTAACGATTTCGGAATGGAAATTCCTTTTATGGTTTAAAAATGGTTCATAACGATGAAATACTTGAGAATGTATGAGCACCGCTATAATTTAAAAGCATTTGGAACAACTTTCCCTAGGTGGGAAGTATGAAGCAGGAAATGAGCAGTGTCGACATCAAGTACATAGTGGAGGAACTGAAGTCCTTGGAGGGAGCTTTGATTGACAAGATATATCACGATGGAGAGCAGATTAGGATAAAACTCCGCGTGGCGGGAGAAGGAAGAAAAGACCTTATTATTGAAGCGGGAAGGAGGATTCACCTAACAACCTACATAAAAGAAGCCCCACAACAGCCCTCTTCGTTCACAATGCTTCTCAGAAAATACCTGAGCGGCTCAAGGCTCGAAAAGATAGAACAGCACGATTTCGACAGAATAGTAAAGCTCAAGATAGGGGAATACACACTAATAGCCGAGCTCTTTAAAAGAGGTAATATCATCCTCGTTGATAAAGACAACGTTATAGTCTCCGCCCTAAGGTACGAAGAGTTTAAGGACAGGGTGATAAAGCCAAAACACGAGTACAAGCTTCCCCCCGCGAGAGAAAATCCCATTGATATTTCCTGGGAGAAGTTTAAAGAGCTCATATCATCTCAAGAAGTTGAGATAGTCAGGGCTCTGGCGAGAAACCTCAATATGGGAGGGCTATACGCGGAGGAGATTCTTTTAAGGGCTGGAGTAGAGAAAACCAAGAAAGCCAACGAGTTGAATGAAGATGAACTCAAAGCTATCTTTGATAGGATGAAAGAAGTTTTTAATTCTCCAAAGAATCCGAATATAGTGCATAAAGACTCCACACCCATAGATGTTCTTCCGATTGAGCTCAAGTGGTATGAAGGCTATGAGAAAAAATTCTTCGAGACTTTTAGCGAGGCTTTGGATGAGTATTTTGGAAGAATTCTTATCGAGAGCGCGAAGCTTGAGAGAACCAAGAAGCTTCAAGACAAGAAGAGATCCCTAGAGGTTACCCTCAGAAAACAGGAAGAAATGATAAAAGGTTTTGAAAAAGAAATGCAGGAAAATCAGGAAATTGGTGACTTAATATACGCTAACTTCGCTTTTGTGGAAAATCTCCTAAAGGAACTTTCAAAGGCAGTTGAAAAGCTTGGATGGGAGGAGTTTAAAAAGAGAATAGAAGAAGGTAAAAAATCAGGCAATAAAGTTGCCCAGATGATAAAAAGCGTAGATCCAAAAGAAAAGGCCGTGACAATAGAACTGGAAGGTAAAAAGGTGAGGCTTTATCTCGACAAGAGCATAGGGGAAAATGCCGAGATATACTATGAAAAGGCCAAAAAAGCCAAACATAAACTTGAAGGGGCCAGAAAAGCCCATGAAGACACTCTGAGAAAAATAGAGGAGATAGAGAAGCTCATAGAAGAGGAAGAGAAGAAAGAGCTTAACGTGAAAAAGCTTGAAAAACGTAAGAAAAAGTGGTTTGAAAAGTTCAGGTGGTTCATAAGCAGTGAGGGCTTTTTGGTGATAGGAGGAAAAGATGCCACAACGAACGAAATAGTCGTAAAGAAGCATATGAGTGAGAACGACCTCTACTGTCACGCAGATATTTACGGGGCCCCACACGTGGTAATAAAAGATGGCAAGAAGGCCGGTGAGAAAACGATATTTGAAGCCTGCCAGTTCGCAGTTTCAATGTCAAGGGCATGGAAAGACGGGATATATTCGGGAGACGCCTACTGGGCAGACCCAAGCCAAGTTACAAAAAAAGCTCCAAGCGGAGAATACCTGGGCAAAGGAGCCTTCATGGTTTATGGAAAGAGGAACTGGATGCACGGGCTACCTGTGAAGCTCGCCATCGGTGTAGTAGAGTACGAAGGAGAGAGACTCCCCATGTGCGGGCCCGTTGATGCCGTTAAGGCTCATGCGGATAAGTATATCGTCATCCGCCCGGGAAGAACAAAAAAGAGTGAACTTGCTAAAAAAATAGCTAAAATTTTCGAGAAGTGGGGCTACAAAGTGGATCTTGACGAGTTAATGCAAATCCTACCCCCCGGAAACGGTGAGATTGTGGAGGTGGTAGAATGATAAACCTCTACGCAATAGCCCAGAGAGAACTCGCAAAGGACTTGCTCTTCGAGGTTGACGATGAAGTGGTTACGTTCTCTGTAAAAGGGGTTATGATAGCAAAGACAAACTCAAAGGGTTATAATTTCTCTTTTATCGAGATCACGGACAATGAATTTGTGCTGGCAGTCCAGATGAAGGGATATGTGATTTATATCGGCTTAGAGAGCGACGAAATACTTGACGAAGATGCATATCCAGAAATCGTAAGGGCATTGATAAACCACCTCTTGCCTGCCCTTCATACCCTTGTCAAAGAGGCCGAGAAGAGCTATACCGGGAAAGCAGATTTGCTTTTAGACGATAATATGAGCCCTGAAATGAAGGAATTCTTTTATGAGCTGCTCTTAAAACACAAAAAGGGATTGCCAACGCACGAGCAGGTCGACGTTGCGTAGCAAAGGTTTTAAAGAATTCATCATAGGGACGAACCATGAGAAAAACCAAATACTACTCATATGTGGTTGGAGAACTCCCAAAGGGATGCCAGCTGTGCGTTCAGGGGGCGAAGCTGGTACTCTTTACGACTGGGGTTTGCCCCAGAGATTGTTTCTACTGCCCCCTCAGCCCTTGGAGAAGAGAAGACGTCAGCTATGCAAACGAGCGACCAGTAAAAAGCATAGATGATATAATAGAAGAGGCTAAAATTCAAGTCGCCTTAGGCGCTGGGGTTACCGGGGGGGATCCGCTTTCAAGAATAGATAGAACTGTAGAGTACATAAAAGCTCTAAAAGAGAACTTTGGTGAAAAGTTTCATGTTCACCTCTATACCACCGGAGCGCTGGCCACGAAAGAAAACCTTGAAAAGCTTTATTCTGCAGGTCTGGATGAAATACGCTTCCATCCGGATATTTTTAATCCCAGCTCAAAGCTTCTCCAGAAAGAGCTTGAGAACATAAAGAATGCTTTTGATTTTGATTGGGACGTCGGCGGAGAAGTGCCGAGCGTTCCTGGGCAGGAAGAAAGGATTAAGTGGTTCGCCGAGTTCTTAGATTCCCACGGAGCAAAGTTCCTCAACATAAACGAGCTTGAGTTCAGTGAAACCAATCTGGATGCACTCCTCTCAAGAGGACTTAGAACCGTTAGCAACGAAAGTTCAGCGATAGCGGGAAGCCTCGAACTGGGGCTGAAACTACTTAAATGGGGAGAAGAAAACACCTCCCTGAACTACCACCTATGCACAGCCAAGCTTAAGGACGCTGTTCAGCTGAGAAACAGACTCAAGAGGATGGCAAAGAATGTTGCCAAACCCTATATGGAAATCACTGAAGAGGGAACCTTAAGGTTCGGGATTGCGGTGTATGATGACTTAATGGAGCTCTATACCTTGCTTGTAGAGGAAGCGGGAGTTCCGGAAGAGTGGCTCTACATAAACATGGAAAAGGGAAGGATTGAAATGCCCATAGAGGTCGCGGAAGAGCTCGCCGATGCTATAGAGGGAGATGTAAAGTTCTACATAGTCGAGGAGTATCCGACGTGGGATAGGATAGAGGTCGAGAGGATTCCGCTGCCGTGATATCTCATCTGTTAAAAAGGTGCTAAAATTAGAAATCAGAAAAAAGGAGAAACGCTCAGCTCTCGACTTTCTCAATTCCTATCTTTGCCTCAACTTCCGGCCACTCGACAACGTATCCCTTTGCTTCCTCGAACCTAACCTCAACTGCCCTTGTTTCTCCCTTTATGTAGTCAAGCATCTCCTGCAAGAGCCCTTTGTTTTCGTCAGTTGTTTCAATGTACACCATTATTCTGTCATTGACGTCTAAGTCGAGCTGCTTTCTCATCTCCTGTATTCTTCTCACGAATTCCCTCGCAAGTCCTTCCATCATAAGCTCCCTTGTGAGTGTCTTGTCAACAAAGACCTTGCCGTGATCGAATTCTTCTCCAACGAGGAAGTCTGGGAGTTCTTCCTCAACGATAATGTGCTCCCTCTCAATTGTAAACTCCTTGCCTTCTATTTCCACTTTCAGCTTTCCTTGCATAAGCTTTTCATAGAGCTCCCTGTCGTCCTGCTCCTCAATCCACTTTGCAATTAACTTTGCATCTCCCTTGAAGTGAGGCCCGAGTTTGGCGAAGTTGGGCTTTACTCTTATTTCTCTCTCAACCTTGGCTACCTTGACTTCTTTAGCATTGAGCTGGTCTTTGAGGAGGTAGTTAAGCCTTTCAACGGCTTTCTTTGTTGTTTCGTCCTCGGTCTCTATGAGTATCTGCCTCACAGGATAGCGGAGTTTTATCTTTGCCTTCTGTCTCGCCGCAGAGCCAGCTTCCACTATTTTTCTGACTATCTCCATTTCCTTTTCAAGCTCTTCATCTACCCATCTCTCGTCTTTCTTGGGCCAGTCTTCGAGGTGAACGCTCTCCTTTCCGCTGAACGGTCTTATGAGGTTCTGGTAAATTTCCTCGGTGATGTAAGGTGTAACTGGTGCCATTAGTCTGAGCAGAACGTCAAATACCTTCCACAGCGTCCAGTAAGCGGCAAGCTTGTCAGGGTCATCTTTCTCAATCCAGAGCCTCTTTCTTATGAGCCTCACGTACCACCTGCTCAGGTCTTCTGTTACAAAGTACTCTATTGCTCTCGTTGCCCTTGTGAGGTAGAATGTCTCTATTCCATCTTCAACAGCGCTTATGAGGGTGTTTACTCTCGAAAGTATCCACCGGTCCTCCTCTCTAAACGGAAGCTCCTCTGGGTTGACTTTTGTGGGGTCGAAGTTGTCCAGGCTCATGTAGGTCGAAGCCAGGATATAAACGTTCCAGAGGATGTTGAGCATTCTCTTAACCTGCGCAAGCCCCTTCCAGCTGAACCTCAGGTTTTCCCATGGAGTTGTTGCCCAGAGCATGTAGAATCTGAATGGGTCTCTTCCTTCCTTCTGGACAACTTCCTCCGGCCTTATTATGTTACCAAGGCTCTTGCTCATTTTATCTCCCTTTTCGTCCAGAACGTAGCCGTGCATTGCAACCTTCTTGTACGGAACGGTGTCAAATGCAACAACGCTTGCCGCCTGCTGGGAGTAGAACCACTTTGTAACCTGGTCTTCTCCCTCAACTATGAAATCTGCTGGCCAAAGCCTTTCGAAGAGGTCTTTCCTTCTCGGATAGTCAAGAGAAGCCCAGCTCGCTATTCCGCTGTCGAACCAAACATCGAGGACGTCTTTGACCCTCTTCATGTCTCCTCCACACTTGGGGCACTTGAGGATTACCGTATCAACCCACGGTTTGTGGAGGTCTACTTCGTGAAAGTCCTTCTCTATTGGCTCCTTGCTCATCTCTTTGAGCTCATCAAAAGACCCTACTACGTGGATGTTACCGCATTCTTCACATACCCAGATTGGGAGGGGTATTCCCCAGTACCTTTGCCTTGAGATGCACCAGTCTCCGCTGTTCATGACTCCGTTGTCGTACCTTATCTTTACCCAATCTGGATACCAGGTGACGTTCTTGTCGTTTTCTTCTATTATTTTGTCTTTAACCTTGCTAATCTTTAGGAACCACTGATCTGTAGCCCTAAATATCAGCGGAGTCTTACAGCGCCAGCAGTGTGGATACTTGTGCTCTATTGTGCCAGCCTTCACGAGGAGGCCTTTTTCTTTGAGATACTCTATTATCTCCGGATCAGCATCTTTAACGAACTTGCCTTCCCACTTTCCTTCGACGTACCTTCCTTCATCGTCGAGAGGTGAGTAGATTGGCAGACCGTACTGCTTTCCTACCTCAAAGTCTTCTTCACCGTGTCCAGGGGCGGTGTGAACTAATCCGGTGCCCTCACCAAGGGTCACATGCTCTCCCAATATTACGCGGTGAGCCCACTCGTATTTCTCTCTAAACTCCTTCTGTCTCGGGTACTCCTCCAGAAACGGATGCACATACCTTAAGCCCTCAAGTTCTTCGCCCTTGAATTCTTCCACGATTTCTCCCTTGACACCGGCTTCATGGAGAACTCTCTCAACTAATGCCTTCGCTACTATCCAGTACTCTTCCTTTCCATCGAAGGATACCCTCACTTTTGCATATTCATATTCGGGGTGAACTGTAACGGCCAAGTTAGCCGGTAAAGTCCACGGCGTTGTTGTCCAGATAAGGAGGTACTCATTTTCTTTTCCTTCTATCGGGAACTTCACGTATATGCTTGGGTCTTCCCTTATTTTGTATTCTCCCCTGACTTCGTGTTCAGCCAAAGCAGTCTCACATCTGGGACACCAGTGGAGAACCCTCTGATCCTTCTCTAAAAGTCCCTTCTCCCATGCTCTCTTTAAAGTAAACCAAGCTGATTCTATGTACTCATTCTTGATCGTCATGTAGGGGTTATCCCAGTCCATCCAAACTCCAAGCATCTTAAACTGCTCTGTCATGATTTTGAGGTTCGTTAAAGCGAACTCCCTACACTTCTTTATGAAGTTTTCAACGCCAACCTTCTCTTCTATGTCCTTCTTGTATTTCAATCCGAGGGCTTGCTCAACTTTAACCTCTATGGGCAGACCGTGCATGTCAAATCCGGGCTGCCTTCTGACGTTATAGCCCTGCATGGTTCTGAATCTTATCACCATGTCCTTGATTATTTTGTTCCATGCAGTACCCAGGTGTATAGCGCCACTCACATATGGTGGTCCATCAAGAAAATAGTAGTCCGGTCCGTTTTCTCTTGCTTTTTTCACCTTGTTGTAGACGTCATTTTCTTTCCAGAATGCTTCTATTTTTTCCTCTAAGACCTGCGGATTATACTCCCTCATCTCTGGCTCCTTTATCATACCAAAAACCTCCTGGAATTTGTAGAATAAGCTAGATCAGCAGAATAGCCCAGGGAATCATGGGCAAAATGCACGGCGAAGGATAAAACCCTCCCCCCTCATGGGCATCGGTCAAAATTGTGGAGTTCCGTTTATAAATCTTTTGCCAAAGAGGGGCGTGTTTAGTTTCACCCCCTGTTATTTAAACAGTATTTGACTCTGAGGAGGATTTTCAGACCATAACACATTACCCCAAGCAGGATTCGGGTTACAGTAGTCTTTTTCAGAAAACAGGGGATCCTACTGCCAAACCACGTTGTAAACGCACCCCAGAACCCCTCATGGGGATTCCTATGCCTGTACTCTTCTTCAGAAAACACTCTGTCTCTCTTCTTACTACCAAAACCACCTGGAGCGTTCTTAGTTTTCTTAAC
>NZ_KE387150.1:12587-31529 GCF_000430485.1 Thermococcus sp. PK
CTGGCCAACTCCTTGGTCTGAATGGGCTTTGAGTCCAGTATTCTAACGTATTCTCTGGCGTGTTTTTGAATAATTCTTCCTGCGCTAGGAGCAGGAGTTTTCGTGCCTGTTCAAGCGTTCTGTTAGTTTGTTGTACCTGATTTTGGGGAACAGCTTCATTTCTTCGATTAGGACTCTGTAAGCGTGCTTGTAAACTCCGTTAAAGTGCAAGTGTGCTAGTATTGCGAAGGTTATTAGGTCGTAGAGGCTGATTATTTCCCTGTGAGTGTTTTCGGGTAGTGTTTGCTGATTATCGGATAGATTTCGGATTTTATGATCAGGATTTCCTGCTGAAAGTTCATAACAACCACCAATCAACCAAAAGACTTAAGTGCTTATAACTCTAACGATCTAATGGGAACTAGGGTTTGTGGACTATTACGAGGATCTTAAGGGGAGAGCATAGAAAGCTTTCCCCTGATGATATGCCATGGCTTTATGAAGGGATAGTAAGAATGGCAAACAAAGCAGGGATAACAACGCCCGAAATTTATATATTGGACGACTACATACCAAATGCCTATTCTTTCAGAAATTCAATTGTGCTTTCTATGGGGCTGTTTGAAGTTCTTGATGAAGAAGAAATTCTCGCGGTTGCTGCTCATGAAATAGGCCATATAAAAAATAAAGATACCATCCTCTTTCCACTTGTTTCTTATGGGAGGTACTTCATGTTTGCGTTAGCCCTTTTGAATTCCCTGATCTCCCAGGAAGCATTAGTTTCACTGGTATCTTTCACGTTTTACCTTCTCTACGAGGTGCTCAGGTCTGATTATTTAAAGCAGAGGGAGTTTAAAGCCGATGAAGCGGCACTACGTATAATATCCACCCCTCTAGCCCTAAAGAGGGCCCTCGAAGAACTCAAGTACTATGAGGATCTGAGAATTGAAGTTAAGGAGTCCGCATTTCCGTCTATAGAGCCTGAGATAGAAAGGCCCCATCAGAGATCGATCTTTGATACGCACCCAAGTTATGAAGAGAGAATATGGAGAATTATTGCAGAAGTTGAAGCGATGAATCTCAGGGAGAGAATTCTCAACTGATGAAAAACTCTTTTAACCTTATTGTTTCTTTTTTATTTGGTGGTGCCATGCAAGTGGAAATAGTTCTGAATAAAGAGAGAGCAGAGCACATCAAGAGAATACGCCCCACGAAAGATGAGTACTTCATGCTCATTGCAAAGCTTGTAAGTCTAAGGGCTACATGTCCAAGGCTTAGAGTGGGAGCAGTTGCCGTAAAAGACGGCTACATTCTAGCAACGGGTTATAACGGGGCTCCGAGGAATATGGATCACTGTATCGATGTGGGCTGCTTGATAGCGGATGGCCACTGTCGTAGAGCCGTACATGCGGAGCAAAACGTCATAGCGATGGCAGCCAGAAAGGGTATAAGTCTTGAAGGGGCCACTCTTTATGTTACCCATTTTCCATGCGACGTCTGCTTTAAGCTCCTCGTAAACGCTGGAATCAAAGAAATAGTCTATGAAGAGATGTATCCAAATAAGGCAACTGAAATTTTGCTGAAAGAAGCCCAGGAAAAAGGAATTGTAAAGATAAGACAGTTTAAAGTCCCCAAAGAGAGAGTTAAGGTGTTTCTGGAAGAGCTTTTTGGAAAGGATTAAGTCTTTTCCAGTTTTTCTAACATTTCCCTAATCTCCCGAAGTTCTATTGCAATCTGACGCGTCAGTTCAGTTATTTCCCTTTCAGCTCTATCTATTGCGAGGTAAAGCCTAAACAGCAGCAGGTAGCTGAGACCTATAGCGGCCACAAACAATGCATCTAGACCCCTTCCAAGGCCAAGGATGTTTTTTATTGCCATGGAGATCTCCACAGGTTTCAGGGAAATCACCAGCATTATGAAAAGCAAGGCCCCCCAGAACACAAAATCCTGCCAGTCAAGCTCTTTTCTCCCATATTTTCCAAGTACATATGTTATAAGAGCTAAAATAATTATAACGGCGATGTATTGCACGGCATACATTTTTATCACCTCATCTTATCTAACAACAAATTAAAGGCTATCTTCACTCCCTCTAAAACGTTGGTTCCTTTCTTTTTGGAGTATTCGGTGTAAACCGCTTTTATCGGGACTTCAACTATTCTGCAACCGTTTCTTGAAGCCTCGATTATTATTTCACTTGAAACAGCATATCTATCGCACGTTATTCTTATTTTGGATGCGCATTCCTTATTAAAGCACCGCAAGCCACTCTGGGAATCGGAAACGTATTTTCTGGCAAATACTGCCGTTATAAAATCAAGAACAAAATTTCCAAAGCGCTTTACGAAGGGCATTTCACTTATGTCACCTTTTAACCTCGAGCCCACAGCAAAATCTGCTCTCCCCTCCGCAACCGGTTTCATTACCCTTAAAGCGTCATCAACGAGATGTTGGCCGTCTGCATCGAAGGTGAGTATTAACTCGGCCCCTTTGAGAAGGGCATATTTTATTCCCGTCCCCAGTGCTCCCCCCAGTCCACGGTTTACAAGGTGCGTCAAGACAACAACGCCTTTTTCTCGAGCTACTTCCCTCGTTCCGTCATTACTCCCATCGTTTACGACAACAATTTCATCTCTCCTGAAATATTGAAGCAAGCTTTCCAGAACGTTGCTTATTGTCTTCTCTTCGTTGTATGCAGGTACAACAACATAGGTCTTAAGCAAACGCTTGAAAAGCTCGAGAGCTTCTTTGATAGTCGCAACTTCAAAGTTCGCATCCCCATCAACTTTAAAGCTCATTCTTCCACTTTCGTTGGATGTTATGAGCACGCTTAAACACCCTAACTCTCTTGCTGGAAGTAAATCGTACCCATGGTCTCCAACTACAATAGTTTTCGTTGGCGAAACGTCAAAATGGTCCAGTATCACCTTTAAATGTCCTGAATTTGGCTTAACATCTTCAGGGGACACGTCATCCCTGGTAACAATGAGGTCAAAAAACTTCTCTATGCCGTGTTTTTTTAACATATACTCCGTGGCTTTTCTGGAGCTTCTAGTCATAAGGGCGATTTTTACCCCATTTTCTTTTAAAAGCTCCAGCAACTCTCTGGAACCTTCAAACAAGTAGCTGTCTTTAGCTCTCTCAGCTTCCAGCTCAACAAGAAACGAGTGCAGATACTCAAAATCTATGCCAGTAGCTCGGGATATCTCAATCAATGTTTCGTACATAGGAGTCAAATCGCCAATGAGCTCTGCAGATATCCCTTCCTTTTCTAGCCTCCCCCTTAGCCTCTCCTTTACTTCGTCAAAGCCCATTGAGGCACCCACGAGAGTTCCATCGAGGTCGAAGACAACTAACTGGATGTCCATGCTTTTCACCCTGAGATATTCTTTCCAGCGGCGGAAGAGTTATTAAGCCTTTGCTTAATCTAGCCTAGGTGGTTATAATGATAACGCCTGTTATAGGGTTTATCTTTTCCATTTTCCTCACTCCGTATATAGGTTCATTAATGAAAAAGGCCGGCATAGTCGGAAAAGACATCCACAAACCAGATAAACCCGAAGTTCCGGAAATGGGAGGCATTGTTTTTCTGCTTGTACTGCCATTAAGCCTTACCGTTCTCTTAAATGAAACTCTCGCAAAGGCTCTTCTTGTGTTTCTCCTCTTTGGAGTTGTGGGCATAATAGATGACACAACCCAGCTTAAACAGTCCCACAAAGTTTTGTTATCTTTGCTGGTCTCGTCAACGATAATTTCGATGTCCCTAGATACAGATTTGAATATTTTGCTGGCTTCTTTTGAACTTGGATTACTCTACTATCTCTTTGCAGTGCTCTTCGTAACGGGCTCTGCCAATCTGGTAAACCTCCTTGCAGGATTCAACGGGCTGGAAGTTGGGACTTCTGCTATAGTCCTCTTCTTTTTGGGGTTAATAACTTCTGGGGATGCTCAAATTTTAGCATTTACGGGAAGTGCCATAGCCCTCGGATTTTTATGGTGGAACCGGTATCCAGCTAAAATCTTTCCAGGGGACACAGGAACTTTATCTCTTGGAGCTTTAATAGGGCTCATTGGCATTTTGGGTAAAGTTGAAATCTTTGCGGCGTTTTTGCTGTTACCCCATTTTGTGGATTTCCTCCTCAAATCGAAAATACGATTCAAGGGCAGGCCGTTGGGGCGAACAGAAGTTTTGGAAGATGGGACTTTAAAAGCCCCACCTTACCTGAGCTTTCTGGGCTTGCTGATGAGGATGAAAAGAGTAAAAGAACCCCAGCTAGTCGCTATGGTCTGGGAGATAGAGGTTATTTTAGGCTTTATTGTTCTACTTCTTCATCAATTACTTTGACCATCCCAAAACCGTAACTGGTTTTGTCTCCAAAGCCGTTTTCATATCCAAACTTTGCTATTTCTTCCGACCCATAATACCGAAAAACCATTAGAGAGCCCCTGTAATATGTCTTACCCACCTTTATCCTCACGGGTTTGAACTTTATGACATCAAGGTGAAACTCTGTATTCTCTGGGAGCCTGCCATTTATCTCTGAAAACTTCGTAAGCATTATCTTTCTTAGTTTGTCTTGAAATCCTTCGTTGTTCGGATAAAGATCCCATGTCTTTACTTTGTTATCTTCAAACTTGGCCGTCCTCACGACTATAGGGCTTAACGTCGAAAAAAGTGTCCCGTCTCTTATCTTTGGCTCCCGGAGTATTTTTATGTCCGCCATAGAGAAGGATGCTTCCCCAACCTTTAGGTTAGGATTTGAGATAAATCCCTCTGCAATTGCCTTTATGATTTCGGTGAGGGAAGATGAAACATAAAGTGAGATATCATCTGAAAGGACTTTAATTCCTCTGTCCGGGATAATTTCTCTTTCCCTAATCATTATTCTGGAAAAAGTGAAATAGTCTTTATACTCTGTTTGAAGTAACTCGGCTAAGTCTGGCGCAGCAAGAAAAATCTTCTCAAGCAATTGATCATGAATTTCATCGTTGTAATTAAATGGCACTATAGCATTCTTATTTTCAGGCTTGAGTTTGATTTCAATTCTCATTAACAGACCCTCCCTCTTCAAAACATATTTTTGTTTTTGGTGTTAATAAGAATTTTGAATACTGATTGTCCTCTCACTTATTTTTTAAAAACGTAAACCACCATAGGGGCAAACTTTTTAAAGCACCTCTTGCCACCCAATATTGGCAATCTTATAAGGGGCGGCTGGCAGTAGCTGGCCGTCACCGGGAGGTGTTGGAAATGGCAAGGTTGCATGCAAGAAAAAGAGGAAAGTCTGGATCAAAGAAGCCACCGAGGACTGCTCCACCTACATGGGTGGAATATACAGCCGAGGAAGTCGAGAACCTTGTTGTTAAGCTCAGAAAGGAAGGTTATAGTGCCGCTATGATAGGCACTATTTTGAGAGACCAATATGGAATTCCGAGTGTTAAACTCATTACTGGAAAGAAAATAACCAAGATACTCGAAGAGAACGGTCTTGCTCCTGAGATTCCGGAAGATTTAATGTTCCTCATTAGAAAGGCAGTCAAACTCAGGAAGCACCTCGAGCAGCACCCCAAAGATCTCCATTCAATGAGGGGTCTTCAGCTTACTGAGAGCAAGATCAGAAGGCTTGTGAAGTATTACAGAAAGACAGGAAAGCTACCAGCCAAGTGGAGATACGATCCAGAGCAGG
Organism: Thermococcus sp. PK; assembly: GCF_000430485.1. NCBI lineage: Archaea > Methanobacteriati > Methanobacteriota > Thermococci > Thermococcales > Thermococcaceae > Thermococcus > Thermococcus sp. PK. The sequence goes on from NZ_KE387150.1 coordinate 18,254, forward strand.
CAAAGCTTCTCGTCCGCTGATTTTCACCTTTTTCCTTATTTAAGGTGGTATAATGGATAAGAGCGCATTTTTAGAGAAGGTTAGGGAAGGTGCCGAACTAATAAAGATGCACATTGAGTTAGGTCATACTATCCGTATTGTCTCACATAGGGATGCTGATGGCATAACTGCCGGTGCAATTTTGGCAAAAGCGCTTGCTAGGGAGGGGGCAGATTTTCATCTCAGCATAGTGAAGCAACTGGGAGAAGACGTACTAAAAGAGCTTGCAGAAGAAAAGCAGAAAATTTATGTTTTCAGCGATCTCGGAAGCGGGTCTATAAAGCTGATTGAGAAATATCTAAAAGATGCCAGTGTTGTTATAGCAGACCATCATCCTCCAGAAGACGGTAAGATTGAGCAGGAAAACCACATACTTGTAAACCCCACACAATTTGGGGCGGATAGCGTTAGAGACCTGAGCGGTTCTGGCGTGGCCTACTTCGTAGCAAAGGCAATAAACGAAAGAAACAAGGATCTGAGCTACTTGGCTCTTGTTGGTGCAGTCGGCGACATGCAGGAAATCGATGGACAGTTTCACGGAATGAATCTTGATATAATAGAAGATGCTAAGGAATTAGACCTGATAGAACTCCGCAAAGAGCTGAGGCTTTTTGGAAGAGAGACCCGGACTTTGGCTCAGATGCTCGCTTATGCATCAAATCCAGAACTTCCGGGTATAACAGGAGACCTCAGAAATGCAATAGAATTCCTGCGCAGTAAGGGCTTTGATCCTGATATGAAATACTGGCAACTCAGAGAAGAGGAAAAAAGAAAGCTCCATGATGCCCTTGTTATTCATTTGATTAAGAACAATGCTTCCAAAGAAGACGTTGACAGACTTATCGGTGACGTCGTGTTGATTAAGCTCTATCCAGAAGGAGACCCAAGGCACGAGGCAAGAGAATTTGCCACCCTCCTAAACGCTACAGGAAGGCTTAACATGGGCACTTTAGGAGTTGCAATATGCTTGGGGGACGAAAAAGCATTCAAAGAAGCATTAAAGCTCGTAGAGGAGTACAAGCGGGAGCAGATAGAGATGAGGAGATACCTCATACAAAACTGGAGCAATGCAATTGAGAAAGAACATGCTTACATATTCTACGCAGGCAAAAACATTAAAGACACGATGGTGGGGATAGCAGCAACAATGGCGATAAACGCTCAGCTTGCAAAGTCTGAAAAGCCGGTGATTGTTTTAGCAGACAGTGAGGAGGACGGGCTTGTAAAAGGTTCCGCCAGAACAACAAAGAAGGGACTTGAAAAGGGCTACGACTTAGGAGAAGCCCTAAGAAAAGCTGCAGAGATTCTTGGAGGAGAAGGAGGAGGGCATGCGATAGCAGCAGGCATAAGGATTCCCAAGGACAAAATAAATGAGTTCACTGAACTAATAGACAAACTCCTTGGAGAGCAGAACTCAAGCGGTGAGACAAATGAAAATTAAGGCCAATGCCGAGATAATCTGGGAGTATGGGGATGAAAGTACGGCCAAGGCTATTGCCGAAGCCGTTGAAATTGACAATCTAAATCTACCAGAAAACTTTAAATTTAGAACTTACTGGGAAGATGGTAGAGTCATAACAAAAGTTAAATACCTTGGTGAGATTGAAAGCTTGATAGTAGCTTTAGATGATTTGGTGTTTTCAATCAAGATCGCTGAAGATGTCATAAAGAAATGAAACTGGAGGTGTTAAGATGGCAAGAGCTAACCCAAGGAAAGTTGCTGCCGCTGCAAGGGATAAGTGGAAGCTTAAGAATTGGTATATAGTCTACGCTCCAGAATTTTTCGGAAGCAAGGAGATCGGTCTAACCCCTGCAGATGACCCCGAAAAGGTGAAGGGAAGAGTTATTGAGACTACCCTAAAGGACTTAACAGGAGACTTCACAAAGGGCCACGTGAAGCTTTACTTCCAGATTTACGACGTTAAGGGTCAAAATGCATACACAAAGTTTAAGGGCCACAAGCTTGCAAGAAGCTACATAAGAAGCCTCGTAAGGAGAAGAACCACAAGAATTGACGGTATCTTTAACATAACAACAAAAGACGGCTACAAGCTCAGAGTTATGGGTATGGTCATAGCAATAAGAAGAATCCAGACAAGCCAGGAGAGAGCCATTAGAGAAATAATGGAGAACATAATCCGCAAGAAGGCAGAAGAGCTCAACTTCACGGACTTTGTGCTGGAAGCAGTTAACGGAAAGATGGCCGCTGAGATAGCAAAGGAAGCCAGAAAGATATACCCACTTAAGAAGGCTGAGATAAGGAAGATAAAGGTTCTTGCAGAACCAGAGGCCTGATTATTTCTCTTTTCTCTTAGCTTTTGGTGGTTTTTATGAAGTTTTTAATTAAAACTCAACGGGGAATGGAAGCCGTTGCTGCCAATTACATTAAGGATGTTCTTGATGATGCTAAAGTTTGGATAGCTCCTCATGGGTATTCCGGTCTTGTTCTTGTGGAAACCGAAGATAAAGATGCAGAACAAAAGTTTTTTGAGATTCCTGAGATAGAGAGAGCCATTCCCGTGCTCTTCGAAGTGCCCGCCACGATTGAAGACATCTTAAGTGTTTCGGAACAAATAGCAGCACACATAAAAGAAGGAGAGAGCTTTGCCGTAAAAACTAAGAGACGAGGAAGCCACAAGTTCTCAAGTGTCGACGTCAACGTAGCTCTCGGGGGGAAAATAAAAGAGCTTACAAACGCCGAAGTCGACTTAACTTTTCCCGATAAAACTGTTTTAGTTGAAATCATTGGGGATAGAGCTTACATCTCCATCACCGGAAAAGAGGAGTGGAAAAAATTTACTCCTAACAAAATAGACGCAAGAAAGCTCTTTAAAAAAGTTACAATAGTTCAGATGCCATACTGGGGCGATTACACAGCTTGCAGGAATTTTGGTGAGAAAATTGGTAGAGCTGCCCAGGCTTTTGAAGTTAGAGAGCTTATCATAGCACCCAAAGAGAAAATGAACGCTTATGAGTTAATGGAATTCATAAAGGGGGTAAAAGTCGGCCAAGAGTCCAGATACCAGATTCAGCGGGAGGCGTACCCCTGGAAGGTAGAAAAAGTTCCAGTTAGCGTGTGGGACCTTTATCAGGTCATAAGGGACAAAAGGAGGAACAAAAGGTTGCTCATAATCACCGACCCAAAAGGGCACAGTGTTTCTGAAGTAAAAGAAAACCTTGCAAAAGACATACACTATGCAAAAGAAGTGGTTGTTTTTATAGGGTCAAGAGAAGGTATCCCTAGAGGGCTTTTTAGATACGCAGACTATGTCATTGATCTCGCACCTTACATGACCTTTGCAACAGAACACGGAATTCCAGCCGCTTTAATTGCCCTCTGGACTGTCTACGAAGAAGAATTAAGGAAAAAGGAAGAGCAAGGGTAGCTCAGATCCTAAGGTCGTCATCACGACTCAGCAATCCGCCATCTCATCACAGCAGGGCGAGGAAAATACCTGCCCCAATTATTCCCCCTATGAGGGTAGCTAAAAAGTTTGTGTGGTGGTTGTTTATAACTCCCCGGTTTTCAAGCGTTGCACCGAGCAGGCTATCAAGGTTACAACCCACAAACCCGGCAAGTGTTACCGCAAGAAGCATTTCAATTTTTTGGGATGTCAAAAAGACAGCGAAAATGCTTATGATAAATGCCCCGATTAGGGCTATGATTTCACCTTGCCATGATACAGCCCCATTTTCCCCCACATTTGCGGGCTTTAAGGTTGTTATCATCTTTGGAGCTTTACCAAATATCTTCCCCAGCTCACTGGCGAGAGTGTCCGCATTTGCAGTCGCTATTGCGGAAAACGTAGCTGCCCGGAAGAGGTCTTGCTTGGTGTAGTATTCAACTAGTAAAAATATTACAGCAGCAAGACCATTTCCAAGAACGTTTTGCCAGCTTCTTGTTCCTTTTCCTTCTTGGGCAACTCCTTTTTTGGCCTTTTCTGCAAAACGATACTTCGTAGCAAGAACCCCAAGTATGACAAAGGTAAGTAGCGCTAAAAATGGGAACATTCCTCCAAGTACGATGGTTGCTGCTCCAACAAGCACCGCAGCCATGACACCTTTGCCGTCGAGGGCCTTCAGCTTATATGCCAAAGCGCCTAATAGTGCAATTGCTGCAATAATTGGGATATTCATGAACGCTCACCGCTTATGGTTGTTTTGCTTGCTTCTTTTGTCCATGCGTTTATTAGCTTTTCTTTCACATATTGCCGAAAAAAGAAAAGTTTTCAGACGAGCTCAAATTTGACAACTTCTGTCACAAATGTTACGTCAACTTTCTCCACGTTTTTAAGTTTCCCTGTTATTTCCGTTATTTTTTTCTCAACTTCCTTCATGTCTTTGGGCACCAAAATGTGAACTACCAGATTATGGGCCCCAATGGCTCTCTCTATCACCTTAACATCTTCATCATTTTTCAGAATTTCTATCTGCTCCTCCAAGGGAGTTCCTGGGGTTAGGGTAATTCCTAGTATCACATATATGTATCCAAGTCTGTCAAAATCCGGAATTATTGTGTACTTCTTTATTATCCCCTCTTTTTCTAATCTCTCCAAGCGCCTTGAGACTCTTTGACGGGTTGTGTTTAAATATTCAGCCAGCTGTCTGTAATTTAGTCTTGCATTTTTTGAAAGCAGTTTTATTATCTGTAAATCAAACTTGTCAATTTTTTTCCTCATGTACAACCACCTTAATATATTTTCGTTGTTCATTTATATAAACATTTTCGAAAAATCCGTACCAGATTGATAGTGAATATGGATTTTATCGACTAATAAGTAGCAGGGATTCAGCTCTTGTCACTCCATCTATTTTTGTCTCTTGTGGAATACTTGGAGATGCTCTCAAGGAGGGCTTCTTCTGCATCTATCTCATAGTAGTTCGCTATGCACAAAAGGGCAAACAACACATCACCAAGTTCTTCCTTGACCTTCTGCTTTTCCCCTTTTTCTTTAATGCCCTCAAATTTCAGCATTTCTCTCGACAGCTCTCCGAGCTCTTCAACAACTGCACCCAGCATTTCAAAAGGCTCCCAGTATCCACCAAAGCTTTTTATCACGTTATCTACCTCTCTCTGGAGCCGCTCCATAATCCTCACCCACTAAAAATTAAAGTTTTAGAGGAGCTCTTTTTCCAGCATCTCAACGTATTTCTTAAGCTCCTCAAGGTTTGTTCTGTAGAATCTAAGCTTTCCTTCTCTCCTCTCATGCAGAAGGTTCATTTCTTTAAGTGTTCTAATGTGGTGGCTTATGAGAGTCTGGTCTTGGTTCAGTGCCTTTGCTATCAAGCAAACGCACATCCACCTGTTCTTGAGCATTTTTATTATTCCTGCCCTTATTGGATTTGATAAAACCTTCAAGAAATCCACTAGGTCCCTGGAAAGCTCTGTTTCAATTTCCTCATCTAAATCGAATATCTCACATGAAGCCAAGCATTTTTGTACAGTTGCTCTCTGCTTTTCGTTTAGAGATTCAATGAGTTCTCTAACTTTCATGGATACTCACCGGAAGGTCTAAGAAAATTAGCATTTATAAAAATTTTCATATGAATGGGCGTGTTTATAGTAACCTTTATTAGGGTTTTTGCTGAATTCTTTCAGGTGGTTGTCGTGATCCCCAGATGGGATCACAGACTCAAAGACCCTGAAAGCGTGGCATTCGCAATTCTTGACGTTTTAGCAGACTTCGAATCAGAAGGAAAGCTGAAGAACCTGCCAAAATCCAAAAAATTTCCAGTAAAAACAATACTGGCAATACTCCTCTTTAAACAATACTACAACCTACCCCTCAGAGACGCCCAGCACTACGGCAGAAAATTCTTCGGAGCAAACATTCACTACTCAACCCTCCACAACTGGGAGAAAAAGCTGAACCTCGAAGAACTGACAAACCACCTCCTGAAAAAACTCCAGAAATTACCCTACGCCAGCACTCAAGCAGACTCAACCATTATACAAATAAAAAAGGGCAGGATAGAAGTTCAGGCAATAACGAGAATCCTGCCGGGTTTACTGTATCCGGTTGCTGTGAAGATCACAACTTCTGAGAACGAGCTGATTGAACTCCTGCCGGGGGGTTCTGGGAATTTTTATGCTGATGGGGCTTATGATTCAAAGAAAGTTCTGAACACTGTGGTGGAAAAGGGTTATCGGCCGATTGTTAAGAAAACTAAGAACGCTCCAGGTGGTTTTGGTAGTAAGAAGAGAGACAGAGTGTTTTCTGAAGAAGAGTACAGGCATAGGAATCCTCATGAGGGGTTCTGGGGTGCGTTTACAACGTGGTTTGGCAGTAGGATCCCCTGTTTTCTGAAAAAGACTACTGTAACCCGAATCCTGCTTGGGGTAATGTGTTATGGTCTGAAAATCCTCCTCAGAGTCAAATACTGTTTAAATAACAGGGGGTGAAACTAAACACGCCCTCATATGAATTCTAATGTCACCCAACTATCTCTATCTCGATTCCTCTTCCTTCACTATCATAGGCTTTTACACTCTCTTCATCAAAAGGATATGCAATTATTATATGAACCCCTCCGAATTTGGAGAAAAAGCCCACATCTGCTAGAGAAGGCCTTGAAGAAGGGACTGGATGAGAATGAACCGTTCCCTTTATGTGTTTATCGTGCGGCAACAGCCAAGTGTCAAAATAAACAGAGCTCTTCCCAAAGTGGCCCTTTGGGATTATCAAGACTTCTTCAAAGATTCCGTCCTTTTCTCTTAGAAATCCTCCGAATTCGTTGGGATAAAAATCTCTTGCCAGCTGTAAAAGATACTCCAAAAGTTCCTTCCTAATTTTTACCTTCATCTTTTCTTTCCTCCTGCATATAAATTTCTCAAGAAGGTTTTTAAAACCCCTGTTCTATCTCCACCCATGCAGGCATATATACTTGCCTTTCCGGAAAGAAAGTGGGAAAACTATTTGACTCCAATACTTGAAGAACCTATGATAAGGATAGTTGAGAGGAGACTTTTAAGCGCAAAAAGAATTGATGAAGTCATCACAATAGTCAGAAAAGACCAGTTGAGAAAGTTTTCACTCCATATTTCAAATCCCGTTGGTGTAAGTGCAAGAAACAAGCTCGAAGCCCTTTACAAAGCGTTGCCATTTTCGGGGGACGTCTTCCTTGTAGAAGGCAACATGCCCCTGGTGATGCCATTCTTAGTGAATTACCTTTCGACGTTATTTTATGAGTCCGATGCAGATGCTTTAATCCCGGTTTGGGCCGATGGGAGCCCTGAAGTTACCCACGCGTTTTACAATGCAAGAGCCCTAAGAAAGGCCGTTGAGACATGCTTAAGCGAGAATGAGAGAAGGCTAAGCTGCATTTCAAAATACCTCGATTATGAAAAGGTCAGCATAGAGGAGCTTATCAAGAAAAATCCAAAGGTTTCGCTGAGTTTCTTTAAAGTAAGGACTGCCTTTGACGTTAAATTTGCGGAAGAAAATATTGAAAAGGGGTTCTAAATTTTAATGCTCTTGTGAATCCGGTCTGCAATTACAACTGCTATGGCCCCTTTTACAGCATCTATTGGGATAAAAGGAACAACCCCTACCATAAAGGCCTTTTCAAAATCTCCTCCCATAAAAAGTCCCAATCTCAACCAGCCCAGAAGATAAATTACCAAAATGCCTATTGCAGAGCCTACAGCATAGTCAGTTATTCTTTTCCGTTTTTCACTCACCAACCCCGCTAAAAACGCCGCAAGGGGGAACGATATAAGGTATCCTCCAGTAGGGCCGTAAATGTAAGCGAGACCTCCGCTGAAGTTCGCAAAAACAGGAAGCCCGATAGCACCCATGAAGAGATACACTATCTGACTTAAGAAGCCCAATTTCGCCCCCAAGATCAGACCGCTTAGCAAAACGAACAAGACTTGAAGCGTTATTGGCACAGTGCCGAGTGGAATCGCTATTTGAGCACCAACTGCAGTTAAGGCTGCAAAGAGTGCTGCATAGGTTATTTCCCTAGCCTCCATTTTATCACCTGCCTATGGAACTTTTGTTAGCTTTAAAATTTTTTGCCAGCAGGGGCAATTTTTTAAAGCATTACATCAAACTCTTGGAAGATGATAGAGGTAAGGAATCTGTGGCATGTCTATGAAGGGAGAAAAGAAGCTCTCAAGGGGGTTAGTTTAACTTTTGGAAACGAGATTATAGCTCTGGTTGGCCCCAACGGTTCTGGGAAAACAACCCTTGCAAAGCACTTGAACGGACTTTTAAAGCCAACAAAAGGCGAAGTTATAGTGGACGGAATGGACACTAGGAAATATAGTGTCGCCGAGCTTGCGAGGGTTGTTGGTTACGTTTTCCAGAATCCAGAGCATATGTTCTTTGAGGAGAACGTCTTTAAGGAAGTTGCCTTTGGCCCTAAAAATCTCGGTCTCTCAGAGAAAGAGGTTGAAGAGAGAGTTAAGTGGGCATTGAGAGAGGTCAACCTTGAGGGTTATGAGGATCGTTCCCCTTATTCCCTCAGCGGTGGGGAAAAGCAGCGTTTAGCAATAGCATGTATATTGGCCATGAAGCCCAAATATCTAATCCTCGACGAGCCAACTACAGGACTCGATGAAAAAAATGCCGAAAGCGTGAAGAAAATAATTAGAAACCTTCACAGAGAAGGGCACGGGATACTCTTAATAACCCACGAAATGGATTTGGTTCTCGAGCTGGCAGAGAGAGTTGTGCTCCTGTATCAAGGACAGAAGGTTTTTGATGGAGATGTTGAGGAATTTTTTGAGCTCGATTTAAGAAAATACGACTTGGATAAGCCGAAACTTCTCAAAATAAGCGAAAAAGCAGGTTTAGGATTTGTTAGAGACGTTGAGGAGTTTGTAAAGGCTTTGGAGATGAGAACATGATGTACACGCTGTACCTTGAAAGGGACTCCCTCATCCACCGGCTTGATCCAAGGGTGAAGATAATCGGTTCGTTCTTTGGCATAGTAGCTTTAATTCTCTTTAACTCTCCCCTTTTGCTCTTCTCTATTTTCCTCCTGATAGTTTCTACCCTTGTTCTCTTGGGAAAGATAACGGTTAAGGAAATCTTCAAAGCCCTCAAACCTATCATCCCAATCTCCATAGTTGCGATGGTCATATGGCCGTTTATTCTAAAACCATGGTATTTTGGCCTCTTTATAGGATTTGGTTATGGAATAAGGCTTCTTTCGGTTGCCCTGCTCACTCTGGGCCTGATAATGACAACGCCCCAAAGGGATCTTATCCTTGGGTTCATTAAAATGGGAATGCCCTACGGGATTGGCCTTACATTAACAATAGCCCTCAGGTACATCCCAACCCTCTACATACTGGCCCAGACCATAATGGACGCCCAAAAGTCAAGAGGGCTTGAGCTTGAAAAGGGCAACTTTATACAGAGGGCTAAAAATACAGTCCCCATTTTAATCCCTCTGATAGTTGCATCAATAAAAACTGCCCATGAGCTCAGCATAGCTCTGGAAAGCAGAGCATTCGGAGCAAGCAAAAGGAGGACTTTTCTCTATAACATCAAGATGAAAGCAAGGGATTACATAGCACTCGGAATAGTCTCCGCCCTGTTTTTCCTTGCAGTTTATGCAAGGTACTTTCTAGGTATTGGATACATCGAGCTATTCTAAAATCATCTTCACCTTCGAGTCTATGGGTATGCTGTGTTCGCCAGTATTCTTTACAAATTCTGAGGGAGCTTTAAGAACGGTTAGATTTAGCCTGTAGTGCCCTCTATAGCCGCTGACTCTCATGACCAGAAGATATTCAAAAAGCTCCGGGACGAAGAAAAGTCTCCTAAACTCGGAGATTAGGTTGAGTTCGTTTATCTCAAGGGCATTGTGAGAAAGCACCAGAAAGATGCCCTTCCTATCAACGATTTTTCTCAGCTCCAGCATGCCCTTTTTGTCTATTTCCTCGAGGACCCCAAAGTTTGATACAAAAACAAAGGAGTCATCACGAACCATCCCAAGTGCATCTAGGAGCTCTCCCAGGGTGTAAACCTTGCCCATTAAGATGTTCTCGCTTTTCTCCGAGAACTTGCTGAGCAGCTTTGTGGAAAACCCATTTGTGGGTTCTAGATAGTAGGTCGGAATCTCCGAATTCAAAGCATTTGCAATCGATGAGTATTGAATCAGGTTTTGAGCGAGAGCATCGGTGGTTATAACCCCCGCTATGCTGCTGTTCTCTAATCCACCAACTAACGGGGTAAGCTCTTCAAGTAACTCAATGGCATTTTTTGGAGCATCACTTGGCTTGAAGAACATTGACATCAATAAAATTTTGACATCTTCATATTTATATTTTTTGTAGTGCTATCGATGAAGCGTCGCCTTCTGAAGCCATCTAGGAAAATATCTCTGAGAACATGGTAAGCCTTTTATAATTTTTAATTCCACTGGATTTTGGTGGTAAGTGTGGCGAATAAGAAAGTCTTCATGCTAATAGCTGTAATAGCTCTTCTTGGCTTTGTAGCCAATTATTATACTGACCACTATCTAGGGGGAGAAATCTACGAAGCTGCGAATGAAGGCTTCGATCTGGTCACAAAAGGGTTTAACGTCACCGTTTTCGTGGAAACTGTGGACGGAAAAACTTTGGAAGGTGAGCTTTTTTCGGTTAGCGGATCAACAATTTACATTGTTAAGGACGGGAAAAGGCTCACTATAGGGGGCCCCTCTGCCACAAAGGAAGACATAATGGCGAAGCATATTGAAATTGAAGTAAAGGGAAACGTTTATGTTTACGAGCTCCCACCCATAACCGGAAAGTGCAGTGAAGTTATTGAGCAGCTCAAAGTAGATTCCTACTCCGAGCGCTTTTCCGGGATGATCTTTGTAAAGGGGCTTACCAACCCAATAGAGATAGGGAAGCTCAAATATGCCGTGGATTACCTTACTTATGGGTCAATTGATGTAAAGCAGTCCCTCCCTGATGGTGTGATTTTAACAGCCGGGATGGTACCAATTGGGATGTTGGAGGAATACATTGGAGATAAGGAGATTTACCTGTACGGAACACTTTACGTGAACTCAGAAGAACGCAACTTGCCCTTCAAGCTATTAGAGGTGAAAACCCCATGAGACCAGGGCTCCCTCTCCTAATTCCCATCCTCTTCGTGACTTTCATAACTTTGGGAATTGCTTCATATAAGACTCTCTTAGTAGGCACACTTTTTGCAGCAGCTTTTTCTTATGGGGTTTTTAAAGGCGAAAAGATACCTTGGAAAGAGAGAGAATTCAAATTCATAAAAGAGGAACACTTAGTCTGGGCATTTTTAATCTCGCTACTTTTGATCGTGCTTCAGATATTTATGATTAGAAGGGTGCCCCTTCTGGATTCGTCAGCCAGGCACTTATTAAATCCTCGCCTAACGGCTTTGACGTACTTTTTGGGTGTTCCATCCAGTGTATATCTTTTTTCAAAAGGGAAGAAATACTCGCTTGCTTACCCGCTTCTCGTGGCATTATACGGGTACAGAACTCCAGTTTTGGTTAGTTTCTTGGCATTAGGAGCCGCTTATTCCGAGAGGAGAAGCTTTGATTTAAAGTATTTAGTATCTTTTTCGCTCCTAATTTTGGTCGGGCTTATTGGGATTGCTCTCTTGAGGGGAGATGCGATAAGCAGTCAGCTCATTAGAATCCAAGCTACGACATCTGTTTTAGACGTTATAATCGACAGAGCCCCCTGGCATGGCTTCTATCACGGCCACCTCCAGTGGGCGGGAATTAGGTCGTATTTCTTGGGCGGATATTCTCCAAGGTACTTAGTGGCTCGCTTTTTGTACGTCAAGACAGGTGTTTCAATAACCCCAACGCTTTTGGGGGGCATGTACCTGGATTTTGGGGTATTTTCAATTTTGGAGGGCTTTTTGCTCGGGATATATTATGGCATGATAAGCAAAGCTGAGAGCCTCCTTTTGAAGGTGGTTTACTACACCACTCTTGCCTATGGCATCGTGGGCGTTGAAACGGGGGTTCTGGATTTACCGGTTTATGTCTTCTTTTTCATAGGCTTCTACGCCCTGATACGGGGTAAATACTCCATAAGGGTGACGAGAGTTGGATAGTGGCAGGATATTTGCCCTCTTTTTAGCCACTTACCTATCGCTTGCACTGCTTGGAAAGTTCATTTTTAGGGGTTACCTTGGTGAGTTTAGTTCAGGTGCGTTTTTCTATGCTCTAACATTTTCTCTGGCAGTATTTTCGGGATACAGCATCGAAAATAGGTTTAACCTCCCATTCGAGAGGGCTTATGTTTACCTAATCCTTGGCATTATAGCCAGTTCAGCCGCGGGAATTTTTGGAGTTCTGGTCGCTTTAATCGTCCTCTTGGGAGGGGTGCATGTTCTAAGAGGGAGTACCGGCAGATATCACAAACACGCTTACTATGTTGGGATAGCTTTGTTAGTTATACCCCCTCTTTTAGCGATGTGGAAGGGTGTGATTCCCATTCTAAACCCTCAGACGAGATACAGCAATTTAAAAGAACTTTACATCGCGTCTGCCCTTTTTGCGTCTTTGCTCATTGCATACCGGCCAAGCCTTATTGTTTTCCTCGTGGGGGAAGTTTTTGCAGTAATTTCAACATCCAGAACCAATGCCCTCATGATTTTTTTAGCCTACTTATTTAGGGCTGAGAAAAAGGAGCTCAAACGGCTCTTGGTAGTTGGTATCCCCCTGGTCGCTTTAGCATTTTTGGCACGCTTTTACGCAACGAAGAGCGTATATCCCATTTGGAAGCTCGGCTTTGTCCAGAGCTTACTCTATAGAGCTGGATTCTCTTACATGGTTTATGAGAAGCTTTTTTCACTGGGGATGCCATTTGGAAAATTTGAACTTCTTCTCCTCAATCCAAGTGCCCGAGAATACGTCGCAGCGCTTTTTGGCAAGGTGAACAACTACACGTATACAATTTTTGGACAACCTGCATATGATTTTGGCATTTTTGGGCTTTTTGAAGCCTTCCTTGTTGGGTTGGCATTGAAAGATTCGGAAAAGATGCCTACCCTAGTTCCCACCACCTGTGAAGTTGTATAATCTGTCCAGATTCACGGCCAGAATCGCCCCTAAAATCCTGACAACCAACCCCTCAACTAACACTCCTGCTCGGCCTCAGAAGAAACTCAGAAAACTTCGAAAACAAAGTCTCAATCCTCCTGCGAAAGTCAGACAAGTACTTGTAAAACTTCTTCTCCTCCAGATTACTAACCTGATTCTCCCGCTTCACCGGCGTGTAAACAACGCCAAACTTCAGGAA
>NZ_KE387150.1:31629-37347 GCF_000430485.1 Thermococcus sp. PK
TTTCGGGTAGTGTTTGCTGATTATCGGATAGATTTCGGATTTTATGATCAGGATTTCCTGCTGAAAGTTCATAACAACCACCAATCAACCAAAAGACTTAAGTGCTTATAACTCTAACGATCTAATGGGAACTAGGGTGATGCCTATGTTTAGAGCTCTCAGCTTGACCTTTTTAATCCTAGCAATTGAAAATGGCTTTGACGCTTTGAACTTTGGTATTTTAATGGGCTCAGCTTACTTTGCTACTGTTGGAGGGATGAGAAATGCAGGTCAATAAAATAAAGGATATCGCTGGAAGCAGGGTGATTTTGGCTTCTATATTTCTACTGGCGTTGTGTTTGGGCTTACTTCTCAAGCCCCCCAAGTTGAGTATAACCTACGATGAGGGCCTATACATTAACGTTGCAAGAAACCTCGCAAAAAGCCCCTCAAACTTTACGTACCAGGGAGTTTACATGATGTACCGCCCTCCTCTGTACCCCTATACGCTCTCCATATTCTATCGCATTTTTGGTTACGAATATCATTTAGAGATAGCAAGAACAGTTTCTGCAGTTTTCTACGCCTTAACCGCCGCGCTAGTGTATATATTTACAGTGGAGCTTTTTAAGGACCAGAAAAAGGGTGTGGTTGCAAGCCTATTTTATATCCTGAATCCATTGAGCTTCACAATGTCAAATAGAGCTTTAGTTCACAGCGAATTTTCGTTCTTCTATACCTTGGCAGTATTTTTGTTATACAAAGGGTATAGAGATGGAAACGCCAAAATGCTCTACGCATCATTTGTATCCGCGGGCCTGGCGATTTTAACCCGCTATACAGGGCTTTCAATAATCGGGGTCTTTATAGCGTATCTGTACTTGGTCTCCCACTGGGACTGGCTCAAGAAAAAAGAAACTTACGTAGGATTTGCACTCTTAGCTTTAACTCTCGCACCTTGGCTGTATTTGGGCCATCTCTACTATGGAGGGGCCCTTAGGCCATTTTCAATTGCAACGAGGGTCATTACACTGGATACACCGGTTTCAGCATTTGAATACCTCAGCTGGGTTCTAGAAACCCTTGGAATTCCACTTGCAATACTAATCCTTTTAGGGTTTGGAAGCCTTGAAAAAGACAATGTAGGATGGTTAGTAATTAGCTGGGGAGCCGTTGGTCTTGCGGGAATATTGACCGTTACACACAAAGAAGTGAGATTTCTGACTTTCTTAATGCCTCTTGCGGGAATACTCTGTGCACAGGGAGCTTTCTTAGTTAGCGAGCTATTTTCCAAATATGTCCCATCTCAAAATAGACTCAAAAAGGTCTTTTTAGTCATTGTTATAGGGATCGCCCTTGCGTCATCTACCTATCACTCGCTTCAATATAAACAAGCATGGGACGGTCAGTACCTTGAGGAAGGAAGGGCTTTTCAATATGCCAGCGAGAACTTCAGTCCAAGAGTCATTGGAGTAAGTCCGAGGCTTTACATGCTGGCTGGTTATTACTTCCCTGAAGCAAAGGTCTATCAGCTGCTCCCAACGGACCACATAAAAACCAGCATTAGGGAGGGCAAGTTTGATTTGATTGTGTGGCAGTATAAAACTAACATAGACAAGATCATGCTGGAAGACATAGAGGAGTCTGGCAAATACAAACTCGTCAAAGAATTTAGCAACGGGAGAATAAAAGTTTTTGCAGCATATGGCTTTCTCCAATGAGCAAGACATTAAAATCTTTACTTTTTAATTTTTCTGTCCTTCCAAAAGGGCAAATGACAACCCGCAAATTATAAATTTCCATAATAAGACAACTCGGGATGAGGGAGGTCAATGATGAAGAACAAGCTAATTGTGGTCACCGGAGGGGCAGGGTTCATAGGCTCTCACATAGCTGAAGAACTCAGCAAAGAAAACGAGGTAATAGTGATAGACAACCTTTATTCCGGTAAAGTTGAGAATGTTCCGCCAAATGTGAAGTTCATTCAAGCGGATATAAGGGACTATCATAGCATAGCCGAGCTGATCTCTCAAGCGGATTATGTTTTTCATGAAGCTGCTTTGGTTAGCGTTGTTGAGAGTGTAGAGAAGCCAATTCTCACGGAGGAGATAAACGTTCTCGGCACTTTAAACATTTTAAAAGCCCTGAGTGAGGGGCATGGAAAGCTGATATTTGCTTCATCTGCCGCAGTTTATGGAGACAACCAGAACCTTCCACTCAAAGAGAGCGAAAACCCTAAACCCTTGTCCCCATACGGTGTGACGAAGATAACCGGAGAATACTACTGTAAGGTCTTTTACGAGCTTTATGGAATCCCAACCGTAAGCCTGAGGTACTTCAATGTCTTTGGAGAGAGGCAGGGTTACAATCAATATGCCGGTGTAATAAGCATCTTCATAAACAGGGCCCTTAGAGAGGAACCATTAATAATCTACGGCGATGGAAAGCAGACAAGAGACTTTATTTACGTGAAAGATGTTGTAAAAGCAAACATCCTTGCTGCCGAAAGCAGTAAGGCAAATGGAAAGGTCTTCAACGTTGCTAGAGGAGAGCGAACCACAATACTTGAACTTGCGCTCAAAATTATCGATGCCACGAATTCTTCAAGCTCAATTGTCTTTGATAAGCCAAGACCCGGCGATATAAGGCACAGCCAGGCAGATATAAGCGAAATCAGAAAGCTTGGTTTCAAGCCGGAGTATTCACTTGAAGACGGGCTATCGAGAACAATTGAGTGGTATAGGGGAAAAGTCAATGAGGAAAGTAGTCCTCACCTCTGATTCCAGGCTTTCATTTTTGAAGAGAAAAACAAAAAGCTCGTACGGCCTTTTTCTGAAATTTTGCAGATAGCTATCACTTGATATTCCATTCTGACCGGATATAAAAGAAGAAATTGAGTTTGAGGCCACTCCAATGGAAGAAGCTACTCCTTGGGGACTTTGAAGCTCATTGCCTGCTTTTGCTGCAACTCTTGGGCTTTTTGAGCAAGATCCTGGAGCTTGTGCTGTATCTGATGCAGTGCCTCCTGAGTCTTGGCGATGGCACTTTCGTATTCTTTAATTCTTTCATCAAGGTAAGTTATAGCTTCATCCAAGCTCTTCTCAATCGCATAACCGGAACCAACGCTAACTATGGCATTGTGCTTGTCTTCTATCCTTCCCTTTAAGAACGAACCAGCCCCTATTGGAACTAAGATTTCAGGATTCTCTTCTTCAACGTTCTTTAAGCTCTCAAGGGTTTCCTTCACTGCCTGAAACTCGTTCCTCCCAAGGGTTAAAAGTTCAAGGTTCTGAGCTAAAAGCTCTGCCTGGGCCTGTAAAAGCTGATACTCATAAGCCAGCCTCTCAAGTTGTTCCCTGTTTTCCATTCCCATCACCAAAAAAGAGTAACTGAAGAAGTTTTTAAGGGTGTTGGTTAAAAAAGATAAAATATCAAGCGAGTTCCAGGCTGAGTCTTCTAACCACTATGTCCTCAGCTTCTTCCGGCTTTATCTCTTCAATGCCCTGTATGTATATTTTTGACCTCTTAACGCGGTGCTTGCTTCCGATTTCTGAAAGGACGAGCTCTTTGACGTCTTCTGGCTTTAGAGCCCTGTACTCCTTGGTAAACTTGAACTTCTTTCCGTTCTTTTCGAAGATTCCATTAACTCTGAACACCTTAACTTCCATTGTCCCTCACCCCAAAAACCCTAACGCTTCTTCAATCTTAACAATCTCAGGACCCGTTGTAAGGTGGCCAACTACAACACCAAAGGAGTTTGCAATCATGCATGAGCCCACAAAGGGGACACCCATGTTAGCGGTTCCAACATAAATATCAACCTTAAATAGGTCTCTAAGCCATTCAAGTTCTTCGTCAGTTGCCTCGGGGTGAACAAGACCTCCTTTGTTTGTAACAACCCCGACGCTCCCAACGGCGTGGTAGCTAGCTATTATGCCCCTCTCAACTTCGACATCAAAGATATCTTCAAACTGCTTTGCTTCTTCCCTCGTAAACTTCGAGCTTATCAAAGCAGCTTTATCGTTCACAAGTATAAGGTTTCCAAAGGCAGTAAGCTTGCTCAAAACGGGTTCAACTCTAACATCCAGCCCGTTCTCTTCTAGGGAAGTTTTAATGTGCTCAAGTTCGGAGTCCCAGATGTAATAGGGGACTACAATAGCATTTGAGTTTGCGGCAGCGAAAATTCCAACTATCCTGGACTTCATTATGCTGGTTTCAATAACAGGAACCTTTAAAACTTCCCTGAGGACATCAAGCTTCTTCTCTGGAAGCCCTTCCCTAACTAGGGCAAACTTATCAGTAGCCAAGCCGAATACCCCAAGATATGGTGAGTTTTCAAAGTCAAGTCTTTCAATGTGCATTTCCACACCTCGGTTTTCCCTCATTGGAAAATATAAGAATCAAGCAAGGTGAACTTCAGCCACCTTGACGCCTTCCCTCTCTTCGATGGTTACCTTGACGCGGAGCTTGCTTGGTGGCTTCTCAATGCCTCTTTCCCAGATCTTTTCGTTAACGTCTGTGCCTATTATGACCTCATCTGCCTTTGTGTGCCTGGCTATGAACTCTCTAACAAAGCGAGCGGCTCTTGGTGCTCTTTTCCATCTTGGGACGATTTTCTTGACCTTTCTAATAGGAACAACGTAAATTCTCTCTTCCGCCATCTCACATCACTCCTTAAGCTTGGTTCTCCTCCAGTATCTCCTCTTGGGGTGAGTCAAAACCTTCCTGTTGGTTTTCACAATAACCCAAACAGGTACTCTCCTATTTTGCTTAGCTGCCTTTGCCAAGCGGAGCTTCTTTGCCAACGGTTTGTTTCTTGCCATTCTTAACCCCTCCCTAATTTGTGAACGTGAAAAGCCCAACTAATGCCCGATTAGTAAAGCCTTATTTAAATTTTTGCTTTCACTCACATTCAAAGATTAGGGGTTAAAAAGCTTTTCATTAGAATAGGGATACTGTCAGGATAAGCAGTGGGGCGTCAGGTTTAAATCCCAGACACTACCACAGAAAAAGAAAGGGGGGAACATGCAAGCCGAAACCATTATCTACCGATTAATTTCAGCCTTAAAACCTTTTCGCCGAAACAAAATCCCACCAGAAAAGAAAATCAGGGCAATAACCCTGTACCTAAACGGCTTAAGCTACAGGCAAACCGCCAGAATCCTCGGAATCAGCCACACAACCGTCTGGGAAGCCATTCAAAAAATAGCAGAAGCAGTTTACAAGCCAAAAATCCTCGCAGTCAAAAAACAGCGAAACTTCATCGCAGTTGACGAAACAGTAATAAAAATCAACGGGAAGAAAAGATACCTCTGGGCTGCAATTGACGTTGAGAGCAAGGAAGTTTTAGCAGTCTGGATTACGACTGTTAGAAACTGGTGGGTTGCCAGGGATTTCATTCTGGTTGTTTTAAAGTCGTGTGAAGGGCAGCCTGTCTTTCTGGTTGACAGGGCGAGCTGGTATAAGTCTGCTTTTAAGAGTTTGAGGTTGGGTTATCTGCATGTGACTTTCGGGCCGAGGAACAGTGTTGAGCGCTGGTTTAGGACGTTGAAGGAGAGGACGAAGCGTTTCTGGAATAATTTCAGGGGTAAAGACTGGAGGAGAGTTCATAGGTTTGTTTTTCTGTTTGCCTTCTGGTATAATTTTGTCAGAATTCATTCTAGGTTTGATAGGCCTCCGGGTGATGTGACTGAATGGCTTCAGGAGGTGATACCCCAGTTATCCTGACAGTATCAGAAT
>NZ_KE387150.1:37447-84134 GCF_000430485.1 Thermococcus sp. PK
GTTGAAGGAGAGGACGAAGCGTTTCTGGAATAATTTCAGGGGTAAAGACTGGAGGAGAGTTCATAGGTTTGTTTTTCTGTTTGCCTTCTGGTATAATTTTGTCAGAATTCATTCTAGGTTTGATAGGCCTCCGGGTGATGTGACTGAATGGCTTCAGGAGGTGATACCCCAGTTATCCTGACAGTATCAGAATAGGCAGAGAAAAGAAGAAAAGGTCACCCTATCTGGAAAGCTGTGCTTCTGAGCTCTCCCCTCTCAAAGCGGTGTGGGTCATACCATTCCCAGTCAAGCGGTACATGAGTTTTTCCTTTGACAATCAGCTCTGCTATTGCTTCTCCAACTCCCGGAGCCATCATGAAGCCGTGTCCGCTGAAACCAGCCGCAATATAAAACCCATCTATGTAGTTGATCTTCCCAATTGCGGGGTTGCTGTCTGGAGTCTTTGCATAGAAACCAGCCCACTGCCTTAGTACGTGGACGTATTTCAGTGCCGGGATTATTCTCGTTGCCCATTTGAGCACTTCCCTCAAGAAATCATAAGTGGGCGTCATGTCGTAAGTTGGCCCGTATTCTAAGCCCGTTCCGCAAAGGATTCCCCCATCTTCTCCGTCCTGAATTACGTAGGAATCGTTCCATGCCGGCGGACAAACAAGGGGCTCTATCTGTCCCTCCTTAATAGGCTCGGTTTTGACAAGCTGGTGCTTATAAGGCTTTATTGGGATAAACTCCCTATCCAACCCAGCCATCTCGTTTATTATCGGTGCCCAAGCGTTTGCAGCGTTAACAACAACGTCAGTTTTTATGGTCCCCCTGTTTGTTTTCACCCCTTTGACTTCGTTGTTTTCCACTATAATGTCAGTTACTTCCGTATACTCACAGATCTCCGCCCCGAGCTCTTTGGCTTTCCTTGCAAAGGCAAAGACTGTCTTGAAGGGATTTGCCTTCCCATCCGTTGGGTTCCACTGACCAGCTAAGAACTCATCCGCATTCAAAAGAGGTACTATCTCCTTAGCTTCTTCCGGTGTTATAAGCCTTGTTGGAGCACCAAACTTGTTGTGGAGCTTGATGTTTTGCTTAAACGCTTCAACTTCCTCCTCAGTTGTTGCGAGGAAAAGATAGCCGGTCTGCTTGAAGTTTATATCGTATCCAAGCTCTTCGCTGAGCTTTTTCCATCTTTCAATGTTATACTTCATGAGCTTTATGTTTGCTTCATCGGTAAATTGCTGTCTGATTCCAGTGGCGCACCTAAAAGTTGAGCCATTTCCAAGATAGCCCTTCTCAACGAGAACAACATCTGCACCGAGCTTTGCCAGATGGTATGCTATAGAAGTCCCCGTACTTCCTCCGCCTATGACAACTACATCCGCTTTACTCTTCATCCATCTCACCTACCAGAACTCCTATTGGGACTGGTCTAACCGGAATCCTCGTTGCGGGAAGTTTTATCTCGTCCGGGCTCTTTCCGGTTTTCCTTGCTATTATGCTTATCACCATTGGAATGCATGTTCTTCCCTGACAAGGCCCCATACCAATCCTCAAAAGGCGCTTTATCATCTCTATATCCGTAATTCCCTGCTCAATAAGTGCCTCAATTTCCTCAACGGTTACCTCGTTGCATCTGCATATTATCTTCTCGCCTCTTTCACTCATTCTCTCACCACCTTAACGGCTCTAACCTCCCATGCTAATTCAACTGGCATCTCCACGGTTATTATCGGCGTATCACCCTTGCTCTTTTCCCTTGGAATTACCGTGACCACTTTGCCCGTTCCAACCTCTTCACCAACCCTATTGAGCAGAATTACCTCTTCACCAACCTCTGGAACCGGAAGAACTTCGTGGGGCATTGTCACTCTAGCTTTATCTCCGATGTAGTGCACCATGAAGAATGCCAGTCCGGGACAAATCTGCACGCAGAGAGAACAGCCAATGCACTTTTCATAGTCCACAAGGGGGACAGCATTTGGATGCTCCATAAGAACAGCATTGGTGGGGCATACCTCCTTACACGGCGTACACGGGATTTCCTGAGGGCACTCTGGAACAGCCACCGGTCTTTGTCTCAGCCTTTCTTCGCTTGGCAGACCAATATACTTCTTCAGCTCTTCAACAGTCAGGTAACCTTCCCTTAAGTAGTGGGGAATCTCGTTCATTCTACCACCACCTTCTTAAGCCCTTCAAGAACCTTTCTTCCGAAGGGCCCGCTCCTGAATTCTTCAAGCTCCCTCTGGGTTTTTTCTACTTCCTTAAGCCATCCTGGAGAAGCCACTCCAGCAGCTAAAGCGGCACTTATCCCGGCTATCTTCCCCTCAAGCATAGCTGTGGTAGCCTCCTCAATTTCTGCAGAATCACCTGCAACAAAAATTCCCTTTATTGTCGTCTCCATCCTTGAGTCTCTGATTACAACATGCCCTCCAAGCTCCGGGACGTACTTTATCTGGCACCCAATTTGGTGGAGAAGCTCTATACTTGGTCTCAATCCAACGGCCAAAGCTATCACGTCAACTTCGAAAACTTTTTCACTTCCCGGAACAACGTTCCAGTTCTCATCGAGCTGGGCAACAACTGCTCTTTCAACTTTTTCTTTGCCCTCTGCCCGTAAAATTGTGTGTCTAGTCAGTATAGGAATACCGAGCCTTCTAACCTTAGCTGCATGAACGAAATAGCCCCCTATCTTCGGCATTGCCTCCACTATTGCTTCAACTTTCACTCCTGCTTGATACAGCTGGTAAGCCAGAATTAGCCCGACGTTGCCAGCCCCCACTATTAAAACCCTGTCTCCCGGTTTTACCCCATAGGTGTTCATTAGTGTTTGAATCGCCCCAGCTCCATAAACTCCGGGCAAATCGTTGTTCTCAAAGGGGATCATCCTTTCCATTGCTCCTGTTGCGACAACAACGGTCTTTCCTTTGAATTCTACCAGCTCTTTGTTCTTTCTAACTCCAACCACGAGCTTCTCGTCTCCATCTTGGAGGAGCATTATCGCAGAAGTCTCCAAGAAAACCTCTATATCCCTCTTTTTGAGCTCTTCGCTCAATATTTCAGCTATCTTTATTCCTCTAACTCCAGCAAACTGCTCTCTCTTTCCGAAGAACTTGTGAGTCTGCTTAACCAGCTGTCCTCCAAGCATTGGATTTTCATCCAAAAGAACAACCTTTGCCCCAGCATCGCTTGCGTTTATAGCGGCCATCATTCCTGCTGGTCCTCCTCCTATGACGACAACATCCGCTTCAATCCTCGGAGGCTCCTTCCATTTAGGCGGCTTGGACGTCTTGGGTAAAACCGGCTTTTCATCCTGCCTCTCTATCTGCATGCCCTCTTCAACAAGTGTTATACAGGTTCTTACGTTTGGGATGCCGTTTACCTTCATTAAGCAAGAGGAGCACTTTCCAATTGCACAGAAAAGTCCTCTCGGCCTGTGTTTCTTTGTGGAATGCTGAAAAATCCTTATGCCTGCAGCATGAAGTGCCGTTGCAATCGTTTCGCCCTCATATGCCTTTATTGGCTTTCCTTCGAAATAAATTGTGACTTCTCTTCCGCGGACTCTTTCGAAATCCAGAATAGGATGTTCAGTAAATCGCATAAAGTTTCACCGATGTAAACTAAAGTACAGCAATTTATGAAGATTTTTTCATAAAAAAGTTATACACCTTTGGTTAAAGAAAACAAAAATAAAAACATAGAGTAGAGAAATCAACCCATTTGCAAAGCTTTTTGTCTAAGCTCTCCACGTTCAAAGCGGTAAGGGTCATACCATTCAATCGGAAGCTTGCTCTTTCCTTTTGTTATCAAATCCGAGAGCATTTCCGCAACTGCTGGAGCCATCATGAAGCCGTGTCCACTGAAACCAGCCGCAATGTAATATTCATCTATTTCATTTATCCTGCCAATTGCGGGGTTGCTGTCCGGAGTCTTTGCATAGAAACCCGCCCATGTTCTCAAGATCAACAGCTCTCTAATTGCAGGAACTATCTTCGAGAGGTAGGTTGTAACTTCACGCAGGAATGTATAAGACGGGCTTAAATCGTAAGTTGGGCCCACCTCGTAGCCCACTCCTCCAATTATTCCACCGTGGTCAGTTTGAGTTAAGTAGGAGTCTTCATACTTGAAAGAAATCACCATCGGGTTTATTGTATCCCTCTTTATCGGCTGAGTTATTATCGCCTGGTGTTTGTAGGGCTCTATGGGAATACGTATGGGCACCTTGGCCATTGCATTGATGAGCTTGGCCCACGCATTGGTCGCGTTGACGACTATTCCCGTTTTTATAGTCCCTTTGTTGGTCTTTACTCCCTTAATTTCGCCTTTTTCTATAATTAGGTCTTTGACTTCGGTGTATTCGTATATTCTCGCTCCCATCTCCTGGGCATGTAAGGCAAAAGCTGTCGTTGCATGGAACGGGTCAGCTTTTCCGTCGGTTGGATTCCATGAAGCCGCCATGACTTCACTTACATCCAAAAGAGGTACTATCTCTTTTGCTTCTTCGGGGGTTATGAGTTTCGTAGGGACGCCAAAGCGGTTTTGAATTGAGATGTTCTCTTTGAATTGGCTTATTTCCTCTTCACTATATAACAGGAAAAGATAACCCGTCTGCTTAAATGGGAACCCATACTCTTCACTGTACTTTTTCCACAGCTCCACAGAGCGTTTCATAACTTGGACGTTTGCCTCATCACCAAACTGCTGTCTGATTCCAGTTCCACACCTAAAGGTAGATCCTGAACCTATGAACCTCTTTTCGAGAACCACTACGTCTTCTCCTCTTCTGGCCAGCTCATGAGCCAAAGCAATGCCTGTTATTCCCCCACCGATAATAACAATATCACCCTTCATAATATCACTCCCTTCTGGCAAGAGATTTCACTCTAACATTCTTAAGCGGAGGTCTTGCAACTGGAAGGTCTATCTTTGCCATGTCAACTCCAGTTCTCTGGCTAACAAGAAGTGCACCGTTGAACAGGCAAAACCTTCCCTGGCAGAAGCCCATTGCCAGGTGAGTGAGGCGCTTCACAATCTGCAGATCCGTTATTCCCTTCTTTACCACGTCATCAACTTTCTTTAAATTAACGTCACAGCCGCATATCTGCACGTCCTCTAGATTCATGTCCTTGAACTCTATCCTCTGCATGGGCATTGATTCGGGCTCATACTCCTCAAGCTTTTCTCTGTAAACGGCGGGGGTGACATCATGGCCAAACTCCTTCAGGATGTACGCCCCTACAAGTCTGCCCTCCAGATAGTTTGCGTAGTGAGGTTTTATTCCCGTTGCACTTCCAGCTACATATATTCCCTCCCTTATGCAGTTCTGTTCATCAAGAACCGGAACATAGTAGCCCCATTTGAACCTGAGCTTCCCCCCCGCTTGAGTGATTGGGTTTATGTCAGGCAAGCGGTAATCGCTCACAATAACAGCGTCAACCTCATACACATTGCCGTTAGTGTCTATAAGCCTCTCAACTTTCTCTTCTCCCTCAACGCGCTTTGGGTTCGGCACTACGATGTATTCAATGCCCCATTTTTCGAGCTCCGGTATTATTCTTTCGGGCTTTCTTCCAACGAGGGCAACCCTCTTGCCCGGTGCAACTCCCCACTTGTTGACGACCTCAAGGGCGAAGTCAAGTCTAAAGACACCCGGGAACTCGTTGTTCTCAAAGAGAAGTATGTTCTCCACAGCCCCTGTAGCCAGCACAACCCTTTTTGCCATGATCTCTATTAGCTGGTCTTTCTTAACTGCAGGAACTAAGAAGTATTCCCCTTCATCAAAAACCCCAAGAGCTATTGTGCCGGTAAAGACTTTAACGTTCTCGTTGAATTGGGAAGTCAGCTCCTTGATAACTTTCTTAGGTTCTCCCTCAAACCCTTCTTGCTGGATGCTCTCTAGGGACATTAAGCCCCCAAGCCATCCCCTCTCTTCGATTAGGGCCACTGTTAGATAATCCTGAAGCTCCAAAGCTGCACCTATTCCAGCGATTCCTCCGCCTATTATAGCGACGTCAACAACCTCCCTAAGAACTCCCTTACTTCCGTCTATTTCCACAGTTTCTTGAAACTCACCGTAGTTCTGCCTCTCTATCTTCATTCCGTCCTTAACGAGGGTTTTTCTTCCATCCATGTTTTTGATGCCATTTACAATGACCGGCAACGGGCCAAAAGTGAACGCACCCCTTTTCCTTCCCTGGAGACTGGTCGTTATCCAGTAAATACCATTTGCAAGCAGTGCCACTGGAAGTTTTTCTCCTTCATATGCTTCCAGAGCTTTGCCCTCAAAATATATCGTGACTTTCTTAGAAGCGTCTTTCTCATACAGATCCAGCGGACGCATGTTATCACCCATGAACAAGTTTTATCATGAAAGTTTACACATGTAAACTATTTAAACCTTTTGTTTAAACACAAAATTGTTGAACTTATGGTTATATAAATAACCTCCTCGATATTTTCATGTTGAAAGCAGAGAATATTTATACAACAAAGAACATTACAATATGGTGTTCGGCATGTTGCTCCTCAGCAGAAGTGATCTTGAGAAGTTGCTCTCAATGAGAGAAGTCATAGAATCCGTTGAAAGAGCATTCTTAGAGCTTTATAACGGAAAAGCAAAAGTTCCGTTAAGAACCATAATAGAGGTTGAGAAGCAAAACGGATTCATTCTATACATGCCAAGTTACTTAGAAGATTCTGAAGCCTTAGCTGTAAAGGTGGTTTCTTTATACCCTGAAAACCCCAAGAAAGGTCTGCCAAGTGTTTTAGCTTCAATTCTTCTTAACGATCCAAAAACGGGTGCTCCATTAGCATTGATGGAAGGTACCTACATAACTGCCATGAGAACTGGGGCTGCAACTGGTGTTGCCACAAAGTATCTTGCCAGAAAAGATTCAAAAATCGCGGGAATTATTGGCGCAGGAGTTCAAGCAAGAACTCAGCTCTGGGCAGTTTGCGAGGTTAGAGACATAGAAAAGGTGCTTGTCTATGACATTAACCCGGAAAATGCCAGAAAATTTGCCGAAGAAATATCTAAAAAGCTTGGAATCGAGATAAAAACAGTTGAATCTGCAAGGGAAGCTGTTGAGAAGTCCGATATCTTAATAGTGGCAACAACGGCAAGGGAACCAGTAGTTAAGGGAGAATGGATTAGGGAAGGCACACATATTAACTCTATAGGTTGGGTAGGCAGATATGCTAGGGAACTCGATTCCGAAACAGTAAGAAAATCTAAGCTGGTTGTTGATTCAAAAGAAGGCGTTCTAAACGAATCAGGGGACATAATAATTCCCATGAAAGAGGGAGTAATTGACGAGAGCCACATCTATGCTGAGCTCGGCGAAATTGTTGCGGGAGTTAAAGAAGGAAGGGAAAATGACAAGGAAATAACTCTTTTCAAGAGCGTCGGTTTGGCAATAGAAGACGCAATAACAGCCAAGTTAGCATATGAAAAAGCCCTTGAACATGGAGTTGGTACTAAAGTGGAGCTTTAGGAACTTTTATATACTTCTTTGCTTCTTTTGATACACTGGTGTTCCATATGTTTGCAGATCATGTCTTCCATGTTGTGGATACCCACACAGAGGGTGAACCTACAAGAATAGTCCTTTCTGGAGTGAATGTAAAAGGAGAGGACATCATAGAAAAGAGAGAATATTTTAAGGAGCATTACGACTGGATTAGGACTGCCCTGCTCCATGAGCCCAGAGGACATTCGGATCAATTTGGGGCAGTTCT
Organism: Thermococcus sp. PK; assembly: GCF_000430485.1. NCBI lineage: Archaea > Methanobacteriati > Methanobacteriota > Thermococci > Thermococcales > Thermococcaceae > Thermococcus > Thermococcus sp. PK. Next base: position 45,167 of record NZ_KE387150.1, read on the forward strand.
AGTTCCTTCAGATATAGCGGACTTTGGAGTTATATATATGGACACCTCTGGCTATCTCGATATGTGCGGACATGCAACCATGGGAGTTGCCACAGTGCTGGTGGAACTGGGGATCATAGAGAAAAAAGAGCCATACACAACAGTAAAGCTTGAAACTCCTGCAGGACTCGTAGAGGCTAAAGCTAGGGTAGAGAATGGAATAGTTAAAGAGGTCACCGTTGTTGATGTGCCAAGCTTTTATGTCGGAGAATTTGAGATAGAATATCCAAGAAGAGGGAAGATAAAGGTAGATGTAGCATTTGGTGGCAACTTCTACGTTATTGCAGATGCCAGAGATTTGGGACTTAGAGTCAGACGGGAGTACATAAGGGAGTTAATTCCCACAGCATTGAAGCTCATTAAAGTGGCAAATGAACAGATAGACGTCCATCATCCAAGAAAAGGTGTCCAAAATAGAATAAATTTAGCAATGCTTACTGACGAACCTGAAAGAGAGAGTTCTGATGGAAAGAACGTTGTGATTTGGGGAGAGGGCAGTATTGATAGAAGCCCCTGTGGGACTGGAAGTGCTTCAAGGGTCGCAACTCTTTATTCCAAGGGGGTTCTTAAGGTAGGGGATACCTTTGTTCATGAAAGCATTCTCGGAACACAATTCAAGATCAAAATCGTTGACACGGCGAAAATCGGCGAATATACGGCAATAATCCCCGAAATAACGGGAAGCGCATACATAACAAAGATCTCTCAGGACATAATTTCTAAAAATGATCCCCTTTGGAAAGGCTTCCTGCTAAGATAAAGATAAAACAGAAAAGTGGAAAAAGTATCTGTCTATATTTCTGTTCATTTTTCTTCTGACGCTTCTGATATGTGATAATACTTTTTTGCATAGTATTCAATGCTGTATGCCCAAAGGAAAGTTCCTATAACAACTAAGACAAAAACCACCCAAGTTGGGACGGTTGGCAGAGCCATCTTTCACTCCCCCAATGCCCTTATTATTTTTTCTCTTTTTATTGCTGCATACCAGGTGTAAAAGCCCAGAATCTGGAAGACGAAGGTCAGGACAAGGAAGATTACCCAAACTCCCATCTCATTCACCTCCGCCTGTCATGTAATTAAGCACTCTGTTTACTGACCAGTAGATTATTGCACCTCCAATGATCAACATCAGGAATCCTGGGAAGGTGTAGTAGGCGTGCAATCCAGCTCCCCATCCTTGCATCCACTCTTTGTACCCTATCCACCAGAAGAAGAACACCGCAGCTATGATGGGTAGTAGCTTCAGCTCTATATCCCACCATGAACCCAAGCGTATTAAGGGCTTTGGCTCCACGGAGTTTATCTTTTCTCTTACTTCCCTTGCATTATGCCAGTAAGCCACAATTAGGGCAATGAACACTAGACCAACAGTAAGCCCTGCAATTCCCCACACTGTGTCATAGTAGTCAAGCCAGTCTCTTGTACCTGGCATTGTTGTTGGAAGACCAACTATTGTCCAGATTAGACCGAAAATAAGGGCTGCCTTAGCCTTAGGCACTCCAAGATCCTTGTAAATCTTCGAACCGACATCCCAAATGGTTATATAGCTTGTGAACGCTGCAAACCAGAAGGCTGTGAAGAAGAGGACTGCAAATGGCCATCCCCATGATTTTGGTGCTGTTGAAAGGAGCCTTGGGAGAGATACAAACGCCAATCCAGTTCCAGCCGCTTTGATATCCTCAAATGGAGTTGCCGAAAGGGCAAATATAATTGGGATAATAGCTAGCCCTGCAGTCCATCCAACTGCCGAGTCATTAGTTATATTCCCAAATGCCGCTAAAGTAACGTCATCTCTCTTTCTCATATAGGCGCCAGCGGTTATGAAGAACCCCCAAGCAATACCGGCACTCCATATAACCTGTGAGAGGGATTGCATCCAGGTGCTTGGATCCTTCAAAGCTTCAACTCTTGGGGTGTAGTAGAACTCTAAACCTTCCCTTGCCCCGGGCACTGTTAGGGCGTAGATACCCAAGATGATGGTGAATATATAGAGCAGCGGGAACATGGCTTTTGCAACTGTTTCAACTCCGCGAACTCCCTTTGAGAGAACTACCAGTCCCATAACAAACATAAGGATAAGGGCTACTAAAGCTGGTGTCTGATTGTAGATACTGTTCCAGAGGGCTAAAGCATCAAAGTCCGGTCTCCAGAAATATCCCGTCCATGAAAGTAGCATGTAAATGAATATCCATCCCACTACAACTCCATAGTAGGCATAGATAAGTGCTGTCGACCATGCCATCCACACGCCACCAAAACTTGCTAATTTCTTATGTCTCTTTGCGAAGTTGTAGGGACCAATTAAAACACCACCTTCACCATATTTACCAATAGCATACTCTGCAACAGCTGCTGCAAAGGCAAATACTATTAGCCAGACCAGGTATGTGAAGAGAAATGACCCACCACCGTAGTTTGCTGCCCTCCATGAAAAACGCCAGTAGTTCCCTGAGCCAACACTCCAACCTACTGCTGTCATTAATAGACCAAAAGTTGTAGCAAATTTCTCCAAACTACGACTTTTGAGTTCAACCATTGATACCCCCCGAGAGAGCTCAGGTCTTAAAATAAAATACCCAAAGTAGACAACATAACATAATTAAGTATTACGTTGATCTATATAAAGTTTGCTTCCGATAGTGCTGTGTTGATGTTAAGGAGAAAATAGAAAAAGAGTTAGAAAGGCGCAGAAGTTCTATAAGACCCATAAATGAGAGGGTTGCAAAGCTTAGAGAAGAAAGTGTAAATACTGCGGTCAAAATTTCCTCTGAAAGGGCCAAACTTATAACCGAATTCTATAAGAGTGATCTGGCAAAGGGAAAATCAATCCCAGTTCAGAGAGCCCTTGCTTTTAAATATCTCCTTGAACACTGTAGCTTGCCTGTTGAGGATGGACAACTTATTGTAGGGCTTAGAGGCACTGGAGTTAAGGAAGTTCCCACTTATCCGGAAATCTGCGTACACAGCATGCAGGATCTTGAAATTTTAAACTCAAGACAAAACATGCCCTACAAAGTTGATGAAGAAACTAAAGAACTCTATGAAAAAGAGATAATCCCCTTCTGGAAAGGGCAAGCAATGAGGGATATAATCTTTGAAAATCTACCGCAGGAGTGGATTGACTGTTATGAGGCAGGCATTTGGACCGAGTTTATGGAACAAAGAGCTCCAGGACACACTGCAGGTGGAGAGAGAATATTCAAGATAGGCGTTTTGGACATTAAGGAAGAGATCAGAAAGAAAATGGAAGAACTCGACCCTAGCGATCCGGATTATTACGAGAAGATGGAAGAGCTCAAAGCCATGGACATCGCTGCAGATGCGATCTTAATCTACGCCCAGAGATACGCTGAAAAGCTGGAGAAAATGGCAGAAGAAGAGACTGACCCCAAGAGAAAGGAAGAACTAAAGCAGATGGCTGAGATATGTAAGTGGGTGCCTGCACATCCACCAAGAACCTTCTGGGAGGCCTTGCAGCACTACTGGTTCATACACGTGGGAGTTACCTATGAGACGAACCCATGGGATTCCTTTAACCCAGGAAGAATAGATCAGCATCTCTACCCCTTCTATAAGAAGGACATTGAAGAAAGCAAGCTCACGAGAGAAAAAGCAAAAGAGCTTCTCCAGTGCTTCTGGCTCAAGTTTAACAACCAGCCAGCAGTTCCAAAGGTTGGGGTGACTGCGGAGGAGAGCTTCACATACAACGACTTCTCAAAGCTCAACGTTGGTGGACTAAAGGAGGACGGCTCCGATGGAGTTAATGAGCTCTCCTATTTGATCCTCGAAGTCCTCGGCGAGATGAGGACTTTGCAGCCAAACACCGCCGTGCTGGTGAGCGAGAAAAATCCTGACCGCTTTCTCATTGAAGCCCTAAAGGTCGTAGGGCCGGGATTCGGCGAGCCGCCGTTCTTCAACTTTGATGGAGTCATAGTAAAGATGCTCAGGCAAGGTAAGAGCCTTGAGGATGCGAGAACTTCGGGAGTTAGTGGCTGTGTAGAGAGCGGTGCCTTTGGAAAGGAAGCCTACATACTCACTGGCTACTTCAACCTGCCAAAAATCCTCGAGATAACCCTCAACAACGGTGTTGATCCAAGAACGGGCAAGAAGATTGGCCTTGAGACCGGCGATCCAAGAAACTTCAAGAGCTTTGAAGAGCTCTGGGAGGCCTTTATGAAGCAGGTGAAACACTTCATGGACATAAAAATGAAGGGCAACGACATAATTGAGACCCTATACGCAAAGTATCTGCCGGTGCCATTCATGTCTCTCTGGATAGAGGATTGCGTAAAGAACGCTAAGGACTACAACTGCGGGGGAGCTAGATACAACACTCAATACATTCAGGTAGTTGGGCTAGGAACTATAGCAGATAGCCTAGCCGCAATAAAGTACCACATCTTTGACAAGAAGACGTTCACGATGGAAGAGCTTCTTGAGGCATTAAAGAACAACTGGAAGGGTTATGAACTTATGAGGGAAATACTCCGCAATCCCGAGAAGACTCCAAAATTTGGAAATGACGATGACTACGTCGACGAGATAGCCAAGAGAGTCGTTGACGAAGTGGTCAAGCTCATCGAGAGTTATCCTCCTTCTCCAGTTAGGAAGGCCTCAAGAAGAGCCTACTTCCTCCCAACAACGGTTCACGTTTACTTTGGAAAAGTTACCGGAGCAACGCCCGATGGAAGGGAAGCAGGCTTTCCGGTTTCAGAGGGAGTGTCACCGGTCCAGGGGATGGACAGGAGGGGTATAGCTGCAGTGTTCAGGAGCGTTGCAAAGTGTGACTGGGATAAGACGGGAGGAGCATTGCTAAACCAAAAGCTGACACCCGACCTCTTTGACAGTGAGGAGAACATCAAAAAACTGGCGCAGCTGATAAGGACGTTCTTTAGGCTTGGCGGCCACCATGTGCAGTTCAACGTTATAAGCGCGGAACTCCTTAGGGAAGCCCAAAGAAGACCTCAAGACTTTCAGGATTTAATGGTTAGAGTGGCAGGTTATAGTGACTACTTCGTAAACCTGCCCAAAGGGCTACAAGAGGAGATAATAAGGAGGACAGAGCACAAAGAACTCTAAATTTCTCGATTTTTGATTTTTCAGGAAATTTGAGGTGAGATAATGTTCAAAAAGCTTGAGAACTATCATGTCCGAAAAAGAAATAAGGCACCCATTTGAGGAGGATTTAAGCTTTCTGTATGGGGCGATATTCATAGGAGAGCCGGAAGAGGAGGAGATAAGATAGATAAGGAGGACAAGCAATGGTCAAGGGTATAATCTTTGATATAAAGCGCTATGCAATCCATGACGGCCCGGGAATCAGAACTACAATCTTTATGAAGGGCTGTCCGTTGAGGTGCTGGTGGTGTCATAACCCAGAGGGGATATCCCCAAAGCCGGATATCATGTACTTCAGCTTTAAGTGCATCCACTGCCACACCTGCGTTAAGGCTTGCCCCGAAAATGCAGTTAGCTTTGATGAAAACGAAACCCAACACATCGATAGAGAAGAGTGCACAGGTTGTGGGATTTGTGCAGAGCTTTGCCCAACGAATGCCCTAAGGCTTGTGGGCAAAGTTGTTACTGTGGATGAGCTCATTCGTGAGATTGAGAAAGACATTAAGTTCCATGACAGCTCTAATGGGGGAGTAACGTTCTCCGGCGGAGAACCCCTTTTTCAGCCAGAATTCTTGGAAGATATCCTCAAGGAGTGCAAGAAGAGGTACATTCATACAACAGTCGATACCTCTGGATACGCCCCAACAAGAATTTTGGAGAAGATACTCCCTTACACAGACCTCTTCCTATATGACCTGAAACTTTTTGATGAAAAAGAACACATCAAATATACTGGAGTTCCAAATGAATTGATAAAGAAAAATTTAATTTTCCTTGTTGAAAAGAAAGCTAACGTAATCCTAAGGTTTCCAGTTATCCCAGGAATAACAGACACAGAATGGAACGTAAAAGGTTGGGCAAGATTCCTCTCGGAGCTTGACTTAAGTTCTATTCAAGAGATAGATCTGTTGCCATACCATGATGTTGGAGAGAAGTTCAACCGTTTGGGAAGGGAATACAAAATGGAAGTTCACCACGCGCCATCTGACGAGACATTAAAGTGGATTAAGGAAGAATTTAAAGGCTTAGGACTCCAAGTCAAAATCGGTGGATAAAAGAAAGTCTCTTTGCAGATGGAGATAATTTTTTCATTTGCGAGACTCCAATTCTGAGATGGTGTGTTTTTATGGAGAAAGAAACTGGTCTATCTAGCATGAATCTCAACTATATCTCCATCTTCAAGAACGTGATCTGCACCGACTCTCTGCCCCGGGAACTTTGCACTCTTTCCCCACACCCTTGCGTATTTAAAGTTCTTTGCTAGGTCTTTGTGAACTCTCTCCGCCACATCAAGAACGGTTGCACCTTTTTTGAGGGCTATGGGTGGATAAGCTGGCTCTTCACCCGGCGACTTTGTGAAGACTCTAATTATGCCAGCGAGATCATAAAGAGCTTCTTTAAGGGCTTCAAGGTTTGCCTTCTTTTCTGCCGAAACGGGCACTATTTTAAACCTATCCCCATAAGCCTCAACGAGCTTTTCATAGTTCTCTTTGCTTCCCGGCGCATCGCCTTTGTTGGCAATAATTATGGCCTTCCTCCATACAAGGCTCTCATCGAGGGCATCTGAGAATTCTTCAAGAGTGACAGGTTCTTTTACTGTAATCTCAGCACTGTGAATGCCTTCCTCCCTAAGCATTTTCATGACTTCACTTATATCCCCCTGAATCAAGTCCTGCCCGTTGATTACAATTCCACCCATTGGCATTCTCTTTACTTCAACTTTTGGCTTCCTTTTGTTTATTTTTATTCCAGCACGCTCAAATTCCCTCAACAGTATCTCCATCTGCTTTATTGGGTCTTGGGAAAGATCAACGACAATGGCTATTGCATCGGCATTTCTTATAACGCTCAAAAGCTGTGTTCCCATACCTTTGCCCAATGCAGCCCCCTCTACTAACCCCGGTACCTCCACGAGTTGAATCTGGACGTCCTTATACTTCATCATGCCCGGAATTGGTTCAACAGTCGTGAAAGCGTAATCAGCGACGTCAACATCAACGTCCGTGAGGACTTTAAGAAGTGAGGATTTCCCAACATTTGGCAAACCCGCAAGAACTATCTGGGCAGCTCCTTCTTTTTTAACGCTAAATGAGTAACCCCCACCTTTTCGCTGGCTCTGCTGTTTTTCCAGTTCTTTTCTCAGCTCTGATATCTTTCTCTTTATTTGGAGCCTGAGCTTCTCTGTTCCCTTGTGCTTCGGGACTGTAGCATACATTTTTTCCAAGGCCCTTATTTTTTCGGGTATCGTTTTAGCCTGTCTGTATTCCTCTTCCGCCGCTAGATATTCTGCTGTTACGTTTGTTGGCATCTCTACTCACCTCTCCTTCTCCAGCCCATTAGAGGTATATAGAGAGTTTTTATAAATCTATGGTGTGGATGCATCATCAACTTTATATATTATCCCGAAAAATTTTAGGGCGGTGAGAGTATGAAAGGATTTTTGGATGAAATTGACAAGGAAATCTTAAAGGTACTCCAAAAAAATAGCCGTACTCCCTTAAGAGAGATATCCAAACAGGTAGGACTTGCAGAGTCAACTGTCTATGAGAGGATTAAAAAGCTTAAGGAAAGGGGAATAATAAAGAAATTCACGATTATCCCCGATCCAGAGTCCCTTGGTTTTCACCTGCTGGCTTTCATACTGATAAAGGCAAAAGCCGGAAAATATAGTGACGTTGCCGAGAAGCTCATTAAATATCCAGAAATAGTGGAAATTTATGAAACTACAGGCGATTATGACATGATAGTTAAGATAAGAACGAGGAGCAGCGAAGAGCTCAACGACTTTCTCGATAGAATTGGAGAGATAGAGGGCGTTGTCGCGACGCATACAATGGTTGTGTTGAAGATACACAAAGAGACAACCGAGCTTCCTCTTTAAATCTTTCCGTCTGCATAAAGTTTATGATATGCCTTCAAAAGGGCATCTCTTACTCTTTTTGGCCCATACCTTCTTACGGCCTCTTTTAACCCCTCGGAATAAACTTTCCTAATTATCAAATCCACGTCGGGAGAATCTTTTAAGTTGTTTTCTATGTAAAGTTTTGCTATCTCCTCTGGATTTCTGTAGTTCAGCCCTTTGAGCCACTTCAGAGGAATTCCGCTCTCGAACTTCTCCACAACCTCAAACTCAATTACTGTCACTTCATCCTCTCCGTGGAGCTCTCCGTATATTTTGTTCAACGCTTTTACCAGTTCTTTGACGTCTTTGAAGCCATCTTTTTTTGCATCTTGATTTGTAAGCTCCTTAACCTTTTTCTTCCTCACTTTTGTGATTTTTACCTTTGCAACAGCGGTGTCGCTTGGTGTTATTACGAGATAGACCTCGCTTCCGGGTTTTGCCTCATACTCTCCAAATCTGATTGTGGTGGTCTTTTCCCCGCGGAGTATTCTTGATTTGTATGCCTCATCTATCAGCATGAACTTCCTTATTTGAACCATCCTTAAGCCCCTCCAAAATTTCCGGAAGTTCTAAGATGTCATTGATTTTGAAGTCTGCGTACTCCTCATATTCGAGATCCCTATCTGCATATTTCCCATACCGGAACCATACCGTGTGCATCCCTACTCTCTTCGCCCCATAGATGTCCGAATAAAGTCTATCTCCAACCATTACAGCCTCTTCCGGAGCCACTTTAAATATCTTTAAGGCTTTCTGGTATATCTTCGGGTGCGGCTTTTTCACGCCCTCAAAGTCCGAAACCACTACATGCTCAAAGAAGTCATCTAAATCAAGCCTTAGAACCTTTTCCCACTGCTTTATTGGATCACCATCTGTGATTATACCCAGCCGATATCCCATCTCTCTTAGTTTGATGAGGGTTTTTCTCGCGTTTTTAACTTCCCTTATATGGGCAAATTTGGTGTTGTGATATGCTATAACTCCAGCGGCAACCCATTTTGGGTTGTATCCCAAATCAAGCCTCCTGAGAAGGTAATCAAAGTGATGAGGAAAATTGCTCCCGTATTCATTTATGAGCTCCAAAAGTTCGTTATAAGCAGTATCAAAATCAACGGGCATTCCGTGCTGGATCATGTTCTCTATGGCATTTTTTCTAGCAAGCTCGGCTAAACGAGAGGTATCCACAAGAGTATCATCAAGGTCAAAAAACACAACGCTTACCATCCCAATCCCCAAACTTAAATAAAAAGACAAAGGTATTTAACTTTTCCCTATATCGAGATAGAAGGACTTCATCTTTTGTTTTTCTTCTCTCAACTTTCTAAAGTACTCATCCTCCCTAATGAGCTCATTGAGAAGGTCTTCAAGCTTCCACGTTAGGGAGGTAGGCGTTGTGGTTGCGAAAATTGGACTGATTCCCTGAGAGCGAACCACCTTAATAACCTTCTTTACCTCCTCATTTGAGAGGTCGTGCATTATGAGGAACTTTCTCCAGTGCCAGTTGCCGCTTCCCTCAAAGGTAGGTGCCTTTGCCACAACTTCCTCAACTATCCAGTCCCTGCAGTATTCTGGGACTTCATAAACATCGAACTCGCTGAGAGCATTTTTTACTCTAGAGACCTCCTCCTGCTCAAAGCCTATTAGGAGTATCATAACACCACCCTTAACACCCTTTGTCTTTCAGGCATCTCTTAACCTTTGCCAAAAGAGTCTCCATAACTTCTCCGGCAGGCCCCTTTAGGAATATGTCCGCTATTGGGGTTATACCGCTCTCCTTTACGTTTATCTCTATCACATACCCTTTGTTATCCTTTACGATATAGGGGATATACGCCGCTGGAAACACCTGGCCACTCGTTCCGATAACCAGACAAACGTCAGCCCTTTCGGCAAGCTTAAAGGCTTTTTGAAGGGCTTCTTGAGGAAGAGGCTCCCCAAACCAGACAACATCTGGCCTCAAGAGAGAACCGCATTCCGGGCATTTGGGTAAGTCCTCCTCTTTCAAGAACTCCTCAATCCTTCCCGATTCAAGAAGGTTCTCAGTATAAGCACAGCCGGTGCATTTAACTCGATAAATATTCCCATGGAGCTCTATAACATTTTTGTTTCCAGCTTCTCTGTGGAGATTGTCAATGTTTTGGGTTATGACCGCTTTTAAAAGCCCCATTCTCTCAAGCTCTGCCAGCGCCAGATGGGCCTTGTTGGGCTTTGCTTCCTTCATACGCTTCATCCTCATCTTGTAGAATTCCCACACCAGTCGCGGATTCCGTTTAAAAGCCTCCGGGGTTGCTACTTCCTCCACTCTGTAGTTTTCCCATAGGCCGCCCCTGTCTCTAAAAGTTGGTATTCCGCTTTCGGCACTTATTCCAGCGCCTGTGAAAGCTATCAAAAAGCGGGAATGAGCTATTAATTTTGCTGCCTCCTCTATCATAGGGCATCGGTTTTTACTTCTCCTTTGAAACTTTTAAAGATATTCTAACGGCAAGATTTAAATTACATGGATGTAAAATATCACATGCAACAAAGTACTGGGGTGATACAATGAGCTACCAGATGTATAGGGACAAGGTTTTAGAGTTTATTGAGATGCATGAAAAGTGGAGGTCATCAACGATAAACTTGATTGCAAGTGAAAACGTAACCTCCCCAAGCGTTACGAGAGCTGTGGCAAGCGGGTTTATGCACAAATATGCCGAAGGATGGCCAAGACAAAGGTACTACCAAGGATGTAAGTACGTCGATGAAGTTGAACTCATAGGGGTTGACCTCTTCTGTAAGCTCTTCGGTAGCGATTTTGCCGACCTTAGACCAATATCCGGAACTAACGCAAACCAGGCAGTGTTCTTTGGCCTAACAAATCCCGGAGATAAGGCTATCGTTCTTCACACATCTCACGGCGGACACATAAGCCACATGCCCTTTGGAGCTGCCGGCATGAGAGGGTTAGAAGTTCACACATGGCCATTTGATAACGATGAATTCAACATCGATGTCGACAAAGCCGCCCAGATGATTAGAGAGCTCGAGCCCAAGATAGTCGTCTTTGGTGGTTCATTGTTCCCATTCCCACACCCAGTCAAGGAGCTCGCTCCGGTGGCTAAGGAAGTTGGGGCATATGTAATGTATGATGCGGCCCACGTCTTGGGACTGATAGCCGGAGGAAAGTTCCAAGACCCACTTAGAGAGGGAGCAGACGTCATAACCGCTTCAACACACAAGACCTTCCCCGGGCCACAAGGTGGTGTAATAATTTACAAAGACCTCGGAGAAGACACAGCAAAACTGCAGTGGGCAATCTTCCCGGGTGTTTTGAGCAACCATCACTTACACCACATGGCTGGAAAAGTCATTACAGCTGCGGAGATGCTCGAATTTGGTAAAGCCTATGCTGAGCAGATCGTAAAGAACGCAAAAGCCCTAGCCGAGGCTCTTGCAGAGGAAGGATTCAAGGTCATTGGAGAGGACAAAGGCTACACAGAGAGCCACCAGGTTATCGTCGACGTTAGCGAGCTCCACGAGGCTGGAGGAGGATGGGCTGCTCCACTCTTAGAGGAAGCGGGAATAATCCTCAACAAGAACCTCCTTCCATGGGATCCACTTGAGAAGGTCAACACCCCAAGCGGTCTAAGAATTGGTGTGCAGGAGATGACGAGAGTTGGAATGCTAGAAGACGACATGAAGGAAGTAGCAAGGTTCATAAGAAGAGTCCTCATTGACAAAGAGGATCCAAAGAAAGTTGAGAAGGAAGTATTCGAGTTCAGAAAGCAGTTCCAGAAGGTTTACTACTCCTTCGACCACGGCCTGCCAATGAAGGAGTGAACTCCTTTTCTTGTCTTTTTTTCTTCTGCCATCAGGTTTTCAAAAAAGAAAGAATATTAGAAGCTCAAAGCCTTGCCCTTTCAAACTCATCTTTTCTGCCCAGGGGCTTGGTAGCGTCTATACCCATCTTTGCGGTAAAGCCCTTTTCTCCTGATGGGTCTAGAGAGCTTCCCCTTGCGTTTGGGATTATTACCAGGTCTTTATCGGCTTGGAATCTCGTGGCTATTGCCCATTCAACTTCCCTGTCGTCGTAGATATTGATGTCATCATCAACAACAACCACGTGCTTCAGGCTTGGATGCCCTGTAAAAGCCGCCAAAATGGCATTTTTCCCATCTCCATCGTGTTGCTTTGTTATACTCACAACTGCGTGGAGCCACATGCAGCCCCCTTCTGTCAGCCTTACGCCGTGAACCTTTGGGACTACCTGCTTAACGCTCTTGTATATCTGGGGCTCCTTGGGAAGTCCCATGAGCATGTAGTGCTCATATCCGCTGGAAAGCAATGCATGGAAAATCGGTTTTTTGACGTGGTACATCTTCTCAAAAACCACAACGGGCTGCTCCCTTACAATGTCATATGTCCCAGTTATATCAACAAAGGGCCCCTCTTTGTCAAGCTCTGGCAAAATTTTTGCCTCGAAGACAAATTCACTTTCAACTGGAACCGGAATTCCATTGAGGTCTACAACCTCTAAGGGCTTTCCAAATGCCATCTCGCTCATAGATGACGCAATGCTGAGCTCACTAACTCCATAAGGCGGGCTTGTCGCTGCCGCTAGGAGGATATGGATTGGGTTGCCAACAATTATTCTAACATCAAGCTCTTCACCGTGTTCTGCCCTATCCTTCCACATTGCATACAGATGCCTGGGAACTAATCTAACAGTCCCGGTTTTTTCATCTCTCACCATTGTTCTGTGATATGAAAGGTTTACAAATCCATTCTCGTCCTTTGCTATGTAGATTGCTGAGGTAAAGTACTGTCCCCCATCCTTTGGAAAGTAATGCGGAACCGGTAACTCTTTGAGGGAGAAATCCTTTGTGGAGTTCTTAAAAAATTCAGCAGTTTTTGCCTCTTTATATGGTCTAGGATTTTCTATAGCTTCCATTATGAAATGAATGAGCTCTTCCCTTTTTATGCCGAGGTACTTTGCTATTCTCTCCCGCGTGCTCCATATGTTGCCTGCAACTTCCCATCCATCGACATCTTTAAACAGAACGGGCTTAGTTTTATGCTGAAGAAGATAGTTTGTTATCTCAAACTTCTTGCTAACAGGTTTATCAACGACAATGAGCTCGTCCTGAAATTGGTTTAATATCTCACGTATCATAACACCACCCACTCAAAATCCTCCCGTGCTGTGATAAACTTTTTGGAGGTTTTCATTTTTTTGTGTTTATTTTTGAATATTTTTCAAAATGATAGAGAAAGAGCTATAAAGGGGGAATTCCAAAAATCTCTTTTGAGTTGCCATGAAGACCGTGGTGTTGAGAATCCCGGATAAATCTGCATTGGTGTATATTGAGAAGGCTGATCCTAAGATATACTTTATGATATATGAGGAGCTAACTTACCGAAAAAGTTTCGGCAAATGGGAGAAGCCTGAGAGCCTATATGACCCTCACACAAAGTCCTTCCCCGTGGGGTTAATTCCCCGTGTAAAGCAACTTTTGAACTCAAAAGGATACAGGGTTAGGGTAATTGACGAAAGGAAAATTGAAGGAGTAGAGATAAATGCAACATGGAACGAAGAGTATAAGCTAAGAAAGTATCAAGAAAAAGCCGTTAAAAAAGCATTAAAATCCGGTATGGGAGTCCTAGCGTTACCCGTGGGGAGTGGAAAAACAATAATAGGGCTGAGAATTATCTATGAGCTTAACCTATCAGCCCTCGTTGTTGTGCACACCAAGGAACTTCTTTATCAGTGGGCTGAGAATATAAGGCGAGTTCTTGGGATCGAGCCCGGACTTGTAGGGGATAACAACTGGATAGAAAAGCCGGTAACGGTAGCTATGATACAAACCCTTCTCTCTAGAGGTGTTGATAAGCTCCAGCTCCCATATGCGGTGGTTGTGTTTGATGAATGCCACAGAACGTCCGCTGCAGAAAAGTTTTATGAACTCGGAATAAGCCTTCCACAGAGGTTTAGGTTTGGTCTCTCCGCAACTCCGTGGAGGAGAATTAAAGGAGAAGAGCTAAAGATAGAAGGGGCAGTAGGACCAATAATTTATGAAGTTAAAGCCGAAGACCTGATAAAAGAAAAGTTCCTGGCAAAGCCAAGGTTTAAAATAATTGAATATGAATCCTTCATGCCGCCGTTGGCAGAGCGCTACAAGGAACTTTATGAAGAAATAATCATGGAAAATGAAGAGAGAAACAAGGTTATAGTTGAGACTGCATATAAGCTTGCGAAACAAGGCCACCGGGTTCTAATAGACGTCAAGAGAATCGAGCACGGAAAAATCCTTGTAGAAATGCTCAAACAGAGGGGCATAAATGCCGAGTTTTTGAGCTCCAAGAGTCCAAACAGGTGGGAGATTCTTGAAAAATTCAAAAATGGCGAGATTAAGGTTTTGGTATCAACACTTCTGAAGGAGGGCGTAGATATTCCAGAGATCTCAGCGATAATACTGGCCGGCGGAGGAAAGAGCGACATAATGACAATTCAGACGATAGGAAGGGCACTGAGGCCCAAAGGTGGAAGCGGTGCTGTCATAGTTGACGTGAAGGATGAAGACCCCTTGCTCTTCACGCACTTCATAGAGAGGCAAAAAGCCCTGAAGCAGTACTACGGAAAATATTATGATAAGGAGCTTGAGAGGGCTATAAAGAAGTGAACCAGTCCTCAAAAATTCTTGCTGTTATCAGGTGCTGTGTAAACCTTTTGAAGAATTCTCTTTTTGCCTTTTCAACTGCATAAGGATCTTTTTCAAAGAATATTTCATCGTACTTAACTTCCCACAGGACAAGGTTTTCTGGAGGGGCAGGAGGGAGCTTTTTATTAACTTTTTCGTTTAGCATTCTCCTCACTTCCTCCCTTGATAAAACACCCAAGCCGCAAAGCCTAAGAGCCGTTACAATCCTTCTCACCATTTCCCAGAGAAAGCTTTCTCCCTCGATTTCAACTGTGATTACATTCCCCTTAGAGAAGATTTCAATCCGGTCTATCTTTCTTATAGGGTCTCTGTTCCCTTCAAGCCGGGCAAAGTTTGAGAAGTCGTGAACACCTACAAACATCTCGGCACAGGATTGCATTTTCTCAAGGTCAAAGCCTTCATCGAAGAGGTAGTATCTGTAGACTTTTCCCTTGCTCCAGAATCTCGGATGAAAATCCTCAGAAACCCGCGCCCTTCCTAGAACCCATACATCATGCAGGTGATGGTTCAGAATTCTCGGATATGTGAGTTCGGGTTTCGAAGTGTTAAACGCGATGACGTTTCCAAAAGCGGAGACTCCTCTATCAGTCCTTGAGGCGCCCTTAAAACCGGCATCTTTCGGATCTTTGATTATTCCAAGCTTAGTTAGCACTCTGATTATCTCACCCTCGACTGTTTTCAGCCCAGGCTGTCTTTGAAAGCCGTAAAACCTTCTCCCATCGTAGGCAATTTTTAGAGCTATCCTCATGAGTGGAAATTCGAGGAAGGTTATAAAAGGATTGTCCGCCCATTTGTCTTTACAAATATCAAGTGAATGTGTCCATATGCCCGAACTAATTGGACAGTATTTTTGAATGTTTGACAATAAAAACAGGAAAAAGGTTAAAATTTCCACCCCCTAGAAAAAAATCGAGGTGAACAAATGATCGCTGAGATAGATGTGGAGACAATGGAGTGCTTAATCAACTTTGATATCATGTTTACATTTGCAAAGAAATTTTTCAAAAAGAAGGGTTCTCTTAATTCTTTCTTATTGTCAAAAAAGAAGAAATCAGAGAAAACTTCCCTTATAGAAAGGCCTTAAGAAAACCTCAAATGCCGCTATCGGCATTTCTATTCCCCAGTTTTCAAGCACCTGTGGATGTATTTCGCCTATTATCCCAACGGTCTTTCCACTGACTATTATCTCTCCCACTCTACCCGGAATGAAGGAGCCGTGTTCTATCTCTTTAATCTCGTATTCAGCACCAAGGTGACGCATCAGGCTGTCAAGAATCTCCTTTGCTTCTGTGAAGGTCACCTTTGGATGGGCAAGGGCAACGGCAAGCTTGCTCTCGCTGACGGTCTTTGTTTCTCTGCTTTCGTCTATGAGGGTCACCTTACCAACCTCAAAGATCTTCTGAGGATATTCCTCATGCGTATTCTGGCTTAGGAATTCCATCAGGCTTGGAAGGAGCCATTTTCTCAACGCAGACCATTTCTGGCTTATCGGATTCTCAATCTCCACGATGTCTTCTTCCGGGATGTTCATCTTATCGAACTGTGCTTCCTTATTCGTGAGGTTGAATGTCATAACCTCTTGGAGGCCAAAGCCAACCATGAGGTCCCTTAGAGCATTTTCGAAATCTACAAAGTCGTTTCCTTTCCCTTGAACGGCAAGCTTGGGCTCTTCAGGAACAATGTTGTTGTAGCCGTAGGCAATAAGGACATCCTCTAAAACATCCCTTGCGTGCATTATATCGTCTCTGAACGCTGGATACTTCAGCTTTGCCTTTCCATCCACGATTTCAACATCATACATCATGCGCTCAAGTAGGTCTTTTATCTCCTCATCGCTGAGCTCAACTCCCGCAAGTCTCTTGATGTAGCTGAGATCAACCTCGAACTCCTTGGGGGTTAAGTCGGGAGACTCTATCTCGAAATCCTTGTAAACTACCTTGACGCTTCTTATTTTTCCGCCACGCTCGGCTAGAGCAGTTACAATTACATTCAAAGCAAGCATAATCTTGTTAAGGTCCCATCCCGTAATGTCTATGAAGATGCTCCTAGTCTCTTCTGTAACTTTTCCATGGGTTTCGGAGTTTATAACAGGGGGCATTGAGAGAACGTTTCCTTCCCTGTCAACAAGCAATGGGTAATAGGGTTTTCCTTTAATCAAGTGACCGTATTCCTTCCCCTTTTCGTGCTCCTCAAGTATCTCATCAGCACTCATTTCCCGGTCGCTGTTTAGCGGAACAAATCTTATCTTATCTGGCTCAACAGCCTTGTAATAGAAGGGAGGCTTGATCTTGTCAAAGTCAAACGTTCCTATGGCAACTTCCCTTCTTCTCCTTCCGAAGGTGAGTGCTATTTTCTCCTGAAGCTGGATTATCTGCCTCAGTGCCTCCTCATCAAGCTTGAGGTTCTCGACTATGGCGTATACTCCATAGGGCCTTATGTCCTTCAACTTTTCATCTACGTAAACGACAACGTCACTTTTTTCGATTTCATATCTCGGCAAACCCTTCGCCATTCCAAGGGCCCATTTTACCTGTCTCGCTATTCCTTCGGCGCTCCATAAATCAGGCCTGTTCGTATCTTTGGCATCTGCTTTAAAGTATATTTTACCGTTCTCTTCCCACACATCGTCAAGCTCGCATTTTGCATAGAGGAATAAGTCTTCCCACTCTTCGACCGTGAACTCCTTTCCGACTAATCTCTCCAAGTCATGCTTGGCAACATCGAACTTCGGCATCTTTCATCACCACACCAGCTTGGCTTCCCTCAACCACTTCAGGTCATAGCTGAAGAGGTATCTTATGTCGTCTATTCCCAGCTTAAACATGGCCAATCTGTCGATACCGATTCCCCATGCAATTACTGGCACGTCTATTCCAAGCGGTTTTGTCATCTCTTCTCTGAATATTCCCGCTCCCCCGAATTCCACCCATCCGAGCTCTTCGTGATAGGCACTCATTTGAACGCTCGGCTCTGTGAACGGGTAATAATCTGGAAGGAACTTTACTTTCTTTGCCCCAGCGATTTCAACCGCAAACCTCTTCAGGATTCCGAGGAGGTGTTTGAATGTTAAGCTCTCATCAACAACGAATCCGTCCACCTGGTTGAACTCTATTAGATGCGTTCTGTCCAAAACATCCGGCCTGAAGACCCTTTGAATAGCGAAGTATTTGCCCGGGATTTGAACGCCTTTGCCAAGCTGTCTTGCACTTAGAGCTGTTGCATGCGCTCTGGGCATTAAAAGCATGGCCATTCTCGGATCCCACTTGTAGCCCCATCCTCTCGAGCCCGTTGTCCAGCCGTGCTCATGGGAAGCCTTAACCTTCTCCACAAGCTCCTCATCCGGGAGAGAGCCATATTTTGGATACTTTAACTGGTAGGTGTCTGTCCAGTCTCTTGCTGGATGATTCTGTGGCTGGAACAAAGCATCAAAGTTCCAGAATTGAGTCTCTATTAGGCTTTCTGCAGTCATCTCAATAAAGCCCATCTCTATAAGTTTTCTCCTTATCTTATCGAGGAAAACCCTATAAGGTTGCTTTTTGCCGGGATAGACTCTCCTCACAGGGGCTTGAATGTTAAAGCGTTTGAACTCAACCTTTCTCCATTCCCCACTCTTTATGAGCTCTGGAGTTAAAACTGAGACCTCTTCCTTGAGCTCAAGACCGCTTTCAGCGAGTTTCATCCCTTCCTCTGTGATCTCTACCTCTCTCTCTGCCTTAGTGTCTTCTTCCCCAATCTTTCTGCTCTTCAGCTCCTTAATAGGGATGAGCTTTTCTAGCTCCTTTGCATCAACTTCTCCCTTTTCTGCAAGGATTTTCAATGCTTTGTCAATTGGTCTCTCCTCAGAAATCGCTGCTTGTCCCTTTTCGGTAACCTCAAGAACAAGCTTTCCATCCTCCTTTCTGACATTCGCCCATCCTTCTCTCCTTAAGATTCCAACGATAGGCTTAAGCTCATCCTCACTCAGAACTTCCCTTAGCTCGTCAAGAGAAACTTTGCCTCTCTCCACAAGCAGCTTCAGGGCTCTCCTCTCTGGAAGTCCAATTTCTGCATATTTCCTTCCCAGCTCTGTTATCCTTACGATCGTCTTCTGCCTTTCGTGGAGCTTTGCAAGGCCCTTACTCTGGAGCCAGAGAACGGCTCTCATTACCGCTACCTGGTCAAGTCCGGTCTCTTTAACGAGGTCTTCAAATTTCGCCTTTTTTAAATCCCTGAGCTTGATGAGAGTTAATTTTTCTTGATAGCTTAATTCCATTATCAACCCCCCGAAAGAAGTCTCACAAGACTTACTTAAAAATTGCGGTGGTAAAGATAAAAGGGTTAGAAAAGTCAGTGCTTGTGGGGGAAGAACACGACCTTACCCGTTTTTCCAGCACGCATGAGCTCAAAAGCTTCCTCAAACTTATCGAATCCCTTGTACTTGTGCGTGATTATCGGGTCTAAATTGAGCTTTCCGCTTCTAAGGAGGTTGGAAACTGTATACCAGGTCTGCCAAAGGTGCCTTCCGGTAATTCCATGAACTTCCAGTGCCTTGAAGATAACGAGGTTGTTAATGTCGAATGTGACTTCCCTCGGGAAGAGACCTAGAAGACTAACCCTTCCCGCCGGCGTAACCGCTTGCAGTCCCTGTTCAAGAGCTTTTGGAGCACCACTGAATTCAAGAAAAACGTCAACTCCATTGCCATCTGTTAGGTCTTTCACTTCCTTAACAACATCCTCTTCCATGGGGTTTATAACCACATCAGCACCCACTTTTTTAGCCAGCTCTCTTCTGAATTCGCTCGGTTCGCTCACTATTACCAGAGAAGCTCCACTTGCCTTTGCCACCGTTATACCCAGAAGACCTAAGGGCCCAGCACCGGTTATGAGAACAGTTTTACCTGCAATTGGCCCGGCTAAAACAGTATCGACGGCATTACCCAACGGCTCTTGAAGTGTCGCGTATTCTGGGGGAATATCCCTCGGGTTCTTCCACGCATTCTGGGCTGGGACTATCGCATATTCCGCAAAGACACCATCGGTGTCTACTCCAAATATCTTGGTGTTCTGACAAACATGGTAGTTGCCGGTTTTACATTGGTAGCATTTTCCACAAACTATATGAGTTTCTGCAGAGATGTAGTCACCTACTTGAATGTCATCAACTCCTTTTCCAACTTCCACGACCTCTCCAGCGACTTCGTGGCCCATTATCTGGGGGGGCTTTATTCTGCTCTGTGCCCAATCATTCCATTCGTAGATGTGAAGGTCGGTTCCGCAGATGCTAGTTGCAAGAACCTTGATGAGAACTTCTCCTTCCCTTGGCTGTGGGACATCAACCTCAACAAGTTCAGCACCGTAAGCGGGCTTAGTTTTCATGATAGCGGTCATTTTTTCGCCCATGGTTACCATCTCCACAGGTTTTTTAACATTAATATCTTCATTGTTTTGTGATATAAAGCTTTTTGTCTCCATAAAATACTCGGCCGCTGGCCTCGGTTTTCAGAAGGAAAAAGCTAAATTAAGCAACAAAAGGTTTGAAAAAGTTGTGAAACCACCAAAAATTTTAAATACCTCCATCATCACAATTAAGATTGCAGATACTTGCTGGTGGTGTCTGAATTGGAGGACAGGAAATTTGGAAAGAAAAGGATGGAAAGAGGGGGTTCAAGACTGCCCCCAGTTAAGGTTGGAGAAAGATACAAGGTAAGGATAGAAGCCCTTGGAAAAGGTGGAGATGGGATAGCAAGAATTAAGGGCTTTGTGATTTTTGTCCCCAACACGAAAGTGGGGGACGAAGTGGAGATTGTCATAAATTCCGTGAAACAGAAGTTTGCATTCGGAGAAATTATTGGTTGATTATTTTCCTTTCTTCCCCTTTTATACGAAAATCTTATATTTCATTTTGTAATAGAAGTAGTGTGTCTATCACTGCGATGATTTAGTGACTTTGTCACTGCTTTAAAGACTCGCCTATCAAGGAAGTGTGAGTAATGCCGGTTATAATCGTTACCGGGAGAGGGGGAGCCGGTAAAACCACGACCACTGCAAATCTAAGCGTATATTTTGCTCAAAAGGAGTATAGGACTTTAGCTATAGATGGTGACCTATTCTTGCCCAATCTCGGCTTCCATTTTGCTTTGGAGAATGTCAACTATACTGTCCATTCCCTTCTCAAAAATCCCGATGTTGACCCGGAGTGGGCAATCTACAAACACGCAAAGACGGGAGTTAACGTGATGCCCGGTAGCACTAGGTTGCAGGATGTGATAGGTATATCACCCAAAAGATTAAGGGATATCGTCGAGCAGATGAGGTATAAGTTTCCGGTGGTTTTTGTTGATTCTCCCACCGGAATTCCCTTTGATACCCTTCCAACTTTTGAAGTTGCTGACTATCAAATAATAGTTGTTGAAGTTGAAAGATCACCGATTTATTCCTTTGAAACAATGGTGGAGAATGAGATTAACAAGCTTAAGGCAATAGGCGAGGAATATGGGTTAAAGATTGGGGTAGTGCTAAACAAGGTTAGGGAATCGGAGGATGTTATAGACCACATAATAGACGAGATTACTGAAAACGTTGGCCTGCCGGTTGTTGGGGTAATACCATTTGATGAGTATGTTCCGGAATCCATAAACGTGGGGATCCCAGTACTTGCATATAAACCAAGAAGCGATGCGGCTATAGCGTTTTATGAGGCCGGAGAGATATTAGAGGAATGGATATTTAGGAAGGTTAAAAAGATCTGAAATCTCTTTTGGGGGTAGGAAGATGAACTTGGAAGAACTTATCGAAAAGGTAGCCAGTGGAGAAATTAAGCTTCACCAAGTGGAAAAATATACCGGAAGCAAAAGGCTTGCAACTGAGATAAGAAGAAAAGCCCTTGAGAAAAAATTGGGGATATCACTCGAAAACATCGGGCATTACTCTATCGACCCCGAGGAAGTTATTGGAAAGAACATAGAAAACATGATTGGAGTTGTCCAGATACCAATGGGAGTGGCCGGGCCGTTGAAGATAAATGGAGAATACGCCAAAGGGGAGTTCTATATTCCCTTGGCGACAACTGAAGGAGCATTGGTTGCAAGCGTTAATAGAGGGTGCTCAGCCTTAACTGCCGCAGGCGGTGTGAAAACAACCATAATCGACGACAAAATGACAAGGGCGCCTCTTTTAAAATGCCCCGATGCAAGAAGGGCTAGAGAAGTTGCCCAATGGGTCGAAAAAAACCTAGAGTATCTCCAAGAGAAAGCGGTTTCAAAAGTAACTAGGCATGGAAAGCTTAGGGGGGTTAAGCCATACATCGTTGGCAACAATCTCTATTTGAGGTTTGAGTTCGAGACAGGCGATGCTATGGGTATGAACATGGTCACGATAGCAAGTGAAGAGATAATGAAGGTTATCGAAGAGCACTTCCCGGATGTTAAGTACCTAGCCCTTTCTGGAAACCTCTGCGTTGATAAGAAGCCCAACGCAATGAATTTCATCAACGGAAGGGGAAAAACAGTGATAGCCGAGGCGATCATTCCAAGGGAGATCGTGGAGAAAAAGCTCAAGACAACGCCGGAACTCATAGCGGAAGTAAACTATAGGAAAAATCTCGTAGGCTCAGCTCAGGCTGGAAGTTATGGATTCAACGCCCATTTTGGAAACATTGTGGGGGCAATATTCCTTGCAACTGGCCAGGATGAAGCCCAAATAACCGAAGGCTCCCATGGAATAACCCTTGCAGAGGTCACTCCTGAGGGAGATTTATACATAAGCATAACAATGCCGAGCCTCGAAATCGGAACGGTAGGTGGAGGAACAAGAGTAGCCACGCAGAGAGAAGCATTAAGCATTATGGGCGTTGCCGGCGGCGGAGATCCTCCTGGAGCTAATGCAAAGAAGTTTGCGGAGATTATTGCCGGTGCTGTATTGGCAGGGGAGCTCTCATTACTAGCCGCCATAGCGGCAAAACACCTTGCAAAGGCGCACAAAGAGCTTGGGCGTTAGGTTTGTCTACCCAAAATCTCTAATCCTCCCAGCTTCTCTTTTTGTAGCCTTTTTTGATGCTCTGCAGTGCAAAGATGAAAAACAGCACAAAGGTTACAATGTTGCTGAGCTGGGATAAGTCTACAACGTTTTCTAGTGCCATATAGCCGGCAACAAGTGCTAAAACACCCAAAGCAACTTGTACTGCCGTCACTACCAGTTCGAACGTGCCTTTCTTATCCAACTTGCCCTCGGCGATTTTCTTAAATATCTCTTCAAGGGCAGAGTCCTTTTTGATGAGAAACACCATGTATTTGTCCTTATTTTTGAACTTAATCCTCTCCTCACTCGGCACGAGATAAAACCAGCGGTTCATTCCATCAGTTAGCTCAACTACATAAAGCCTGTTCGATTTCGAGAAGAGGTTTTGGGCGTTCATCAAAAGGGTGTACTCGTCGGGGTTCACCACCCTGTTAAAGGACTTTTCCCCGAAAAGCCCCTCCAGCTCCTTGGCTTTTTCGCTTATCATTTGCTCGGGCTTTAATTTAATGAAAACGTAGACTAACTTCTTCTCTCTTTTTTGAGGGATAGTCTTTTTCTCCACTTTCTTTTTGTTCTCTGGTTTCCCTTTAGGCTTTCGTGGAATTATAATCGGGCCCGGAACAAAGGTCATTTCTCTTCCCGCCTAGAATACGACTTCAAATCTTAAAAAGTTATTGAAAAAGGAGAATTAAGAGCTGAGCTCCTGAATCTTTTTCCTTATGAGCTGGTTCACAAGCTTTCCGTCTGCCTTTCCTCTAAGCTTGGCCATTGCCCTTCCCATAAGCATCCCCATTGCACCCATGCCTTTTGCCTTCACTACGTCTATGTTCTCCTGGACTATTTCCTCGACTATTCTCTCAACTTCTTCCTCACTTAACAACGTTAGTCCTTTCTCCTCTGCAACCTGCAAAGCGGTCTTTTCTGGATGGAGTGCAAGCTCCTTAAATATTTCTTCAAATGCCTCCTTTGCTATCCTGTTGTCGAGGAAAAGTTTGAACGCATCTTTTATGTGCTTCTCCGTAATGTTCTCAATTGGAACTTCCTTCTTGAGACCCTTGAGAACCACAACGAGGACTGAAGCTGCCAGAGAGGGCTTGACACCCATTGCTATAAGTTCCTCAAATAGCTCATCCCTCTCGTCATCAACCAGCGTCTGGGCCAAGCTTTTATCTATGCCGTATTCCTTGATGTAGCGCTCAACTCTTGCCTGCGGGTATTCTGGAAGGTTCTCCAAGATTTCCTTCTTGAGCTCTTCACTGACAAATATTGGCGGAATATCTGTTTCGGGGTACATTCTGGCCTTTCCTGGGAGAGGACGCATATATTGTGTGTTTCCATCCGGCAAAGCCCTTCTCGTTTCCTCGGGGACGCCTCTAATGGCTTCTCTCGCCCTCTGAAGAACCTCCCTGAGAGCGTTCTTGGCGACTTCTTCCTCAGCCGCAACCAGAACAAAGGCATCTAGCTCGCCAAGGTTTAGCCTCTCAATGACCTTATCAACTTCTTCTTGACTTATACCGTAATTCGGCAGCTCATCAATGTGAAATATACCTTTTACGTACTTCTTAGCCCTGTCAGCCATTTCCGTTCCAAGCCTTCTTCCGGGCTGAATTTCGGACCCTATGAGTCCCCTGAACTTTGGAAGCTTGACGGCTAAAACTTTTCCTCCCCTCTTTAAGGTGCTGGCAATTATTTTTGAGCCAGTGTTGGCGAAGATGTCACTCACATCATAAAACTCCTCTTTTAGCTCTTCCTCCTTCGCTCCCCTCTTCTCGAGCTCCTCTTTAATCTTTATGAGATTGAGCTGTCTTTCAACTTCGCGCTCTATTATCACGGGTATCATGTCAAGCTCTTGGACACCCTTAATCTCAACCCTTGCTCCACCCTTGATAGAAACGTTTAAATCCTGCCTTATTGTTCCAAGACCGCGTTTTACTTTGCGCGTTGCTCTCAAAGCATCACCTATGAACTTCGCCACTACCTTTGCCTGCTCCGGATGGTGGATATCTGGAGTTGTGGAAATCTCAATTAATGGAATCCCCAGACGGTCAAGCCTGTATACTACCCTCTTATCTCCTTGCTCTATAATTCTGCACGCGTCTTCCTCAAGGCAGATAGTTGGAATTCCAACGCTTCCCCAGGGTGTGTCTACCTTACCGTTAACACCGACTATAGCGGTTCTCTGGAAACCGGAGACGTTTGAACCGTCTATGACAATCTTTCTCATAAAGTGGACCTCATCAACAGGAACGGCGTTTAAGAGATATGTAATCTGGAGAGCAACCCTCAAGGCCTCTTCGTCCGGCAGGTGGGGTGGTTCCTCGTCCAGATAGACCAGATCACTGTACTTGTAGTTCCCTTCATAGACAAAAGCCCTGCCCTTCTTGAACTCTTCAAGCGCGGCCTGGTCAATCTCCCCGAGCTCGCTCATAGTAGGCCTTAGCCTTCTCTCAACTGTAAAATCTACTTCCTCATGAAGTTCACTCGGTACAGGGGAGAACAGCTTTTTCGTATCGAGCTGTCTGTGAATTTCAAGGCCCACTTTAAGTCCAAGTGCTTTGTAATCAAACTCCATACTTATCACCTCAGATAAGTGTCAAATCTTGTGTAGGGGGTAATCTCTCCAGCATAGTTCGTGAGCATCATATTTCTAACTTCCTCAAGGTTCTGCGTATGACCAAGAACCCATATGAGCTTCACGTAAGCTGTCTCTGGAAGCATGTCCTCACATGGAATAACACCAGCTTTAAGAAGCCTTCTCCCAGTGGAATAGACGTTGAGGTTGACTCTACCGTAGAGGCACTGGCTCGTCATGCAGACTGCAACCCCTTCTTCAACTGCCCTCTCTATCGTGGGTATTATGTCATTTGATGTGTGGCCTAGGCCGGTACCTTCTATTACAATTCCCTTGTAGCCTTTATCCACTAAAAACTCTATGAGCTTTCCGCTCATGCCTGGATAAACCTTTATCAGGGCAACTTTTTCTTCAAGCTTGTCATCAACCCATACTTCGCTCTCCCTTCTTTTTCTGTAGTCGTCCCTTAAGTACTCAACTCTTCCATCAGACCATATCTTCGCTATGGGAACGTCGTTTATACTCCTAAAGGCGTCTCTCCTTGAGGTGTGCATTTTTCTAACCTTTGTCCCTCTGTGTGCTAGGCAGTAAGTATCGCCGCTTTCCCCGTGCATTACAACTGCAACCTCCCCAAAGTCTTCAACTGCCATCCTGGTGGAGCATATTAAATTCATCGCGGCATCACTTGAGGGCCTATCACTGCTCCTCTGGGAGCCAACGAAGATTACAGGTTTTCCTAAATCCCTCAGCATGAAGCTTAATGCAGCAGCAGAATACCCCATCGTATCTGTTCCGTGTCCTATTACTACCCCATCTTCTCCACTGTTGAGTGCCTTTGCAACCTCATGAGCCATCTTTTTCCAGTATTCAGGCCTCATATCTTCACTCATTATGTTAAAGAGCAACTTTGGTGTTATGTTGGCTATTTCAAAAATTTCCGGAACGGCTTTTGCGAGCTCCTCAGCTGTAAATGCCGCATGAACCGCACCAGTTTTGTAATCTATTTTGCTCGCTATGGTTCCTCCGGTTCCTATTATGGTAACGTTTGGAAGCCCAGGTTTTTTAGGTAAAACTTCTTTAAATGAAATCTCTTCTCTTGGCTTGGCTTTTTCGAGGATCTTCACTTCAACTATCTGGTCGATTAAAATCCCGATGTTGTACCCGTTGTCCAGCTTTATTGTAAGGGTTTCTCCCTTTGAAAGCTCATATGGGGGCATTACAATACCCCTGTGAGTAACTCTTGTGCCGTTTTCCTTTTCCACAACCTCAACATAATCGCCAATTTCAATGCCTTTTTCCTTCATGAAAAGCTCGACTTTTCTCATAGCGAAACCCCCTTTGAATCTTAAGCTAGATAGAGGTGAGAGGGATATAAACATTGTCTCCTTTCCCACCACAAGTATAGCTCCTATCGAGTCTCGATTTTAAACCTCGGCTCTTCAATCCACTCTGACCTGCACTTTGGACATTTGCTGGGAATTTTTATCTCCGGTTTAAATACGAAGCCACATTTCTTGCATTGGGCTGGCTGAATGAGGAGAGCCTTTCCTTCACGCTTTACGATATTTGCAATAGCTTTAAGGTCTTCAAGGATTACCTTTTTGCTCCCCTTGCCCCTCATCTCAAGGAGCATTGCGAGTTCACTTACACTGTAGTCCCTCTCCTCCAAAAGCTTTATTATCTTCTGTCTTCTCGTCATCATAGGGGAAAGTTTGAAAGGGCATTAAAAAGCTTAAGGGTGCGAGTGATGATAATAGAAAAGGCCGAAGAGATGCTCAAAGAGCACAAACTCTGTGATCACTGCCTGGGAAGGGCCTTTGCTCTGCTTGGGAAAGGAGACAATCACATCCGAGGGAAATCAATAAGGTTAGTCATTAATATGGAAAGAGAAGCTAGAGGCGAAGAGAGCTTTCAGGAGCCTCAAGAGTGTGAGCTTTGCGGAAATATCTTCAAAAAGACCGAATATCTTGCAAGGCTCTGCTACGATAAGGTTTCAAGGCTTGGGCTTGAGTTTGAGAGCTTTCTCGTTGGCTCAAGGGTTCCCAAGGAAATTGTAGAGAAAGAACGGGAGATAATTGAGAGGTTTGGGCTGAAGCATGCCGAACCAATAAACAGGGAACTGAACAGAGAAATTGGAAAGGTCCTTGAACTCATACTTCAAAAGCCCGTGAACAAAGGCAATCCAGATGTTGTTTTTATAGTGGAGCCATACAACGAGAGGGTGGAACTCCAGATAAAGCCTCTCTACATCTACGGTCGCTACAGGAAGCTAGTTAGGGGGATCCCTCAAACGCCATTAAGGGGATTCAAAGAAAGTGTTGCGTCAATAATCTGCAAACCTTTTTCAAAAGAGACAAAAGGAAAATGCATATTCCACGGAGCTGGAAGAGAGGATGTAGATGTGAGAATGCTTGGGAATGGGCGACCTTTTGTTGTTGAGGTTAAGAGACCAATAAAAAGGCATATTGACTTAGAGAAAATTGAAGGGGAAATCAACAAGAGCGGGAAAGTTGAGGTTTTAGGGCTTAGGTTTATAACCAAGGAAGAAGCCGAAAAGGTTCTCACGTCAAACCACAAAAAAGAATACGAGGCCCTTGTTTATGTTGAGGAGGGCATCAGCAGGGAAGAGGTTGAAAAAGTTGTCAAGACACTTGAAGGGGCCACTATTAACCAGAGAACACCCAGAAGGGTTTTGGGAAGAAGGGCTGATTTGGTGAGGGTGAGAAAGGTTCACAAAGCTGAAGGCGAGCTTATTGATGAGAAACACTTTAAACTCCGCCTGATAACCGACGGAGGGCTCTACATAAAAGAACTAATTTCGGGAGACAAGGGGAGGACAACCCCTTCGGTGAGCGAGATATTAGGAAAGAAGGCTTGGTGCGAAAAACTTGATGTGCTGAATATCCTAGATGAGCAGTGAAAACTTTATAAATGGTTGAGCACATGAGCTTATGGTATTGGGAAAGACCCATAGTTGATAAAAGCTTGTTCCTAAACGTATAAGTTGTTGAAACTCCTAAATAAGCTCTAAGAGGTGATTGATATGGTTCAAAAAGCCCATACTGTTAGAAGGAAAACCAGAGGTAAGCTTAGCAAATCACCAAGGAGGAGAGGTCTTCCTCCATTAACAAGGTTCCTTCAGGAGTTTGAAGTTGGTCAGAGAGTCCACATAGTGATTGAGCCAAGCTACCACAAGGGAATGCCAGACCCAAGATTCCACGGAAGAACAGGTACCGTGGTTGGAAAGAGGGGAGATGCATATATCGTCCAGATCAATGACGGTAGTAAGGTTAAGACCTTCTTCATTCACCCAGTTCACTTAAGGCCCCAGAAGTGAGAACTATGATAGGGCGCAAAAAGCTCAAGGAAGAATACATCTCAATTCCGGAGGCAAAGGAGCTGCTGCTTAAAAGGAGAGAAGAAGGGCTAGAGGAAAACCCAGAGGAGCCAATATTCTATGAAGCAAGGGTTAGCATTGAGCACGCAGAGAAGTTCTCAAAGCTCTCAGCAGAAAAAGCAAAAGAGCTCAGAGAAAAGCTAATAGGCCTCTTTGAATGGCTTGATGAAAGGATAGCGACGAAAATTGTCGACATAATGCCCGAGGACTACTTTGACATAAGGGTTATCTTTGCCAAGGAAGAGTACACGCCCACTAAAGAGGAGGCAGAAAAGATACTCGAAATCCTCGCAGAATATAGGGAGTAGCACTCTCTTCTTCTTTTTCAAAATTTCTCGAAAAGTATTAAAAGCCTTAGGCAGTATATTCTTGGGGGGAGAGACCATGGATTATTATCGTAGAAGACATTCCTACGCACAAAGCGCCGATAAAAAGAAGCATAATGTAGAGTATGAAGAATATGCGTATGTGTTAGATTACCTTCCCACCGGTTATCTCGATCTTGAACACCGAAACCTTAGGGACAACAAGCCGGTAGCACAGGTTATTGGGGAGAAGGCTTTTACCCTGCTCGAGGTAATTCCGAAGACAGACCTCATGCTCTATGAGAGGGTCTTTGTTGGAAAGGGACAGAGAGACAAGATACTTATGATAAGTAGAAAACTCAACTATGATGAGCTGACTCCAACAGCGAAGGCCGAGCTTCCGTACGTCCTCGAGGAGATTGTAAAGAACAACGAAGAGCGTTTTGTGAAGTTCTTTAACGTTGCCCCGCCAATTACAAACAGACTCCACAGCCTGGAACTGCTCCCGGGAATAGGAAAGAAGCACATGTGGGACATTTTGGAGGAGAGGGAAAAAGAGCCCTTCAAGAGCTTTGAGGACTTGAAGCACAGGGTAAAGGGGCTCCCGGACCCTGTAAAAATGATAGCGAGAAGAATATTGGATGAGCTTGAGAACAAAGACCGCTACAGGCTTTTCGTAGGTTCAAGAAGAATATTCAGGGAGTAAATATGCACTCCAAAGTCTTTTCTTTAATTTCTAAATATAACCTAAGGCCGAATTCTGATCTTGGCCAGAACTTCCTCATAGTAGAGGATGTTATCCAAAGGGAAGTAGAACGGGCAGATATAAAGGAAAATGAGACCGTCCTCGAAATAGGGCCCGGTTTGGGCGTGCTGACAGACAAGCTGGCAAAAAGGGCAAAGAAAGTTTACGCCATAGAGACGGACGCGCGGATTATTGAAATACTAAAAAAGGAGTACAATTGGGACAACGTGGAAATCATACACGGCGATGCCCTTAAGATAGACTTTCCCGAGTTCGATAAGATAGTTTCCAATCTCCCCTATCAGATATCTTCTCCAATAACCTTCAAGTTTTTGAAGTATGAGTTTAAGAAAGCCGTGCTCATTTATCAGCTTGAATTTGCCCAGCGAATGGTGGCAAAGCCGGGGGATAAAAACTATTCCCGCCTCTCGGTAATGGTGCAGGCTAAGGCAGATGTTGACCTTGTTGAAAGAATCGGCAGAGGAGCGTTCTACCCAAGACCAAAAGTCGATTCTGCGGTAATAGTAATGACGCCCAAACCCAAAGAGGAACAGATAGCTCTAAATGAGAACCTCGTGAAGGCCCTCTTCCAGCACAGAAGAAAGCTTGCGAGCAAGGCCCTAAAGGATTCCTACCACATGCTGGGCATTACGAAGGATGAGTTCAAAAAGCTCAAACCTGTTATTGAGAGTATTCCCCACTCCCAGAAGAGAGTCTTTCAGCTTTCAATTGAGGAGATAAAGGATATAGAAGAGTTTCTAAGAAGCCAAAACCTCATTGAGTAGCATTGTCTTTTAATGAGAGGTACTTCTCTTTCAGGGCTTTTATGTGGTTGTAGTGTCCCCACTCA
Source organism: Thermococcus sp. PK (assembly GCF_000430485.1). Lineage (NCBI taxonomy): Archaea > Methanobacteriati > Methanobacteriota > Thermococci > Thermococcales > Thermococcaceae > Thermococcus > Thermococcus sp. PK. Next base: position 75,791 of record NZ_KE387150.1, read on the forward strand.
ATCTCCGCCAGCCATTTTGCTACCTCTTTAACCTCGGGGTTTTCACTCAGCTTCGAGAGGTACTCGTAAGCCTCTGCCGCCATCTTTTCGTTCTCCATTAAGATGTCAAAAAGCTCCTCTGCCCTTCCCTTTTCTAAGAACCTCTCAAGTTCAGGCTCGGCCAAAACTACCTCTAAGGGAGGTAAATTAACCGGGATAGGTTTTTCACCCGGAAACAGCTTTTTGTAAAGTCGAAGCAGCTCTTCTGCATGCTCCAAGCTCTCTTCGCTGAGCTTACGAAAAACCTTGGGTACTTCTTCAATCCACGTCAATTCCTTGCTCAGCTCATAGAGGCGATGATACATCTCAGCCTCCTCAACCTCCGCGTTTATCCAGTAGGAAAGAATTTCCTTCATGCTTAATTTAGGAAGTGTTTGGAGAAGCTTCTTTATATTTTCTTTAACAGTTAAGGATACCTCTCTCATAACAACACCTCATGTTCACTTTTTGGTTACCCGCTCATTGAAAATAAAAATCATTGAGCAGCCTGATTGTTCTTTACTGCAAGATATTCTTCTTTCAGGTTTTTTAGTTTATTGTATCGTTCCCGCTCAATATCCGCCAGCCTATTTATTTCTATTTCAAAGTTTAAAAATATTGCATATCCCCTTCGCTGGGTTTTTAAACCCCCGGCCAAATTCTCACACATGATAGTTGCAATAATAGACGGCTACACCGACGAACCAGCGGGACTTGGAGTGCCCCCTTATTTGGGAATCTATCCAAGATACGCCTACGGTGCAATAAAAAAAGCCAGAAAAGATGCGAGAATTTTTTACCTCACAATAGATGACCTGCGCTTTACTTTTGAGGGCGAACAGGGGATAAAGACCAAAAATAAAACTCCCAACGTACATAAAACAAAAGAGATTCTTGAGAAAGCAGATGTGATTGTATATATCGGTGGACTGCACACTCCGGGAAAATACCTTTCTGCAGTCCCTTCTCAGGTGGAAGAGGTTGCAAAGTTTATAAAGCCATTCAAGGGCATTAAAATTCTCGGCGGACCGGCATTTATGGGCTCGGCCCATGAGGGCGGAACAAAGATAAGCTCAAAGGAACTAACCCTTGCTCAGGCAGTTTTTGACCACATCGCTTACGGCGACCTGGAGGCTTTTCTCTATGACTTCTTCACAAACCCCAAAGAAGCGAACCCCCTCCGCTTCAGGGACTATTCGGAATTGAGGGACTACGCACTCTTAGGTGCCGAAGTGGTGAAGCAGTTCCCGGATTACCCCGATTTTGTCATAGTGGAGATCGAGACCCAGAGGGGATGTCCCAAAGCTGCGGGCATAGGAGGGTGTTCCTTCTGCACTGAACCCGTGAGATACAAATCAATAGAAGACAGACCTATTGAAGACATCGTCAAAGAGGTCGAAGTCTTCTATAATCTCGGAGTGAGGCACTTTAGAATAGGACGACAGAGCTGTATCTTCTCTTACATGGCGAAGCCTAATGATAGAGTTCCGGTTCCAAATCCTGAGGCAATTGAAAAGCTTTTTAAAGGAATTAGGAGCGTTGCACCGGAAGTAAAGACCCTCCACGTAGACAATGCCAACCCCGCGGTCATAGCGAACTACCCTGAGGAGAGCATCAGGATAGCGAAGACACTCATAAAATACGGCACGCCCGGAAATGTCGTTGCCTTCGGGCTTGAAACTGCTGATCCGAAGGTAGCGAAGCTCAACAACCTGAACTCCACACCGGAAGAGACTTACGAAGCCGTTAAGATTCTAAACGAGGTTGGCGCTAAAAGGGGTTACAACGGGATGCCATGGCTCCTGCCCGGAATTAACATTCTCTTCGGTCTCCCCGGAGAGACCAAGAAGACCTATGAGCTCACCTACGAGTTTTTGAAGAAAATACTCGACGAGGGACTGCTGGTGAGGAGGATAAACATAAGGCAGGTGGTTGTATTCCCGGGAACGCCTTTATGGCACATGAGGGACAAGGTAAAGACCGAGAAGCACAAAACCCTGATCAAGCACTATAAGTACAAAATAAGGCACGAGATAGACTATCCAATGCTCAAACGCCTCGTTCCCGTTGGGACAATATTGAGGGATGTTAGGGCTGAAGTGTTTGACAACGGCTTAACATACGGGAGGCAGATAGGAAGCTACCCCCTAATAGTGGGCATCCCAAAGGAGATTGAGCTGAACAGGTTTTACGACGTTCTCATTGTTGACCACGGCTTCAGGAGCATAACGGGAGTCCCAATACCGATAAATCCAAACACCGAAAGCCCCAAGGTTTTAACTTATCTGCCCGGGATTGGAAAGAAGAAGGTCGTAAGAATTCTCGCAAAGAGGCCGTTCAAAACCAAAGAGGAGTTTTTGGAAATAGTTGAGCCGGAGAAAAGAGAAATATACAGAGATATTGTGGTCATTTGACCCTTGAGCCTATGATGGCCTTTAACAGCAAAACCTCCGCAAAGAGCGTTTGTTCATTTGTGGCTTCAAGCACTACAATGCCCTCCTTCGGCGAATATATGCGGTCTATTTTTCCTCCCTCTGCGGGCCCCCTTAGCATAACGAGCAGGTGTTTTTTGTTTCCTATGAGTCCAAGCCCAATTTCAACCCTCTGAATGAAGCCAAGGGATGTTACGTGTATTTTTTCAACATCGGCCTGAGCTCTAGCCATGGACTCATTGTCGTCGTATCCCTTTCCTTTGTAATACCAGTACCTGTTTGCGGTGAACACTGGCGACAGTACTGCTGATATCTCTGTTGCGGTTCTTGTTCTCCACACGCACACATCACCAAGAGTTCTAGCATCACAGTTTCTAAACATAGGGTCCCCAACGATGAGGGTCATGCCTTCGTATACAGTCCCCCTAAGGGTTAAATTCAAATCTAAGATGGGATCGCCGGTGTTGTAGCTTTCAAGAAGGATTTTGTGGTCAACCCCATTATAAGGAACTTTAACAAGAACTTTTCTCAAGGGTTCTTTATCCGGATAAACATTACTCGAAAAGTGCAGATATCCATAACTAATGACAGCCAAGGGGGCGACCACAAGGATAAGCAACAGAAGTAGTGCAGCTAATTTTTTATTCAATCCCAAAACCTCCAGAAAAGTTAATTAAAAAAGAAGGGAAAAGCTTCAGAGCCCAGCCAAGTGCTCCATGAGCTCCTTGGCTGCTTCTCTTGTGGCGTACCTGTCCTTACCGGCAACGATGAGGACGTCGTATGTTCCGAAGGCGTCCTCTATGTACTCGAGGTCACCCTCGCTGTTCTCCCAGTCAACTGTGCTGAGTCCTTGCTCGACGAGGTATGCGGTGACTGCGTTTGCAACTGGTCCACCGACGAGGATGAGGTTGCTGTCGACTGCGTTGAGGTCAAGCTCGCTGTCAAGGACTGTGATTGGCTCGGCTGGAACCATTGGTGTAACCTTGGTGTAGGCCTCGCCCTTGATTGCCTCAATTGTCCATCCTTCGAACTCGTCGCCAACCTTGAGCTCCTTGGGCTCCCAGGTCTTCTCAACTGGCTCAACTACGATGTATGACTTAACTGCGTACTCTTCCTTGTCATCGTCGTCAACGTCCTTTGTGTAGACCTCGGACTTGTAGTACATCTTGTACTTGCCGAGAATGTCGAGCTCTTTGCCCTCAAGGTCGTTCTTGTTTGTGAGTGTAACCTTCACTATCTTTCCGCCTGAGAAGTCAAAGTCAACTGTCCATCCTGAGATGAGCTCGTCTCCGGTCTCTACGGTCTTCTGGTTGGTTACGACTTTGATTGTTGCTATGAGGTTTCCGTCGATACCGACGAATGTGTCTGTTAGAGTAAGGATTATTCCACCGTCGCCAAAGACATCCTTCTCTTCGTCCTTGTTGAGTATAACGAGCTTGTCAACTCCCTCTGGGCTTGTAACCTCTACCAGTGCCCTGTTCTCGTTAACGCTTATGTCAACTGCCTTGACCTTGTAACCATCGTAGTCCTTTATGTCTCCAAGCTGGAACCAGGTTTCTCTGTGGTCTTTACCGAAGGTCATGCTCTCTTCTGTCGCATTGATCTTCAATACATAGTAGCTGTTTCCGAGGATTGTGAAGGTGTCACCTTCACCAACGCCATCGTAAACGGTATCAACTGCCGTGTATCCTCCTGGGTTGTCATCGTCTACAACTGTGTAGGTCTTTGTTGTTGAGTCGAGGCTTCCCCATATGTCACTTGGAGTTGTTGTGTTCTTCTCCCACTTTTGTATGACGTAGTTGAGTGTAACAATGAAGTTGCCAGCTGGGATCTTAAGGGTAGCTTCCTTTGGTGGGTATGCAATTGTCTCCTGGTTCTCGTCAACAAGCTCTATGTCCAAAATCGTGAAGTCCCAGTCGATCTGGGCGTTGCCATTTATTCGATCCATGTTTTCAATCTCACCTACGAACTTTGGCGTCCAGCTGTCCCATGCTGAGTAAGCACCGTTGTAGGCACTTCCGTTCCACCAGAATTGGTCATCTGAGAGGTCTGAGAGCTCCTCGTTTGTGGTGTTTGGATCAACACCAGTGTCCTTGTAAAGGTTGCTGTAAACCGGGATTGGGTCTGGGTATTGTGTAGTTTCTCTCTTAACAACTACACTAACACCGCTTGCCTCGACTTCCTCAGATGTGTAGAGCAAGCTTCCAATTGCAAGAGCCACGTCAGCAGCGCTGGCAACGTCCATGGTTGATGGTGCGTTTGCACCGACTACGATTTTAACGTTTGGCATTCCATCCTTAACAAAGAACTCCTTCCCTGGTAGTGCAGCGTTTGCATATCCAAGGGTCGCTCCAACCATTGCGGCACCAACGGCAAGGGCCGCGATCTTTCTTACCTTCATGTCTTCACACCTCCGATACCTTGTGGGGGGCTAAACCCCCAACTATGGTATTCTTCAATACCTCTATGTAGTCTAGGGTTTATATACTTTTCGCTTTTAGACCCTTTCTAACGATTAGAAAAGCCTTCTTTTTGCCCAGATGGTCAAAAGTGGCATTTACCTACTGCCTACACCCAATTCGCCTTTTGCCGATAATATCTCGACAAAAGTTGAAGGGAGAGCATAGATACCCAATCCGCAATCACGGCCCTTACTTATAAGCTTTCTCATCAATAAATTAAAAGGTTGAGCAGAGGGTCAGGAGAGCCTGAATTTGAAGGTGTCCTTTTCTATGAGCTTCTTCTTAAGCGGTCTGTGAGTGAGCTCATGGACAAAGCCCCCAAGGTCTGTGAGAGCATTTTGAAGTTCTGTTGCAGAGATATCAACTATCTCTGGCTCGATTATCGATATTGCAACCGGGGCATATTTTGCCGTAAGCTGGAAAAGAACCTCAAACGGCGATATCAGCTCGCTAGCCACAAGGGCATATATTCTGTCCCCTCTTTCCTCCTGCACCTTAACAGCAATTTTGTTGACCTTGCAGCCCTCATATGCGAAGGCCTTCAGCATGGTCTCCTCTATCGATTCTTTGTCCTTTCCAAAGGTTTCTATAACGAAGCGGTAGAGAATTTCTTTGCCATCTATTATCATCTCTTCAATCTCTTCCCTGCTGTAGCCAACTCTCGGCTTTGGAATCTCGTCAAGCGGAGGATACGCCACAAGTCCACCAAACTTCTCCATGAGCTTGCCCATGAACAAAGAAACTTCCCCGAGGATTTTCATAAGGTCTTTGGCATCTATTTCGATTTTAGCGGGAGACACAACCTCAACCAGCGCGGGAGCATATCTCATCGTGGCCTTCACTATTTCCTCAAAAGGCCCCTCCAATTCAGCTTCAACCATGCTCGAGTATTTAAGCACATCATCTTCGGGGTTTTCAAGGATCTCCTCGGTGATTATGTCCTCAACTTTTACAGTGCTCTCGTTCTTTAGGGATTTCACGATCTCCTCAACAGCCCTTTCCAAAGCTTTCCTATCGTTTGAGAGAGCTTCTATATAAAATCTAACCTTCATTATCGCCATATTACCACCACATTCCTCTGTAATATCTTTTTCTATATTCACCAACTATGGGTATGGGCTCACCACAGTATTCGCACTTTCCGTCTTTTATGTGGTACTCCTCTATGGTAAAGCCCCACCTCACTATTAAAGGTTTTCCACACTTCGGACAGTAGGTGTTTTCTCCCTCATGTCCCGGTATATTTCCAACGTACACAAACTTAAGCCCTTCTTCCCTTGCTATGCGGTAGGCTTTCTCAACGGTCTCAATCGGCGTGGGAGGTAAATTAAGGAGCCTGTAGTACGGGAAAAAGCGTGAGAAGTGCACTGGTGTATCACCACCAAGCTCCTCAACAACCCACCGTGCAAAGGCCCTTATTTCCTCTTCGCTGTCGTTCAGCGTGGGTATTATGAGGTAAGTAAGCTCAACGTGAATCCCAAACTCCTTCTTGGCTATAACCGCAGTTCTCTTGCTTGGCTCCAAACTTGGCACCTTTGAAATCTTTCTGTAAAACTCATCACGGAAGGCCTTTATGTCAATGTTCATGGCATCTATATAGGGAGCAAGTTCTCTGAAGGGTTCCTCGTTTATGTAGCCGTTCGTCACAAGGATGTTCTTCAGGCCTTCTCCTTTGGCAAGCTTTGAAGTTTCAAGAACGAATTCATACCACACCGTCGGCTCGTTGTAGGTGTAGGCTAAGCTCTCGCATTCATAGTGCTTTGCCAGCCTTACAATGGCTTCTGGAGTGGCTTCCTCAAGGTAAGGAAAGGTTTCATCTGCCTGGCTTATCTCCCAGTTCTGGCAGTGGAGGCAGTGCATATTACATCCCACGGTACCTATGGAGAAGGCACAGGAGCCCGGATAGAAGTGGAAAAGGGGTTTCTTCTCAACCGGATCAGCGGCTATAGAGGATACCTTTCCATAGTTGAGCGTGTAAAGTTTACCTCCAATGTTTTTCCTGACCCTGCAGGAACCTCTCCGCCCCTCATCTATAATGCAGTTTAAGGGACATAAGCGGCATCTCACCCTGTTGCCCTCTAAGGGTTCCCAGTACATAGCCTCTCTCATAATCTCACCATTGTAAGATAGTACCGGCTATAGTTTAAGCTTTTGGTTCAGGAAGAAAAATTGGGTATTGCTCACTTGGCACCAACAAAGTCCAATCATCCTCCTGCGGCCACGGGCATTATTATAACTCTATCCATGTCCTTAAGCTTAGCTTCAATGCCCCCCAGGAACTCCACAGAGCGGCCGTTTATTAGAATCACTACGTCTTTCTTGCTAAAATCTACCTTAATCCCTTTTTCAGCTTCTAATTTCTGCAGGAGATCCTTTAGAGTAGAGCCATCTTCAAGAAAGACCCAGAATTCAGGTTTATCCACTTCTCCAGCAACTTGAGCGACAAGCTTGACAAACACCTTCATAGCCTCACCTACAAAATAAATTGGGAAAATTGAAAAATTCAAAGCTGCTCTGCAACTTCATCGAGCCCGAGTTCCTTGAGCTTCTCCTTTGTCGGCACCCCGTTTTCGTCCCAGCCCCTGGCTTTGTAGTAGTCTTTTAGAAGAATCTCCTCCTCAAATACCTGCCCCTTGGAAGGCTCTCTCGGCACGGGCTCTTTCACAATCCTTTCAGGCATCCTGTCGTACTTTCCATCAATGCCTTCTCTAACGTTTATGGCTCTCTCGAGGTTGAATATCCTCTCTCCGACAAGCCAGAGGTACTTTGGATCCCTAAACTCTTCAATACCCGTCGCAGCATAGAGCATCTTGGCATACATATCAACTGTAATCATTTCGGTGTTGAATGGGAATATACAGAATACAGCAGTTTCCGCAATCGCAGTTTCATCTTGAACATACTTTGTTATCTCGCCTTTACTTTTTCTTCTGAAAGCCTCGCCCTTTAGGGCGGGGATGCAGTAAACTACCCAACAGCCCTCAAACAGGAAAGCGAAAAGCATTTAAGCAATAATGCAGACCATACATTAAGGGGTTCACAATGAAACCCGAATCACCAAGAATCAAAAGAACAAGACACGCAAAACACTTCATAACCTACCATTTCGTCTGGATACCAAAATACCGGAGAGACATTCTCACCGGAAAAGTCGTCGAGAGACTCAAAGAAATGTTCAAAGAATACTCGGAAGAAATCGGGTGCGAGGTTATTGCCCTCGAAGTAATGCCCGACCACGTTCACGTCTTCCTTCAGGCAAAGCCCAACCTCTCGCCAGCCCAAATAGTGAACCACTTGAAAGGCAAAACCGCCAGAAAACTCCTCCAAGAGTTTCCAGAACTGAGGAGCAAGACGACACACGGTAGGTTATGGTCTCGCTCCTATTTCGTCGCCTCAGTCGGCTACATAACGGACGAGATTGTGAAGCACTAC
>NZ_KE387150.1:84234-91378 GCF_000430485.1 Thermococcus sp. PK
GGAGCCTGTAGTACGGGAAAAAGCGTGAGAAGTGCACTGGTGTATCACCACCAAGCTCCTCAACAACCCACCGTGCAAAGGCCCTTATTTCCTCTTCGCTGTCGTTCAGCGTGGGTATTATGAGGTAAGTAAGCTCAACGTGAATCCCAAACTCCTTCTTGGCTATAACCGCAGTTCTCTTGCTTGGCTCCAAACTTGGCACCTTTGAAATCTTTCTGTAAAACTCATCACGGAAGGCCTTTATGTCAATGTTCATGGCATCTATATAGGGAGCAAGTTCTCTGAAGGGTTCCTCGTTTATGTAGCCGTTCGTCACAAGGATGTTCTTCAGGCCTTCTCCTTTGGCAAGCTTTGAAGTTTCAAGAACGAATTCATACCACACCGTCGGCTCGTTGTAGGTGTAGGCTAAGCTCTCGCATTCATAGTGCTTTGCCAGCCTTACAATGGCTTCTGGAGTGGCTTCCTCAAGGTAAGGAAAGGTTTCATCTGCCTGGCTTATCTCCCAGTTCTGGCAGTGGAGGCAGTGCATATTACATCCCACGGTACCTATGGAGAAGGCACAGGAGCCCGGATAGAAGTGGAAAAGGGGTTTCTTCTCAACCGGATCAGCGGCTATAGAGGATACCTTTCCATAGTTGAGCGTGTAAAGTTTACCTCCAATGTTTTTCCTGACCCTGCAGGAACCTCTCCGCCCCTCATCTATAATGCAGTTTAAGGGACATAAGCGGCATCTCACCCTGTTGCCCTCTAAGGGTTCCCAGTACATAGCCTCTCTCATAATCTCACCATTGTAAGATAGTACCGGCTATAGTTTAAGCTTTTGGTTCAGGAAGAAAAATTGGGTATTGCTCACTTGGCACCAACAAAGTCCAATCATCCTCCTGCGGCCACGGGCATTATTATAACTCTATCCATGTCCTTAAGCTTAGCTTCAATGCCCCCCAGGAACTCCACAGAGCGGCCGTTTATTAGAATCACTACGTCTTTCTTGCTAAAATCTACCTTAATCCCTTTTTCAGCTTCTAATTTCTGCAGGAGATCCTTTAGAGTAGAGCCATCTTCAAGAAAGACCCAGAATTCAGGTTTATCCACTTCTCCAGCAACTTGAGCGACAAGCTTGACAAACACCTTCATAGCCTCACCTACAAAATAAATTGGGAAAATTGAAAAATTCAAAGCTGCTCTGCAACTTCATCGAGCCCGAGTTCCTTGAGCTTCTCCTTTGTCGGCACCCCGTTTTCGTCCCAGCCCCTGGCTTTGTAGTAGTCTTTTAGAAGAATCTCCTCCTCAAATACCTGCCCCTTGGAAGGCTCTCTCGGCACGGGCTCTTTCACAATCCTTTCAGGCATCCTGTCGTACTTTCCATCAATGCCTTCTCTAACGTTTATGGCTCTCTCGAGGTTGAATATCCTCTCTCCGACAAGCCAGAGGTACTTTGGATCCCTAAACTCTTCAATACCCGTCGCAGCATAGAGCATCTTGGCATACATATCAACTGTAATCATTTCGGTGTTGAATGGGAATATACAGAATACAGCAGTTTCCGCAATCGCAGTTTCATCTTGAACATACTTTGTTATCTCGCCTTTACTTTTTCTTCTGAAAGCCTCGCCCTTTAGGGCGGGGATGCAGTAAACTACCCAACAGCCCTCAAACAGGAAAGCGAAAAGCATTTAAGCAATAATGCAGACCATACATTAAGGGGTTCACAATGAAACCCGAATCACCAAGAATCAAAAGAACAAGACACGCAAAACACTTCATAACCTACCATTTCGTCTGGATACCAAAATACCGGAGAGACATTCTCACCGGAAAAGTCGTCGAGAGACTCAAAGAAATGTTCAAAGAATACTCGGAAGAAATCGGGTGCGAGGTTATTGCCCTCGAAGTAATGCCCGACCACGTTCACGTCTTCCTTCAGGCAAAGCCCAACCTCTCGCCAGCCCAAATAGTGAACCACTTGAAAGGCAAAACCGCCAGAAAACTCCTCCAAGAGTTTCCAGAACTGAGGAGCAAGACGACACACGGTAGGTTATGGTCTCGCTCCTATTTCGTCGCCTCAGTCGGCTACATAACGGACGAGATTGTGAAGCACTACGTTGAAACCCAATGGGAGCGTGAGTTGAAACGAAGAGGAGCGTAACGCTCAAACTCCAGCCCTCAAAAGAAACCGAGAGAATTCTCTTCGAGTTAGCTGACATTGGGGCTAAAGTTTGGAACCAGATAAACTACCTTCGCAGGCAGGAATTCTTCGAGGGTAAACCAGTGGACTTCAACAGGACGGAGAAAATCGTCTATGAAGAATTCAAAAAGGAAATCGGCTCCGCAACAGTCCAGCAAATTTGCAGGAAGAATGCTGAAAGCTGGAGGAGCTTCTTCTCACTCTTAAGGAATAAGCGGAACGGAGAACTGCCCGAGTGGTTGAAGCCGAAGCCACCGAACTACTTGAAAGACGATGGGAAAAGAAAACCTTTAATCGTACTCAGGAACGACCAATACAAGATTGAGGGCAACAGGTTAATTCTCAAAGGCCTCGGCAAGTTCAAACGCCTCGAAGTCCAGTTTAAGGGGAAAATACACCTCAAAGGCAAACAAGGAAGGCTGGAAATAACCTACGATACCGTTAAGCGGAAATGGTATGCCCACATCAGCATTACCGTCGAGGAGAAACTAATTGGAGGCGAGTGGATTGAAGTTCCAAGGAAACCATTGGGCGACCTTTCAGCGGGAATTGATTTGGGAGTGAACAATCTAATGGCGGTCTACGTTGAGAACGGTGAAAGCTTCCTCGTGAACGGCAGGCCATTAAAATCAATAGCCTTTTACTGGCGGAAGAGGATTGCGGATTATCAGTCAAAACTTAACAGGTCGGGAGCGAAGAGAAGTAGAAAACTCAAAAGAATGCACGGGAAGGCTAAACTTCAAGCAAAGCATTACATCAACACGGCAGTAAGACAGACCGTTGAAAAGCTCTACCACCTCGGAGTTTCGAGGATTGTTGTAGGTTACCCGAAGGGGATTGCCAGAAACTCTGAGAAAGGCAAGAGGCAGAACTTCCTCCTCTCCCACGTCTGGCGGTTCAATACTGTGATTCAAAGGCTCAAGGAAGTGGCTGAGGAATATGGCATCGTTGTTCAGGTTGTTAATGAGGCTTTCACCTCAAAAACCTGCCCCGTTTGCGGGAAGCCCCACGAGGGGGCCCGCTTTGTTCGTGGTTTGTTTAAGTGTCCCGCGACGGGGCTTGACTTTAACGCGGATTTGATTGGTGCTTTCAACATTTTAAAGAAGGCTGTGGAAAAGATAACCCCGAATCTGGGCGGCCTTTATGCTCAGAGGAGGGGTAACGGGGGGAAGACCCTCCCCGAGGGGTCGAAGACCCGCTTTAACTTGGGTCTAAATGAAACCCCTCAAACCTCCCTGCCAATGGCGAGGGGTTAACTCGTTGGAACCCTCGCCCTTCAGGGCGGGGAGGAGGTCAGCGTGGTTGATACCCTCTCAAGTTCCGGCAGAGGGTTAAACTTAGCTGAGGATGCAATATCCTTATTCACCAAATAAAATGCCTTCCGCTTCTCATTTTCAAGGAATGATTGAATCGCAAGGATAAAAGCATAGAATTCTGATATTGATGAAACAAACGAAAATAGCCTTTCAAGGCCAAGGACAATGTTTATGGAGTTTTCAACCTGTGAAAAGACTGCTCTCCCTTCCTCTTCATAATTTCTTATGTATATAACCGGCTCGCTGACAAACTCTATTCTCTTAACAACGTTTCCAACGTTCCTTTTTCCACCGGTTTTAACAACAAGAACATCTCTAAAGTCCTCATTAATACCAAGAAATTCAAGATGCTTTTGGATAACGTGAAGGGAATCAAAGTTATCATCAATTATAACCGGCAAACCCCTCGATTTCCCGTAGTATAGAAGCCCAAGGGTCATGAACTCGGGTATGAAAGACCTGCGGTACTCAACGAGTGCAATCTCACCAAACTTTATTTTGTCAATGAGTCTAAAAACTTCTTCCAGAGATTCCAAAACTCTCACCTCTATAATTAAGTCAATGCTCTTTGCATATATAACACTTTTGCACTACAAAAATAAAAAGAAGAGTCACAGTCTAACAACGTGCACAGAGCAGGAAATGCATGGGTCAAATGCCCTTACAGTCTCTTCCAGCTTCTGAAGGAAAGTCACTTCATCTGAGCTTCCATATCTCTTTTTAGCCTCTTCGTAAAGGCTGAGCTCCATCATGGCATGGTTAAACGCGGTTGGAGTTATTATGTTGGAATACGCTATGTTGCCCTTTTCATCAATCCTGTAGTGGTGCACCAAAACACCTCTGGGTGCTTCCACGTATCCGATTCCCTCTCCTTCCCGAGGCTCTACTGGGACGTTTTCACCTTTAATTCCTCTGTCGAGGAGATTTTGAGCTATTTCCTTTGTTCTCTCAAGGGCATATACAAGTTCAATGGCTTGAGCCAGATTGTTTAAGCTTGCGTATCCCTGAGAGAGCTTTTCTTTGTACTCTTCGTAAAGGTGCTTTGCCATCGGGGTGAGGGCTTCGTGCTTCAGCATTACCCTAGGAAGGGCCCCCACCATGAATACTTCTCCCTTGTACCTGCTCTGCTTTGCAAAGCTGTAGGGCAGAGTTTTTTCTTCTATGTGTTCAAAGTAGTCAAAGCCCCCTTCATCGTCCGCGATAAGTTTATCCCCATAGAGGTAGCCGTTAACTGCAACGTAATGCTCTGCTTTTGCTCCCAAATACTCCTGATCCGCAAATATGCCCACTGCCCTCCTTGCGAGCTTTAATAATGCCTCACTTTGTCTTTCCATTCTTTCAAGCTCTTCTATTGTTGGATATCTCCCAAATCCACCGGGCTTGACGTTTATGCCGTGTATCTCCCTTCCACCAATAACTTCCCGGATGTAGTTGCCAAACGCCTTGATTGTAAGGCCTTCTTTTACTACCTCTCCATGTCTGCTAGCCATTCTTATTGCGTCAGCATAGCCAAATAAGTCTGGGGCCACTAAGAGGTACAGGTGTAAAGCATGGCTTTCGATGAGTTCTCCTAGAAGGCCGAGTTCTCTTAGGAGCATTATCTCCTCTGGAACTTCAACTCCCAGAGCCCGCTCTATTCCAAGAACTGAAGCGACTGAATGCGAGAGATAGCAGATTGCACATATTCTAGCCTCTAAATCCGGCACATCCCAGTAGTGTCTTCCAAGGGTGAGGAGTTCGAAGAACCTTGGCCCTTCAAATATTTTTACTCTTACGTCCTTCACTTCCCCGTTCTCAATGATAATCTCCGCTCCTCCATTCCCTTCCACTCTTGTAAATGCCTCAATTTCAATGCTCACCATCTCAGCTCACCCCTTGCAAAAGTCTTGAACTTTCTCCTGATGTACTCCTCGTCATAGCCAAGCTCCTTGAGAATCTCGAACTCACTTGCAGGGTTTGCTTCCTTCGGTAGAGGTCCCCTGCACCCAATACAGCCAAGGTGGGATTTTATACATGCAGCGTTGCATCCGCCGAGCGTTATCGGACCCAAACAGGGAATGCCTCTCTTAACGAGGACGCACTCGTATTCATTGAGCTTGCACTCCACACAGACCGGATAGTCCTTTGTAGGTGGCTCAACACCTTTTGCCAAATTCATGAGCACCTGATAAAGTTCATCCTTATCATAAGGGCAACCCGGCAAGGCGTAATCAACAGCGACGTGCTGAACAATTGGAGCTGAGTCCAACGCTTTCATTGGGTTTGCTCTCGTTCCATAAACCCTCTCAAGCTTTTCCCTTATTTTTCCCTCAACACTCGCCTGAACGTCTCCATGGGTGGCACACGTCCCAAGGGCAATGAGATAATTGGAGTGGTTTCTCGCATAGTGGAGCAAATTAAGGTCTCTCTGAGTTGATACGCTCCCGGTAACTATAGCCACGTCAAGGGTATCATGCTCTCTAAAGCTCGAAGCCATGTGGAACTCCTTTATCTCGTAGAATTCGAGGAGATCAAAGAGCCTTTCGTAGAGGAAGAGGATATTGAGGGCACATCCCCCACAATCGGTCAGCTCAAAAACACCAAGCTTAAGCATCATATCAGCCCCCTTGTAGATAAAGCATCCCAATAAGTGAAGACAGGGCCGTCTTTACACACGTATTTAATAGAGGTGCTCGTTCCCACGATGCAGTGGCCACATTTTCCAACTCCGCAGCGCATTCTCCTTTCGAGGGTCATGTAAATCCTTCCCGGGGAGAGCTTCCTATCCAAGAGCTCCTTGATAACGTATTTGTACATCACCGGTGGGCCGCAGATTAGCGCATAGGTGTTTTCGACGTCAAAGGTTTCTCCCCTGAAGAGATCTGTGACAACTCCCTTGCACACTCTCGGCGAATAACCTTTCTCTAGGTATATACATGAAGGGCTTTCCACTTCGTAGGCAAGCTTCACATGACAGTTCATATCCTCTCCATGTTTGAGGAGGTGTATCACTTCATCCCTGAAGAGAATATCCTCATAGGCCTTTGTGCCGTAGAAGAGGTAGATTTTCTCGTATTTCCCTGTATCCAGAGCATACCACAGGACTGAGCGAAGGGGAGCCATTCCTAATCCTCCAGCCACGAGAACTAAAGTTGAACCTTCCATCTTTTCCATTGGAAAGCCATTGCCATAAGGACCTCTAATCCCAACTATGTCACCCTCTTTGAGCTTATGCATGTATTTTGTCATTCTCCCAACCCTTCTAACACAGAGCTGGAAGTAGCCGTTCTGCCTACCCGTAAAGTGCGTGTAAAGTGTTAATTTCATAACGGGTAGGCTTCCAGCCTCCCGTCTTCATTGGCTGGCTTTCGGGGGGAACGGAAACTCCCCACATCTTCAAGGCTTTCAAACGAATATTCCAACTCCCAACAACATCCCTATCAGCCTCAAAACCACACTCGCATTTTAAAACCCTGTGCCCATTCGGGACTAGCTTCCCCCCACATATCGGGCACAGGGATGAAGTGCGAGCAGGATTAACAAAAACCACACTCACACCCTTCAACTTGGCTTTATACTCAATAATGGATTGAAGCTTCCTAAAACTCCACCTGTGCAAGCGACCATTCAACTCAGCAGAGTATCTGACTGAGTCTCTAATATT
>NZ_KE387150.1:91478-99774 GCF_000430485.1 Thermococcus sp. PK
GTAAAGCCAGCAAATTTCCATCAGAGTAACAGGTCAGCTTGTACCCATAGTAAAACTTTTTTAGAGGGAACAAACCCAACTGCGGGCTTTTCAGAGATGATTTCTGAAGAACCCTTCTTCTCCTTCCTGTTTTTCTGGCCAACTCCTTGGTCTGAATGGGCTTTGAGTCCAGTATTCTAACGTATTCTCTGGCGTGTTTTTTGAATAATTCTTCCTGCGCTAGGAGCAGGAGTTTTTCGTGCCTGTTCAAGCGTTCTGTTAGTTTGTTGTACCTGATTTTGGGGAACAGCTTCATTTCTTCGATTAGGACTCTGTAAGCGTGCTTGTAAACTCCGTTAAAGTGCAAGTGTGCTAGTATTGCGAAGGTTATCAGGTCGTAGAGGCTGATTACTTCCCTGCGAGTGTTTTTCGGGTAGTGTTTGCTGACTATCGGATAGATTTCGGATTTTATGATCAGGATTTCCTGCTGAAAGTTCATAACAACCACCAATCAACCAAAAGACTTAAGTGCTTATAACTCTAACGATCTAATGGGAACTAGGGTAAATAGTATAGTAATGGCAGGTGGTGATCATGAATTCAAAGTTTGAGTACATTTATAGTTATGAGCCGAATCCCAGTTCTTTGATTCCATTGTTGCAGAAAACTCAGGAAATTTTTGGTTATCTCCCAAGAGAGGCCCTAGAGGAGATTTCAAAATATTTAAAGGTGCCCCTGAGCAGAGTTTATGGCGTCGCCACATTCTACGCCCAGTTCCGTTTTGAGCCCCTTGGAAAGTATGTCGTCAAAATCTGCCATGGAACAGCTTGCCACGTTAACGGAGCTGTCAACATTTCTCAGGCAATTACAGAAGAAGTTGGAGTTGAAGAGGGCCAGACAACCGAAGATGGGCTTATAACTCTTGAAAGGGTCGCCTGCCTTGGCTGCTGCAGTCTTGCACCGGTCATCATGATCAACGAGAAGGTGTTCGGCAAGCTGACGCCGGAGAAGGTGAGGAAGCTGATTAGAGACCTCAGGGAGGGGAAGCTCGATGTCTGAGATAAAGGCGATAGCTGTGGGAATGAACTCGTGCGGCATAGCGGCCGGTGCCAAGGAGACGTACGAGGCAATAAAACGCGAGCTGGAAGAGAGAGGGTTGAGTGTTAAGCTCAAGATAGTCGGCTGTGTGGGGATGTGCTACCGCGAGCCCCTCGTGGACATAATCACCGAGGACGAAATAATCACCTACGGTCACGTCGACCCGAAGAAGGTCCCCAAGATCATCGAGGAGCACGTTATCAAAGGTAAGCCCATCGAGGAGTGGGTAGTGAAGAGGGACTGGTGGGAGGACGGGGAGAGAAGGACGTGGGACGTTGACGGCTACTTCGCCAAGCAGAAGAAGATAGTGCTTGAGAACTCGGGCTACATAGATCCAGAAAACATAGACGAGTACATTCAAGCTGGCGGTTATGAGGCCCTGAAGAAGGCCCTCCAGATGAAGCCCGAGGAGATAATAGACGTCATCATCAAGTCTGGCCTCCGCGGAAGGGGCGGCGCCGGCTTTCCGACGGGCCTGAAGTGGAAGTTCACGCGCGAGGCGAAGGGAGACGAGAAGTACGTCATCTGCAACGCCGATGAGGGTGATCCGGGAGCCTTCATGGACAGGAATGTGCTTGAGGGAGACCCCCACCGGGTCATAGAGGGGATGATAATCGGTGCCTACGCCATTGGGGCTACCAAAGGCTTCATATACGTCCGTGCCGAGTACCCGCTCGCCATAAAGCGCCTCAAAATAGCACTCCAGCAGGCGCGTGAGAGGGGTTTCCTCGGGGAGAACATCCTCGGTTCTGGCTTCTCCTTTGACATCGAGATCAAGGAAGGTGCCGGAGCCTTCGTCTGTGGTGAGGAGACTGCGCTGATAGCATCGATTGAGGGGAAGCGCGGGATGCCGAGGCCAAGGCCGCCATATCCAGCCCAAAAGGGCCTCTGGGGCAAGCCTACCAACATAAACAACGTCGAGACCTGGGCGAACGTCCCGTGGATAATAAAGCACGGCTGGGAAGCCTACGCTTCCCTCGGAACCGAGAAGAGCACGGGCACCAAGGTCTTCGCCCTCTCGGGCAAGATAAAGCACGGCGGCAACGTGGAGGTGCCCATGGGCATCACCCTGAGGGAGATACTCTACGAGATCGGAGGCGGCACGAAGACCGGCAAGAGGATTAAGGCCGTCCAGCTTGGAGGTCCATCTGGCGGGTGTATACCAGAGTATCTCTTCGACACTCCTGTGGATTATGAAAGCGTCACTGCAACTGGCGCGATAATGGGGAGCGGCGGAATGGTGGTTATGGACGAGGACACCTGTATGGTCGACGTCGCCAAGTTCTTTTTGGACTTCACCGTGAAAGAGTCCTGCGGCAAGTGCACCTTCTGCCGGCTGGGGACGAAGAGGATGTGGGAGGTTCTGGATAAGATAACCAACGGTCAGGGGACAATGGATGACCTAAAGGAGCTCGAGGAGCTTGCCACAAAAGTGAAAGCCGGCTCCCTATGTGGTCTCGGACAAACTGCACCGAATCCTATTCTTACAACGCTTCGCTACTTTATGGATGAATACATCGCCCACGTGAAAGACAAGAGGTGCCCGGCCAAGGTGTGTAAACCCCTCATAAAGTATGTCATAATACCCGACAAGTGCACAGGATGTACAGCGTGTGCAATTTCCTGCCCTGTCAAAGCAATAAGCGGAGAGAAGCTTAAGCCGCACGTAATAGACCAAGAAGCTTGCATAAAATGCGGAACGTGCTATACTGTGTGCAGGTTTGACGCCATAGAGATAGTTGATGCCTACGAGGGTGATTGACATGGTCAAGGTCATCGTAAATGGTAAGGAAGTTGACGTCCCCGAAAACAAGGTGCTCCTCCAAAGCCTGAGGGAAAAAGGAGAACACATCCCAGGAATGTGCTACGATTTTGAGCTCGAGCCCTATGGATCATGCCGCCTTTGCTTAGTCGAAACTCCCAGGGGGATTGCAACTTCATGTACACTCAGGCCAGTCGAAGGTCTGGCAATAGAAACGTTAAACGAAAAGATAATTTCAATGAGAAGAACCGCCCTTGAGCTAATGCTTTCCGACCATTACGGAGATTGTATAGGCCCATGCCAAGATGGGTGCCCGGCGCACAGTGATGTTCAGGGATATCTTGCACTAATTGCGATGGGCAAATACCATGAGGCAGTCAAACTCATGAAGGAGAAGTACATCCTCCCAGCGGTTCTTGGAAGGGTTTGTCCGGCTTTCTGTGAAAGCAAGTGCAGAAGGAACCTCGTAGAGGAGCCCCTCGCGATAAGACAGCTCAAGAGGTTTGCGGCTGATTACGATCTCGAACACGGACCATGGATGCCTGAAATCCCGCCATCGACCGGGAAGAGGGTTGCGGTGGTTGGAGGTGGGCCGGCTGGTCTGGCGTGCGCCTACTACCTCAGGACGATGGGCCATGAGGTAACTATAATCGAGGCCATGCCTGAACTTGGTGGAATGATGCGCTACGGTATTCCCCCCTACAGGCTTCCACGCGATGTTCTTGACAAGGATATAGCAACGGTCATTAACACGGGTATTGAGGTCAAGACCAACACCATGCTTGGAAGGGATATAACGCTTGAAGAGCTCAGGAAAGAATACGATGCCGTTTTCCTAGCCATTGGAGCATGGAAAGGTAGGAAAATGGGCATAGAGGGAGAAGAGCTTGAAGGTGTCATGCAGGGCATCGAGTTCCTCAGAAAGGTCAACATGGGCGAAGAAGTAAAGCTCGGCGAACGGGTTATCGTTGTCGGCGGTGGAAACACTGCTATGGATGTCGCAAGAACGGCTTTAAGGCTTGGCGCAAAGGTTACTGTTGTTTACAGGCGTTCAAGGGAAGAAATGCCTGCAAACCCAAGGGAAGTTGAGGAAGCAGAAGAGGAGGGAGTTGAGTTCATATTCCTTGCCAACCCTGTTAAAATCCATGGCAACGGCAAGGTAGAAAAGGTTGAGCTAATTAGAATGAAGCTGGGCGAGCCAGATGAAAGCGGAAGAAGACGTCCAGTACCAATAGAGGGCTCAAACTTCTTCTTGGAAGCTGACAACGTCATCCTTGCCATCGGCCAGTACTGCGATGATTCCTTCTTGAAGGCGCTCGGCATAGAGGCCAAGCGTGGAAAAGCCGCGGTAGATGAGATAACATTACAGACAAGCCTTGAAGGGGTTTTCGCGGGAGGAGACCTTGTCTTAGGACCTTCAACTGTCATAGAGAGTATAGCAACTGGAAGAAAAGCCGCGTTGATGATTGACCTCTACCTCAAAGGCAAGCTCAACAAGGCAAGGGAAGCGCTCCTTGAGCCTTCAAAGCACATAGAGGAAATAGTGAAGGATGACGACCTATACAGAGTTCTTTTCGACCTGAGACCATACAACCACTGGAAAGACGTCACCGAAAAGGACTATGAGCATGTGGAGAAGAAGCCAAGGGTTAAAGCAAAATTAAAGCCTGCTGAGGAAAGAATTAAAGGATTCGTTGAAGTTGAAGAAAGCCTAACCGAAGAGGAAGTGCTTAAGGAAGCAGAGAGATGTATGAGCTGTGGATGCATGGAGGTCTTCAGGTGCAAGCTTAGAGAGTATGCCACGCTTTACGAGGCAAAGCAGGACAGGTTTAAGGGCGAGACAAACCGCTTTGAAATCGATGAGACACATCCAAACGTTGTCCTCGACAACAACAAGTGTGTTCTGTGCGGCAGGTGCGTCAACTTAACCCACGAGATAGCTGGAGAAGGAGTTGTGGACTACCTCTTCAGGGGATTCACAACAAGAATTTCGCCTCCTCTTGGAGAGACACTTGGAGATATGGACGGGGTTTTCATAGGGGACATGATTGACGTCTGTCCAACCGGAGCTATAAGCGAAAAACTGCCGTTCATAAAACCCGGCCCGTGGAAAACCAAGCCAGTAAAAACTGTCTGCAACGGGTGTAACTTTGCATGTGAAATGAACATCGAGGTTTATAACGATATGCTCGTTAGGGCTTCTTCAGTGGCAGGATGGAACAACGGACACCTCTGTGACATCTGCCGCTTTAAGAGGCCGTGGGCTGAGGATTTAACATTCCCGCTTCTCAACGGCGAAAAAGTGGAATGGGAGAAAGTCAGAGAATTCATAGGGAACCACAAGGACATTGCCCTTATATTGACTCCCGAGCTGACGAATGAGGAGATTAAGTACTTCAAGAAAGTTGCAGAGGAAAGAGGGTTCAAACTTGGAGCCTTCGTAGAGGAAGGGATTTCCACAGCAACCCCAGAGGACATAAAGAAAGCCAAGAAAGTTCTTTTAAGAGCGGACATCGAAAAGTATCCCTATCTGAAGGTGCTGCTGAAAGGCAAAGAGTTCGTGGAGGAAGACTACGAAGTTGCTGTACTCGAAGCACCTGCTGAACCACTGGAAGTACCTACCCTCATACTCCACGAAGGGGTCAATGAAGTAGGCTTGCTGAAGCTTGGAGTTAAAGGATTACCCGAGGCAGAGGCCTATGTGGTTATAGGAAAGCCCAGAAAGGAGCTAAAAGGTGATGTCTTAGCCCTTCCTTCAGGCTTGTGGGCAGAAAAAGAAGGAACCATCATAAACGCTTTCAACATGGAGCTCAAGGTTAGCAAAGCACGTGAACCCGAATACAGCGCAAAGGATATATTCTCCCTCTAATTTTTTCTTTTTGAGGTGGAGCGTATGGAGTTTTTTGAGGTATTTAAGAGGAGGAGAAGCATAAGGCGCTTTCAGGACAAGAAAGTTCCGGAAGAATACGTGAAGAAAATCCTTGGGGCCGCTTTCTATTCGCCGAGTTCAAGAAACAGAAGGCCATGGCATTTTATAGTTGTTGATGATGGAGACCTTATCAAAAAACTGGCTCAGACTAGGCCAGCTTTGAGGTTCTTGGAGACAGCGCCGCTTGCAATAGTTGTATGTGGAGATGAGAACATAAGCTCCGCATGGGTGTTTGATGCATCTATAGCAGCAGAGCATATACAGCTGGCGGCAACAGCCCTTGGATTAGGGGCATGCTGGGGACATGTGCTCGACAGAATGCACAGCGAAGAGAAAAGCGCAGAGGATTATATAAGAGAGCTATTGGGAATTCCAAGGCATATAAGGATTCTATGCGTCATTGGCATAGGGTATCCAGCTGAAGAGAAGCCACCTCACAGTGAAAAAGAGATAATGCCAGACAGAGTGCATTACAACAGGTTTGGAAACTTATGGAAAATAGAATAAAGGGACAAAGCTAGATAACAGCAGGGATTCCCGGAATCCTTGGGAAGGGCTGTACCTCAGCGATGTGCTTTGCTCCAACCATATACCTAACAAGCCTCTCCACTCCGATGCCGGCTCCGGCAGAGGGCTTGAGCTTCCCAGCCTTTGCAACCTCGAGGTAAGGCCTAAAAGCTTCCAAGCTCAGGCCGCTTTCCTTAAGTTTTCTGACTATTACTTCATACTGCCACTCCCTTTCTCCACCGCTTGAAACCTCCCCGTAACCTTCGGGCAATACCAGATCATAGTTCCTAAAGTGTCCCGGTCTTTCAGGGTCTTCTCTGTCGTAGAATTCCCTCGAGATGTCCGTTATCCAGAAAGGCTCGTCCATTGCTTTGCTTGCCTCTTCGTCGTCTCCAAACTCTTCCATTATTTCGCTCATGGTAAACCTCTTGAACGGCGCCTTAATCCTTGGCAGTCCTCTTTCCTCAAGTTCTCCCCATTTCCTTGCTTCCTTGAAAAGACCCACCATAAGCTCTTCAATCAACCCCATCACATCCTCCATGCTCGCATAGGCTATCTCAAAGTCTAGCTGGCTAAACTCATACGCATGCCTGCCGTCGTCTCTATCCCTCTCCTCAAGCCTGATGTTCGGTGAAAGGACGAATATCTTCTCCAGTCCCATAGCTATTGCAAACTGCTTATGCAGAATCATGCTGTGCATGAGCTTGAGTTTTGTTCCATAGGCTTCAATCTCTGGAGCCCTCATTTTACTGGCAGCTGGATCGGGCCACAATGGATCGGTTATGGAACTAAGCATAACCGGCAAAAGCCATTTAAAGCCCCTCTTCACAAAGAAGTCTGTCATGTAGTCTATAACTTTCGTCTGTACCCTTATCACTTTTTCAATATCTCTGCTTACAAGTTGAACCGCGTTCATGATCATCACCAGTATGACGAATTCTGGAGCCATATATGTATTTTATGCAAAAAACTTTGGAAAATTGGCAAAATCTCCATAATAATCTAAATCTTTTTGAACAAATTATCAAAGTTGCACCCTGTTTTTAACACTTAGTCAAAAGGCAAAACTTAGGTATAGTAAAAGAAAGCGGTCTTATTATAACACTTTCTTTGCAATTATAAAAGTATAAAAGATTTATTCACAAAGGTAATAATAAGTTATAACAAAAAACGGGCGTGTTTATAGTAACCTTTATTAGGGTTTTTGCTGAATTCTTTCGGGTGGTTGTCGTGATCCCCAGATGGGATCACAGACTCAAAGACCCTGAAAGCGTGGCATTCGCAATTCTTGACGTTTTAGCAGACTTCGAATCAGAAGGAAAGCTGAAGAACCTGCCAAAATCCAAAAAATTTCCAGTAAAAACAATACTGGCAATACTCCTCTTTAAACAATACTACAACCTACCTCTCAGAGACGCCCAGCACTACGGCAGAAAATTCTTCGGAGCAAACATTCACTACTCAACCCTCCACAACTGGGAGAAAAAGCTGAACCTCGAAGAACTGACAAACCACCTCCTGAAAAAACTCCAGAAATTACCCTACGCCAGCACTCAAGCAGACTCAACCATTATTACAAATAAAAAAGGGCAGGATAGAAGTTCAGGCAATAACGAGAATCCTGCCGGGTTTACTGTATCCGGTTGCTGTGAAGATCACAACTTCTGAGAACGAGCTGATTGAACTCCTGCCGGGGGGTTCTGGGAATTTTTATGCTGATGGGGCTTATGATTCAAAGAAAGTTCTGAACACTGTGGTGGAAAAGGGTTATCGGCCGATTGTTAAGAAAACTAAGAACGCTCCAGGTGGTTTTGGTAGTAAGAAGAGAGACAGAGTGTTTTCTGAAGAAGAGTACAGGCGTAGGAATCCTCATGAGGGGTTCTGGGGTGCGTTTACAACGTGGTTTGGCAGTAGGATCCCCTGTTTTCTGAAAAAGACTACTGTAACCCGAATCCTGCTTGGGGTAATGTGTTATGGTCTGAAAATCCTCCTCAGAGTCAAATACTGTTTAAATAACAGGG
>NZ_KE387150.1:99874-101076 GCF_000430485.1 Thermococcus sp. PK
CCTATCCCCTGTGTGCCTTGGAGTCTCAGTATCGGCCGATTGTTAAGAAAACTAAGAACGCTCCAGGTGGTTTTGGTAGTAAGAAGAGAGACAGAGTGTTTTCTGAAGAAGAGTACAGGCGTAGGAATCCTCATGAGGGGTTCTGGGGTGCGTTTACAACGTGGTTTGGCAGTAGGATCCCCTGTTTTCTGAAAAAGCTACTGTAACCCGAATCCTGCTTGGGGTAATGTGTTATGGTCTGAAAATCCTCCTCAGAGTCAAATACTGTTTAAATAACAGGGGGTGAAACTAAACACGCCCAACAAAAAACTTATTAAGATATATGGAACTATAATAGTTTTGAAAACTTTACCGAGGTGTATAGAAATGCCCGACGAACCATCCGACAAAGCAATAATTATGGCAGAAATTGTAGGTACATTTCTTACCCTAGTTCCCATTAGATCGTTAGAGTTATAAGCACTTAAGTCTTTTGGTTGATTGGTGGTTGTTATGAACTTTCAGCAGGAAATCCTGATCATAAAATCCGAAATCTATCCGATAATCAGCAAACACTACCCGAAAAACACTCACAGGGAAATAATCAGCCTCTACGACCTAATAACCTTCGCAATACTAGCACACTTGCACTTTAACGGAGTTTACAAGCACGCTTACAGAGTCCTAATCGAAGAAATGAAGCTGTTCCCCAAAATCAGGTACAACAAACTAACAGAACGCTTGAACAGGCACGAAAAACTCCTGCTCCTAGCGCAGGAAGAATTATTCAAAAAACACGCCAGAGAATACGTTAGAATACTGGACTCAAAGCCCATTCAGACCAAGGAGTTGGCCAGAAAAAACAGGAAGGAGAAGAAGGGTTCTTCAGAAATCATCTCTGAAAAGCCCGCAGTTGGGTTTGTTCCCTCTAAAAAAAGTTTTACTATGGGTACAAGCTGACCTGTTACTCTGATGGAAATTTGCTGGCTTTACTGTCTGTTGATCCGGCGAATAAGCATGATGTGAGTGTTGTCCGGGAAAAGTTCTGGGTGATTGTTGAGGAGTTTTCTGGCTGTTTTCTGTTTTTGGATAAGGGTTACGTTAGTAGAGAACTTCAGGAGGAATTCCTGAAGTTTGGCGTTGTTTACACGCCGGTGAAGCGGGAGAATCAGGTTAGTAATCTGGAGGAGAAGAAGTTTTACAAGTACTTGTCTGACTTTCGC
>NZ_KE387150.1:101176-125677 GCF_000430485.1 Thermococcus sp. PK
CTTTGAGTCTGTGATCCCATCTGGGGATCACGACAACCACCTGAAAGAATTCAGCAAAAACCCTAATAAAGGTTACTATAAACACGCCCCATTAGATCGTTAGAGTTATAAGCACTTAAGTCTTTTGGTTGATTGGTGGTTGTTATGAACTTTCAGCAGGAAATCCTGATCATAAAATCCGAAATCTATCCGATAATCAGCAAACACTACCCGAAAAACACTCACAGGGAAATAATCAGCCTCTACGACCTGATAACCTTCGCAATACTAGCACACTTGCACTTTAACGGAGTTTACAAGCACGCTTACAGAGTCCTAATCGAAGAAATGAAGCTGTTCCCCAAAATCAGGTACAACAAACTAACAGAACGCTTGAACAGGCACGAAAACTCCTGCTCCTAGCGCAGGAAGAATTATTCAAAACACGCCAGAGAATACGTTAGAATACTGGACTCAAAGCCCATTCAGACCAAGGAGTTGGCCAGAAAAACAGGAAGGAGAAGAAGGGTTCTTCAGAAATCATCTACTGAAAAGCCCGCAGTTGGGTTTGTTACCCTCTAAAAAAAGTTTTACTATGGGTACAAGCTGACCTGTTACTCTGATGGAAATTTGCTGGCTTTACTGTCTGTTGATCCGGCGAATAAGCATGATGTGAGTGTTGTCCGGGAAAAGTTCTGGGTGATTGTTGAGGAGTTTTCTGGCTGTTTTCTGTTTTTGGATAAGGGTTACGTTAGTAGAGAACTTCAGGAGGAATTCCTGAAGTTTGGCGTTGTTTACACGCCGGTGAAGCGGGAGAATCAGGTTAGTAATCTGGAGGAGAAGAAGTTTTACAAGTACTTGTCTGACTTTCGCAGGAGGATTGAGACTTTGTTTTCGAAGTTTTCTGAGTTTCTTCTGAGGCCGAGCAGGAGTGTTAGTTTGAGGGGGTTGGTTGTCAGGATTTTAGGGGCGATTCTGGCCGTGAATCTGGACAGATTATACAACTTCACAGGTGGTGGGAACTAGGGTTACATTTCTTTTGGTATTGTTGGGTGATGGTGTTGTCGCCAACGTAGGACTTGCCCCTAGATTGGCGCCAAGTGCTTATAACTGGACAGCCATAGCACTTGGATGGGGTCTTGCCGTAGCAATTGCCGTCTATGCAGTTGGAGGAATCTCCGGTGCCCACATAAATCCTGCAGTAACTATAGCACTTGCAGTAAAAGGTGACGTCCCATGGCGTAAAGTCCCAGCATATTTGATTGGAGAGTTTGTTGGAGGATTCCTTGGAGCGGCTGGAGTTTATGCAGTATACTACGAGGGATTAAAAGCAGCCGGAATGCCAAACGTCTGGGCAACTGGACCAGGCTCAGTCTTTAATGAGGCATTCTGGGGCGCAGTAAAGGAAGGAATCAAAGCTGCTGGACAGTACTCTATGACCAATGCCTTTATTGCAGAGATAATAGGAACGATGGTACTGCTTATAGGTGTATGTGCAATAACTGATAGGAAGAACATTGGACCCGGATCCAACATGGCTCCATTTATGGTAGGTATGCTGGTCGGGGTAATAGGCTTTGGCCTTGGAGGACCATCAGGCTATGCAATTAACCCCGCTAGAGACTTGTCTCCACGTATCTTCGGAGCACTTGTTGGTACAAAGGGACTCTTTGACGGATGGTACTGGATAGGACCTCCGGTTATTGGAGCTACAATCGGTGGTATTTTGGGTGCCCTTGTATATAAATACCTAGTTAGCCCATTCGTTCCCAAAAAAGAGTGAGTAGGTGATCTGAATGTCGGATTTAGAAGGAAAATATGTTTTATCCCTCGATGAGGGAACCACCAGCGCCAGAGCTATTGTATTTGACAAAGAGAGCAACATTCTTGGTGTTGGACAGTATGAATTTACTCAGTACTATCCAAAGCCTGGGTGGGTAGAACACAACCCCAATGAGATATGGGATGCTCAGGTGAGAGCTTTCAAAACGGCTCTTGAAAAAGCAGGCATAGAACCCAAAGACATAGCCGCCATAGGTGTTACAAACCAGAGAGAAACAACAATAATCTGGGACAAGAAGACCGGGGAGCCAGTTTATAACGCAATAGTCTGGCAGTGTAGAAGGACAGCAGACATTGTTGACGAGCTCAGAAAGGAATACTACGATGTTATAAAAGAGAAGACTGGACTTGTCCCAGATTCATACTTCTCAGGTCCAAAGATAAAGTGGTTGCTCGACAACGTTCCCGGGTTAAGAGAAAAAGCCGAAAAAGGAGAAGTCCTCTTTGGAACAGTAGACACCTTCCTTATCTGGCGGCTGAGCGGCGGAAAAGTTCATATAGTGGATTACTCCAACGCTTCCCGTACAATGATATTCAACATTCACAAGCTTGAGTGGGATCAGGAGTTACTCGAGATACTTGGAATTCCAGAAGCAATTCTACCCGAACCAAAGCCCTCAAGCGAAATTTACGGATATACCGATCCAAAAGTTTTTGGAGCAGAAGTTCCTATTTCGGGTGATGCTGGAGATCAACAAGCAGCACTCTTTGGTCAGGCATGTTACAAGCCAGGTATGGTTAAGAACACCTATGGAACAGGAAACTTTATGCTTATGAACACTGGAGAGAAGCCATATCCATCAAAGGATCTGCTTACAACAATTGCATGGGGTCTGAATGGGAAGGTTGAGTACGCATTAGAGGGAAGCATCTTCATTACGGGAGCAGCAGTCCAGTGGCTTAGAGATTCACTTAAGATAATCGAAGTTTCAGCAGAAGTAGAGCCCTTGGCAGCTTCGCTTGCAAGCAATGAGGGAGTTTATTTCGTTCCAGCATTTGTGGGTCTCGGAGCTCCCTACTGGGATCAATATGCAAGAGGTTTGATAATTGGAATAACGAGGGGAACAAGAAGAGCGCACTTTGCAAGAGCTGTTCTCGAAGCAATAGCATATCTAACAAAAGACGTCCTCATAGATATGGAGAAAGACAGTGGAATTAAAGTGAAGGAACTCAGGGTTGATGGAGGTGCAACAAAGAATAACTTCCTTATGCAGTTCCAGGCAGACATCCTTGGAACTAAGGTTATCAGACCAGTAATACAAGAAACCACTGCCCTCGGTGCTGCTTATCTTGCAGGACTTGCAGTAGGATACTGGAAGAGCCAAGATGAGATTGCAAAGATGTGGAAAGTAGAGAGGGAATTTGAACCACAAATGGACGAGGAGACCAGAGAAAAACTATATGCAGGATGGAAAGAAGCAGTAAAGAGATCCCTAGGATGGGCCAAAGTGCTTAAAGATATTGGATTGTCTGAATAAAAAGATTTCCTTTTTAATATTTAATTTCTTTTTTAGGGTTAAACAAACAATGAGCAATCATAAAAATGAAGATTTTTTTAAGGGATTGCACCAATTGAAAACGGAGGATGCTAAAAATGGAAAGAAAAAAAGTCGTCGTTATTGGAGCAGGGGTTGTAGGTTCTTCGATAGCTAGGGTATTGAGCCAGTTTAATGAGCTGGAAGTGTACTTGCTGGAGAAGAACGCCGACGCAGGAATGGGAGTGAGTAAAGCCAATACTGCAATAATTCACCCTGGTCATGAGGATGATCCAAAAAAGTATCCGTTAAGGGCAAAGCTCTGTGTAAAAGGAAATAGGTTGTGGCACCAGTGGACCAAGGAACTCAGTATACCTGCCAAATTCCCCGGAGAGTTGATGATAGCTGTGGAAGAAGAGGATATAAAAGTGGCGGAACACTACTTAGAACTTGCCCAAAAGAATGGTGTTCCTGGAGTCAGACTCGTTGATAATGAAGAGCTAAGAAAGCTGGAACCAAATGCAAATCCAAACGCCGCTGGAGCTTTATGGGCACCCACTGCTGGTGTAATGGCTTCTCCAATGGCAGCCCCAGCACTCGTAGAAAATGCAGTTGCTAATGGCGTTAGATTTTTCCCAGAAACAGAAGTAAGAGGAATAAAAATCGAAAACGGAGAGGTAAAAGGTGTAGAAACAAACAATGGATTCTTTGAAGCAGATATAGTAATAAATGCTGCCGGTTTGTATGCGGATAAGATTTCCAAAATGGCCGGTATAGATGATTTCACAATACATCCCAGAAAAGGAGAATACTATGTGTTTGACGACGATGCTGGACCAAAGGTTACGAGGATACTTCATCAGACTCCCACACCTATAACAAAGGGAGTTTACGTAATCACCGAAATGAACGGAGGAGTTATGATAGGTCCAACCGCCCAAGATCTCCCGGAAGATGCCAAAGAAGATACTTCAACAACAAGAGAAGGGCTTGAATTTGTTTGGGAATGGGCTCAAAAGCTCGTCAAGGAATTACCCCCAAAGAACCAGGTTATACGTACGTTTGCCGGGTTAAGGCCGGAACCTCCCGATGGAAGGTGGAGAATAGAAGCCTATGACGATCCCTGGGGATTCATAAATGTTGCAGGGATAAGATCACCCGGACTTACTTCAGCACCGGCAATAGCATATTATGTAGTTGAGGAACTCATGCAGAAGAAGCTTGACATAAAACTTACCAAGAAAGCTCATTGGAACCCATATAGGAGGTTCTTCTGGTTTAAGACATTACCAAAGGAAAAACAAAATGATCTCATAAAGCAAGACCCCTCATATGGAAACGTTGTATGTATGTGCCGTGAAATTACAGAGGGGGAGATAGTAGACGTTATTCGCAGAATGAAGGAAATGGGTGTCAGAACAATAACCCTCGATGGAGTAAAAATGAGAACTGGGTCAATGTCTGGAACATGCCAAGGATCGTACTGTCGGATTAGAATTGCCAGAATAATTGCTAGAGAAACAGGCATACCTCTTTGGGAGGTTACACTGAAAGGTAAAGGAACAGAATATGGTATTGGGGATGTTAAAGTCCTATTAAGAGAAAACGGGGGCGAGAAAAATGCAGAATGACTATGACGTGGTGGTTATTGGAGGAGGGCCCGCTGGATTAGCCGCCGCAATAAAAGCAAAAGAATACGGTTTGAGAGTTCTGGTTATTGAAAATAGGGAAACTTTGGGAGGAATTCCCCTTCAGTGTGTTCATCCGGGATTCGGTCTACATTACTTCAAAGAGGATCTTACAGGAACCGAATTTATCTATCGCTTCATAAACAAATTCCTTGAGATGGGAATTGAATACCACACTGGAGCCCATGTAGTTTCAATAGAGCCATTTTCCGACCTAGAAAAAAGGTTAACCGTTGTGACATCGAAAGGAGTTCTCGAAATAACAACCACCACAATCATTTATGCAACCGGAGCAAGGGAAAGGCATCCCTTTGAAATAGGAATCACAGGGCATAGGCCTGCAGGAGTCTACACCGCTGGTGAAGCTCAAACAATGATGGATATCGATGGAATAATGCCCGGTAAGGAAATCGTTATAGTTGGTTCCGGAGACGTTGGCTTGATAATGGCAAGACGCTTTGCCCTTGAAGGAGCACATGTAAAGGCTGTTATAGAGATAATGCCTTATCCCGGCGGGCTGATGAGGAACATCGTGCAGTGCCTGCAGGACTTTGGGATCCCCTTGTATCTTAGTCATGCTGTTACAAGAATCGAGGGGACAAAGAGAGTGGAGAAAGTTATCATAGCGAAGGTTGATGAGAATCTGAAGCCAATACCCGGCACGGAAGAGGAGATATCCTGCGACACCGTTATAATAGCCGCAGGACTTGTGCCGTATCTGAAGGTGCTGGAAAAGGCAGGGGTTATAATAGACCCAGCCACTAGGGGTCCGGTAGTGAACGAGTACCTCGAGACCAGTATACCAGGAGTGTTCGTGGCAGGAAATGCCCTCGTGATAAACGATTTAGTCGATTACGTGGTTGAACAGGGAGAACTAGCAGCTAAGGGCGCATATCTCTATGTCCAGAACAAAGGCATTCCCACTAAGAAATGGAAGCGGATTGTTAAAGGCAGAAACATTCGGCTGGTAACTCCCCATTACATAAGCGGAGATAATGATGTTGTTCTCTATGCAAGAGTCCAAAAACCGGAAGAAAAAGTCAAACTCCGCTTCCCAGAAATAGACAAGGAGATAAAGCTACCCTTCGTTAGACCGGCTGAAATGCTTAGGATTAAACTCAAAAAAGAGGAATTAGCGAGAGCAAAAGACAAAATAACAATGGAGGTCGTCCCCCATGAGTAAGACCAGACATTTTAAGATCACATGTATTGTATGTCCCCTCGGATGTGAGATTGAAGTAAAAATGGAAGGGGACAAAATCGTCGAAATAACTGGGTTTACCTGTCCCAAAGGAAAGGAGTATGCCATACAGGAGGTAACAGCGCCAAAAAGAATAGTGATGAGTGTTATAAAAGTAAAAAATGGCGACTTCCCAACCGTATCGGTAAAAACGGATAGACCTGTTCTCAAAAAGCTAATACCCAAAATCATGAAAGAGCTAGCCAAAATAGAAGTAGAGGCTCCAGTTGAACTTGGACAGGTGATAGTAGAGAACATTGCCAACTCAGGAGCCAACATCGTAGCTACTCGGCCTGTTAAAAGAATCTGAGGTTTTGCTTTTTCTTTTATCTTCGAAATGCAGTAAAATAAGGAGGTGGTTAGATTGAAGGAGCCAGTTATAGCTATAAATTTTAAGTCGTATGTTGAAGCCACTGGGGAGAGGGCTTTGAAGATAGCCAAGGCGGCAGAAAAGGTTTACAAGGAGACGGGGATAACGATTGTAGTTGCACCACAATTGGTAGACCTTTACAGGATTGCTCAGGAAGTTGAGATTCCAGTCTTTGCCCAGCACATAGACCCGATAAAACCCGGAAGCCACACCGGGCACGTTTTGCCAGAAGCAGTGAAAGAGGCTGGAGCAGTCGGGACTTTACTCAACCACTCCGAGAACAGAATGATCCTCGCAGATTTAGAAGCTGCAATCAGAAGGGCTGAAGAAGTCGGGCTAACAACCATAGTCTGCAGCAACAATCCAGCAGTCAGTGCAGCAGTTGCCGCTTTAAACCCGGATTACGTTGCTGTTGAACCGCCAGAACTTATTGGCACTGGAATTCCAGTCAGCAAGGCAAAGCCTGAAGTGATAACTAATACTGTAGAGCTTGTTAGGAGGGTAAACCCGGAGGTTAAGGTTCTTACCGGGGCTGGTATCTCAACGGGAGAGGATGTGAAGAAGGCTTTGGAGCTTGGGACTGTTGGAGTTCTCTTAGCAAGCGGCGTCACAAAAGCCAAAGACCCAGAAAAAGCAATAAAAAACCTAGTATCGCTGATAGTCTGATTCGACCATAGTGAACACAATAATGGTTGGTGAGAAAAATGAAAAGGATAGTTAAAAAAATGACAATAACAAACCCAGAGGGATTACACGCGAGACCTGCCGGAAAGCTGGTAAAATTACTTTCAAAAGTTCGGAGCACCGTGAAGATAAAGTACAAGGACAAAACAGTAGATGCTAAAAGTGTTCTTAGTTTGTTAACTCTAGGCATTGACCCGGGCGAAGAAGTTGAGGTTATAATCGAGGGGGATGACGCAGAGGAAGCTCTAAAGCTTGTTGAAGGTGTTGTAAGTGGAAATAATTAAGCTAAATCCCAGATACATTGTCTCAGAAGGATATGCTTACGGAACGCTGAAATGCATAGAGCGAGAGATAGAACCCAGCAAAGATTTGGAAATCGCCCTAGATTCTCTGAGAGAAAGTGCTAAAAGATTAATAAGGAAGCTCGATGCAGAATACCTTCCTACTCCAGAGACTTTAGAAATCAGGGAGATCCATAAAATGATTTTGAATGATCCGCTATTATGGTCTGAAATAGAGAGTCATGCTAAAAATGGGAAGATATCCATTGAAGAGCTCCTAAAGGTACGGGACAAGATCATCAACATGTTGCTGGAAACGAAAAATCCCCTAATAATGGAAAGACAGTACGACATTAAAGACATATTCAACGCTCTAATAACAGAGATATCAGGAGAAAAAAGAGTAAAAATCTCTCCAACTGACATTGTATATTTAGAAGAAGTTTATCCTTCAGACGTGGTGGAGTTGTACAAAAACAGAGTCGGAGCAATCTTAAGTAGAAAAGGATCCCATACAAGTCATGCAGCAATCCTAGCAATGTCTCTTGAAATTCCCTACATTTATAATGTCCCTGATTTGCACCGGTACAAGGATCACCAAATTTTTGTAGATGCTGTCTATGGAAAGCTGATAATAGATCCTACTCCTGAACAGGAACAAGAGATCCAAAAAATTATCAACGAATACCAAAAGGAAAAGAAAGAACTTGAGAAGTACTCCAAACTACGCTTTGAAGAGATTCTGGTAATGGCAAATATAGGTTTTCCCCAAGAGATAGAGATTGCCAAGAAAAAAGGAGCAGACGGAGTCGGCCTTTTTAGAACAGAATTCCTATTCCTAAACAGAGAACATCCTCCCTCAGAAGAAGAACAGTTTCTAATATATAAAAAGGTCTTGGAAGCCTTTTATCCAGATATGGTGATAATACGACTGTTAGACATTGGAGGAGATAAGCAGATCCCCTATATTGAAATGCCCCGGGAAGAAAATCCTTTTCTTGGAGTTAGGGGCATCAGATTCCTACTAAAGCATAAAGACATCTTGATAACCCAGTTAAGAGCACTCCTAAGAGCATCCCGGTATGGCAACCTGGGGATACTAATCCCAATGGTCACCAAACCGGAAGAAGTTATTTCAGTGAAAAAGATTATTGAAAAAGTAAGAGAAGAAATCGAAGAAAAAAGCAACTTCAAAATCGGAATTATGGTGGAAGTACCTGCGGTTATCTTCAGTATAGAGGAGTTCGTTCCGTACATTGACTTTGTAAGCATAGGAACAAATGACTTAACTCAGTACATGTTCGCAGCAGACAGAAACAACATTGAAGTTTCCGAGTATTACGACGATGAGAGTAATGTAATCCTCACAACCATAAAGCTAGTAGCAGATAAACTATCAAAAACATCAATCCCAATCGCAGTATGTGGAGAGCTTGCTGGAAAGCCCCATATGGTGGAACCTCTACTCAAGATTGGAGTCAAAGAATTCTCTGTAACTCCCTCTAAAATTCCCAAAATTAAAAAACAGATATACAATGTAATTAGCTCTAAAGCTTACTCAAAAACTTAACTTCTTCTGCTTTTTTAATTACTTCATCTAAAGATGACCCAAGGGAAGCCTCTACAGAAGCAACTATAGCCCCCTCCACCAGAGGCGCATCTGCAATTTTAACATTTTTTGGCACTCCAAGAAGGTTAATTGCATTTTTGGCTGCAAGTATTGTACTTCCAATGTCCCCAATGATAACAACTCCCTCATACTTTTTTGTAAGCTCTTGTAAAGAATTAAAGACTTTCTCCGCGTCTATTCCCAACTGACCATCTGCTGTTCCTCCAATAGCTTCTATAACCACTTCACCTGATGTCATCTGAAGACAAATATCTCTAACTCCCTTTGCGACATCAGGACTGTGAGAAAGAATTAAAAGAGCGAGCACTTAGAGTCACCTCTGCAGTGCTTCACAAAGACTCCTAAAGAACAAGTACGAGCTCGTAGCTCCTGGATCTTGATGACCAATGCTTCTTTCCCCCAGATAAGATGCCCTACCCTTCCTTGCTATCATCGGTATTGTAGCTTTCATTCTTTCCTCCGCCAATTTAATAACCTCTTCACATATATCTGGAAGTTCATATCCTTCCTTAAGCACTTTCTCTTTTAAGAACTCGACAACTGGCTCCCAGACATCCACCATTGTTTTTTCGCCAACCTCTGCTTTTCCAAGGGTTTTTATTCCGAGTAATGCCTGTTCTAATGCTTTTACAAGTTCTTTGTCGTCAATTTTCTCTTTGTTTCCGATGGCAATACTCATTTTCATAAATACTGTTCCGTACAAGGGTCCAGCTGCCCCACCAACAGTGCTGAGAAGAGCCATTCTCACAGTCCTTAACAGCTCCCCTGGAGTTTTAGGATCCATAGATTTCAGGCGCTCTAAAGCTGCTTTTGCTCCTCTATCCATATTTATTCCATGATCCCCATCTCCGATTGCAGCATCAAGTTGAGTTAAATATTCCTTATTTTCAGAGAGATGTTTTGCATAGATTTTTACAAATCTATCAAAATATTCTAAGGTATATTCCATTTTGATCACCCAAATAAAAATTTAAATGGAAACGCTAGGCTTTCCACCTTAATGCAGGAGTTAAGACAGGGTCGTCAAGCAATTCTTTAAGCTCGTCGTCAAGCTTCAGAACTGTTATTGAAGTCCCCTGCATTTCCAATGATGTAATGTAATTACCGACAAGTGTTTTATATCGTTTGACTCCAATGTTATCGAGAATTTGAGCAACTTTCCTGTTTACTATGAAGAGTTCCATAAGTGGAGTTCCTCCCATTCCGTTCACTAACAATGCAACTTCGTCTCCTTTTTCCAAGGGCATATCCTGCAAAATTGCATCCATCATCATCTGCACTATCTCGTCAACGGGTCTCATTTTCATTCTTTTTCTACCCGGTTCTCCATGAATTCCAATTCCAAATTCAAACTCATCCTCCGACAATTCAAATGTGGGTTTTCCGGCTGCTGGAACAGTACAGGGAGTCAGAGCAATACCAATAGACCTGACATTCTTGGCAACTTTTTCAACAACTCGTTTGACTTCCTCAAGAGACCATCCTCTTTCTGCAGCTGCTCCTCCAATTTTCTCAGCAAAAACCGTTCCTCCAACTCCTCTTCTTCCGGCACTGTAAAGAGACTCTTCTACAGCCACATCATCTGCAATGATTACTGACTCAACTTTGTATCCTTCTGCCTTTAACAAGTCGGCTGCCATATCAAAATTCATGACGTCTCCTGTGTAGTTTTTCACAATAAATAGAATCCCTTCTCCTCCCTCGACTGTCTTAGCAGCTTCGTACATTTGATCAGGGGTTGGGGAGGTAAATACCTCGCCTGGACAGGCGGCATCCAGCATTCCTTTGCCCACATACCCTCCGTGCAGTGGTTCGTGCCCAGACCCTCCTCCGGAAATCAGTGCCACTTTTCCCTTTACTGGTGCATCTGCTCTGTAGATGAAATTTGGGTTGAAATGAACTTTTATTAACTCTGGATAAGCTGCTGCCATTCCCTCTAACATCTCTTTAACTACGGTCTCAGGGCTATTAATTAATTTTTTCAAAGTGGATCCCCCCATCAGCTATTGTTATGAAAAATAAAGTACTATATCTTAATAAACTTATTGTTATAACCCTTATACACTAGACTTAGTAATCCATGCATCTCAGAGTTATTAAAACTAGATATTTACAGAAAACAAAAAAATTGGTTTGGAATTTGAATATTGCAGTACCAAAAAGAAACATTATGTTTATAAGGAACATTTTCATAAACTTATCTAGGTTATTTTATTGTATCAAAAAGTGTAAGTGCTTTAAAAACCGCTTAGAGGGTTGTTTTATGTATAGGCTCATTAGGAATGAGGGAGATAGAGTTAATAAAAAAAAGAGTAGATACAAAACGATTCCTCTACATCCCGACACATACTTCCTTTTAAAGAGGGAAAAGGAAAAACTTCAGAAAAATTTTGGAAGAGAACTCAGCTGGGATGAACTAATATTTCTTCTCTTCGAGCTCAAAAAGATGCTAGTCAACGACGAATGATCCAGTATACCTTCGTTTCTTCTTGATTGGAGAATCCTTTTCACGGGTTAAGATGATGTTATAACATCTTACTATATATTTGTGTAAAAATATGTTACTGTTAAGAAAACAAAAACAAATTTGAAAAAGGAAGGGATTTCACTGCTGTGGACAGACGTCCTTCTCTGTCGGTGGGTTTGGATCAAGGCCTTTTCTTTGTCTTATCTGCCTTATGATGTTTATAGCAAGTTCGTTTGGAACTCTCTTGAAGCCAGCGTGCTCTGTGCTCCACAGTGCTCTACCGCTTGTTGCACCTCTAATTGCCCCGGCGAATCCGAACATCTCAGCAACTGGAGCCTCTGCAATGATTATCATTACTTCACCTTCTTGCCTCATGTCGACAAGCTGTCCTCTTCTCTGGTTAAGCTCTCTGCTGACTGCACCCATGTATTCGTATGGAACGTTAATAATGACCTTCTGGTATGGCTCATAGAGCACCGGGTTAGCCTTCATCATTGCACAGTGTATAGCGGTTCTGATTGCTGGGTAGATCTGGGCCGGACCTCTGTGGACGTTGTCCTCGTGAATCTTTGCATCCACGAGTCTAACTATAACCTTCATTACTGGCTCTTTTGCGAGCGGTCCCTCGTCCATAGCCTGGTGGAAACCATCTACGAGGAGATCCATGACTTCGTTGAGGTACTGGATACCCTTGGTGTTGTCGAAGAACATGTTTCCGTTGTAGATGTCCACGATACCCTTGGCCATCTCGTAGTCCATACCGAGCTCTGCGAGCTTCTTGGCGACCTCCTTCGGATCCTTCGGCCTGCCCTCTGGGATGATGCCCTCCTTGATAGCCTGGTAGATTTCGTCTGGCATCGGCTCGACGGTGATATAGAACCTGTTGTGCTTGTTTGGTGATTTTCCTTCGACTATTGGGCTTGGTTTTGTAACGCTCTCTCTGTAAACAACGATTGGCTCTGAAACATCAACATCAACGCCCCATTGCTCTTTGAGGTGCACGAGCTTGACCTCAAGGTGGAGCTCACCCATACCGCTGAGGAGGTGCTGACCGGTCTCCTCGTCAATCTTGACGTGGAGTGTTGGATCTTCCTTGGCGAGCTGTCTAAGAGCTTCGATAAGCCTTGGTAAGTCCTTAACGTTCTTGGCCTCAATAGCCACTGTAACAACAGGCTCACTTGTATAGTGGAGGGCTTCAAATGGTTCAATTAGCTCTTCGGAAACGGTTTCACCTGCCATTGCATCTCTCAAACCTGTCACAGCAACTATGTTACCGGCTGGGACTGCCTCCATGTTAATTCTCTCTGGGCCCATGTAAATACCAACTTGCTGGATTCTTGATTTCCTCTTGCTGTTAATGAGATAGACTTCCTGACCGGTCTTTACGGTACCGCTCCAAACCCTACCGGTTGCAACTTCACCGGCGTGCTTGTCAATAATGATCTTTGTAACAACCATGGCCATCTTTCCATTTGGATCACAGTTAAGCATCGCCTGACCAATCTCGCTCTCGATGTCCCCTCTCCAGAGGTGTGGAATTCTGTACTTCTGGGCTTGGAGTGGATTTGGAAGGTGTCTGACTACCATGTCCAAAACAACCACGTGGAGTGGAGCCTTCTTTCTAAGGGTCTTAAGGTCACCAGCGTTTGTTAAGTCAATAATGTCCTTGAATGAGACACCGGTCTTCCTCATGTAGGGGACGCTGAGTGCCCAGTTGTAGTAAGCTGAACCAAAAGCAACGCTACCATCCTCAACTTTAACAAGCCACTTGTCCTTAAACTCTGGAGGAGCGTACCTCCTGATCAAGCGGTTTACGTCGGTAATTACTTTAACGAACCTCTCCTGCATCTGCTGTGGTGTAAGCTTGAGCTCCTTAATGAGTCTGTCAACCTTGTTTATGAAGAGGACTGGCTTAACGTACTCTCTCAAAGCCTGTCTGAGAACAGTCTCCGTCTGGGGCATTACGCCCTCGACGGCATCCACAACGATTATTGCTCCATCTATAGCTCTCATTGCTCTTGTAACGTCACCACCGAAGTCAACGTGACCTGGAGTGTCAATGAGGTTGATGAGGTACTTTTGTCCTCCATACTCGTGAATCATTGAAACGTTAGCGGCGTTAATTGTAATACCTCTTGCCTGTTCTTGCTCATCGAAGTCAAGCACGAGCTGCTTTCCTGCAAGCTCTTCGCTAATCATTCCCGCTCCAGCTAACAGGTTGTCACTCAATGTAGTCTTACCGTGGTCAATGTGAGCGGCAATACCCATATTTCTAATTCTCTCTGGTTGAGTCATCAATTGCTTGATTTCCTTAATCATCTCTTCCCTTTTTCCCATATCGCACCACCTAAAACATTGATCGTCAGTTCATCATTCACTTCAAAAGTCCAGTTATAAATCTTTCCATAACTATTTCCCGAACCTTCTGTGGCGTTTTTGATATTCCCTTATTATTCTCAAAAAGTCAATCTTCCTGAATTCGGGAAAATACACATCAACGAAGAAAAGCTCGCTATAGGCAATCTGATAAAGAAGGAAATTGCTTATCCTTATCTCTCCTCCAGTTCTTATGACTATATCCGGGTCAGACATGTTGGGTACATAAAGATACCTCTTCAAGAGCTCCTCGTTTATTTCATTTTTGCTCACCTTTCCAGCTTGAACGTCTTCGACAATTCTCTTTACGGCATCAACAATCTCGCTCCTCCCTCCGTAGGCAACGGCAATGTTTAGAGTGTAGCTATTGTATTTCCTCGTCGCTTTCTCAGCCTCCTCCGCCGCTTCCCTCACGTTCCTTGGCAACAGCTCTTTCCTGCCTAAGACATTGACCCTTATTCCATACTTGTGGACTCTTTCATCATGTACAAGTTCCTTGAACTTCTTTTCGAAGAGATCCATGAGCATCTTCACTTCTTCCTTGCTTCTCCTGAAGTTCTCAGTTGAGAAAGCGTAAACAGTCAGCGTCCTTATTCCCAGCTCCCTGCACCATTCAAGAATTTCTTCCAGCTTTCTGGAACCAAAAAAGTGACCGTACCAAGGAGGCTTGTCCAAAAGCCTTGCCCATCTTCTGTTACCATCCATTATGATTGCCACGTGCTTGGGTATCTTTTCGGGCTGAGATTTAACCTTTTCAAAGAGATAGGACTCATACAGGTCATAAGCGGGTTTGAATAAAACATGAGGAATTTTGGATACAATCCTGTAGAGCATTTTCCTTCACTCAAGTTTCTTTCTCTTCTTCATGTGCATTTCGGCGAGCTCAATGTAGATTTCAGCATTCTTCCTTGTCATTTCTATCTCTTCTTCACTGAGCTGCCTCACAACTTTGCCTGGGACACCTACGACAAGGCTGTAGTCCGGGATTTCCTTTCCTGGAGGCACTAGGGCGCCGGCACCTATGATGACGTGGTTTCCAATCTTTGCTCCATCCAATACCACAGCCCCCATTCCTACGATAACGTAGTTGCCAATCTTTGCCCCGTGGACAACTGCGTTGTGCCCTATTGTAACGTACTCCCCTATTATCGTGGGCATTCCATGAGATGTGTGGATACTAACGTTGTCCTGAATGTTGGAGCCCTTCCCCACGTAGATCTGCTCTATGTCTCCCCTCAGAACTGCCGAAGGCCAAACACTTGTCTTTTCCTCCAGCACAACGTCTCCGATTATGTATGCGTTTTCGTCAACAAAAGCTGTCTCGTGGATTTTGGGTTTCTTTCCATTTAGCTCGTAAATCACCATGACCATCACCGCTAATGGCTGGGTAAAACAACTTATAAACTTTAACGCCATAAAAGATATGTGGGGGAACGCTAATGAGATACAGAAAAGGTGCCAGTGCCGAGAGAGAGCTCATAAAGATGCTTGAAAAAGAAGGATTTGCCGTTGTTAGGTCAGCAGGAAGCAAAAAAGTCGATATTGTTGCGGGAAATGGTAAACTCTACCTCTGCATTGAAGTTAAGACCACAAAAAAAGATAAACTCTACTTGAGCGAGGAAGACGTTGAGAAGGTAAAAAGTTTTGCCAGCAGATTTGGGGGAAAGGGAATAGTTGCTATCAAATTCATAAACAATGGCTGGTATTTTTTTGATGCTGGAGAGCTAAAAAAGAGCGGGAAAAATTATGGCATAACACTACAAATGGCAAAGCATGAAGCCAACACCTTTGACGAAGTAATTGGTAAGCAAAAATCTTTATTTGAGGTGATTGAAGGTGGATAAAAGGGCCGTTGTCTTGATAACAATGCTTTTTTTGCTCTCTCTTTCAATAGTGAGCGCTCAGCCTTCCCTATTACTTGAGGTTGCTCAAAAGAGCTTCAAAGCTAAGCCTGGCGAAACAATCTCAGTTCCAGTTGTATTGAGTAACGTTGGCAACGAAACTGCAGAGAATGTGACCCTTTACGTCTCCGGGCCAGCGGTAGAGGGATTTCTCTATGGCTCGGAGTTCATAAAAAAGGTAGAACCCGGAGAAAAAATAGAGAAAACTCTACCAATATATATCGAAAATCCCAAAGCGGGAGTTTATGAGCTTAAAGTGGTTGCAAGGGTAGGAAAGATGCTTACTGAGGTTCCGATTTCATTAAGAGTTATTACAAAAGTGAGCTATTCGATTGACATTGATGTAGAAGACAGATACCTTTTTGGAGAAGATGTCACCATAACGCTGAAGGTTTCTTCCTCCTCTAACGGGGTAATTTTCGGAGATGTTTCTTACGAAATCTACAGAGAAAACGTTTCAATTGCCGAGAAGTCCGTCCACAACATCTTTCTTTACCCAGAGTACCCGAAAAACAAATGGGAGTACGTGATATTCCTTCCCAAGCCCGTTGTGGGAAGATATACAATCCTTGTGAGAACCAACTTTGGGGGCCTTTCAAAAACGATTACAAAAAGCTTCGAAGTTTATCAAAGGAACCTGAGATACGAAACAAAATTCGAAAAGGGCATAATATACGTGAGGGTCTTAGATGAGGAAGGGAACGGAGTAGGAGGAATACCGGTAATAATAGAAGGCACCGAGCTGAAAACAGACCCATATGGAATAGCCTTCATCGAGGCAAAAGAGCCCGGAACTTATCACATAACTCTCAACCTCGATGGAAAAATAGTTGAAACATTTGTGGAGGTCAAAAAGCTCTTTATCACATATGAGCAGAGAAATGAAACACTTTTAGTCCATGTTAGAGATTCGGCAGGAAAGGGGATAGCAAGCGTCACCATAGAGGCCATAGGTCCACTTGGGAAAACCTACAGCGTGACAGATGAAAACGGGACAGCGTTGATAAACTTAAACGAAACCGGCTTCGGCAGCATCTCTTTAAAAGCCGAAAGCGACAGATATCTTGGGGCAGAAGCAATAATAGCCGTCAAAGAGCCCCAAAAACCAGAGACCCAAACTCCAACCCAAACTACGTCTACCCCAATAAACCAAACAACACCGATTCCTCCGGCAAAGCCAAAAGACTACGGAAACTTGCCCATAATCTTGGTTCTCTCTGCAGTACTCTTCGGGAGTACCTCTTATCTAGCACTTTTCAGACCGCTTAAATTCGAAGAACAGCTGGATAGATACTATTTTGTCAAGGTGAGGGCTCCAAGGATGAGAGAGCTCCAAAACTTCAGGTATGAAAAAGCCATAAACGCCGTGGAAGCAAGGGCAACAAAGGGAAGGGTAACAATAGAAGACGGCAAGGTAATATGGGAAATAGACAAGCTTGAACCCGGGGAAGAGGCGTTTTTGCAGGTCATTCTTTGAACTTTTACTTTTTCTTCCGAATGCTCCTCCTTAGGGCAAGATGGCAGATTCGGAAAATTTTTAAGGGTCAAAGTTTCATTAAGATAAGCATCTAAACGGAGGGGATAGAATGGTTAACTGGGAGCTTATGCAGAAGGTTATCGAGGCTCCGGGGGTTTCTGGATACGAGTTCATGGGAATCAGGGATGTTGTAATCGAAGCCCTTGAAGGTTACGTCGATGAGATCAAAGTGGACAAGCTTGGAAACGTTATAGCCCACAAGAAGGGCGATAGTCCAAAGGTAATGATCGCTGCCCACATGGACAAGATTGGCCTTATGGTGAACCATATAGACGAAAAGGGCTACTTACATGTTGTTCCAGTTGGTGGAGTTGATCCAAGAACTCTTGTGGCACAAAGGGTAAGAATCTTCGGGGAAAAGGGAGAGATCTATGGTGTCGTTGGACATATCCCACCCCACCTAACCAAGCCAGAAGAGAGAAACAAGGCGGCAGATTGGGATACAATAGTCATCGACATCGGAGCAGACTCCAAAGAAGAAGCGGAGAAAATGGGTGTAAAAGTAGGGACGATAATAGAATTCGCCCCGGCTTTTACAAGGCTTAATGAAAACCGCTTTGCCAGCCCGTATTTAGACGATAGAATATGCCTCTATGCCATGATAGAGGCGGCAAGAGCATTGGAAGGGCATCAAGCAGACATATACTTCGTGGCAAGCGTCCAAGAAGAGGTTGGACTGAGAGGAGCTAGGGTGGCAAGCTATGCAATTGACCCAGAGATTGGAATAGCAATGGACGTTACCTTTGCCAAACAGCCCGGGGACAAAGGCAAAATAGTCCCAGAGCTCGGAAAAGGCCCAGTAATGGACGTTGGACCCAACATAAATCCAAAGATAAGGGCATTTGCTGATGAGGTTGCCAAGAAATATGAGATACCTCTCCAAGTGGAGCCAAGCCCAAG
The DNA here is from genome assembly GCF_000430485.1 of Thermococcus sp. PK. Classification (NCBI taxonomy): domain Archaea; kingdom Methanobacteriati; phylum Methanobacteriota; class Thermococci; order Thermococcales; family Thermococcaceae; genus Thermococcus; species Thermococcus sp. PK. The sequence continues at coordinate 119,547 of NZ_KE387150.1, forward strand.
ACCGACCGGAACAGACGCAAACATCATGCAGATAAACCGTGAAGGAGTAGCGACAGCAGTCCTTTCGATTCCAATAAAATATATGCACTCCCAGGTAGAGCTTGCCGATGCGAGAGACGTGGATAATACCATAAAACTTGCAAAACACCTGCTGGAAGAGCTCAAAGCAATGGACTTAACTCCATGAAAAACCTTATCTTTTCTTATTCCCTAATTATTCTTGGTGTTATGTGTGAAGAAAGAAGAGATTGAGTATAGAATAAAGCTCATAGAAAAGAGTATTCAGGCTATAAGAACATCGTTTCCAAAAACTCAAGAGAGATTTTCAAAGATGGGGCTTGCCAAAGACGGAATATACAAGCAGCTTGAATTTGCAATTCAAAACCTTCTCGATGCCCTCAATGAAATATCCTCCAGCTTAGAGCTTGGAGCAGTAAGTTATCAGGGAATAATTGAGAACCTGCATGAGGAGAAGATTATTGATGATGAGCTGAAGGAGAAGCTTGATTTCTTGGTTCAGCTGAGAGATGTGTTAGTTTACAACTACGATATTCTTAACGATGAGATAGCTTTTAAGAACATGGAAGAATACCTGCAGTTCCTTGAAGAGGGCTTGAAATTCTTAACTTCTTTTCTGGAGGGTGAAGGATGAAGATAGGAATCCTTCCGTTGGTAGTGAAAGAGGTTGAAGAAGACGTTCTAAAGGGGGTTGCTGACTATATCAGAGAGTTCTACTCAAAATTTGGGTTTAAAGTGGAGATTTTACCTCTCCTAACTGCAAGCGATCTCTTCTTCTCCTACAATCCAATTAGGGGGCAATTTCTCGGAAGATTCTTTCTTGCAAAGGTTGCTGAACATAGAGGGGATTTTTCAGCAGTTTTAGGAATTACCGATGCAGACCTCTATGAGGAGGGCATGAACTTCATTTTTGGACTAGCTAATCCCTACTTGAGAGCCGCTATAATATCACTGACAAGGCTGAGGCCGGAATTGTATAACGAAAAAGACGGAGAAGTTTTAAAAGAAAGGGCTATAAAGGAGGCAATGCACGAGCTTGGGCATGTCTTTGGGCTCGGCCATTGCGAAAACTCCCGCTGTGTAATGCACTTTTCGAATTCGATAATCGACACTGATTATAAAGGAAAAGACTACTGCGAAAGGTGCTTGAATAAGCTAAAAAGAAACCTGGAGGGAATAGAATGATCGAGATTGAGCTCAAAGGATATGCAGATGATAAAGTATTCGAAAGGGTTAGGGAGACCTTTGAGTTTATGAGAAAGGAAATACACGAGGACATCTACTTCAACCACCCATGCAGGGATTTTGCAGAGACAGATGAAGCACTTAGGATAAGAATAAAACGCTTTAATGGTCATTTTGAGGTATTTCTCACGTACAAAGGACCCAAGATTGATAAGCTTTCAAAAACAAGGAAGGAAATAGAGGTAAGCATTGAGGATGTTGATGCATATCTTGAACTTTTAAGGCATCTCGGCTTTAAAGAGGTTCTCACGGTAAGAAAAACCAGGGAAAAATATTACGTGGAGAAAGGCGTTACCATAACGTTAGATGATGTAGAGGGGCTTGGAAAGTTCGTCGAGATAGAAAAACTTGCAAAAGACGAAAAAGAAGTGCAAAGAGAAGTTCCACGACTCATGGAAATCCTGAAGTCCCTTGGGATTGAAAAGTTTGAAAGAAAATCCTATTTAGAGCTACTGATGGAAAAGCTCAGCTCTTCAACAGGGTTTTGAGAGCCTTTATGAGTTCTTTATCATTTAGGGCGGCTTTTTCGAGAAGTCCCTTCCTTTTTAATTCAGCCCCGATTTTTACGCTAATAGGGATTCTGATGCCGAGCTCCCTTAGATAATCCGCTTCCTCAAAAACCTCTCTCGGTTTTCCTTCCATCACAACCTCTCCCCTGTCGAGGACTATTATCCTGTCCGCGAAATCAAACAGATATTCGGTATTATGCTCGACCAGAACTATTGTAATACCTTGTTCCTTGTTTAAAAGGGTTATCAAGCTTAAAACCTGTTCCCTGCCAATGGGGTCTAGTTGAGAGGTAGGCTCATCAAGCACCAGAACCTCTGGCTTAAGGGCTAAAACACTGGCTATCGCAAGCCTCTGTTTCTGCCCACCACTTAGATTTGGAGGAAATTCTTTTTCAAGCCCTTCAAGCCCAGTAATTTTCAATGCCCAGTAGATTCTTCTCCTTATTTCCTCCACATCCAAGCCAAGATTCTCAAGGGCAAATGCCACTTCCTCCTCAACGGTCATGTTAAAGAGCTGGGAGTCGGGATTTTGGAGAACCAATCCCACAATCTTCGAAAGTTCCGCTACGCTAGCTTCTCTAGTGTTGTAGCCCTTAACAAAGACATTGCCTCTAAAATCTCCTCTTATCGAATGGGGGATTATCCCGTTAAACGTTAAGCATAGGGTGGACTTGCCGCTTCCACTCGCTCCTAAAATGCCTAAAAACTCCCCTTTCTTAACTTTAAAGTTGATGTCCTTGAGAGAGTATTCCTTTGCTCCAGTATATTTAAAACTCAGATCCTCTACTCTTATCATGCTTTACTCCCTCTCCACGATTCTCGGCACCATTAGGAGGACACCAAATATGAACACGAGGGTTGAGAATATCTCAAGCCTTCCAATCCACATATGAAGGATAAGGAGAATCTTAACATCCAGCGGCAATCCCGGGGATGTTATCCCTATACTTAACCCAACGTTTCCCTGAGCTGAGGCAACTTCAAAGAAAGCGTCCGCCAAGCTAGCTCCAGCCCTAAGCATGACCCATACGGTTCCAATTAGCAAGAAAGCAATGTAGGTCATCGTAAAGCCCAAGACCTCCTGTAAATCTTCTTCCGTAAAGGTATAATCGCCAATTTTTCTTTTTATGACCGCGCCCTTGGGAAGGATGGCCTGTTGAATAGTCCACTTTAATGTCTGAAACGTCAGGGTTACACGGATAAGCTTTATACCTCCAGCCGTACTTCCAGCACCACCCCCAACTACCATCAGAAAGCCTATGAGGAGCTTTGCCAGTTCTGGATACTGGGATAAATCCGAGATAGAGAAGCCAGTACATGTTAGCGCAGAGACCGCATGAAATACGGCTTCCCTGAAAGATTCTCCAATTGTCAGCCCATCGTAAACCATAAGCCCATATCCAATGAGCGCTATAACTGGGGTTAAAAAGAAGAACATGTACTTAACCTGAATATCCCTAAAGAAGGGCACAAGGGATCTCTCCTTAAACATCTTATAGTGGACGGTAAAGTTTGTTGCGCCCATTATCATAAGGAAAATTGTAACTGCCTCTATGCTGAGGCTGTTGAAAAACCCTATGCTCAAGTCATACGAGCTCATACCACCGGTTCCAAGGCCGGTCATTGAGTGTATCACAGCATCGAAAAGCTCCATACCGTTTATATAGTACAGGTAAACGCCCACAACAGTTAAGACAGCATATATCTGGAAGATTATCTTTGAAGTATTTGCCAGATTTGGAAGGATTCTCTCGCTTCTCGCTTCTGCTTTGTAAAGTCTCGCCGCGGCAACTCCAGGACGGATTAAAACTGTTAAAGCAACCAATACTATACCAATTCCACCGAGCCACTGCATCCAAGCCCTCCAGAAGAGGATTATACGGGGGTAGCTTTCGAGATTGCGCATCATGGTCAGCCCTGTTCCAGTCCAAGCAGACATACTCTCAAAATAAGAGTCAACAAAACTCATACCCGCTATCCTCATAAACGGAACCACACTTACAAAGGATGCAAAGAGCCATACAAAAGCTGCCGAAACCATAGCCTGCCTCAAATTTACATCTTCTATGTGTTCAGAATGTCTGCCAAGCCATGCGCCAAGGAGGATACATGCCAAACCGGGAAAAACAAAATAATAGACGTACTGCATCTCTTCCCTGTAAATCCACGTAATTAAGACTGGGATTAGGTAAGCAACACCTATACCTTGAAGAAGTGCCCCTATGAGGGTTCTTATGACAAAGATATCATCGGCGATGTTGATGTACTTCCGAAGCTCTAGCATTGGGTCACCACATTTTTTAAGGAGAATAGGGCGTTAAAAAATTTTCGAGAAATCAGACAACTTTTTTAAAAACAAAACAGAGATTGAACTTAGGTGGTAGAAATGGACGACAAAGTTGAAAAGCTCATCAAAGCAGGAGAAATCGCGAAAAAGATTAAAGAAGAAGTTCTAAAGCTAATAAAACCCGGAGCATCACTTTATGAGATAGCGGAGTTTGTTGAAAACAGAATAATGGAGCTTGGAGGAAAACCTGCTTTTCCGTGCAACCTCTCAATAAACGAGATTGCTGCCCACTACACTCCATATATTGGGGATAAGACTGTTCTCCATGAGGGAGATTACCTAAAAGTTGATTTGGGCGTTCACGTTGATGGTTATATAGCGGATACGGCTTTTACAGTGAGAGTGGGAATGGAAGATGACGAGCTAATCGAAGCCTCAAGAGAAGCGCTCGAAAACGCGATAAGCGTCGTTAGGGCGGGAGTAAAAATAAATGAAATCGGGAAAACCATAGAAGAAACGATAAGGAAACATGGGTTTAATCCAATAGTCAACCTCAGCGGGCATGTAATAGAGAGGTATAAGCTTCACACCGGCATTTCAATCCCAAACATTTACAGACCACACGACAACTATGAGCTCAAAGAAGGGGACGTTGTAGCGATAGAGCCCTTCGCAACCACCGGGGGTGGGCAGGTAATAGAAGTACCACCCACTCTTATATACATGTACGTTAGGGACAGACCTGTTAGATTACCACAGGCAAGAACCCTTTTGAACTATATCAAAAAGAACTTCTCCACCTTGCCATTTGCATATCGCTGGGTTCAAAACCTCATGCCGGAGGCACAGCTAAGACTGGTATTAATGCAACTTGAAAAAGCTGGAGCACTTTATGGTTATCCCATCCTGAAGGAGATAAGAGGAGGACTCGTTTCCCAGGCAGAACATACGGTAATAGTTGAAAAGGACGGAGCCCTTGTGATTACATAGCTCAGCTTCGCTTTGCTTTTTAAGTTTCTCTCTGTTAGAAGCCACCACGGTAAAATCGGTTAATAATGAGATTGACGGAAAAGAAGTAAAGCTGTGACTCTTTTTCCTTTTTATTTACTCGGCTATTGGCGCCGGGGCGGGGATTTGAACCCCGGCGGGCAAACGCCCAGTGGATCTCGAGTCCACCGCCTTCCCTGGCTAGGCTACCCCGGCGCTCGGTTTTTAGTAAAAGAGACCAGCTTATAAACCTTGCTGGTCAGACAAGGATACTGTCAGGATAAGCAGTGGGGCGTCAGGTTTAAATCCCAGACACTACCACAGAAAAAGAAAGGGGGGAACATGCAAGCCGAAACCATTATCAACCGATTAATTTCAGCCTTAAAACCTTTTCGCCGAAACAAAATCCCACCAGAAAAGAAAATCAGGGCAATAACCCTGTACCTAAACGGCTTAAGCTACAGGCAAACCGCCAGAATCCTCGGAATCAGCCACACAACCGTCTGGGAAGCCATTCAAAAAATAGCAGAAGCAGTTTACAAGCCAAAAATCCTCGCAGTCAAAAAACAGCGAAACTTCATCGCAGTTGACGAAACAGTAATAAAAATCAACGGGAAGAAAAGATACCTCTGGGCTGCAATTGACGTTGAGAGCAAGGAAGTTTTAGCAGTCTGGATTACGACTGTTAGAAACTGGTGGGTTGCCAGGGATTTCATTCTGGTTGTTTTAAAGTCGTGTGAAGGGCAGCCTGTCTTTCTGGTTGACAGGGCGAGCTGGTATAAGTCTGCTTTTAAGAGTTTGAGGTTGGGTTATCTGCATGTGACTTTCGGGCCGAGGAACAGTGTTGAGCGCTGGTTTAGGACGTTGAAGGAGAGGACGAAGCGTTTCTGGAATAATTTCAGGGGTAAAGACTGGAGGAGAGTTCATAGGTTTGTTTTTCTGTTTGCCTTCTGGTATAATTTTGTCAGAATTCATTCTAGGTTTGATAGGCCTCCGGGTGATGTTATTGAATGGCTTCAGGAGGTGATGCCCCAGTTATCCTGACAATATCTCTGACCCTCTCGAAAGTTTTATAAATAGACTCC
>NZ_KE387150.1:125777-131664 GCF_000430485.1 Thermococcus sp. PK
GTTTAGGACGTTGAAGGAGAGGACGAAGCGTTTCTGGAATAATTTCAGGGGTAAAGACTGGAGGAGAGTTCATAGGTTTGTTTTCTGTTTGCCTTCTGGTATAATTTTGTCAGAATTCATTCTAGGTTTGATAGGCCTCCGGGTGATGTTATTGAATGGCTTCAGGAGGTGATGCCCCAGTTATCCTGACAATATCCAGACAAGTATTTTTGAAATCATTGACCTCAAACCAAAAAGCGAACAGAAAAAAATAGAAAAATAAAATCTCGAAATTCATTTTTCAACATCAACTCTTTCCTTTAGAATCCCAATTCCTTCTATCCATCCCTCAACAACATCTCCGGGCTTTAACAAGTCAACACCTTCTGGAGTTCCCGTAGCAATGATGTCTCCTGGCTCGAGTGTCATAATTTTGGATACGTACTCAATTATCTCGTCTATCCTGAATATCATCCTGCTCGTCCTAGAAAGCTGTCTAACTTCCCCGTTAACCTTCAAGCCTATTTCTAAATCACTCGGATCGAGCTCGTCTTTTCCGACGATTCTTGGTCCCACGGGAGTAAATGTGTCAAATCCTTTAGCAACAGCCCACGGCAAGCCCTTCTTTATGGCTTCGGTGATGATGTCCCTCGCCGTGATATCCAGGAGCACCGTATAGCCGAGAATGTAATCAAAGGCTTCCTCCCTTGGGATGTTCTTTCCTCTCTTCCCTATGATCACACCAAGCTCCACTTCGTGGTGAACCTCTTTGCTCAGCTTTGGAATAATAATTGTCTCATCCGGGCCTATAAGTGATGAGGGTGGCTTTAGGAATATGATTGGCTTCTCAGGAGCGTTTTCCTTTGGCTCGTTTGGAGCCAAGTAGTTCTTGCCCAGTCCTATTATCTTGGTGGGCTTAACTTCATACACAGTATCTCCAAATGGAAGTCTAACCACCATTTTTATCACCTAAAAATTATGAAAAATGTCAGAGCAAGTTGAGTTCCTTAAGTCTTCTTTCGAGCTCTTTCAGCCCTTCTTCGTCCAAGGATTCGAGGGGGCTTCTGAGGTCGCCAAAGTCCATTCCTCTGAGCTTCAGTGCTCCCTTGACACCTGACATGTACGGGAAGCCTTTTTGAAGGGCTGATCTGATCTTCAGGACTCTGTCCTGAATCTCTTTTGCCTTTGCTAGGTTCCCTTTCTTGAACTCCTCATAAAGTTGCACTACTATTTCGGGGAATACGTTAGCAACTGCCGAAACTGCACCGTTTGCTCCAAGGGTTAGGTGGGTGTATATCAGTGCATCACTTCCGCTGAAGAATATAAAGTCAGGTCTCTTCTCCCTGACTGCTGAAATTGCGTCGTAGAACCAGATAACATCCTTTGAGCTGTCTTTTATACCGACTATGTTTGGAACTTCTGCCAACTTCAGCAGTGTGTTCACATCAATTTTTACCCCTGTTCTTGGAGGAATGTGATAGATTATGACCGGTATTTCAACGCTCTCAGCAACTTTCTTGTAGTGCTTTATGATACCATTTTGAGTAAGTGGGTAATAGTAGGGGGTTACGACATGGAGTGCATCTGCTCCAACTTTTTCCGCATATTTGCTGAGCTCTACCGTTTCTTTTGTGCTTGTACATCCTGTTCCCACTATTACCGGGATTTTACCATTTACATACTCCATCGTGGTTTTTATCACTCTTTTCTTCTCTTCAAATGTCAGCAAAGGTCCTTCTCCATTGGTTCCAAGTGCAAATAAGCCATGAATCCCTCCCTTGATTAGGAAGTCCAAGTAATCTGTGAGCTTCTCTTCATCAACTTCATCGTTTTTAAAAGGGGTTATTCCAGGGGGAAAGATTCCCTCAAACTTCATCTTAATCACCTCACAACGTCATGGTGCCTCTGTCTCATTATCGTCTCAATCTCCTCCCTCGTCATGAACATTACATCTCCGGGTATTGTGTGGGCATAAGCTGCCATTGCAACTCCTAAGTTGAGCGCCTTTTCGACGTCTCCCGTTCTCAGGTACTCGTACACAAAACCTGCATCGAAAGCGTCTCCAGCTCCTATCCTATCGACTACCTCCAGCTCATATGGCTCTGCTCTGTAGATTTTTCCATCCTTGAGCGCCATTGCTCCCTCTGAGCCTAAGGTAAGAACAACAACTTCAGGGTTGTATCTCTCACCTAGCTCCATTATCATTTCCTCATAGCTTCCTGAGACCTTTAGGACGTTCCTCGCGTCGTCCTTTGTAACAAGCAAGATATCAACTTTTCCTAATATTGGATCAAGAGCTCTGAATGCCTCCTCTGGTGACCAGAGCTTGGATCTGTAATTAACGTCAAAGGATACCTTTGTACCAAACTCTTTTGCCTTGCTGATTCCAACTTCTACCGCTTTCTTACAGTTCTCACTAAGTGCAACGGTAATTCCAGTGGTATGAAAAGCATCGTAGTCTTTGAGAATCTCCCAGTTCACTTCATACGGATCAATGTTGGCTATAGCTGAGTTCTTTCTGTCGTATATGACCTGAGTTGGTCTGGGCTTCTTTCCAAACTCGATGAAGTATAATCCCACACGATAATCATCCGTCCAGATTACATGGGAGACGTCCACACCGTGCTCTCTGATTTTATTTGCGACGAACCTTCCGAGAGGGTTGTTTGTCAGCTTACTTATCCATGTCGCTCTTCCGCCGAGCCTTGCAAATGCAATAGCAAAGTTTGATTCTGTTCCTCCAATCCCAATTGCAAGTTCTTTGGCTTGTTCGATTCTTTCAAAGTTCTTTGTGGAAAATCTAATCATTGTTTCTCCAAAAGCCACAACAGAGGGTGCTTTTTCACTCATTTGAGTCACCTCCTTTTTTTCTTTTTTATAACGTCGAGAACTTCAGGATTTACAAGATAGGTAGGAATCTTTCCGCTTAAGACCTCGGCAACTCCTCTTGCAGCTTTTGTCTGTAACTCCTTTTGGCTTTCTTCAGAGTACCAAGCAACATGTGGGGTAATTATTACGTTATCAAACTTAAGAAGCGGACTATCCTTCGGAATGGGTTCAGCCTCCGTTACATCTAAGCCAGCGTACATTACTTTTCCCTGTTCTAGAGCTTTTACAAGGGCTTTTTCGTCAATTATTGGACCTCTAGCGGTGTTTACGATAATCACGTTGTCCTTCATGAGCTCAAATTCTTTGTCGCTGAGCAGATGATAAGTTTCATCAGTCAGGGGAACATGAATTGATATGAAGTCTGAATTCTTTAGTAATTCCTCCAAGCTGCTAACAAGCTTTACACCGTATTTTTCAGTAAGTTCTGGGCTTATATAGGGGTCATATGTGATTATGTTGACACCAAATGGCTTCATTTTTTCAGCCACTCTTCTGGCTAATTTTCCAAACCCAATCAATCCAAGAGTCTTTCCTTGAATTCTGAAGAGGGGCTTACCTACCTTATAGTCCCATATGCCTGATTTGACAGCCTTATCATACAGGGTCAGTTTTCTCACACTTGCTAACAACAATGCTACTGTATGGTCAGAGACTTCTTCTATACAATAGTCGGGAACATTTACCACAAATATTCCTTTTTCTGTTGCTGCTTTTACGTCAACATTGTCAACTCCAATTCCATACCTTGCTATAACCTTACACTTTTCCAGCCCCTCAATAACTTCCCTTGTTATCTTTGCATACTGAACAATTAATCCATCTGCATCTCTACATACCTCGATTATTTCTTTCGGCGAAGCATATCTTAACTGAGCTGGTACGAGCTCTGCCCCAACTTTCTCAAGCTCTCTCCTCTCGTTCTCCAACGACTCATACTCATAGTCAGTTACGACTACCTTGAATTTCGCCATGTAAAACCCTCCAAATAAAGTTAAAGAAACTCAAAGAGGCTTAGGAAGTTCGACACCGTATTCTTTAGAAAGCTCCTCAAAACTCTTCCAGACCTCTAGGTCAATTGGTATGCCGTTCTTTGATCTCTCCTCTGCTATTCTCTCCTCAATTTCCCCCGGCAACAGAACTTCTTTGAACCCTTTTGCTGGCTTTGTTGACTTGATGGTGTTAACAACTCTCTGAACGTCTTCAATGAACTCCTCATACTCTCTGAACAGCGTTGGATTTATCGCCATTACAAAGAATCCTCCCTGGGTTGATGCATGAAGGACAACGTCTTTGTCGAACGTTCCGCCAATAAGGGGCACTGTCATCAGCGTAACAAGGAGAGAGAATCCATATCCTTTGTGAGCACCGAACGGGAGTAGTATTCCTTCAAATGCCTTCTTTGGATCTGTTGTTGGGTTTCCATCTTTGTCCAAGGCAAGCCCTGGAGCGAGTTCCTCTCCTCTAATCATTGCAACTTTTATCTTAAAGTGAGCGGTTGCACTTGTTGCTATATCAAGGACTATTGGCTTGTTCTTTGTTGGGAAGCCATAGCTTAGTGGGTTTGTACCAAAGACTCTCTCGGCTCCTCCCCATGGGGCTACCAAGGCAGGTCCATTTGCAAAGGCAAAACCAACAAGCTTGTTTTCTGCGAGTCTCTTAGTGTAATACGCAAGCATTCCAACGTGACCCAAATTCTTAGCTCCCACCAAACCAACTCCGGAACTTTTTGCTTTTTCAATAGCCATATCCATAGCTTTTTTCGCTACTACTTGCCCCAAGCCATTTCCTCCATCAAGCAGTGCTGAGACGGGAGTTTCCTTCACTATTGATACATTAGACTTAGCGTTTACTAGACCTTTCTTAATGCCCTCTATGTAGTAGGGAACTCTTATGACTCCGTGGGAATCAACTCCCCTTAAACTTGCCTCAACCAAGTGCTCTGAAACTATCTTGGCTTCTTCTTCCGGAACGCCAGCTTTAACAAAGACATTTACACAAAAGTTGTATAGGTCGTCCTTTCTAACTCTTATAGCTTCAGACTCCATTTACTTCACCCCCCAAGTGCGTGAACAGGGATTAGGACGATCTCCGGAATGTAAGTTATCACAAGCAGGATTATGAAGTACAACACATAGATTGGAATAAGCTCTTTTACTAAGTCTTCGAGCTTTACCTTTGAAAGTGCTGAACCGAGGAGCAACGCTGTCCCGACTGGTGGTGTGAGAAGACCTACAGTCAAGTTTACTGACATGACAACACCGAAATGGATTGGGTCTATTCCATAGGCTTTAGCAACAGGGAACAACAATGGAGCCAAAAGGTAAATGTTCGGTGTGAGGTCTATTATCATACCCATTATGAATAAGAAGACGTTGACTATGAAAAGGAATACATACTTACCCTAGTTCCCACCACCTGTGAAGTTGTATAATCTGTCCAGATTCACGGCCAGAATCGCCCCTAAAATCCTGACAACCAACCCCCTCAAACTAACACTCCTGCTCGGCCTCAGAAGAAACTCAGAAAACTTCGAAAACAAAGTCTCAATCCTCCTGCGAAAGTCAGACAAGTACTTGTAAAACTTCTTCTCCTCCAGATTACTAACCTGATTCTCCCGCTTCACCGGCGTGTAAACAACGCCAAACTTCAGGAATTCCTCCTGAAGTTCTCTACTAACGTAACCCTTATCCAAAAACAGAAAACAGCCAGAAAACTCCTCAACAATCACCCAGAACTTTTCCCTGACAACACTCACATCATGCTTGTTTGCCGGATCAACGGACAGCAAAGCCAACAGGTTCCCATCAGAGTAACAGGTCAGCTTGTACCCATAGTAAAACTTTTTTAGAGGGAACAAACCCAACTGCGGGCTTTTCAGAGATGATTTCTGAAGAACCCTTCTTCTCCTTCCTGTTTTTCTGGCCAACTCCTTGGTCTGAATGGGCTTTGAGTCCAGTATTCTAACGTATTCTCTGGCGTGTTTTTGAATAATTCTTCCTGCGCTAGGAGCAGGAGTTTT
>NZ_KE387150.1:131764-149757 GCF_000430485.1 Thermococcus sp. PK
CGTGCCTGTTCAAGCGTTCTGTTAGTTTTGTTGTACCTGATTTTGGGGAACAGCTTCATTTCTTCGATTAGGACTCTGTAAGCGTGCTTGTAAACTCCGTTAAAGTGCAAGTGTGCTAGTATTGCGAAGGTTATTAGGTCGTAGAGGCTGATTATTTCCCTGTGAGTGTTTTTCGGGTAGTGTTTGCTGATTATCGGATAGATTTCGGATTTTATGATCAGGATTTCCTGCTGAAAGTTCATAACAACCACCAATCAACCAAAAGACTTAAGTGCTTATAACTCTAACGATCTAATGGGAACTAGGGTATACTTGTTTGTTGTAATGCTCTGGAATAGTTGTACAATGAATTGCGGTACTTGAAGGACTGTTAGCACCCATGTAAGAACCATTGCCATCCCACAAACCAACAAGACAACACCGGTGCTCTCAGCTGCCCCAACCAAGGCTTCTTTATATTCTTTCCACTCCATCTTGTATACTAACTTCGCAATTACTGCTGCATATACTGCCGCAATTGCTCCACCCTCAGTTGGAGTAAATACACCAAATCTTATTCCACCAACAATAATTATAGGGAGGAGTATTGCCCAAATGGTTTTTCTGAGAACTGGTAGAAATGCTGGGGGTCTTCCTGCAGCCGGATAGTTCCTCTTCTTGGATATGAAATAAACGTATCCCATCAAACTTAGACCCATCAATATTCCAGGGACTATACCTCCGATAAATAAGTCCACAATTGATATTTGAGCAACAATACCAAGTATAATCATTGGAATGCTTGGTGGAATTACTGGACCAATAAGAGCCGCTGAAGTTGCTATGGCTGTTCCGAACTTCTTTCCGTAACCTGCTTTCTCCATTGCTGGGATTGTAAGGGAACCAATGGCTGCTGCATCAGCAACTGCTGAACCGCTTAAACCAGCCATAAGTATGTTTGCAACTACTGTTGCGTGAGCTAATCCTCCTCTTATACTACCAACAAAGTATTTGGCAAATTCGATTATATCCTCTACAATTCCAGACCTACTCATGATTTCCCCGGCTAACATGAAAAATGGAATTGCTAACAGTGTGTAAATCTGCATTCCCGTTATTACTCTACGCGCCATGACAAATGAAAGGTCTAAGTTGGGGAGATACAAATCAATTAACACTACAGCGATTAATCCCAGCACAAACGCTATTGGAACACTCAAGAGAGTTGCTATTATAAGCAGTGCAAGAAACACTACTAAGATGGTTATCGCATCAGCCAATGTTCTCACCTCCCTTGCCGAGCATATGGGCAACGGTCTCGATGATCTTAAAGGCTGAAATTATTATCATAAACACAGAACCCACTAAAAGCGAGCCATATACCCAATTGTAAGAAAGATTTACAGTTGAAAGTGTCTGGGTGCGCCCGGACTCCAAAAGACGCAGTGACCCTTTAACGAGAACAGCCAAGATTCCGAATATTATACCCCAGTCGAGTAGGCGAATAATATCCCTTATTTTTCCAGAGGTCTTTTCTACAACCATTGTAAACGCTGGATGAGATTCCTTGTCAAGAACTTTGGCAGCAGCTATAATTGAGAGCCACACAAGCATAACCGTGGCAAGTTCGTTTAGTTGAGGTATTGTTTTGTGGAATCCATATCTAAGTACTACCTGTATAAACGTTCCCAGAGTAATTGGAATTAGAAGAACAACCAATATCCAATCTATAATTCTATGTATCTTTTCTCTTATGAGATTTATTGCTGAGAGTGACATGTTATCACCTCCTAATGAGTAATAAAGGAAAAAGATAACCAATGAGGAAAATGAAAACCAATGTCAAGGCTCAATTTGCATTGCTATATCATAGTACTTCTTGGCTTCCGGATACTTCTGGAAGAACTCCTCGTGTACAGGCTTCACTCTTTCAGCAAAAGCCTCTCTATCGACGTCATAGATAACTTCGGTGTTTGGATCTTCTTCGAGTTTCTTGAGGATAATCTGCTCCTCATCCCTAAGTCTCTGGTTAATGTACTGAATTGTGGCATATACTGCATCTTGAATTATATCTTGTCCGGTTTCGTCACCAAATTTCATTTCGCCAAGTTTTTTCCATACTCCTCCGTTGATCCAGAATTCACCTGGGTTAACAACGTGGTTTGTAAGAGAAATGTACTTAAGGTACTTGTACCAGCCAGCATAGTAGATTTGGTATATTGGTTGCCCGCCACCATCAACGGTTCCCGTTTCGAGAGCGGAGATTACTTCTCCAATAGGCATTGCGACTGGTTCAAATCCCATAGCTTTCACTGTTTTTATAATCCATTCTGACTCCCAGACTCTGTACTTTATGCCCTTTGCATCTTCGGGCGTTCTAACTGGTCTCACGTTGTTTCCGGCAACTCTCCATCCTCTGATAAACGAGCCGAGATATTTGACGTCATATTTTGACTCGACAAACTCGTGGTACATGTCAAAAGCCGGTCCGTTCATGAACTTATATGCTTGGTCCAGGCTCTTCCAGACGTATCCCAACTCAACCCAATCAACTTGTGGTGCCCATCTGCTCCATAGGTTTCCAGAAACACACATTTCGATTGTACCTTCAATGACACCCTCAATGAATTCCCTCTCTCCACCAAGTTGGCTTGCTGGGTATATTTCAACTTTTATCTTTCCTCCAGATCTGTATTCTACTATTGGCTTGAAGACCTTTTCGAGAGCCTCGTTGACGGGATGATTAGGGGCATAGTAGTTTGCGATCTTGATAACAAGTTCTGGTTGGGTTGTGGATTCTTTAGTCTCCTGAGCACTTTGAGTTTGGGTTTGTGTTTGGCTTGAAGAGCTTCCAATGCACCCACTAGCAACGACTGCTAGCCCTACTAACAACAACAAAGCAAAGCCCAGCATTTTTTTCTTCATATTGCATCCCCTCGGCACAAAGCCTAACATGCGTACATAGGTGTTCATTGTTTTAAAAGATTTTAATGATTTTAAGGTTTTCTTATAAGATTTTAAATAAACCAGATATCAAACTTTCAAATATTTTTATCAAAGATGACATAAAAGCCAGCAGACAAGTTTAACTTAGTCGCTAACCTTAAAAGGCTATCTAATGTTGCCCAAAATTTAGAAAAGTCCAACAAAAACCCTTCCTGTCTATAACTAGTTTTAAAATTTTAAAAGCAATTGTTAAATACCTTTCAAAAAAAATAAAAACATAAAAGTTCAAATATGTTCATAAAACTACCTAGGTGATTATGGGATGAACATATCTTACCGGGCTGACATAACCCCCTACCCTCTTATAAGGGAGATTTCAAAACTAACTCGCACAATTCCCGATGTAATCCACATGGAGATTGGGGACTTTGGAAAAGAATTTAAAGAGCTACATAAGGAGTTTATAGCTTCTCTCTTGGCTAATGCTGCCAAAGAAGGATACTTAAACTATACTGAAAATAGTGGGTTGTATGAACTGAGAAGTGCAATTGCCGAGTACTATAAAAAGCGGCACGGAATAGCAGTTGAACCGGAGAACGTTGTAATCACTATCGGGGCCATGGAAGGGCTTTTTCTATCTTTATTGTTAACATTAGACGTTGGTGACAAGATTTTACTGCCCAACCCGGGATACCCTAACTACACTTCTCAGTCAATTTTAGTTGGAGCCAATCCCCAATATTACTCTCTTGATAACAATTTTCTCCCAAATACCTCAGATATTGCATCGAAGGCAAAAGAATCAAAAGCGCTAATAATAAACACTCCAAACAATCCAACAGGAGTGGTATATTCAACAAATGTTCTCAGGGAAATTGCAGAGATAGCCAGAGAAAATAATTTAGTTGTAATATCCGACGAGACTTATGAGAATATAGTTTTCGAGAAAAAACACCACACCATGTTAAAGTTTGAGGAAATTAGAGACAACCTAATAGTGATAAACAGTTTTTCGAAGTCATTTGCTCTGACCGGACTAAGGTTAGGATTCGTAATCTTACCCGATGGACTTTCGGGAGTTGCGGGCAAACTACAAGAAAATATCATTGCAAGCCCCCCCGCAATGCTTCAAAAAGTTGCAGTTGAGTTGATAGAGAACTACAGAGAAATCACCAAAAAGATAACCCAAAAGCTCAGAAAAAACAGGGATGCAATTATCAAAGAGCTGCACAGGCTTCCAGAAATCTCATATGCACCTCCAGAGGGGGCTTTTTATATCTTTCTGAACATTTCGAGATATTGTCCCAGTTCATATGCGTTTGCAGAAACTCTCCTAAAAACAAAGAGAGTAGCAGTAACTCCGGGTATCGGATTTGGAGAAAATGGAGAAGGGTACGTAAGGATTTCGTATTCATGTTCGTACAATGAAGCACTGGAAGGAGCTAAAAGAATTGTAGAATTTTTAAACGAAGGGGGGAGAGAAATTGACAGAAAAAATTGACGAAGTTGACTTAGCCCTTTTGAAGCTACTAAGAAAAAACAGTAGAATTTCATTAACGAGGATAGCCAAGGAATTAGGCATAACAGTCCCAGCAGTTAAGTACAGAATACAAAAACTCGAACAAAATGGAATAATACAGAAATACTCCATAACGATTAATTATGAAAAGTTAGGATACGGAATTATAGCCTTTGTAGGAATAAATATCGACCCTACTAAAAGACACCAGATTATGAAAAAGATTCTAGAACTGGATGAAATAATAGAGCTATTCGAAGTAACCGGAGAGTATGACATCATGGTAAAGATAGCAACAAAAGACATTCACTCACTAAGAGAGTTCCTAACTTTTAAGTTAGGAGGAATAGGGGGGGTAACTAGAACATACACTATGGTAATAGTTAGGGAGTACGACATTGATAATTGGAGGAACAAACTATGAAGAGGAATGAAATAGAGGCTTTGATCTTTCTCAGCGTAAATAAAAACGAACTGCCAAATATAGACAGACAAATCTTAAAAATAAAAGAAGTAAAAAAAGCATACGAAGTTTTGGGCAATTACGACCTAGTACTTTTTGTTACCGTCCCAAGTAGAGTGGAACTAGGAAAAATAATAGACGAGATTTCAACATTAAAAGGAGTACGAGCTATATGTACTTTTATCCTCACGGAAAGAATTAAATAGGCTCAGCAGACCCTCGGCACGGGATCGCCAACGGGGGGCTCCATAAATCTCTTCCCACCTATGCCAGTCTCAAGAAGTACCTTGCCACGATATTGATCTATAACTTCCCCTATAATCGCAGCATCTCTGCCGAGTTCGGTTTTTCTCATAGCTTGAAGAGCCTCCTCAGCGTATTCTCTCGCGACAACCATCACCACTTTTCCTTCGTTGGCTACTTCATATGGGCTTATGCCGAGCATATCGCTCGCAGCCCTTACCTCCGGCTTTACCGGGATGTCGCTCTCTCTTACCAGAATTCCAACGTTGCTCTTTTTTGCTATCTCATTTAGAGCGTTGCTCAGCCCGCCTCTTGTGGGGTCTTTCATTGCATGGATATTTTCCCAGCCAATTGCATTGGCAACGGACTTCACAACTTCCCATATAGGAGCGACGTCACTCTTAAGCTCCGTCTCGAAGGCTATTCCCTCTCTATGGCTCATCAGGGCTATTCCGTGGTCTCCAACAGTTCCGCTGACCAAAACAATATCCCCCACCTTTGCCCCGGCATCGCTTATCGGTCTTTCCGCTATCCCGATCCCAGCAGTTATGATAAAAATCCCTATCTTGTCTTCCACCACTTTAGTATCTCCAGTAACTATCGGCACCGGAACCTCTTTTGCTGTCTCATCCATTGATTTTAGAATTCTCTCAAAGTCCTCTCCGCTAAATCCTTCCTGAATTATCATAGAGTTTGCAAGTGCTAAAGGCTCTGCTCCCATTACGGCTAAATCATTCACCGTTCCGCTCACAGCCAAGCGGCCTATATCCCCTCCGGGAAAGAAGAGGGGCTTAACTGTATGTCCATCTATGGTAAAAGCCAAGTGCTTATCTCCAAAGGGAATTGTTGCGGCATCGTCTAAGGCATCTAGCCCTATCCCACCGGCTGATTTCAATGTAAGGTTTTTGAGAATCACATCTCTAATAAATTCCTCCATCAACTCTCCACCGGCTCCGTGTTCAAGCTTTATTCTCATATTCACCACCTGCTTTTTTCTCTAAGGAAACCCTTTAAAATGTTACTAAGGAGGCAAAAAAGAGGAAATCAAAGTATCAAGTCCTCTTTACTCAGATAACCCTCCAAATAGAGACCCCCAAGGAAAGCCTGGCCGACGTTTGTCCCATTGTCTCCCCTTGGCACTTCGTAGGTTGAGTAGAACCTCAGACCATTGGCCTCCACGATTTTTCTTATCGTTTTCACTATAAGCTCGTTGTATGCAACCCCTCCGCTTATGCCGACGTTCTTAACTCCAAACTCCTTCGCCTTCTCGACTGCAACTTCCCCAAAAGCCCGCCCTAGAGCGAGGTGAACTGAATACGCTATATCCGCCGGATTTGCCTTGCTTTCAAGAACCTGTTCAAAGAGCTCCTCAATCTTCAGCTCTTCTCCCTCTATGGGAATGGTAAAGCCCAGATCGTTTTTGCCCTTAAAGGCAATTCCCTCAAGCTTCATTGCGGGTTCTCCTTCGTAGGTTCTCCTATATGCAACGTTGAGCAGAACGGCCATCGCGTCAAGAATCCTGCCGGTTGAGGAGGCATAGCCGACGTTTATTTCCCTTGCGAGCTGGTTAAGTATTACGTTAAACTCAACCTTCCCGTATCTGAGGTTTTCAACAGCTTTTGGACAGTGCCTTTCGATTATCTCTTTTACTTCCTCTACGCCATAGAGCTTGCTCAAAATTCCCACTAAAGCCCTAAGAGGATAATAGCTCGCCAAATCTCCACCTGGGAGTGGGTAATAGCTTATATGGGCTAATCTCTCAACGTCTTCGTAGCTTAAGTATAAAACTTCACCGCCCCAGGTGTTCCCATCGCTTCCATAGCCAACTCCATCCACCGCTATTCCTACTATCTCGTCAAGATTGTTTTCAGCCATAACAGAGGCAATGTGAGCGTAGTGGTGCTGGACCTGAAGAAACTCAGCGTTTTCTTCCTCGGCTATCTCCATTGCTAGTTTTGTGGTATTGTAAAGCGGGTGAAGGTCAGCAACCACAAGGTCAAACCCCTTAACCCTTAGTATTTTCTTGAAGTGGGCTATGGCACTCCTCATGAACTCAAGAACTTCAACCTTTGAAGTGTTTCCTATGTACTGGCTTGGATAAACCCTCGAGCCCTTTACCATTCCAAAAGCGTTCATGAGCTCTGCCCCAACCGCCAAGCCCGAGTACTTGAAGGGTATCTCTATTGGCAATGGAACAAACCCTCTGCTTCTTCTTATCACTGCTCTCTTCCCATCGACGAACCTGATAACGCTGTCATCTGTCCTGTTGAGGATTTTCCTGTTGTGCAGCAAGAAGTAGTCAGCCAAATCCTTGAGCTCCTCAAAGGCTTTCTCGTTGTCTATTACCATCGGCATTCCCGGGTAGTTTGCAGAGGTCATAACGTAAACGGGGCTCTTTGAGTAGTGGAAGAGGATGTAGTGGGTTCCGGCATAGGGAAGCATGACGCCTATGGTGGGCAAACCGGGGGCTAAAATCTCAGGTAGCGGGAATGGTTCTTTCTTCCTTAGGGTCACTATCGGCTTTCTGTAGCTTGTGAGTTCTTCTCTTTCCACATCGCTGACTATTGCAAAGCTCTCTACTGTTTCCAGGTCTTTGGCCATTATTGCAAAGGGCTGCTGAGGTCTTAGAATTCTCTTTCTGAGCTCCTTCACCACTTCCTCATTGGTAGCGTCGCAGGCTATGTGAATCCCCCCTATGCCTTTTATCGCCACTATGTAGCCTTTGTCAATGAGCTCCGCGGCCTTCTTCAAGGGGTCTCCGGTTATTTCTTTCCCATCGTTCGTGTAGAGCCTGTAGCTCGGCCCACAGACGGGACAGCAGACGGGTTCAGCGTGGTATCTCCTATTTAGAGGATCCCTATACTCGCTCTCACAGTAGTCGCACATATCGAATTCTCTCATCGTTGTGTTTATCCTGTCATATGGGAGGTCTTCTATTATTGTAAACCTCGGACCGCAGTTTGTGCAGACTATGAAGGGATACATGTACCTCTTATCCGTAGGGTCAAAAAGCTCCCTGAGGCAATCATCACATATGCTTACATCAGGGGGTATAACCGAGTCTCCCTCTCCTCCCCCCTTGGAGCTCTTTTCTATGTAAAACCTGTCAAACCCCTGAAGCGGAAGTTCCTTTGTTTTTACCTTTTCCACTCTCGCTAGAGGAGGTGCCTTCTCTTTAAGAGCCTTCAAAAAGGCCTTTATATCATCTTCTTTACCCTCAACAACGATTTCGACACCAGCATCACCGAGATTTTTAACATATCCCCTCAACCCGTGTTCATGAGCAATTCTGTAGATAAAAGGCCTGAAACCAACTCCCTGAACAATCCCCTCAACGTGAATATGATAAGTCCTCACCACTCCCACCTATTCCAAAATCGAAAAAATGGCATTTATACCTTTTCAAAACCAAAAGTTAAAAACTAATGAAGAGTTTTTAACTGAAGGTTTTTACTCTAAAGTTTTGAGAACGAAAAGGCAGAAAGGAATAAAAAGAATACTTTACATATATCAGAAGGTGTAGTGGTCATGTATATCATAATAGTCTATGACGTGAACGTTTCTCGGGTGAACAAAGTGAAGAAGTTTTTACGGCAACATTTAATCTGGGTCCAGAACAGCGTTTTTGAAGGGGAGGTCACGATGGCTGAATATGAGAGAATTAAAAACGGAATTAGAGAGATTATAGATGAAGATGAAGATTCTGTAATTATTTACAGGTTAAGAGCGAGACCAAAGAGAAAGAATATTGGAGTGGAAAAGAACCCAATTGAGGATATTATTTAGAACATATTGATTTGAAAATACAGTTTCTGCACTCCCATCCGAACCGTGGTTTTGGATCTTTAGGGAGTTCTCCATTTTCCATAGATTCTATTAGTTTTATAATATCCCTGGCCCTCTTTAAAAACCTTTTAAAGGCCTTTGAGTCTTTTTTGATCTTCAGCTTTTTCCATGGGATTAACTCATTATGCCGAAATATCCAGAGGTGTCCAAATTCTGCATCAGGAAGCATATTTAGATACGCATTTAGCTGTTCGGTATAGGCGTTCAACACACTTTCCTCATCAACCTCATCCAGGTTCTCTGGAATTTTCTCGTAAGACCAATCCTTAAGGAACTTAAACTCGAACACGTGCTCTCCTATCACAAGATCAATCTTACCACTTAAAACCCACCCATCCCCCAAATCATACGAGACTTCCTTTTCTATCTCAGGATTATCTCCGATATCACCTTGGAGGTATGGCCATGAATCCTTGATAAGTCCCAAAAGGCCCATGTGAAGTACCTGGCCTAGTATTCTTTCCTTATTTTTCTCTCCAAAAAATCTAACGTCATAGCGAGTGGTTAATGCCGCTTTTAAAGAGCAGAAAGAGACAGAAGTTACCCCGATGGTCCTTTTAGGCCCCCTGACGTTTCCATACTTGAGGAGATTTTCCAACCTTTTCCCAAACTCCTCTATCTCCTCCACCCCCTAAAACCACGCCACCAACGGCTCATACTCCCTAACCCCAACGAGGTGCTTAATTAACTTATACGCTTCAAGCCTTATTAGCCTTTGTTTAGTGACGTTTTTCTTGAGAGATGGGTGACGCACGCTCTTCCTCATTTCTTCATTGAACACCTTTAAAACAATCTTCTTTCCCTCTTCGTTGAGCAGAACACCATTCAGATCATCTCTAAAGTGATTTCCCTTTATTATTCCCTGTTTTACCAAACGGTTTGCTATACGATCTGCCAGTACTGGCTTAAAGATCTCGCTCAAATCTAAAGATAGAGAAAACCTCCTCTCTCCCGGCTCGTGGAGATAGCTCACAGTTGGCACAAGCTGAGTGTTGTAGAGCTCGCTCACTATCGTGGCATAAAGTCTAGAGTTCAGGAAGCTTATCAACGCATTCATTTCGTTTTGAGGAGGTCGCCTTGTTCTTTTTACAATTTTAAAATCCTCTGGAAGGGTTTCATCCCAGCATGCATAATATTCCTGCCTTATCCTTGCCTCAACGTTCATGATATCGGTTATTTTCTCCACCCCGCTAAGTTCCTCCAGAAGTTCGTTGAAAGATGCGTTAACCTTCCATCGCTTCAGGTTATTTTCCATATTTATAGCTCCACCAACAACAAAAAGCCTTGCTAACTTGAGCCTTTTCTCTTGATCCAAATAATGTTGAGCCTGCTTTATTATCAAATCTCCCGAGTTTAAACTTTCCCTTGGATAAAAAGAACCATCATAATAACCATAGTGGTTAAAAAAGTGGACTGCTATCCCCTTTTGAGCCAAGAAATGCAGAGCTTGAGAGGTTATGTTCACATGACCATAGACGTAAATGTCGTAAATGCCTTCAACGGCCAAAGGCCTTTTTCCTTGTGCGTTTTCAAAATAGAGTGTATTTTCCCTTCTTAAGAGCGTCCCATCAGATAGGAAGGTTATGGAGCGTTTTCTCATTACCATCACACCCAACAGATCTCATAATAAGCGCACTTTCTACATTTCTTTGAATTAACCGGGTCCGGCGGAACCGGGAGTGATTTTATCCGCTCAACTTCTTCAATTGCATCTTTGACTTCTTTTTCTCTATCTTCCAGTGTTACCTCTTTGGTCTCTCTGAGTTTTGGGTAGTTAAGAATTGCTTTCGCATTTATACCAAGCTTTTTGAGATAGTAGAGGTAATAAAGGGCCTGCATCTCATGTGCTTTTTCCATTGATTTGCTCTTCTTGACTTCATGAACCTCAACTATCTCGTTCTTTTTAATGAAGTCGATGCTTATTGGTCCGATGTTAATGCCCTTTTCCTCTCCAAAGTAGCTCTTTTCATGGAGGAATCTCCCCAGATCAACCCATTCGCTTTCTTGTTCCATTGTTATTCCATGGGCAAAGTACCATAGCTTTGTCGGGCAGATGAAGAGGTAGTTTATTTCTGTACCTCTTATCCAAAGATCTTCTTCTGTATATGCTTTATCCACCCCCAAACCTCCACACCAACCAGTACCTCATAAAGGGGTCACTTATTTCATACACGCCATTAATTCTATGTACAAGCTCTTTTTCGCGGAGTGCCCCCACCGAGTACTGCACGGGAGAGGGGGAGCGGAATTCGTACCTGGCAAGGAAATTGGTTGAATAAAGGTCTTTTTCTCCCCTGGCTATCGCAAGTAACACCTTTTTCTGTGAAAGAGGCAAAGAATCCCAGATTTCGATGTAACTTGCATCGCTTTCAACAACAAGCTTTGAAAAGGCCTCATCTACATCATTTAATGTCAGAGTTCCTTTAAGTTTTCCAAGGTACCAGAGCTCATGACAGAATTTCTGGGTATAATAAGGATGACCATCCGTCAGTTCGAGGATCCTGTCGGCTATCTCATCCTTCAGTGAAATCCCCGTGGAATGAAACTTCTCCATTATAAACTCTCTAAACTCCTCAAGGGGTATCTTTTTTAATATAAGATGCCTTCCGAAGTTATAGAACGGGCTCTGGGCCGAGCGGAAGATTTTTTCCATCATGCTTTGCTTGCTGCCAATAAAAACGTAGGTAACTTCTTTGTGCCATTGAAATTCAGAACGCATCTTTTTTAAGACTTGGTTACCAAGTTCTGCTATTTCCTGGAATTCGTCGAAGACTACCACGACACGCTTTTTAGAATGCTCTGCAAGCCGTTGGGGCAATTTAAGACTCTCCTCAAAGGCCCGTTCTTCTTCCCCTATTGAAAATTCAACCTCAACGTTCTCTCCAAGGCTTATCTTGGGGGTTACGGTTCTAAAAAGCTTTTTAACGCTTTCCAGGATGTCTCTGGTCTTCCAGTTCTTTATAGCCTCCGATGCGATCTTCTCCGCAAGTTCTTTTTTTGTTAAAACCCTATAGCAGTCTATCCAGAGAGGTATCACCTTGTCTCCAAGCTCAAGCAGCGTGTTGTGAACGAGTGAACTCTTTCCAAACCTCCTCGGGGAGTAGATTATGACGTTCTGACCGCTAAGCATTTCGGTTTTAAGTTCCTCAAGTTCTCTCTTTCTGTCTGCGAAGTTTTCTCCATCAACCGGCTCTGCGTATATGAACGGGTTTCTCATTATAGTCTCACCTATAATAGATTTAGCTATAATTATTTTTACAGTTTTTGTTATAATTTTTGGTATGGGTTTATTTGATATGGTTTTGGCTGTAATTCAATTCTCACAGGATTTCATCTTCCTCAGGTTCGTCAAGAAGTCCTAGTTCATGGCTGTATTTCAAGTTAGCAACCGTTACATGCTGCTTTTTATCATAGGAGAACACATCTCCAAGCTTGGAGACTATTGCGAAGAATTTCCAGTGGGATAATGGAACCAAGTAACGGTGTGTCTCAATCCTCTTTCCTGTTCTCGCAAGATTTTCAAGCATTGCTGTGAACTTAATTGGAACAACTTCAAGACCCCGGAACATGTCGTAGAATTTCTTCTCCTCTTCTCCCTTTCGAAGGGGTCTTAGTTCTTTGAACAGATTATACGCAATGTCCCGGTATTTTAGAACTTCCTTCAAAAGCTCACCTTCAACCGATTTGTATGCATCACTCACGAGCCTTGGGATTTGAGACTCTCTAAGGGGCTGGCCGTCGAGCCCTTTAAGGATATCCAAGCTCTCCTCAACGATGCTATATGGCTGATAAACTTTTTTATCTGCCTCAGATCCCTGTGTTAGGACATAGACATCCCTCAGGTTTCCAAACCCCTTTCTGTTTACCCTGCCAAAGCGTTGAATCAGAGCATCAAGGGGAGCCGGTTCAGTCAGGATAGACTCAAAGCTAACATCAAGAGAGACCTCAACGACCTGTGTGGCAATCACGAAATCGTAGTTATTTAAATTGTTTAAGAGTGCCCGCTCCTTTCCTTCCCTATCCCCATAAGTGAAACGGCTGTGTATTAACATCACGTTATAACCTTCTCGCTTGAGGAGAGAATATGTCTCCATAGCCCGATCAACGGTATTGCATGCTATAAGAGAAGGTTTTGAAAGATTAAGCTCTTCTACAAGCTGTTTAACTTCGTCCATGCTCCCGTCAACGACATTTACCCTGTGCCTCGTGAACCTGTCCGCCTCTTCAGAAGCTGCTTTTAGTTCCACAGGTGATATTGAATCCCGTATTAGGGTTTCGATGAACTCGGGGAGGGTAGCGGTCATCACCATAACCTTTGCTCCATGGTTCTTCAGGAGCTCAAACATTGCGAGTATTATGCCAAGGACGTTCGGTTCATATGCGTGTATCTCATCGAAGATTAGAAGGGAATCCCTCAGCTCGCTTAGAGCCATCTCAAAGAACCCAACACCAAAGAATGCTTTCATTATCTGGAAGGGAGTGGTAACCTTCAGGGGAGTATATATTTTGTGATAGAGGGATGAAAGGCGCTTGTACTCAAGGTTTGAGGAGTAGAGGTAGAATGTTGAGGAGCTATGGAGGACACCAATTAAAGCGGGATCGCCAAAGAGGTTTAAAAGACGTCTGTGCATCGCGTTTATACTAGCTTTATATGGGAGAACATAGAAGATTCTACTTGAGATAGCCCTCTTCGTTCTGTAAGCGTTCCTGTCAGCCCAGAGGAGTGCGGCTTCAGTTTTCCATAGCCCGTTGGGGCTCGCAGAAGGAGGTTTCCTTCAACTTCATTCGCAGCCTTCTGAAGCATGCGCCATTTTTCTCTGGGCAGGTCGAGTTCAATCACTCTACCGATGTCGGGTAAAAGCTTTATTTCGCTCTCACCTGCCGAGGCAAGATGATCCGCGGCATTGAGGAGACCCCTGAGAAAAATCAATATCTCCTTATACCGTTTCCAGTTGACCTCATACCAGTCAAGAAGGGTATTAAAATCAAAATTCCTTAGCCTCTCTTTCCAGTCACGTGGAAGAAAAAACATTCTTGGAGGCTTAACAGTCCCAAAGAAGTACGCCTCCCAGTAGGGAACTTTGGGCATGAAAACATTTTCAATATAATCTGAGTTCATGAGAAGCTCCTCAACTTTACCATCAAATTCGAGGGGGACGCCCGGGATCCTTCGGGGAATTCTGTCATCTAGTTCATCTAGGGTCCTGTGGTGGGTGAGTATGCCGAGTGCAATCAGGTTCTTTTCCTCCTCAGGCAGTTTAAGAAATTGTGTGAATGCGGTAGATAGTATCTCATGGCGATAGCCCCATTTTTGCGGATTTTTCTGAAAGCCGCTGGCACACTTTCCAAGATCATGAAGAAGAACGGAATAAAATAAAAGTTCCCAGAGCCCTCCGGAAAACCACGGAAAAGCTTTTCTCATGCTTTTGAGCACATTAATCGCGTCACTGGTATGACATTCAAGGAAATCATGGGGATTAAATTTGGCGTAGCAGACTTTCATTGACTCCACCTGTGGATATAAACGCCAATGTCAAGCTCGGGATCATATAACGTTCTGCTAGTTTGCCTTTTTCGTTCGGCATAGGTTCTAGGATAGGGAAGAATTATGAAAGGTTTCACCAACTTTGCTTTTCGAGGTGTCTTTGAATAGTCGTACTCCACTACAAGTGTGTGGATCATGCCAGGAATGCCCAGACTAATAGGCACTACTGTCCCACCCAGAGGTGCTTCCCTTTCCTCTAGATTGATATTTACAATTTCTTCAACTGTTGCGAGATCGCTTGATCGTCCGAGGAGGAGCTGATATCTGGGCTTTTTAAACGCTTCTTTCCATTCATTCGGCAGGTAAACATACAGTTCTGCGTTATATAGGAATTCACGCTTCATTATGTCCGTCTCAACCTTTCCAAGGGCATAGATTTTCTCAAGGTCAAGGCCTTTTCCGCTGCTCCTGAAGATATATCCAATATAAGATAGTTCGGTAAGATAAACCGGTTTGCCCTTTGCCGCCGACAGAATTCCCTGTATCGTTGAAGGCGGAGGCACCGGCAATGTTGGCTGGTATCCGGATTGAAATGTGGGGAAGCGAAAGCTGGCAGTCCATGCCCTCAGCTTCACTCGTATCATGAGCTCACCCGTAATATGCTTCGATTTCCTTGAGGAACTCCTCTATTGCATCACCCACGCTGCCCATAAATGTCTCAAGTTCTGCTTCACCTAATCTATCTTTGAGTTCCTCCATGCTCCATCCGAGGCTCTTCACAAAACCTTCATCATAACCAATGTAAAGCTTTTTGGTTGGCAGTATTTCTATGAGATCAGCGAGACGCTGGGCTAAGGCCTCAGCATCAAGTTTAACTTCTCCCCTATCCTCGAGCACAATATCGCTGATAAACGGATTAATGCCCCCATCAATGCTTACTAGGAGTATAAATTTGGGAGTCACATCGGTGAGGTACTGCGTCTGCTTGGCACCACCAAAGATATAGCGAAGAGCCATTATAGTCTCGGCAGCACGCTTCTTTCTTATCTCTGATGGCATAAGCCACTCCTTTTCGCCTATCCAAACACCAATCTCTGTGGCTATACTCTCCATCTCCTTAATCTCATTGACAATATCTTCCGTTCCCTTCTTGGGGTTGCCTTTCTTGTCTTTAGGAACATCATCCCATGTGAGGAGGTTTTTAAATCCTGCTTTGCTGATGATGGTGAATCTTCCGAGCGAATCGAGATCAAGTGAAAAAGCACCCTTTAGTATGGTGGCATAGAACTCCTGGCTGTAGGGAACTGGATCGCCCTCATGTCTTGAGGCATAGCCCTCATCAACAGTTAGAGAGTTCCTATCAGACAAAACAGATACCAATGGTGTGTTTTTGAGCGGAGAAACGCGTGTAACACTAACGTTTACACCTCCCTTCTTAAATGCCCTCATATATCCAAAAACATCGTCGTCAGGATACTTGAGAGGATTGGCAGCTGTAAAAACCTGCTTCTGCTCGCGATAGAGTGGTGAGAGCTCCCATCCAAAGCGTTCCTTTAGCGTGCTCCTCCACCAGTAGCGCCATGCCTGGGGCGAAACGTAGGGATAACGCTTTCCTCCTCTTTTAAGAGTCTTGACCCGTGTAACGTTCCTATCCGCAAGGCTTTCATCAATTCCAAGCATGTTCAGTGCAGAGTGGGGGGCATCAATCAAAACCATTCCAGCAGCAAACCTCATGCCTCTTCACCTCCAAACCCATAGATTTCGACCTCTTCAGTTTCCTCTTCCCCGATCTCTTCCTCCCTTATCAACCTCCCATGGAGTTTTTCATATATACGGAAGAGGAGCAGGTTTTTGACGCTCTTCCACGAGACATTGAAATCTTCGCCGTAGGATGTCAGGATGCGTGCGAACTCGTCGAAGGTCATCAGCGGCTTTTCAATATTTAACTCCTGTCTAAGCTTTTCCAGCCCAACAAAGAAGGCTTCAAACTGATACAGCTTAGTTGCGTTTTCAAGCTCGCGTACACGTCTTTTCAGTTTATTGTCTGGAAGCTTTTCGAGCGTCTCTACCACCCTATCCCCAACATCTTTGACAAATTCCAAAGCCTTTTCATCCAAACCCAACACCTCCGAGCAGTAAAATTGCAGAAGTTCCCACTTAGAATTCACCTCCCGGCTTGTTTTGTCAATAAAGTAGCGGAGTATACTCTGGCCGTTTATCAACCTCGAATAGACCTCATTAGAGTAGCGTCTTTCATATTCCGCGAATTCCTCATCGCTGGGCCTTTTACGCCAGCCCATTGAGACTATCCTTTTCCATCCAGAGCTGTCGACAAGTGAAGCGTATGCCACGAAACGAAGAATCTGGTTAGGGATATGGATAACATCAAGCTCCTGGCCCTGATTGTTGTTAACGAAGTAGTACAGTGTAACTGAAGTATTTTTCCAGAGCTCACTGTGCTCAATCTTCCTCATGAGATCACTTATTAAGTGAAAGAAAAAGTTCTCAGGTCGCCTGAAGTTTTTGGCATTTGAAGCAAGTTGGGTTTTTACAACATCGTCAAATGCATCCCTGTGGAGTTCCACCATAAATTCGTAAGGATATGCATGAATTATAAGGATTCTCGAGAGGCGGTAGATACTGTTAGGATAAGCTGTGGGGTGTCAGGTTTAAGTTACTGGCAGTACTTTAGAAAAAGAAGGGGGAACATGAAGTCTGAAACCATTATTTACTGGGTGGTTTCAGCCTTAAAACCCTTTCGTCGCAACAAAATCCCACCAGAAAAGAAAATCAGGGGAGTAGAATTATACCTGCGAGGCCTCAGTTACCGGCAAACCGCCAGAATACTCAAAATCAGTCACGTAACAGTCTGGGAGGCAGTTCAAAAACTCGCAGAAGCAGTTTACAAGCCAAAAATCCTCGCAGTCAAAAAACAGCGAAACTTCATCGCAGTTGACGAAACAGTAATAAAAATCAACGGGAAGAAAAGATACCTCTGGGCTGCAATTGACGTTGAGAGCAAGGAAGTTTTAGCAGTCTGGATTACGACTGTTAGAAACTGGTGGGTTGCCAGGGATTTCATTCTGGTTGTTTTAAAGTCGTGTGAAGGGCAGCCTGTCTTTCTGGTTGACAGGGCGAGCTGGTATAAGTCTGCTTTTAAGAGTTTGAGGTTGGGTTATCTGCATGTGACTTTCGGGCCGAGGAACAGTGTTGAGCGCTGGTTTAGGACGTTGAAGGAGAGGACGAGGCGTTTCTGGAATAATTTCAGGGGTAAAGACTGGAGGAGGGTTCATAGGTTTGTTTTTCTGTTTGCCTTTTGGTATAATTTTGTCAGAATTCATTCTAGTTTTGGTGATCCGCCTGGTGATGTTACTGAATGGCTTCAGGAGGTGATGCCCCAGTTATCCTAACAGTATCGGCGGTAGGCAACTAGAGGCATCAATTGAGTGAGAAAGACACAGTGGGAGCAGATATTCGCACCATCTTTGCCTGAGGGGAAGTAGTTTGGGATG
>NZ_KE387150.1:149857-162055 GCF_000430485.1 Thermococcus sp. PK
CAGTGTTGAGCGCTGGTTTAGGACGTTGAAGGAGAGGACGAAGCGTTTCTGGAATAATTTCAGGGGTAAAGACTGGAGGAGGGTTCATAGGTTTGTTTTTCTGTTTGCCTTCTGGTATAATTTTGTCAGAATTCATTCTAGTTTTGGTGATCCGCCTGGTGATGTTACTGAATGGCTTCAGGAGGTGATGCCTCAGTTATCCTAACAGTATCGGCGGTAGGCAACTAGAGGCATCAATTGAGTGAGAAAGACACAGTGGGAGCAGATATTCGCACCATCTTTGCCTGAGGGGAAGTAGTTTGGGATGCCTCCTGTTCCGACTAATGGAAAGTCTGATCGATAAACCGGTTTTTCCCTTGCGTGTCTTCTACCACATACCTCACATATTGGAGCGTTTTCATCTTCTGGTTCGTTGAGTAATGAGAGCAGGCTGTTCTCTACAGCTTCAGGAGTTCTTTTCTTTGCCATGCTTGGATTTGCCATGAGTATACCGCTGTTCGGCATCATCATTGCGTGAATATAACCGGAGCTCCATTCCTTCCTTGCATAGAGTTCAGAGGCAAATTTAACCGCTCTCTTAATGTCCTCTGCCGTCAGTTCCTCAGGTTTTTCCTTATCATTTAGCAATAGCAGTGCTACCAAACCGGCATCCGTAAAGGGATGCCCTGTCCAAGTGAAAAGTGGGATAAGTTTCACCCCCTAACCAAATCTTCCGTATCCAAGTGAGGTTTTTGCTCCTACACCATGATCCTTCAATGCTGAAATTAGTAATTCTCTAGCCTTAGTCAAAAGTTTAACTCCCTCTTTATTCCTTGGAGCTATTGAAAACTGGAATTCAATACCCGCGGGAACTGTTAAGAAAAATACCGGAACTGGAGAATGCCAATCTCCAGGAGCCGTTTCAACTTTCTTTCCCAGTTCTTCGCCGCTTGCAGAATAATAGGGCTGATAGTGAGGGTTCATTATATCCAATTCCAAAATCGGCTCCCGGTTTAGTTGATTAGGTGTTGGAAAAGCGTCAAAGAAGATTATATCACCTTCTCTCTTTTGAGTCCCGAAAATAGCTCTTAGAACTTTCATTTTTTTAAGCAATTCATCATTTATTTTCTCTTTTAGTTTTTCCTCAATTGCCTTTATTACCTCTTTATCGTTGTTTTCATCTTTTGCAGGATTTTCCAATGCTTCCTGGATTCTCTTTGCCAATTCGAAGAAATCTCCGTCAAATTGATCCTTTAGCCTATCGGCTAAATTTAATATTGCATAGTGCTTCGCAACACCCTTCAAAGCCGACCCCGGAATGTAGGGGATCCCATAGTTTCTGTGAAGCCTTATGGAGGTTTCATAAACACTCTCATTGCCCAAGCCGATTATTAGACGGGACTTGGTGCTTAGTTTGAATGTTTGTGCGTTGATTTCATCCCACATCTTCCCCCGTAGTTTATAGTATTTCTGATATTTCTCCAGGGCACCAGTTGGAAGTAGAATTCTGTATCCCAGCGATTGGTATCTAGGTTTTGGCATCTCTCCGCCTCGTTTTTTTGGACTGTCACCTCCAAACGGAACGAACTTCTCTATCTTTAGGGAAATGTTTTCGACTCCGTTCCAGTGCTCTTTAACGATCTTCTCTATGTAAGAAGGGACAAAGAGTCTCATTGTTACTCCTCCTTTTCGAGCATTGCATCTGCAAACCTTCTCATCCAGCTGAGAAGTTTTATCGTCTCACGTGTTAAATGTATCATTGTCTGAACTTCTGACTCCTTAAGCATGTACTGGAGAGGATCCATACCTTCTGTAATTCTGTTAGGGGATCTTTTAGCGAGCCATTCCGAGATTTGATAGAACAGATACGCGTAGGCTATTCGTTCGGCTTTGTTTTCAAAAGCTTTCTCACCTTTCTCAAATTTCTCTAACTCTTCTTTGATCTTTGTGTATTCGGTTTCACCCTCTTTGATCTTTGAGAGATAGAATGCAAGGGTGCTGGGTAAACCATTGGTAAGTATCAATGCTGGGGCACTTTTGACGTAAGAAGCATATTTTTTCTGTATATTTTTATCCCTAGAATTGCTGATCTCTTTGACTTTTGTAACAGCTTCATATGCAAACTTGGCTCTCTTCTGCTCAAGACTTCTCAGAGCCATTCTCCTCACCCCAAATCGTCAGTTTAACAAAGCCTTTGCCCACTGTCTCATTTCCCCCTATCTGAACGAATTTTCCATTGAGTGTATTCAGCTTGCTGATTATCTTGTCGGCTGTGGATAGTCCCTCGATTTTTTTCCTTGGTTCCCCAACCGCGATGACTGAATAGAGTAGGGTGTCAGAAGGTAGGTATTCTTCGTACCATAGTGCACCGGTTTTGACAGTTCCAGTTTCAGCATCTATCTTCACCCTCGCGACTATTTCCGTGGCTGTTTCCACTAATGCTCTAAAGAGATCATCTGAAACTATCACAAATCTCCCCTTTATTTCCTTTTTGACGTTTTCAGGTGCGATTTTTGTTATCAAGTTCAGGAGATGCTCTAATTCGTTCGGTTTATTTTCCGGTACGTTGAACAAAAGGTCCTCGAGCACGACGTACTTTTTCCCATTCTTTTTTATCACAACATCATCGCTGAATACAACGGCTGTTGATTTCTCCTGAGAGTCTTCGCTGGATAGTAGAGTATTAACCTGATTAATTGTGTCCTTATATTTGGATAATCCATTCGTCTTAAGGGCAAATATCAAGTCGTCGATGAATCTTTTCAGAACCAGGGGGCATGTTACATAAGCGAAAACACCTTTAAGGCTTCTGACCGGGAATAGCAGAATCTTGGCGTCCCCAACACTTATGGCTCCACCATGCTCGGATGCAGCTTCAGTTGAAGGGCCGAAGATTATCTCTGTTATAGGTGGATCTCGTTTACCTTCTTTGACTTTTTTGACATAGTCATCAGCTCTTTCTTTGTAAATTTCATTTGCTAACTTTTCCCAATCTTTGTCGTTAATTTTTAGCTTTCTATCCATCTCCAACTTTCTGAATGAACTCCTAAGAACTCCTTTCAAACTCTGCCCCCATATAACGGGAAAGCCTGTGTGCCTCTCCCTTTGGATTGGCAGGTCTATAACGCTAAGCTCCGCTCCACTCCCTGCATGCACGGGCGTTACGCTATATAATCCCATTACCAGAGATTTTTCAAACATTTTCATTCACCTCCTCAAGGTTAAACTTTAAAGCTCCGATTGCAAATTCCAAAACTTTATCTTGGTTTTTATAGAAGAGGACGAATTCTCTACCATTGTATCGGATCCAAGTTAAGTTATATTCAAATCCTGAATGTGCTATAAAGTTCCTAAGCGTCGGCTCTTTATTGGCACCGGATCCAGAAAGGGAATAATAGTGAAGATTTCTCCTTACCTCCAATAATGGAAGTGGTTTACCTCTCTTCAGATCTCTTATCCACCCCTCTTTAGGTTTCTCGTAAGCTATGTAATCTCTTAGCCCTTTCTTTCTAGTTAGTTTATTGTCTTCGTAATCCACCTTGCCTTCAATTAGTCTCTTTAGATCCTCTAACTGGTTTTCGAGTATTATGCCTATCCTTGGCATTTTCCTGAACAGAATCCTTGAGACACTCTGAAGCTCCTTGAAGGTAACCTCTTTCTTAGGGAAATCATTAAACTCTGAATTAAAGACTCTCAACATATAGTAAAGTTTAGCTGCAGTTTTGAAATCCTCTGAGAGACATTGTTTTCTTACCACCCTCTTTCCATTATTGAGGACCTCAATACTATTCTTGAACTCTGCAAACTCTTTCCCGAGGAATCTTTCTATCTCATTGAGGCTTGGATAAAACTCAGCAAAGACCAAAGGGAGTCCATTGGTAACCGAACTTATAAAAGCGTTCCACATGCCTTTTTCATCTATGGTGGAATATAGTGGCTTGGGGAGCATTTTTGTTTCTTCTACCTTTCTTACGTGAAGGACAGTATTTTTAACAACTTCCTTTTTCTGTTCCCCAAAAAATCCTTGAGGAAAGGGTTCAGAGTTTAGAACAGTTATAGTCACATCATCTAGATAAGCTGCAATACCAAGAAGATTATGAAGTGCTCTGTATGTTAAAGTGGGCATGAAATTGATCCCGTGAGTTAAGTCTAAATAAACTTCCAACGGTTCAGCATTTTGAAGATCACTGGGAATACACTGGGCAAGTTTGTAAACAACGAAATGGTAAAAATCAATCATATTCCCCTCAATAGTTATGTTGCCAAAGACACCCACACCTGGAGCAACGCTAATCTCAATCTTTTTATTCTTGAGCCCTTTTTTCAAGTTGAGTTTTATATGTTCATCTTCCAGTTCTTCTATTATACTATGGTTAATAAACCAGTGAACCCTCTCTTTAACGTCAGCAACAATCTCCTCATAGCTTGAAAATTCTCTTGCTTCAACATTGGGAATATCTCCATTTTCAGTTTTTCTTTTAAAGTTGGCCAGTGTATCAAGAGTTACGATGAGAGTTTTTTCAGGATTTAAGGCTTCGAACAATATTGGCAACGTGCTCCTACTTTTTATCTCGTACCCGTTCATTTTATATGTTATCGGCTCCCACTGGAAAGGATTTCCCCATGGGATAACTAAAACTTTCATTACCAAACCCCCACAAAAGTTAGACCATATCCAAGTTTTGTAAGAGCGCCCAGTTTTAGATACTTAGGTAAAGCTACGGGAGCATCAAAACCCATAAAGAATAAACTACCTGGGGGTATGGCATGTTTAACTCCTTTTGGTTTGTTTTTTGCGTAATCCCATCCAGATATTGGTATGGGCTTGCCAAAAACAGATAAATGCAATTGTGGTTTCCTTCCATTTGTCACATCCTCAATCTTGCGTAGAATTGAGTCCACTGCATCGCGTCCAAGTATTGTCGGTGTAGCAAAATATAAGAATAACCTTTTACCTTCCACAGAACCAAAGGATAATTCAAGGGGTTCTGTATAAAATGATGCAAATCTGGACTCTCCCCCAACCTTGAACGTACCTCCCCTCTTCTCCCAACACCAATCCTTAATCCAAACAGAGATAGCATCCATCCGCAGGAATTCCACGGTGTAGAGATGCCCTTCGAGAGCAGTTTTCGTGGAATCGAGTGCTATGCCAATCCTCTTCTCTCTCGGGATTTTTTTAGGTTTAATGCTATTATCAATTTTTTCGGAGAGTATTTTCATTAACATGTCAAAGGGGATAAACCCTCCAGCTGGCTTTCCTTCATGTGGTAAAAAGAGCCTGTCCTTAAATTCTCCGGGTTTAACAACTGAAATTTTGCAGTTATTTTTAACGACATTTATGGGTGTAGCAACAACCTCTTCCCTCTCGATCACAGGAAATACCCCAACAATCTCAAACTCCGGTTCTTCTTTTTTATATCCAGCGCACTTCTTGGCTTTTTCTGAAAAGTTTCCATTCACTAATATAAAGCTTCTTAGCGCTCCTGCTATAGTTTGGGGAAGTGGAAAGAGAGAACGAGCAACGTGGCTTTCCCCAGCAAAAAAAGGCCTGCTCTCTCTAAATAGTAAAACGTCGTTTGGCACTATCGTAATTTTTTCAATCATGGAGACACCTCCATATCAAGGAGAATTTTTAGAAGAGTGAATAACCCTTTCATCTTTCTAACCAAATTCTCAGCTCTAACGTTGTTGGAAAGACGAATTAATGAATCCCGTACTTGCTCACGTTTGTCTTTGGAGACATGTCTGTGGATCTCGTATTTTAATAAATCCTTCACACCCTCTTCTGGCCAGCTATCGATGTCTTCAAGAACATGGTAGATGAGTCTCTTTGATCCTTCATCTTTCAAAATTTTAATAACATCATCTAGTTCTTTACCAATGACTCCCCACTCAAGTATTGTTTTGTAGTAACTTCCATTGTGCTTCAGCAATCCTATGGTTATGCAGTTTTTACCATGCTCTTTAGCTTCTCTCTCGAGTTCTTTTGCTTTATCAAGGGCATCATACAGGGGATGTTTATAATGCACTATGAGCAATCCAGCGCTCATTTTTCCCGCCGGGAGATAAGAATAGCCATCGTCGTCAAAGGTCCTTCCGAATTCATCCCTAATGCCCTTAGCGACCTCCAGTGCTCTATCTATAGGTAGTATCGCGAGAACGTCATCTCCACCTGCGTATATAAGCAAACCATTTTCCTCAACTTTCTCCTTGACCTTTTTTAGGGAGAAGTTTGTTAGAGCTTCGCTTATAGCTCTGTGAAGCTGAGGTGTGGAGTAATACTGTACGTTGAGTTTACTTTTCATATCCTCAGGGATAATTTTTGCAATTTCTGGGTGGAGATGGTCAATAATTGCTCCAGAACACTCGCCCGAGATGACCTTCCCCATATTGTCTCCATCCATCATGAGGATTGCATAGTATTTTGAAGGTTTTCCAATCTCTCTGTCCTTATAGGCTTTCATGAGGATTTCTTTAGCCTTTTCAACATAGTCCCAGTTGATTTCTTCTATGTTTCCTCCAAGCTCTTCCACTTTTTTCCTTAAGCTGTTCTCTGATAAAGTCTCCAAGTAATAGAGATCGGCATCCCGAACCTTTCTATCCCTAATGAGGCATCTATGAATTCCGTTCAATGCTTCTATGAACCTTGCCCCATACTCTTCATCAAATTTCTCTCTCCAATTCTTATATAGAAGAGCCACATCAACAATGGATTCAAATTTTTGTCTTGGATATCCCTTGTTCTTAAGCCATTCGGGATAGTATCTCTTTATCATGCAAACTGGGCATAAAGGTTCTCCCTTCCATCTTCCTTTTAGTTCCCTTTCCTTCAGGACATTCCCCAAGATAGCGAGGTTTTCACCACACATATGACACTTCCAACCCGGTGGTTGTTCCCCTTTTTTGAACCTTTCCCCACTAAGTTTTGCTTCTCCCAGCCCCTCAAGAATCTTTAGCAAGAATGGATACAATTCTATGAACTTTCTCTCATATTGAGCTTCTTTCATGGCTTCCATCCATTTCCGGACATTTTCATCAACGAGGTTTGCTTTCTGTAAGATCTCCCCTGCGTTATCCCAGTCTATGCCACCATACAATGGAAGCCACTCCACCGATACTGTAAAGTATCCTTCCAAGATGTGCCAATAGGTTTCTCTGTGTTCTTCGATCATTTTGGGATCCAAGTTATATTCCTTAATCGCCCAGTCCAAGGAGGAATTAAACATCTCCTTCAGGATTTTCTTAACGTTTTCTTTTATCTTCTTCTCAACATATCCTGCTCTATCCTCAGGTATTACAACCAAAGCTTTGTTGGGTATGTTGGATATCATCGCCGACTCATCTGGGGCGTTTAAGAGCTCCGCCTTCAATAGCGGCTGATCCCTCAAAGCAGGGTATATAACTACCTCAGGACCGAACTCCTCAATTATCGGTTCAATGGCCTTAAAGGTTAGGAAAGACACCATATGACTTCCTGCCCACAAGTCAAGCTGTTTCCTCGCATTTTTTATAAAGCTCTGAACTGGTACAATCTTTATTCTCATTAGAACAGGTTTTTCAACTGCTAATGCAGAGGTTAAATCAAGATGATGCCATATTGTATGATCTGGGAATCTTGTTTCCGCTGGAAGATGTATGAGCTCCTTAACAAGGGAATTTAAATTTATGTTAAGTTTTTTGAAAACATCCCCATGTTCTTCTTTTAGTTTTCTCACCAAGTTTTGTTCGAGTCGTTGAGGAAAGTTGTTCCATATGTAGACCCAAGATTCCTGGTAAAGTTCTTTTAAGGTCTCGCCTTCTACCTGGACAATCACACCAATAAACTCTTCAGCACCTTTATAGCCCAATGTCGAGATTAAATGCCTGAAAAGCTTTCTTAAATTTTCGAATCCTTTCCTACCCTTCACTGGATTTACCGGATGAACAAGGACTGGATACCCAACCCAATAATATTTACCGGAAGTCCTTCCGTAAAAATCGCTTGCTGGGTCTTTATTCCCCACCTTGAATACCAAACGCTGGGCAGCAGATGCCATCCTATCGGCTTCTTTGATTAACTCGGATTCTTCAAAGGAGATACCAACTTGATTCAAAATCTTCTTAGCTCTCCCTTTGTGTCCGGTTATTTTGAGCGCTTTATCAGGCGGATCGTGGAAATATGTTTTGAGTTTTTGATCAAGGTTCATTTGAACACCTCCAACGATCCAAAAACAGGAAATTCTTGAATATTCTTATCAAATAATCCCATGATGTTCCAATCTGAGAATCTATTTAGCTCCATATCGGGATGATAAGGATTAGTTTTGAACTTTACAACCCGAATGTGAGTTTTTCCACCAACAGAGGTTACCCCCAAAATCATCGGCGATGCTCTTCTTGAATTCTTCAGTTTTGATTGAAGTCCGGATATCTCCTGTATATCCTTCCCTCTCAGGTTTATTGGTAAGCCAAAGATGATCCTATCCTTTTTACTTACACTTTTCTGTCTAAACGTTTTATATTTGTTTTGGAATTCTCTTAAGGCTTGAATGGGATCTTGAGCCTTGGTATCCAAAAGCCCTATAAACGAGGTTTTCTCGTTGAGAATAGGGTAAGGCTGTGGTTTTAAATTTCCTCTTGGTTGTACTCCCAATTCCAGACGTATAATATCAATTGCTTTTAATATTGATTCTCTTAAGTCGTTTATAGTTGCATACGTCCACTTAAGAGACAAATCTTTGAGAATATCCAAATCTCCCCCAGTGAATTTAAAACTTCCGGCCCCGCGTCTATTCCTGGAGCCAATGTTACCAAGCGTAACTAATGTCCAAAAAGTTGCCAATGCTATTTTGAAAGACTTATGGTCCGGTGAACGCAACTTAATCGTGAACTTTGTCCCTGCTGGGTAATACCTCTTAATTTGCCCCTTCGAAGCCAAAATCTTTAAAGAGAACCATATATATGGCAATTCGTGAATATGAGAGTATTTATCAAATATTGGTCTATTTCCTTTAAACTTAACTATTATATCTCTCGGTTTTTGATTGCAATCTACATGAACTTCAACCCTATTTCTCTGATTAGTGCTCCCAAAAACGTACTCTTCAGCCTTCCTCAGCCCGACGATATCACTCCCAAAATAGTTTCCTGCCAGAGCCCTGAACCACCATCTCATCACACCCTTTATTGAGGGAGCCCTAATCTCAGCCCTGTTTTGATTTGCCCCTCTCATGAAAATAGGTGTTATCGCTTCAAGTTCAAACTCAGCTTTATACATCATTTCCTCCTCCCATCAACCTTCACCATCCCAAAACCCAGACTATTTTTTTCTCCAAATCCGGCCTGATAGCCGACTCTCAAAAGATCTTCATCCCCATAAGCCTTAAACACCAAATGCCAGGCCCTCTGGAAGATCCCCTGCTTGATTTCAAATCTCTTCGGCTTTGCCTTGAGAACCTTGATTTCAAGATCATCCGGGGGTTCTTTCCCATAGAGAAGAACATATTTTTCCTTTAAATTCTCCTTCAGGTTCTCATAGAACTTGTCTTCCATAGGACTTAAGTCATGCTGCCTCAATTTTCCAAAAGAGGGCTTTAATGTGGTCACTGCTATGGGAGAGAGTGTCGAGTAGACTTTTCCACTGTAAGAAAGTGGCTCAGGGAGTGCTTTGACAATTTCAGCATGGAACTTCTCATTCCATAAAATTACCTCTGGATTTTGGAGAAGGCCACCAATAAAGGCTTCTGCTATCTCTATGATCGGAGTAGAAAAATAGAAGAACGCCTTTCCTTTCCCGGTAAAATAGGATAAGCCATTTGATGATCTCCTCTTCTCTGCCATGAAGAGAGAATAGGTAAAGAGCTTTGGAACTTTTGGCCGATGAAGGGCAAGACTTAGGTCAGGGTTTACTTGTTGAATACGGCGATAGATAAGGCCTTGAAGATAATGCTGATGACTATAGGGAACCTTAAACTCCGAATTTTCAGGAACGAGACGTATCAGGAACCGCAAATTCATACCTCCATCAGCGAGGCATCTTAGTGATAATATTACCCGATTAAAATATTTAAAGTTTACGAAAATAATTTAAAAAATGATCTAATTATAGGAGATGGGTTTTATTCAAAAACTTAAAAAGAGAATATGAAATGAAAAAGAAACTGATTAAATGAAATTTATCTAAAATTTATTAACGACGAGGGTTTGTAACAACATCTTCCTTTCAATTCTTCTAAAGTCTTATTGGAACTTAACAACAATTTAGCGACGTGTATAACCAACAAATCTTTCAATTCTTCTAAAGTCTTATTGGAACAATACGCATTTCTGCTCCCACAGGGTTTTCAAAAATCTTTCAATTCTTCTAAAGTCTTATTGGAACAGCGATTAACCAGTACGTTAGTGTTAACAAAACTGGACTTTCAATTCTTCTAAAGTCTTATTGGAACTTCAAGGAAATACAAAATGAGGGTTACAGTGAAGAACTTTCAATTCTTCTAAAGTCTTATTGGAACTTATATGTATCCTGCAATTAATTCAAAGAATACCTTACTTTCAATTCTTCTAAAGTCTTATTGGAACAGAAATAAATGAGATATTCAAAGAAATAGACAAAATGCTTTCAATTCTTCTAAAGTCTTATTGGAACTATAACGTATCGCCATCAGTAGTTGTCCCTTCGCTCGTCTTTCAATTCTTCTAAAGTCTTATTGGAACAGGGAGGATGCGTTGAAGGAAGCTCAAAAGTTGTTTCTTTCAATTCTTCTAAAGTCTTATTGGAACCCTTGAGAAGGGAGTTTTGTTTTTAAGAAGGGTAAACTTTCAATTCTTCTAAAGTC
This sequence comes from Thermococcus sp. PK, assembly GCF_000430485.1. NCBI lineage: Archaea > Methanobacteriati > Methanobacteriota > Thermococci > Thermococcales > Thermococcaceae > Thermococcus > Thermococcus sp. PK. Next base: position 160,657 of record NZ_KE387150.1, read on the forward strand.
TTATTGGAACTGGAAGATTTGGGATACTGCTTCCATGTTGTCTTCACAGCTTTCAATTCTTCTAAAGTCTTATTGGAACGAGTTCGAAGCAATAGAAAAGGCAAAGAAGAGATACCTCTTTCAATTCTTCTAAAGTCTTATTGGAACAAGTGATTTTCTTTTATTTTTTGTTGATTGTTATAAGTCTTTCAATTCTTCTAAAGTCTTATTGGAACGGATAATAACGCCAAACGATAGGTTTCCGAGAGGATCTTTCAATTCTTCTAAAGTCTTATTGGAACGAGTAGATGTTAAACATTAATGCCGTGCCCCACATGGCTTTCAATTCTTCTAAAGTCTTATTGGAACAACATAGTTGAGACTTACAGAATTTCAGCAAACAAGCTTTCAATTCTTCTAAAGTCTTATTGGAACCCGCCTAATAAGATAAAGTTAGCAACGGTGTACGAACTTTCAATTCTTCTAAAGTCTTATTGGAACACTTTAAGACACCAAAAAAACGACCAACGTCGTTCACTTTCAATTCTTCTAAAGTCTTATTGGAACTTATTTCGAATTTCTTAGCAATTTCACTTTTTTCAACCTTTCAATTCTTCTAAAGTCTTATTGGAACAGATTTTTCAGAGTAAACGGTGATATTCAGATTATTGCTTTCAATTCTTCTAAAGTCTTATTGGAACGGTCACAGGGATTTCATAGTTTTTCATCTCAGCGGTCTTTCAATTCTTCTAAAGTCTTATTGGAACTTAGTGGGTAGTTGCAGTTTTTGGTTTTGTGATCGCCTTTCAATTCTTCTAAAGTCTTATTGGAACCACTAAATACTGTCTTTCATAAACTAATACACCCTTCTTTCAATTCTTCTAAAGTCTTATTGGAACGGGCAACCACGACCAGCACAAAAAAGATAACTATGCTTCTTTCAATTCTTCTAAAGTCTTATTGGAACCCCAGTTTTTAAGAAACTGTGCTGGGTGTTGTATTTTCTTTCAATTCTTCTAAAGTCTTATTGGAACTCCTTGTTGTTTCACATAATTAACTACCTTTTTAACCGCCTTTCAATTCTTCTAAAGTCTTATTGGAACTTGTAGATGCACGATTGTTCCAGTTTTTGAAAAAACTTTCAATTCTTCTAAAGTCTTATTGGAACACGGAAACACGGTGAACGCAACAATTCTCATTGAGGGCTTTCAATTCTTCTAAAGTCTTATTGGAACAGAGATTCTCGAAGAGGTTGATGATGACGTAGTGTCTTTCAATTCTTCTAAAGTCTTATTGGAACAGTAGGAAAAACTTGGTTAGCCGCAAGAGCAGCAATACTTTCAATTCTTCTAAAGTCTTATTGGAACATAATCATCCTCGCAAGGAAGCGAAGTAGTTTAATAGCTTTCAATTCTTCTAA
>NZ_KE387150.1:162155-163657 GCF_000430485.1 Thermococcus sp. PK
CGGTGATATTCAGATTATTGCTTTCAATTCTTCTAAAGTCTTATTGGAACGGTCACAGGGATTTCATAGTTTTTCATCTCAGCGGTCTTTCAATTCTTCTAAAGTCTTATTGGAACTTAGTGGGTAGTTGCAGTTTTTGGTTTTGTGATCGCCTTTCAATTCTTCTAAAGTCTTATTGGAACCACTAAATACTGTCTTTCATAAACTAATACACCCTTCTTTCAATTCTTCTAAAGTCTTATTGGAACGGGCAACCACGACCAGCACAAAAAAGATAACTATGCTTCTTTCAATTCTTCTAAAGTCTTATTGGAACCCCAGTTTTTAAGAAACTGTGCTGGGTGTTGTATTTTCTTTCAATTCTTCTAAAGTCTTATTGGAACTCCTTGTTGTTTCACATAATTAACTACCTTTTTAACCGCCTTTCAATTCTTCTAAAGTCTTATTGGAACTTGTAGATGCACGATTGTTCCAGTTTTTGAAAAAACTTTCAATTCTTCTAAAGTCTTATTGGAACACGGAAACACGGTGAACGCAACAATTCTCATTGAGGGCTTTCAATTCTTCTAAAGTCTTATTGGAACAGAGATTCTCGAAGAGGTTGATGATGACGTAGTGTCTTTCAATTCTTCTAAAGTCTTATTGGAACAGTAGGAAAAACTTGGTTAGCCGCAAGAGCAGCAATACTTTCAATTCTTCTAAAGTCTTATTGGAACATAATCATCCTCGCAAGGAAGCGAAGTAGTTTAATAGCTTTCAATTCTTCTAAAGTCTTATTGGAACGTATATTAGAGCTCAGAACACTAGAGAGAAAATCAGTCTTTCAATTCTTCTAAAGTCTTATTGGAACGCTCTGTCCAGCTTTTGGATCAATTCCGGTAAGCTGTCTTTCAATTCTTCTAAAGTCTTATTGGAACTTCTTACTCTTTTACTGTTGCTGTGTAAGTAGTTTTCTTTCAATTCTTCTAAAGTCTTATTGGAACAGGGCCGATTTTTCCTTTGATTTGCCTATAACGTTATTATATTGCTTGAATTTTATAAGGTTTTCTTTGAAGGGGGGCGTGTTTATAGTAACCTTTATTAGGGTTTTTGCTGAATTCTTTCAGGTGGTTGTCGTGATCCCCAGATGGGATCACAGACTCAAAGACCCTGAAAGCGTGGCATTCGCAATTCTTGACGTTTTAGCAGACTTCGAATCAGAAGGAAAGCTGAAGAACCTGCCAAAATCCAAAAAATTTCCAGTAAAACAATACTGGCAATACTCCTCTTTAAACAATACTACAACCTACCCCTCAGAGACGCCCAGCACTACGGCAGAAAATTCTTCGGAGCAAACATTCACTACTCAACCCTCCACAACTGGGAGAAAAGCTGAACCTCGAAGAACTGACAAACCACCTCCTGAAAAACTCCAGAAATTACCCTACGCCAGCACTCAAGCAGACTCAACCATTATCACAAATAAAAAAGGGCAGGATAGAAGTTCAGGCAATAACGAGAAT
>NZ_KE387150.1:163757-199097 GCF_000430485.1 Thermococcus sp. PK
AAATTTCCAGTAAAAACAATACTGGCAATACTCCTCTTTAAACAATACTACAACCTACCCCTCAGAGACGCCCAGCACTACGGCAGAAATTCTTCGGAGCAAACATTCACTACTCAACCCTCCACAACTGGGAGAAAAGCTGAACCTCGAAGAACTGACAAACCACCTCCTGAAAAACTCCAGAAATTACCCTACGCCAGCACTCAAGCAGACTCAACCATTATTACAAATAAAAAAGGGTAGGATAGAAGTTCAGGCAATAACGAGAATCCTGCCGGGTTTACTGTATCCGGTTGCTGTGAAGATCACAACTTCTGAGAACGAGCTGATTGAACTCCTGCCGGGGGTTCTGGGAATTTTATGCTGATGGGGCTTATGATTCAAAGAAAGTTCTGAACACTGTGGTGGAAAAGGGTTATCGGCCGATTGTTAAGAAACTAAGAACGCTCCAGGTGGTTTTGGTAGTAAGAAGAGAGACAGAGTGTTTTCTGAAGAAGAGTACAGGCATAGGAATCCTCATGAGGGGTTCTGGGGTGCGTTTACAACGTGGTTTGGCAGTAGGATCCCCTGTTTTCTGAAAAAGACTACTGTAACCCGAATCCTGCTTGGGGTAATGTGTTATGGTCTGAAAATCCTCCTCAGAGTCAAATACTGTTTAAATAACAGGGGGTGAAACTAAACACGCCCCTTTGAAGGGTCAATAACAAAGCTTTCAAAGGCCTTTAATTCAAGCTTTTTTGAGAGTGTTAAACGTTAATAAGGGTTTCAAAACTCTCGAAATTTTTAATGCACATTTTTGTTCATGGGACTTCCGGAGTGAAGTTAAGACTCTAAATTTGATTTAATTCCTCTAAAAAACTTTAAAAGCGGAAAAGTTCAATTTCCACGAGGAGGGAGTATGTAAAAAGCTTTCAAAGCGCTCCGTTTGAAATTTCGAAAAAATTTCGTTACAAAAATTCTAAATTTTCATAACTTTTTGTTTGATAGTAACTTTTGGTTATTAAAGACTTCCAAAACGATTAAAAAGCTTTAAAATTCAATAAAAGGCTTTAAAAAAGAGAAACACAAAAACAAACCCCTAAAAACGAGTACCGAAAAATCTTCAATATCCTTCATAAAGTCTGTACGCTAGAAACTTGGGTAAGCCAGCCTCAATTATTTTCTTGGCTGCAACATCAACATCATACTCTACTCTCTCAAAGATAACCTCATTGGTTTCAGTGTCTATGAAAGCATAGGCCGCTCTCCAGTCACCGTCTCTTGGTTGGCCCACTCCACCGGGATTAATTATTCTCCTTCCCCCTATCTTTTTGAGCATCTGCATGTGGGTATGGCCAAGAATAAGGTTTTTCTCTTTGAAATATTTTAAAATCTCTACGAATTCGCTATCGGGTAGCCATGGAAACACATACTCATCCAGCGGAGCCCTTGGAGAGCCATGTATTATGAGAAAGCTTTCATCTTCAACTCTATATAACTGCCTCACAGGAAGTTTTCGAATAAACTCTAAATTTTCAACTGTCATCACTCTTTCGTGCCATCTTATTGCCTCCCTTGCGTAGGGATTAAAGCCCCAACTTATGCCAAAGGCAACTGCATTGTCGTGATTTCCTCTCACGCAAAGAATTTCCCTCTTCTCCATTTGCCCCTTGAAGAATTCCACAACTTCATTGGGATTTGCCCCGTAACCAACAAGGTCGCCCATACAGAATATAACATCTGCCTTTTTCACCTCTCTCCACACAGCCTTTAAGGCTTCGAGGTTTGAGTGGATATCACTCACGAGAGCTATCAGCATGTTATCTACTACACACCAAAGATTAAATCCTTTTCTCAGCAGACTTCCTTAACCCTTCCAAAATAGCTCGGACTCTCCTCGTAGAACTCTTCTATAAGCCTTTGTAGCCTCTTTGAGAGCTCTATTTGAACTCCCCAAGAACCCTCAATGTAGCCCTTAGCCGCCATCCTTCCAAGGAACTTTTTCATCTCCTCACTGAGGGGCGAAGGCCTGCACCTTGCCCACGGGGTTCCGGGCAAAGGCATGAAATAATGAGCCCTGACCTTTCCACCCTTTCTCATTATCCATTCCATGAACTCAATACTCTTTCTCTGGCTTTCCTCAGTTTCATTTGGGAGGCCAACTATAAAATCAACAACCGGCTCTATGCCGTATTCGAGCATGTATTCAACCGCCTGTCTCACGTGCTCCGTTGTATGGAGGCGGTGCATGGCCTTAAGCATCCCATCATCGCCGCTTTGGGCACCTATTGCCAGTCTTCTGTTGTCCGCATATTTTAAGAGAAGTTCGAGAGTCTCAGGCTTAACAAACTCCGGCCTCACCTCGCTTGGAAAAGTCCCGTAGAAGAGCCTTCTTCCCTCTTTTCTAAGGGGCTGGAGAGCTTTTAAAAGGGCTTCAAGCTTGTCTAACCTTAACACCGCCCCCGGACTTCCATAAGCGAAGGCATTGGGGGTTATATAGCGCATGTCCTTCATCTTTCTTGAGTATTTCACAATCTGGTCAATTGGCCTGTGCCTCATGCGGAAGCCCTTTGCATAGGGGGTCTGGCAGTAGTAGCAGCCAAAGGGGCAGCCCCGACTTATCTCTATTGGAGCTATAAAATGGGAACTTTCGGCAAATGGAGGGAACCTTGTGAAGTCTTCAACCTTTGCGAAGCCAGTAAAGACGAACTCGCCGTTGAGGTAGAAGGCAAGCCCCTTAATTTCCGCGAGTTCTTTTGTTATCCTAAAATTGTTTCTTTTGAGAGCAGATAAGAGCTGAAATATAACCTCCTCTCCTTCCCCCACAACAGCTATATCAAATCCCATTCTCAACGTATGCCTTGGCATTGCGGTTGCATGATAGCCTCCAGCAACTAAGAGAGCATTGGTTTTTTCTTTTAGGAGCTTAACTTCTTCCTGAACATTCCATATCTCCTCAGTAAAGAAAGAATAGAGGACTAATTTGGGCTTTGTCTTTAAAATTTCATGGAGATCTTTAGTTATTAAGAGCTCACCAATGTCAAAACCCTGGCTCTCCAAAGCCCCTAAGAGATGTACAAAAGCATTGTGATTGCGGCGTGTCATTCTAATGGCTATCTCATGCATGGTAAAAACTCAGAAAGAGGTTTAAAATATTTATCTCAAACTATAAAAGACAAAAGAAAGAAAGGCCATCAAGCCTTGATAGCTAGTTTAATGTCATCTGCCTTGACGGTCTTTCTGCCAGCGTGCTTTGCAAGGTCAACGGCCTTCTTAGCGATTTCCAAGGCCTTCTCCTCAAGGTGCTCGGCCATAACCTTTGCAGCCTCTTCACTAACTCTTGGTGCACCAGCCTTTCTAATCAACCTATCAATTGGGGCAATTGGCAACTCAGCCATACCCAACACCTCCTAAAGTTGTGTAAATTGGTATTTGCATTTTATTTTATGAAAGAAGTTATATATAAACCTTTCGGAAAAGGGGCCCTTTTAGGCAAATACTCGGATAGTCACCATACATTTGGGGATAGTTACAACATCTCACCAGTTGCCAAAGAGAGTGAGAAATTTTATAGGGTTTGCTCCCTATAGTTCAAAAATAAAGGAATCCCCACAGTTGCTGATTTATTTTATATTCATCATGTTTTAGTTTTATATTTAGCATCATCTATAGCATAGGTTCTTGAAAAATATTGGAAAGCATATGAGAGTTTAGCAAAAGAAAATCACAAGCCGAAACAGCCATTGTCACAATTTTTCTCGTTCCACATATGTGTCCCGCAATAGTTATATATTATCCTCTGTAAATTCTATTCTATAAAGAATGAGGTGGTAAAAATGCCAGAGAAGTTTGATAAGATATACGACTACTATGTCGATAAAGGTTATGAGCCCAATCTCAAGAGGGATATTGTGGCTGTTTTTAGAGTAACCCCCACTGAGGGGTATACTATAGAGCAGGCTGCCGGCGCAGTGGCAGCAGAAAGCTCCACAGGAACATGGACAACCCTCTATGGGTGGTATGAAAAGGAAAGGTGGAGCGACCTTTCAGCAAAGGCATATGAGTTCCATGACATGGGGGATGGAAGCTGGATAGTGAAAATCGCTTATCCAGTTCACGCCTTCGAAGAATGGAACCTCCCCGGCCTGCTAGCATCAATAGCAGGCAACGTATTTGGGATGAAAAGAGTAAAGGGACTAAGACTTGAAGACCTTTACCTACCTGAAATAGTGCTTAGAGACTTCAGCGGACCCAATAAGGGGATCAAAGGGGTAAGAGAGATTCTAGAAATTCATAAGAGGCCTATTTATGGTGTGGTTCCTAAACCCAAAGTTGGCTATTCTCCCGAAGAGCTAGAGAAGCTCTCCTATGAGCTCCTATCGGCCGGAGCAGATTACATGAAAGATGATGAAAATCTAACAGGCCCCTGGTACAATCGTTTTGAAGAGAGAGCAGAGGTGATGGCAAGAGTCATAGACAAAGTAGAGGCAGAAACTGGAGAGAAAAAGACATGGTTCGCCAATATAACAGCAGATATTAGAGAGATGGAGAACAGACTTGAAGTCCTAGCTGAATACGGCCTTCCCCACGCCATGGTGGACGTTGTAATAGTTGGGTGGGCCAGCTTGGAGTACATACGGGATCTAGCAGAGGATTACGACATCGCTTTACATGCCCACAGGGCCATGCACGCTACCTTCACAAGGAATCCCTACCATGGAATCTCAATGTTTGTCCTTGCAAAGCTTTACAGAATCATAGGGCTTGACCAACTTCACGTTGGAACTGCGGGAGCCGGAAAGCTTGAAGGCGGAAAGTGGGATGTTATCCAAAATGCAAGAATCTTGAGAGAGAAACACTATAAACCAGATGAAAACGATGCTTTCCACCTAGAGCAAAAGTTCTATCACATCAAGCCAGCATTCCCCACAAGCTCTGGAGGGCTTCACCCCGGAAACTTACCTGCAGTTATAGATGCCCTCGGAACAGATATAGTTCTCCAATTGGGAGGAGGGACACTGGGACACCCAGATGGACCTGCTGCTGGAGCTAAGGCAGTTAGACAGGCCTTGGATGCCATTATGCAAGGAATATCACTAGATGAGTACGCCAAGACCCATAAAGAGCTGGCAAGGGCCCTCGAAAAGTGGGGGCATGTGACCCCAGTTTGACGGATTTTCTCTCTTCTTTTTGTCTCTTATTCGAACGCTACCTCCAAAAGCCATTTATTCTCTTTTACTGACTTGGGGATGGTGAAGTTCATGCATCCAGAGGGATTCTTAGAAGTTATCACTGGTCCCATGTTCGCCGGAAAGACGAGTGAACTCATTAAGAGGATCGAGAGACAGATATTTGCAAAGAGAAAAGCGGCTCTTTTCAAGCCATCGATAGACAACAGATACAGCGAGGACAAGGTTGTAGCCCATAATGGACTAAGTTACGAAGCCTTTGTTATACCGACTACGGAAGAAGGCGTTAAAATGATATATCAGAAAACTAAGGAGGAAGGGTTTGAGGTTATAGGCATTGATGAAGTACAGTTCTTTCCGATGTCAGTAGTAGAAACCCTCAACAAGATGGCAGATGAAGGTATTTATGTGATTGCTTCTGGGCTCAATTTGGATTTCAAAGGTGATGCCTTTGAGGTGACAAAAGAGCTCCTGGCAATGGCCGACAATATAGTGTATCTAACCGCCATATGCAGTGTCTGTGGAAGGGAAGCCACAAGAACTCAGAGATTGATAAACGGGAAGCCTGCGCCACGAAACTCACCAAGAATACTCGTGGGTGGAATGGAGGCTTATGAAGCCAGATGCAGAAAGCATCACATAGTCCTATAAACTTACGAGAGTCGCTTCATGATTTTTGAATCTTGCTATTTTATTTTCTCACAAAACCAGTGAAACCCAAAAACAGGTAATATACATAATATATTATAAAGAAATAGCAAACCATTATTCCAGTTCAAGAGACAATATCTTCGATTTCTTTGTTGCAGCGTCTACTGCTTTCATGAGTGCAGTTCTTATTCTGCTGTCCTCCAGTTCAAAAATGCCATCTATTGTTGTCCCTCCCGGGGTTATTACCATGTCCCTAATCTGCGCTGGGTGAAGATCAGTCTCCAAAAGGAGCTTGGCTGTTCCTAAGAGCGTTTGTGCAGCTGCCAGCAGGGCAACATCCCTTGGCAATCCCACTCTTAACCCACCGTACATAAGGGATTCCAAAAAGACCGATACATAAGCAGGGCCGGAACCACTCAGTCCCGTTATTGCATTCATGTGCTCCTCTTCAATTTTAATGCACCTACCAAAGGTTTGGAAGATCTCCTCAACAAGCCTTATTTCTCTTTCATTTAAGTCATCGGTGGCGTAGGCAGTGAAAGACTCCCCCACCAAAACCGCTATATTCGGCATGGCCCTCACAAACTTTGCATTGGCTGAGATTTTTAGGCTCTTTAATGGTATACCTGCAGCAAACGAGATGACGATTTTTCCCTCAATTGCCTCTTTGATCCCCCCAAGAACTTTTTTGATTTTGTTTGGTTTCACACTCAGTATTACTACCTCCCCAGCCTCCGCAGCTTTTTTGTTGTCTTTCATTACCTTAACACCATATTTCTCGAGCCATTTAACTTTCTCAATTTTTCTTCTCGTGGCTATCACTTCATACTTCTCTGAGAGTGCTTTAGCAACAGCACTTCCAATTGTTCCAGCCCCAATAACCGTTATTTTCATGCTCTCACCAGCTTAAATAACGTCAAAGCTTATTTCAAGAAGTTCCTTTGATTTTCTAAACCTGACCTTTCTGATTTTTATCCTTCCTATCTCTCCCGTGGTGTTCGTATGCTCCTTGTTGCATGCGTTTACATTCCAATTTTCAATAACCACAACTTTCAGAGTTTTGACCTCCTCGGGGATTGGGAAGAGATCGTACATGTCTTCCCCAAATCGCCTTTCTGCCTCATCTCTTGGTAGAGTATAAACTATCACCGGAACATTTTCTTTGATCTTTTCGTTGGCAAGTCTCTCAATCTCCATGATTTCCTCTTTTGTTGGCTTTCTGTTGAACTGGACTGTCAACCTTCCATGGTTTCCCTTAACATAAACAGCCGCCGTCCATTTGGCCTCCTCCCCAAGAACCTTTACCACGGCTCCTTTAACAACATGTAAAGCAGTGTGCGTTCTAACTTCCATTTTAATCCCCCAAGATTCCCTTTCTATATGCAAGTTCAGCGTTTAGGATAGAGCCTCCAGCAGCACCCCTAATAAGGTTGTGTCCCAGGGTAATATATTTAATCTTTCCTTCTCCTATCTTCTCCACTCTCCCAACTACAACACTCATCCCTCTTCCCAAGTTCCTATGAAGCCTTGGTTGCGGGATTTTTCTGTAAACAAGCGGTTTTGCATATGATGGGAGGCCGAGACTCTTTAATGGGTCAAACACATCAAAAGCCTTCTTAACTTCCTCTGCACCAATGTCTTCAGCTACTTCAACAAAAACCGCTTCAGTATGACCATGCAAAACCGGGATCCTTGTAGAGAATGCACTGATCTCAAAATCAGCGGGGGTTATTTTACCATTCTCAAGTTCTCCAAGGATTTTCCTCGATTCATTCTCGATTTTCCACTCCTCTTTTTCAATGTAAGGGATCACGTTATCAAAGATCTGCATAGCTGAAATGCCCCTAAACCCGGCTCCACTTATGGCCTGCATTGTTACAACGTTGACATTCTTTATTCCAAACTTTAAGATGACTTTAAGAGAAAGAACGAGTATAGCTGTGGAGCAATTTGGGTTTGTAACAATAAATCCCTCCCAATTGCGCTTTTCTCTTTGAATTTCGATTAAGCTTAAATGCTTCTCGTTAACTTCAGGAACCAAGATTGGTACATCTCCTTCATACCTGTGAGCTGAGGCATTGCTGAAGACAGGCACTTTTTTAGCTAGTTTCTCTTCCACATCCCCGGCAATTGAAGAGGGCAATGCCGAGAAGACCAGATCCACATCTGGATTTTTTAGGAAATCCTCTAAGCCCTCAACCCTGATTTCTCCGATTTTTTCGCTAACTTCCCACTCAACTATCTCTTTGAATTTCCTCCCCTTTGACCTTTGCGAGGCTATCAAGCGCTTTACTTCAAACCAAGGATGAGCCTCCAAGAGCTTCACAAACCTCTGTCCAACTAGGCCTGTAGCGCCTAAAATTGCTACCTCCATTAAAGAACCTCCCTAAATGCTTCCAAACTTGGTTCTATCGGTTCTGGAAGCTTAAAGTTTTCTATTATTACATTTGGGTCTTTTAATCCATGTCCAGTTGTAATTAAAACGTAGCTCTCGTCCGGCTCAATCCGGCTAAGTTCTTTCAGCTTAATCAATCCGGCCAGGGAAGATGCCGAGGCTGGTTCGACAAAAATTCCCTCCTTTGATGCGAGCAGTTTTTGTGCATTGAGAATCTCCTCATCACTCACACTTTCCAAAAGTCCTTTGGATTCTTCAACAGCCCGCCAAGCCCTGGGCCAGTTGGCCGGATTCCCAATCCTTATTGCCGTGGCAACTGTCTCGGGATTTCTAACCGGTTCAAACGGCTTCCCTTCTTTGAAAGCTTTTGCTAAAGGTGATGCTCCTTCTGCCTGGATTCCAATCATTCTGGGCAAATTCTCAATAAAGCCAGCATTATAAAGCTCCTTAAATCCCTTCCAGATTGCCGAGATATTGCCAGCGTTTCCCACTGGAAGAACTACATTATCCGGAACAAACCCCAACTGATCGAAGATCTCAAAAGCTATGGTCTTCTGGCCCTCTAGGCGGAATGGATTTATTGAATTTAGCATGTAGACCGTTCTGCCTACCCGTAAAGTGTGTGTAGGGTGTTAATTTCGTAACGGGTAGGCTTCCAGCCTCCCGTCTTCATTGGCTGGCTTTCGGGGGGAACGGAGACTCCCCACATCTTCAAGGCTCTCGACAGTCCCCATTCGGGCTTGACAAACCCCACATTCTGGGAACTGCTTCACCACAAGGAAGTATAATTAGAGACTATTTAAAAATTACGGAAAACAAAAGAATTCAAAAGTTCCATTTATCACTACCTATGAAACAGCCCCAGTTCCTTACTTGCCTCCACCACAACCCTCAGCGCATCATCAAAGTTCCCCCTAACCGGAACTACCCTTGCACCGTAGACTATTGCCTGTGCAAGCTTTCCTAGCGCAATTTTTCCACTTGGAACTAGAACATAGGCCTTTATGTTTGCCTTAGCACCATATGCTGCTAAAGAAGCTGAGGTATTACCTGTGGAGGCACAGATTACCTTAGAGATACCAAGCTCCAAGGCCTTGCTAACTCCAACCGTCATTCCCCTATCCTTAAAAGAACCCGTCGGGTTGGCACCCTCATTTTTGACGTAGAGCTCCTTCATACCAAGCTCCTCTTGCAGGTTTTCCAAGCGATATATGGGTGTTCCTCCTTCATTAAGCGAAACCAGTTTTTCAGCCGGGATGAAGCTTTTGTATTTCCAAAGAGTTATGTTTTTACCGTTAAACACGTTTTCAGCTTTGTCCAAATCAACAAGAACTTCAAGCAATCCACCACATTCACACCTATACCTGACTTCCTTTGGATCGTATTCCTTTCCACATTCTATACATCTCAAAATCATTCCGCTCCTCCTCCTACTTTGCTAATAAAGTATTCAGCATTAATTCCCTCCTCTTCAAAGGCCTCTACAATTGCTTTTCCAATCTCATCAAGGTTTTCACCTAAAGCAAACATCGCCGGGCCAGATCCGGATAAGGAGACTCCGTAGGCCCCGCTCTCTAATGCTGCTTTCCTAACCTTGTCGAACCAAGGGATTAGGGGTTTCCTATAGGGAATTGCTAAATAATCATCTAACAATTTTCCAACTTTTTCTATGTCGCCATTTTCTAAAGCTAAAACCAAGGAACTTGCTAAGGCTAAATTTCTTACTGCATCGCTCAATGGGACGTATTTTGGTAAAACTTCTCTCGCCCTTTTAGTGCTCACTTCCACTTCTGGCAATACTACAACTAACTCGAGCTTTGCATCTATTTTGAATACTTCGAGAGGAAATAGGGATTTTAAGATTACAAATCCTCCAAACAGTGCTGGAACTACGTTATCTCCATGGGGAGTTCCAGAGGCTACCTTCTCCCCCTCTAAAGCTGCCCTTAAAATAATCTCCTTATTATCTATATCCAAAAGCCTTGCAATCGCTAAAGCTCCCCCTAGAGCAGAGGCTCCCGAACTTCCAAGCCCACTTTTTGGTCTTATTCCCTTTTTGAGCTTCATCTTAAAGCCGCTTTCAATTCCTACTTGCCTTAAGAGGGATAAAGCCGAAATAGAGGCAGCGTTCTTATTTGGCTCCTCTGGAACCTTATAACCCTTAACTTTTACTTCAATCTCCTCACTTAGCTCAACCCTAATGAAATCCCTCGGCTTTTCTAGGCAAAGACCAAAGACATCAAATCCTGGTCCAAAGTTTGCTATCGTTGCTGGAACTGAAACCTTCATTGAAAATCACCTCGTGTAAAGCATTTAAAGAATCTTCAAGCTCCTCTCTCCTCACCAGAAAGGAGACCCAGTTTTTGCCTCTCTTGTAAACCGGAGCATTAAAGTCCACTTCTTCCAGGCCTACAACCCCTATACATGCAAAGCTGTCGTTAAGAGGCTTGTGGGCTAGTATTGGTACCCCCCCACTGATATCAGAGATAAGCGTTCCTAAGCGATGTCCATTGGTCTTTCCAAGAATTACGGGTAGCCTGTCTCTGACAGGGCCAATAGCTCTCTTTTGCAAAGCCCTCATTCCAAGCGTTGAGGCAATCAAAGCTTCATCATACGAGACAAATGGGATTAACTTAGCGTCCCTTACCACCTTTGGATCGGCGGAATATATTCCCCTTACGTCGCTCATAATCAAAACGGCCCTTGATCCTAAAAGCGACCCCAACACAGTCGCTGTATAATCACTGCCCCCTCTTCCAAGCGTTGTCCTGAACCCTTTATAACTTCCTAAAAATCCCGTAACCACTGGAACTTTTCCTTCATTTAGCATTCTTTCAAGAATCTTTACTCTTTTCGCCGTTTTGGGAAAGTCCACCCTTGCATTCCCAAAGCTTCCATCTGTTTTAACTACATGGAAAGCATCTATTGCCTCAGCTTCTATTCCAAAATTTCTGAGAGCACTTGCGAAGAGCATCACCGAGAGTCTTTCCCCAAATGATAGAACATGATCCACGTAGGCACTTTTATTCGGAAATCTTTCCTCACTTTTTAGCACCAAGGCAAGCTCTCTAAACAAGGGATCAAGTAAACTATGGTCGATTCCAAATTTATCACACATGTTGTAATGCATTTTTGTAATCTGCTGAACCACCGAATCATCCTTACTTTTTGCCAGATGCAAAAGAGCGTCCGTGACCCCTTCGAGTGCTGAAAGCACAACCATAACCTCATTGTTTCCATAAAGCCTCAAAACAAACTCTAAAGCCTCATTAAAAGAGTCTCTAATGGATCTTCCTCCAAATTTAACAACTATCCTTCTGTTGGAGAGTTTGTAAATCACCCATTTGAATCACCTCTCCTTGGGTTTTCTTTATCAAATATAAAGTTTTACAAAAATTTTTTGAACTTCTGACAACCTTTACTTGAATTCAGGCACCGATGTTGCCACTTTAAACAATTACAGCATCTTTTTACGTGTGATTCACGTGGGCAGTTTAAGTTTACAGACCATCCACTCCCATTTTTAGCTCTTTGACTTTTTCTTCAAGCTTTTCCGTAGCGCCTTCCCCGTACTTTTCTATAATTTTCACCAGAGCGCTACCAACGACAACCCCATCAGCCCCGGCGTTTATCAATTCTGAAACGTGTTCGGGTTTTGAAACACCAAAACCCACAGCCAAAGGCTTATTGCAAACTTCTTTTGCCCTTCTAATCAGATCGAAAGCAGACTCCGAAACTCGCTCCCTTGCTCCAGTTGTCCCATAGAGAGAGACCAAATAAACGAAGGCTGAGCTTGCCTCATCTATTAGCCTTAACCTATCTTTAGAAGTGTTTGGAGCAGCTAAAAATATCGTCTCCATTTTGTATCTCCTGCAGATGTTCAAGTATTCTCCCGCCTCCTCCACCGGGAGATCCACAACTATCAATCCGTCAACACCCGCTTCCTTGGCCTCTTTCACAAAATTCTCAACACCTCTCCTGTAGACGGGATTGTAGTATGTCATGAGCACCACTGAAGTCTCTGACTGATCCTTGAATTTTTTGACAGTTTTAAACACATCCCCGACTTTTGTTCCATTTTTCAGTGCCCTTTCATTCGCCAGCTGTATCGTTCTCCCATCGGCCATCGGATCGCTGAAGGGTATGCCAAGTTCGATTACATCCGCATATTTTGACAGTGAGATCATGAAATCGAGAGTTGCGGTTATATTTGGGTCTCCAGCTGTTATAAACGTTATCAGGGCAGGTTTTTTTATCATCTTAACACCTCCATAACAATCCCAAGATCCTTGTCTCCCCTACCGGATAAATTTACCACTATTATCTCGTCCCGGCTCATTTCCTTAGCAAGTTCCATGGCATGAGCTAAAGCGTGAGAGGATTCCAATGCTGGTAAGATTCCCTCAGTCTTTGAGAGTTCGATAAAAGCTCTTAAAGCCTGCTTATCATCCACAGCCACGTATTCAGCCCTACCACTCTCCTTGAGCCAGGCATGTTCAGGTCCAACACCCGAATAATCCAAACCTGCAGCAATGCTGTGGGTTGTAACTATCTGCCCGTCCTCATCCTGCAAGAAATAGGATAGCATTCCATGAAGAACACCCCTCTTTCCGGCGGAGAGTGATGCCGAATGCTTACCGGTGCTCAAACCTTTTCCGGCAGCTTCAACACCGATGAGTCTCACAGGGTCTTTTATGAAGGGGTGGAATATTCCTATAGCATTGCTGCCTCCCCCAACACAGGCAACAATAGCGTCTGGCAAAACTCCTTCGATTTCAAGAATTTGCCTTTTAACCTCTTTACCGATAACGGACTGGAAGTCCCTGACTATTGTTGGATAAGGATGTGGGCCCACAACTGAACCAATCAGGTAGTGGGTGTATTCAAAGCTCGAAACCCAGTCTCTCAGAGCCTCATTTATCGCATCTTTCAGTGTTTTTGAACCGATTTTCACTGGAATGACGTTTGCCCCAAGCAATTGCATGCGGAAGACATTCACTTTCTGCCTCTCCACGTCTTCAGAACCCATGTAAACATCCACTTCCATGTTGAAGAGTGCTCCAGCTATTGCCGTAGCAACTCCATGCTGTCCTGCACCAGTTTCTGCAATAAGCCGTGTTTTCCCCATATATTTTGCAAGCAAAGCCTGTCCAATGGTGTTGTTTATCTTGTGTGCCCCTCCGTGCAACAGGTCCTCACGCTTCAGATATATCCTTGCCCCCCCGAGCTTTTTGGTTAGATTTTCAGCATAATAGAGCGGTGTTGGTCTGCCCGCGTAATTTTTAAGATAATAATCCAGCCTCTCCTTAAACTCCTCATCATCCTTAAATTTGCTGTAAGCCCTCTCCAGCTCTTCAAGCGGTGAAATAAGGACTTCAGGCACAAATCTTCCACCAAACTCACCAAACCTCATTTTTTGCCCTCCTTACAAATTCTCTAACAAGTTCCTCATCCTTTAAGCCATCTCTCTCAACCCCGGATGAGACGTCAACACCCACAGGCTTAACGATGTTTATTGCATCTACAACATTTTCCACATTCAGCCCACCAGCGAGAAAAACTTCATGCTTTTTTGCTATCTCCCTGCTTATTCTCCAGTCATGCACTTCTCCACTCCCACATCCAGAGTCGAGCAGTATGAGATGGGGAGAGTAAATTTCAATCAGTCCTGATATCTCATTTGCAGGTTTGTCAACAATAAAAGCCTTCATAACCTTAACCATATCCTTCAGCTTCTCAAACTCCTCTACAGGCATATCTGAATGAACCTGAACCATGTTACATTCGGTTTTGGCTATTATTTCCTCCCACTCCTCATAGCTTCTGGCTGTTGAGACGGCAAAAACCGGGATCGTGGATGAATCAATGATCTCCTTTGCTTTGTCCAGATCAACGCATCTCTTCGAGTTGCTTTTAACAACAACACCCGTTGCATCGGCATACCTCTCAACAATCTCAAGCTCTTCAAGGTTTTTTATACCACAAACCTTAACGATCATGGCAGATCCCCACGAAATTTCTGATAATTTTCAATCCATCCTCAGTAAGAACGCTCTCTGGGTGGAACTGAACTCCGAAAATGTTCCCCCTCTTTATC
Source organism: Thermococcus sp. PK (assembly GCF_000430485.1). Classification (NCBI taxonomy): domain Archaea; kingdom Methanobacteriati; phylum Methanobacteriota; class Thermococci; order Thermococcales; family Thermococcaceae; genus Thermococcus; species Thermococcus sp. PK. The sequence goes on from NZ_KE387150.1 coordinate 178,069, forward strand.
CCCATAATCACCCCATCTTCAGCCCTTGCATTAACCTCAAACCCCTCGGGCGGCTTTAATACGGCAAGGGAATGGTATCTACCAGCCCTAACTGGATTTCTAACTCCCCTGAAAATATCCATCCCATCGTGTTTTACAAGTGAGGTCTTTCCGTGAGCGGGCTTAACCTTCCCCACTTCTCCACCAAAAACCTCTGCGATAATCTGATGGCCAAGACACACTCCCAGAACCGGAACGTTATAATCAAAAACAAATTCGAGACTTCTGTCGGGTTTTCCTGGACCTGGGGAGATCACGATACCATCAAAATCCAGTCCTTCAATATCCCTTGCATTATCCCTGTCAACCACCTTTACTCTGTCAAATAACGAAATGTATTCAACCAGGTTGTAAACGAAGGAATCTTTACAGTCTATAACCACAATCATAATCCCACCGCCTTTAAGACTCTTGCAATCTTATTTTCGGTCTCATAGAACTCCTTTTCAGGGTTCGAGTCTGCAACTATCCCTGCTCCAGCCCTTACCCGTGCTTTGCCATCAAACTCAATCATTCTTATTGCTATTGCCAGATCAGAGAGGTTCTCGGAAAAGTATCCCACCGCCCCGGCATAAACCCTCCTGTTATCTCTTTCAATTTCATCAATAAGCTCTATCGCCCTCAGTTTTGGTGCTCCCGTAACCGTCCCAGCAGGAAAAGCAGCCTTCATTGCATCGAAGTGAGTTATACCAGCCCTTAGTTCTCCAACAACCTCGCTCTCGATGTGAAGAACACTCGGATAGCTTATGACATCCATGAACTTGGACACCCTTACACTCCCGGATCTGCAGACCTTCCTTACATCGTTCCTAGCTAAATCAACGAGCATGACGTGCTCTGCCTTCTCCTTCTCATCGTTGAGCAATCTATCTGCTATTTCTGCCTCTCTGCCCTCTTCTCTCTTTGCTGTTCCGGCTATAGGGTTGATTATGAAGTTCCTTCCCTCAACCCTTCCCATCGTTTCAGGGCTTGAACCTATCAAAGCCCTGTCAAATTCAAGCAAGAACATGTACGGGCTTGGATTGGCCTCTCTTAAATTGAGATACATCTGAAATGGATTGAGATCCGTCTCAATCACGTATTCTCTTGACAGCACAATCTGATAGACCTCACCCTCAAAAATCTGCTCTTTTCCCTTTTCAACCATTTTCATAAATTTCTCTTTACTTCCTGCCTTTAAGATGCTTGAATTTCCCTTTCCTCTCTCAATCTCCACCCTCTTTGCCCTCTCAACAAGCCTGTCTGCATTATCTACATTAACGCTGAAGAGCTTTTTCAGGTAGTGGTCATAGACAAAGTAGCTGTCATAGCAACCAAATACCGATGGCGTTTCTGGTTTTTTGCCAATATAGTTTTTCGCAGCATCGTATGCTATATATCCTACAAGAAGCCCCTTTACGTGAATTTCCTTAAGTGCATCAAAGGGATCAGAGATTTTTGAAACAACACTATCATCCACCTCTGTTCTGCTACCCACCTTCACAGTGTAAAGTGGGTTGAAGGAGATGTATGTGTATCTCGCCCTACCACCCTTTTCGGCAGATTCAAGGATGAAGGGATAGCTTTCATCCCTGATGACAGCGTAGAGCTTCACCGGACTGACATACTCGTGCTTTTGCATGCAATCTCCTCCAGCTTTTTTGAAAAAGCTCCACTTTCAAGCTTTTCCTTAAAAATCTCCATGTTCTCCTTCAGGTCTTCGTGGCCAATGGCGTAAAGGGCTGCGGCGAAGTTGATGCCTATGAACGTTCGGTCCTCCTCGTAACCTTTGCCGTTGAAAACTGCCCTGATCCTCTCTGCTGACTCCTCTTTGCCATAGCATGGGATGACCTTTGTTCTCTTAACCCCAAAATCTTCTGGCAGCAGTATGATCCTTTCAATGCTATCTTTATCTACCAGTAAAGCTGTTGTTTTATTCGAGGGGCTTACCTCATCCATACCGCTTCCGTGAACGACCAGAGCCCTCCTGTTGAGCAGTGAAAGGGCCTCTGCAACCTTTGAAAGCAAGCCCTCATTCGCAACACCAACGATCTGCACCTTGGGATTTGCAGGATTGGTTAAAGGTCCGAGGATGTTGAATATCGTCCTGATTCCGAGCTTCCTTCTAACAGAAACAACCCTCGCAAAGCTTTTGTGATAGAGCGGAGCGAAGAGAAAGGCGAAACCGACATCTTTAATCATCTTTTTCGCCACGCTCTCATTCATCTCGATGTTGATGCCCATCGCCTCAAGAACGTCTGCAGAACCGCTATTAGAGCTTATGGCCCTGTTACCATGCTTTGCCACAGGATGAATTGTGGAAAGGGCCAAGGCAACGGCGGTGCTTACATTTATCGTGGCGGAACCATCGCCACCGGTCCCGCAGGTATCAGCAACTCTGCCAAGGTCAATCCTTGATTTCTCTGCAATTCCTTTGGCAAATCCTGCTATAATCTCCGCATCATATCCCTTACCTTCCATCGCCCCAAGTATGGCTGCTATCTGTATCTCATCAAGCTCAGGTAAGCTTCGGGATAACTCGTAGGCTTTTTCAAAATCAAGGCCTTTAATGACTTCTTCAATCATCTTCCCGCCTCCACAAATGCCCTAACAAACTCCTCGGTGTTTTCAGCCATCATGAAGGCTGTTCCGATTAAGGCCGCATCTGTGCACTTTAATGCCCGCTTAAGATCATCAATACTTCTTATTCCGCTCTCGCTGACTCTCACAACGTCCCCTCTCACGTGTCTGCACAGCCGCTCCGTAAGCTCAACGTTCCCGTCATCCCTTTCAAGGATCGCTATATCCCTATTGTTTATCCCTATCATAGTCGTGTTGGTTTCGTTTGCTATCCTCGCCTCTTCGATACTATGGACCTCAACAAGTGTGTCGAGTCCATGTTCCAAGGCATAATCAACGAATTCAGCAGTCTTTTCCCCGAGAATCCTTGTAATGAGTAGAATCGCCGAAGCCCCGACTTCCGCGGTTCTCTCTATCTCTTTCCTGTCAGTTATGAAATCCTTTCTCAGGACTGGAAGCTCACTTTCCATGCATAACTCTTTAAAGAACCCAAAGTCCCCCTTAAAGAATCTCCTGTCCGTGATGTAAGAGATTCCAGCAACCCCTGCCCTTTCGTATGTCCTCAGAATCTCCAGGGGATCTCTCCCCCTGAGGAGGTCTCCATATTGTGGGTGATAGACTTTAATCTCTGCTATGATGGCGTTTTTGTTGAACTTTTTGGACTTTTTAATAGCCCTGCTTAATCCAAAAACCATCACCCTTCACGGCAATCACCATTTAAATGAAAGTAGAACTATTTTTAAGCATTTAGACAGGTTAACCTATCCTTTTTGGTCAAGTAAGTCTTCATCTCGTCTGCAAAAAATCAAACCCCGCGAAACCGATGTTATCATACTTCAGGCACAAAACCGCTCGTTATCTGGTGAGCTTGTTTTGGGGTCCTTTTGAATTTCCGGGGTATCGATTCAATACCTCTTGACATAAGTCCCGCTCTTGAAAACCATCCTGCTCAAGCATCATTACATAATAACCTATGAATCTCCTGCTCTATAGCAGGTTATCAGGTTCATCATATCTTTGTGATCGTAAAATATGAGAAACCCGTCTCTCATCCTTGAGCATTCTCAGAACCATTACAGTCAGAACGTCGCAGCCTAAGGCAAGCGCGGAGTATAAAGCCCTTCATGGGAAATCCGAGCTTTTTATACTAATGATAACATCGACGATATTTACAACAATATCCACGTTCTCCCGAGGAAAACCCCTGTAACAATCCCGTCAACCTAAAAAGAACCCAGTGGTTCAAAATCCGGGATTCCTCCCTTTAGATAACTCCCGCTTTTTTAATTTACATTCTTCCGGGACAAAGAAATGTAGCAGGTGAATCTCCTATGGTGTGGTAAATACACAACTTGGACAGCTTACCCTGGCCAAAGGTTTAAATACTAATTTTACACTGTAAAGTCCGGTGATGGTGATGTCCCGCCAATGGGTGATGCCCTGCCAATATCCGTAACCCAAAACGTGGAGATTAAAAGAGATGGGTTAATTGTGGTCAGAAGGCTCTTCTTAAGGGCTTTGAATGGAAATCAGGTATTGATTTTACAGAGAATAAACGGGAAGCATCGCTCCCTGAATGCCCTTTTGGAGGATATAAGCAGGAGCACCGGAAAGCCCATCTCTACGTTAAAGCTCAACGCCAGGATTCTAAAAGAGCTCGGACTGATAGACTACGGCGAAAAGAACATTCCAAAGCCCGTGGAATTGACGGAGCATGGGAAGCTCGTTCTAAAAATTCTTGGGGTGGTGGAATGAGCTCATCCCTACAATATAAGCTCAGGGAAATGCTCTCGGAAGTGAACAACTTCCACCTCGGCTCTTCCATAACATGCCTTGAGATCCTAAAGGCGGTGATGGCAAAGAAGGGAGAAAATGATGTGGTAATACTGAGCAAAGGACATTCGGCGCCGGCGTTCTACGTAATACTCTCAGAGCTTGGCTTTTTAAGTGATGAGGAACTTTGGAGTTTTGCAGATATAAATGGACTACCAAGCCACGTCACCAGGGGTTTGACCTTCGTTGAGGTCTCAAGCGGTTCGTTGGGACAGGGGCTGTCGATTGCTAATGGAATAGCACTGGCATCGAGGAGGGAAAGGAAAATCTACGTGATTTTGGGCGATGGAGAGCTTGACGAGGGGCAGATCTGGGAAGCGGCGATGACCTCTTCGCATTATAACCTTGACAATATCATAGCAATCATTGACAGGAATTTCAGACAGCTTACCGGAAAAACGGAGGAAACCATGTCAAAAGAGCCCCTGAGGGAGAAGTGGGAAGCCTTTGGCTGGGAAGTGTTTGAAGTTGAAAACAGAGCTGGGAAAATCCTTGAGTTACTGTTCGAGCTTGATGAAGTAAAGGGAAAACCGAAGGCGATAATAGCAAAGGCGAAGGCGGTGGGAATTGATGGTAGGTAAAACCATCGAAAGCTTCAGGGAGGCCTTTGGAAGAGCCCTGGTTGAAATAGGAAAAGAGAACGAAAACGTCGTGGTCCTTGATGCGGATGTAAAGAGCTCAACGAAAACGATATACTTTGAAAAAACGTTCCCAGATAGGTTCTTCCAACTCGGCATAAGCGAGCAGGATTTAGTTTCAACGGCTGCCGGCTTTGCGATAGCAGGCAGGGTTCCAGTGGCCTCCGCTTTTGCAGCCTTCATGATGAGGGCTTGGGAGCAGATAAGAAACACCATAGCAAGGGACAATCTGAACGTAAAGATCGTTACAACCCACTCGGGGTTTTCGGACTTCATGGACGGCTCATCGCATCAATGCTTGGAGGACATAGCTTTAATGAGGACTCTACCGAACATGGGGGTTATTGTGCCGGCGGATGCTTATGCAACCAGGACGTTACTCCGGCAGATTATTGAAAATGAGGGGCCCTTTTACATGCGCCTGGGAAGGGATCACGCTGTAAGGGTTTATGACGATGAAGAACTTGAAATCGGAAAGGCAGAAATCTTGAGGGAAGGGGAGGACATTTTTTTAATTGCCTGTGGACCCATGGTCCCGATAGCCTTGGAAGCCGCTGAAAGGCTCAGGGATCTGAGCGTTGGGGTGGCGGATTTTCACACGATAAAGCCCATGGACGAGGGGACGCTTCTCAAAATAGCAAAAAAGGCCAACTTAATAGTCACGCTGGAAGAGCACAGCATTTTTGGAGGGCTTGGGGGAGCTGTGGCAGAGGTTTTGGGTGAGAAGATGCCAAAAAGAGTCATCAGGATTGGAACAAGGGACTTTGGAAGAAGCTCGAGGAGCTACCTAACGTTACTGGACTTCTACGGCTTAAGTGCGGAAAAAGTTGTGAAGAGGGTAGCTGAGGCAGTTGGGAGGTGATTTAATGTTTAAATTCAGCAGGGAGTACAAAGCTAAAACCGTTGTTAAGGTTAAGGGGGTTGAATTCGGAAAGGGGTTTACGGTAATAGCAGGCCCGTGTTCCGTTGAAACAGAGGAGCAGATAATGAAAACCGCGGAATTTTTGAGTGAGCTTGGGGGCAAGGTCCTAAGGGGTGGAGCTTTTAAGCCCCGCACAAGCCCCTACTCTTTCCAGGGGCATGGGGAGAAAGCCCTGAGATGGCTCAAAAAAGCCGGAGAGGAGTTCGGGTTGGTCACGGTCAGCGAGGTAATGGATACAAGGAAGGTTGAGCTCGTGTCCAAATATGTTGATATCCTCCAAATCGGGACGAGAAATGCTCAGAACTTTGATCTCCTCAGGGAAGTCGGCAAAACGGACAGGCCCGTTATTCTAAAGAGGGGATTTGCCAGCACGATTCAGGAGTGGCTCTATTCGGCGGAATACATCTTATCCGGGGGAAATGAAAATGTAATCCTCTGTGAAAGGGGCATTAGAACGTTTGAAACCTCAACGCGCTTCACCCTCGACATCTCAGCGGTTCCGGTCGTTAAAGAGCTGTCCCATCTTCCGATAATAGTTGACCCCTCTCACGCAGCCGGAAGGAGGAGTTTGGTTAAGCCTTTAGCCAGAGCTGCCCTTGCTGTAGGGGCGGATGGAGTTATGGTCGAGGTTCACCCGGAGCCCGAAAAGGCGCTCTCGGACTCAAAGCAACAGCTGGACTTTGATGGATTCAAAGGGCTCATGGAGGATCTGAGAAAATGGGGGTTGTAATCGGGAAAGGCAGCATTAAGAAGCTGAAAAGTTTCGTCGATGAGCTTTCCCCCCATAAAACAGCGGTAATAACGAATACAACCCTTGAAAAGCTCTGGCTTGGGAAAATCCTGGAGCAAGTAAGTGCTACTCCAATCGTTATTCCCGATGGCGAGGAATTCAAAAGTCTTGAAACCGCCCGGCAGATATGGAAAGAGCTACTTGAGATTGGTTTCACAAGAAAGTCCTTGATAATTGGGCTTGGAGGCGGAGTTGTAACTGATCTGGCGGCTTTCGTCGCCTCTACCTTTATGAGGGGAACGTATCTGGGTCTGATTCCCACAACGCTCTTAGCTCAGGTTGATGCCGCCATAGGTGGAAAGACGGGGATAAATTTCGAGGGCAAAAACATCATCGGAACATTCTATCTTCCAGAATTCATTATAATCGACCCGGAAACACTGAAAACTCTCCCGGAGGTTGAAATCCTGAACGGACTCGGTGAAGTCGTCAAGTACGGAATCCTTGATCCGGGGGTTTACAGGAAGCTCAAATCCTTTGGAGGAATCGATGAAGGGTTAATTGGGGAATGCATAAACGTGAAGCTAAGAATCGTTGAGAAGGATACGAGGGAAAGGGGAAGGAGGAGAATTTTGAATCTCGGTCACACCGTTGGGCATGCGATAGAAAAGGTTTCGGGTTACAGGATAAAGCATGGCTTTGCTGTCTCCATCGGCTTGATGGCAAGTGCACTGATAGCGGAAAAAATCAACGGCTTCGATTCTGGAAAAGTCGAAGAGTTGTTGGACAGATTTAATCTCCCAAAGAAGCACAGCTTTGAACCAAAAGAACTTCTGAAAGTCATGAAAATGGACAAAAAAGCCTGGTATGGGAGATTGGTTTTCGTCCTTCCGGAGGACATCGGAAAAGTTGCCGTAATGGAAGTTGATGAGAAAACAGCTTCAGCCGTTCTTGAGGTGATGAGGGATGATAGCGGGCACAATTAAAGCAGAAAGCATCGATGAAGCAATTAGACTCATCGAAACCGGTACGGCTGACCTCTATGAGCTCAGAGTCGATGCCCTGAAAAGCCCTGAAGGAATTGAAAAACTTGCGCCCTTCTCTGAGAGGCTTATAATCACCGTGCGCTCAAAGGAAGAGGGAGGGTTCAGAGAGATCGATAATGAAGAGAGGCTGGTGCTCTTCAAGGAGTTAATGGACATAAAACCGGCGTTCGTTGATGTTGAGTTTAAATCAGGCATCGTGAGGGATGTTATTGAACTGGCAGGGAAGATGGGAGTTGGGATCATCGTTTCATACCACGATTTTGAGAGAACCCCGAGCTTCAAAAGACTCAAAGCACTGTTGGATGAAATGAGAGAGCTCAAGGGAGATATCATAAAAATAGTAACCTTTGCGGGGCACTACATCGATAACATAAAGGTTGTGAGGCTCTACGAATACGAAAAAAACCTCATCGCCTTCTGCATGGGTGAAAAGGGAAAGATTTCACGGATCTTTAGCTTGGTTTTAAGCCCTTTTACGTACGCCTCTCTGGGCGAGGCAGCCGCACCCGGACAGCTGAGCGTTGAAGAAATGAGGCTTCTCTCGGAGATGATAGGTGGTGGGGATGATTAACACCAAACTTTATGGATTAATCGGAAAGCCCGTTGAGCACTCCCTGAGTCCGGCAATTCACAACGCCTTATTCAAGGAACACAAAATCAACGCTGTTTATATGCCCTTTGAAGTTGATGATTTAGAGTCGGCGGTTAAAGGGGCAAGGGCTTTGGGGATTCAGGGACTAAACGTTACGATGCCCTACAAAGGGCAAATTCTGGAGTTTTTGGATGGAATTTCCGACGATGCCAAGGTGATTGGGAGCGTGAACACAATAGTGAATAGAGAGGGGAAGTTCGTTGGATACAACACAGATGGCATCGGGGCATTAAAAGCCCTAAAGCGCTTTGTGGAAATTAAGAACAAGCGCATCTTAGTTTTGGGAGCTGGAGGGGCAGGGAGGGCAATAGCTTATACTCTCTCAAAGCTAACGGAAGTTGTGGTGCTTAACAGAATGGAGAGGAAAGCGAAAGAGCTTGAAAAGTTCGGTGTCAAAGGGGAGAAGCTGAGCAAGGGGAGACTGGAATACTACTCGAGCTGGGCAGATATCGTGATAAATGCCACACCCCTTGGGATGAACGAGGATAGGAGTCCCATTCCCGGGGAACTTTTGAGGAAAAACCAGGTTGTCTTTGATATCGTCTACTCCCCCCTGGAAACCAGACTGTTAAGGGAAGCAAGAGAAGCCGGCTGTTTGACCATTGACGGATTGTGGATGCTGGTATACCAGGGAGCCGAGAGCTTCAGGCTATGGACCGGAATAAAACCAGACGTTGAATTCATGCGTAATGTTGCCCTTGAGGTGCTTAAAAATGTGCAATAGTGCGGTAACTGTGGTCAATGCCTTTGCCACTGGAAAGGGGGGCGCGATTGGGATAGATTTAAGGGTCAGTGCCAAGGTTAAGCTGACCGATGAAGGGGTTGGCGGTGAAATCCGGGTTAGAAAGGAGAGATTTGAGGATTTTTCACTTGTTAAAGCAGTTGTGGAGACGATCAAAGATAAATTCGGTTTGGATTTCGGTGTTAAGGTTAGAATAGACTCAGAAATACCGGTGGGGAAGGGGTTAAAGAGCAGTTCAGCCGTGGCTAACGCTTTGACAGGGGCGATTTTGGGGGAGCTTAAAATTGAGCTGCCCGATATTGAGGTTGTTAAGCTCGGCGTTGAAGCTGCCAGGAGGGCCGGTGTAACTTTAACGGGGGCGTTTGATGATGCCTGTGCTTCCTATTTCGGGGATCTATGCCTGACGGACAATCGAAAGCTCGAACTCCTGAAAAGAGAAGAAGTCGAGAAAAAATCCGTGGTTTTGCTGATTCCCAAAGAAACCGTTCTGACGTCAAGTTTAAAGAACAAAAACTTCAAAGTCCTCGCCCCATACGTTGAGGAAGCTTTTAGGCTGGCATTAATTGGGGAGTGGGAAAAAGCCCTGGTTTTGAACGGACTGATTTATGGATCTTTCTTGGGGTACGACCTCGAGCCCGTTGCCAAAGCCCTGGAAGCCGGAGCAATTGCCGGACTTTCTGGGAAAGGTCCCGCAATGTTTGCCATAACTGAGGAGCCCGAAAAAGTCGCGGATGTTTGGGAGGATCATGGGGAGGTCTTAATAACAACGCTGAGGTGAGCCGATGATAGAGATCACGCCGATAGAAACCATAGACGGAAAAATCAGGGCTCCCCCCTCAAAGAGCTATACCCATAGGTCACTGTTTCTGGGATTGCTTTCGGAAGGGGAAACAAAAATAGAGAACCCGCTGATATGCAGGGATACTCTCGCAACGCTAAACGCCATAAGGAAGTTTGGAGCAGAGGCAGGATGGAACCTTGTAGAAAGTTCGGGGAAAGTCAAGCCGGCTGAGGTCAACGCCCTTGAATCGGGAACAACCGCGAGGTTATCCATAGGGATCAGTGCCCTGGCGAATGGAGAAAGCGTGATAGATGGAGAGGGATCCTTAAGAAGGCGCCCCATGGGCCCTTTGCTCAAAGCTCTGAACGATTTGGGAGTAAAAACTAAAACTAAATCAAGTGGTTTTTTGCCGGTGAGGGTTTTTGGTGGAGAAATAAAAAGGGATTACGTGAGGGTTGATGGGAGCATTTCGTCACAGTTCATCACCGCCCTTCTCCTTTTGGGGGCCAGGATTGGGCTCAGCATAGAAGTTCTAAACCCCGTCTCAAAACCCTACATTGAGGTGACGCTCAGAACACTAAAGCGGGCCAACGTTAAGGTTAGAAGGGACGGTAGAGTGTTCCACGTTATCCAGGGAATAAAGGCCAGACATTTCTCGGTTCCTGGTGATTATTCATCGGCATCATTCTTTTTGGTGGCCGGGGCGATATTCGGTAAAATTAGAGTTGAAGGACTTGATAGAGATGACGTTCAGCCCGATAAGGCTATCCTTGACCTCCTGAGGGATTTTGGGGCCAAAGTGAAAGTTGCCCGAGGTTACGTTGAGGTTGAAAGGGACGAGCTGGTCGGTCAGGAAGTTGACTGCAGGGACTTTCCCGACCTCTTCCCCATCTTGGCGGTTTTAGGGGCTTACTCCGAAGGAAGGACGGTTTTGAGGGCGAAACATTTGCACTACAAAGAGAGCGACAGGGTGAGAGCTATGGCCCTAAATCTGACAAAGATGGGTGCAAAATTAAAAGAGCTCGACGATGGTCTAATGATAAGCAAGAGCGAGCTTAGAGGCGCTGTATTAAATCCACAAAATGACCACAGGATTGCGATGGCGCTGACAATTGCCGCCCTGGGTGCAAGGGGAAGAAGCCTCATCCTGAACGAGAGATGCGTCAAAAAGTCTTACCCGAAGTTCTTTGAGGATTTAAAGGGGTTGATTGGCGATGATGGGAAAAATGCTTAGGTTTTCGCTCTTCGGCGAGAGCCATGGAAAGGCCCTCGGCGTCTTGGTTGAGGGAGTTCCACCGGGGATTAAAGTTGATATTGGAAAGATGAAGGCCGAACTTGAGAGGAGAAGGGGTATTGAGAGGTTCTCAACCAAGAGGAAAGAGAAGGACGAGCCGGTGATTCTCTCGGGCGTTTTCAACGGTTTTACAACTGGCTCGCCCATAGCCGTAATCATTGAGAACCGGGATGTTGATTCCTCTTATTACGAAAAAATAAAAAACACCCCAAGGCCCGGGCACGGTGATTATACTGCCGGAATCAGGTATTTTGGATTTAACGATTACAGGGGCGGGGGATTTTTCTCCGGCAGATTGACGGCGGGGATGGTGATAGCCGGCTACTTCGCGAAGGAAATTTTATCAAAAGCCGGGATAGGGGTGAAAGCCTACATAAAATCCATTGGAAATGTAAAGGCAAAGGATTTGAGTGTCGAAGAAATCTTTAGCTCAAAACTTTGTCCGGATGAGGAAGCTTTCCAAAAAATGCTCGAAGAAATGGAAAGGGCAAGGAATGAAGGAGACAGCGTTGGGGGCGTTGTGGAAGTTATTGCTATAAACGTCCCCCCCGGCATCGGCGGTCCTTACGACGAAGACTTAGAGGGAGAGTTGGCCAAAGCCTTCTTCGCAATTCCAGCTGTGAAAGGAGTTGAATTTGGTCTGGGATTTAGAATAGCCGAGCTTAGGGGAAGTGAAGCAAACGATTCCTTTGTTATCAAAGACGGGAAAATCATGACGAAGACCAACAACTGCGGCGGCATTTTGGGCGGGATAAGCAACGGAATGCCTATAGTTGCGAGGATTGCCTTTAAGCCAGTCCCTTCAATTTACAAGCCCCAGAGAACAGTTGATGTAGTGAGGATGGAGGAGATCGAAATAAAGCTCACCGGGAGGTTTGATTCCTGCATAGTCCCAAAGGCTTTGCCTGTTGTTGAAGCCATGATGGCTTTTGTTCTGGCAGACCATTTGCTGAGGTGGTTGGGTTGGAAAGGATTCATGAGCTTAGGAAAGAGATAGATGAGATTGATAAACAAATAGCCGAGCTCTTGGAGGAGAGGGTCAGGGTTGTCACGGAGATTGGGAAAATAAAGAGGGAGCTGGGTTTGCCCATAAGGGATGAGAAAAGAGAGGAGGAATTACTCAAGAGAGCCGACAGGTTTAAAGAGGTTTTTGAGAAGATACTGGAGGCTTGCAGGGATGTTCAACGTGTATGAGTTTTTTAACAAAACCTCCTCCCTCAAGCCCAGGATAAGGCTGGATGTGGGTCAGCCGGATATAAGTGTGGATAAAAGGATAATAGAAGAGGCAGTGGGTTCTTTAAGAAGGGGTGAAACGGGCTATACGAAAACCCCCGGATTGGAAGAGCTCAGGGAGAAGATAGCAGAGGTTGAGGGTGTTGGGAAGGATGATATAATAGTAGGGAACGGCTCGAAGATTTTAATCGCTTCGCAAATTTTAAGGGCTAAGCAGGTTGGTATAATCTCCCCCCACTGGCAGGCCTATGAGAGCATAGCCAGGGAGTTTGGAAAAGATGTCAAAATTTTCAAAACTTCCTTTGAAGAAGGCTGGGAGCCGAGGATAGATAGGTTGGGAATTGATCTCTTGATCTTAAATTACCCAAACAATCCTACGGGGAAAATTCTTCCAAAAGATAAACTCAGAGAAATTCTTGAAAGAGCCGAAGAGGAGAAAGTTAAAGTTCTTTCGGACGAGAGTTACTCAGACATAACTTTTAAGCCTTTCACTTCACCTAGAGAACTTTATGAGAATGTTATAACCGTTAAAAGTTTCTCAAAACTATTTTCGATGACGGGATTTAGATTAGGTTATGCAATAGCACAAAGAGAAGATATTAAAGCTATGCAGAAGTTTCTTGAGGCAACAACAACTTGTCTTCCAATCTTCATTCAAAGGGCTGGAGTTAAAGCGTTGGAAATTAGAGAAGAGATCAAAGATAGGATTGTCAAAATCTACGAGAAGAGAGCAAGACTTGCTTCAAGAATACTGAAGGGGACATTTGAATTTTACGAGCCCGATGGAGCGTTTTACCTCTTCGTTAAAACAGGGGTTGATGGGCTTAGCTTTGCCGAGAAGCTTTTGGAAAAGGGTGTTTCCGTTTTTCCGGGAATAGCCTTTGGAGATTATAGAGATTTCATCAGAATTTCATTAGTAAGTTCAAAGCTTGAAGAAGGGCTCAAAATAATTAAGGAGGTTAAGTTATGCGCATCGGAATAATCGGCTATGGAAAAATAGGGGAGTTACTTGCTAAAGAGTTCAGCACAAGGCATGAAGTTGGAATTTACTCGAGGCATGCAAAGAAGATTGAGTTTAAGCTGTTTAGCTCAATAGAGGAGCTTTTTAAGTGGGCAGATGTGACTATTGTTGCTAATTCTCTCGAAGAGGCACCCCAAGTTTTAGAAACGCTTGCAAAATTGAGTAAAAAAAGCGAAGGAAAGGTTATTTTTGACATCTCAACATTTAAGAGAGATGTGATAGAAATTTACAAAAGATTTCCAGAGAGCGTTAAGGTTTGCAGCGCTCACCCGATGTTTGGTGCTGGAGCTAAGAGCTTCGAAGGGAGAAGGCTTATAGTGATTCCAGTTGAGGGGAGAGAAGAAGATATAAATCCGGTAATAAATCTTTTCAAGGAATTTAAAGCAAAGATTTTTGTCACAGATGCAAAAACTCACGATGAAATGATGAAAGTTGTCATTGGAATCCCATACTTCATTGGCATCTCATTCCTAAGCTTTCTCTTGAAATTTGAAGGAGTTGAGAATTTTGGAGGCACATCCTTTGAGTATTTGATCACTTACGCAAAAGCTGTATTGAATGACTCATCAGAGTTCATTGACGAGATTTTAGAGTTCTCAAAGGACAAAATCGAGGAATTCCTCAGATTCGTTGGAAAAGGAGAATTTAACGTTGAGAAGCTTAGAGAGAAGTTTGAACATGAAATTGAGGGGGGCTACAAAAGATTTTACATGGTGTTAAACAAAGAATGATTGGAATTGACAAATTCGTCTAAATGACATTTTTTCTTTGAAAAACTTTTTATCACAAAGGATTTCAAAAAAGGGAGTGTCAAAAATGGAAAGAATAGCATTTATAGACGTTGAAGGAACGTTAACAGACTTTGAGTTTTGGGATGAGATAGCAAACTATGTCGAAAGGGGATATAAAATACGGAAACTACTTTACAAAGGGCTTAGGGGGGAAATTGACTGGTTTGAAAGCTTTATGAAAAGGGCAGAGCTCATAAAAGGGATTGACAAAAAGTTAATTTTAAAAGCCGCTCAAAAGCTCGAGTTCCAGCCTCAAGCGAGAGAATTAGTCGAGCTCTTGAAGAGTGAAGGCTTTTACGTAGTTTTAGTGAGCGGAAGTTTTAAAGAAGTTATCAAAAAAGCCCTAACTTATACTAACGCAAATATGCTCATTGCGAATAAGTTGCTTTTCAAGAATGAGAAAGTCTGTGGGGTTTATATATCTTTCAGGAGCAAGGATGAAATCGTGGACAGATTCTTAGCAGAAAAGAGCTTTGTTTTAGTTATTGGAGACGGAAGCAACGACGTTCCAATGTTTGAAAGAGCCAACGTAAGCATAGCTGTTGGAAACAACAAAAAGGCCATTGAAAGTGCCAGCGTCAATGCTAAAAACCTTGATGAGGTTATAAGACTCGCCATTGAAGTTCTTGAAAACGCTGTAGAAGTCAAAAAGGGGTATACCCTTCCTCAAGAACAGACTCTGGAGGCACCTTGAGACCATAGTGAGATTTCCAGCGCTGGCTATAACAAACTCGCTTAAAGTCCGGTGTTTTGTGATAAATTAACATTCACACCACCAAAAAGAAAGAAGAAAAGTCAAGCCTTTGCCTTCTTCAGCTTTTTTATGGGCTCTGTTATTATGGGCTCTTCCTTAAGGATCCCCTCCGGTCTGTGATAAATCACCACCAATGCCAATACCCCGAAAAGGATGTATTCAAGCCATACCGCCTCAAACGGTAAGTGTAAGAATGCCTTTATTTGGAACTTGTATGCTCCTATGAGCATTTTCATGAGAATGGAGGCGAATGTTCCAGGGACAACTCCCCTGTTGTTTCCTTTTCCACCTAGGAGTATCACAAGGAACGGATAGAAAATCCACTCAACCCTTGTAAATGCACTCCCTATGATGTTTGCTGAATAAAATCCGTACAATGCTCCAGCCATTGCTGCTATTCCTGATCCTAATGCCACTCCATGTCCACCACTCAAAGTCTCGCTTTTCTCTTAAACAATTCTTTTATCTCTGGAAAGACATTTAATACCAAATCTATCACCCTAGTTCCCACCACCTGTGAAGTTGTATAATCTGTCCAGATTCACGGCCAGAATCGCCCCTAAAATCCTGACAGCTAACCCCCTCAAACTAACACTCCTGCTCGGCCTCAGAAGAAACTCAGAAAACTTCGAAAACAAAGTCTCAATCCTCCTGCGAAAGTCAGACAAGTACTTGTAAAACTTCTTCTCCTCCAGATTACTAATCTGATTCCCCCGCTTTACTGGCGTGTAAACAACGCCAAACCTCAGAAATTCCTCCTCGAGTTCCCTGTTAACATACCCCTTATCCAAAAACAGAAAACAGCCAGAAAACTCCTCAACAATCACCCAGAACTTTTCCCGGACAACACTCACATCATGCTTATTCGCCGGATCAACAGACAGTAAAGCCAGCAAATTTCCATCAGAGTAACAGGTCAGCTTGTACCCATAGTAAAACTTTTTTTAGAGGGAACAAACCCAACTGCGGGCTTTTCAGAGATGATTTCTGAAGAACCCTTCTTCTCCTTCCTGTTTTTTCTGGCCAACTCCTTGGTCTGAATGGGCTTTGAGTCCAGTATTCTAACGTATTCTCTGGCGTGTTTTTTGAATAATTCTTCCTGCGCTAGGAGCAGGAGTTTTTCGTGCCTGTTCAAGCGTTCTGTTAGTTTGTTGTACCTGATTTTGGGGAACAGCTTCATTTCTTCGATTAGGACTCTGTAAGCGTGCTTGTAAACTCCGTTAAAGTGCAAGTGTGCTAGTATTGCGAAGGTTATTAGGTCGTAGAGGCTGATTATTTCCCTGTGAGTGTTTTTCGGGTAGTGTTTGCTGATTATCGGATAGATTTCGGATTTTATGATCAGGATTTCCCTCTGAAAACTCAATACAACCACCAATCAATCAAAAGACTTAAGTGCTTATAACTCTAACGATCTAATGGGAACTAGGGTAAATCTATCCTATCTTTAACTTCTTCATCTGGAACTGTGTATCCGGCCCTCTTGAGGTTCTCCTCTACAGTTAAGTTTGCAAAAACGCTGTTTGTCTGAGGGAGATAAACTATCCCAAGACGAGTTTTCTGATATGATGGAACGTTGATAATCTCTTCACCCTTGTAGTATATTTTGCCTGAATAGATTGTCGCCAGTCCAAAGAGGGTCTTTAGGAATGTTGATTTTCCACTACCATTTGGACCTATGATGAGCGTGAGCCTGTGTTCATCAACGGTTATACTAGCATTATCCAAAGCCTTTACAGCACCAAATGACTTTGAAAGGTTCTCAGTTCTGGGCAACACCATAGAAAACACCCCGTAAAATATTTTAAAAGAAAGGAAGAAAGAAAAATCAAGGCTTCTCGAACCACTCGATTTTACCAGTGTCTGACTTTCATATTCCAATCATGTTCAACCCGCTTTCTGTAAACTTGTAGATTGCATAGTTACCGCTCACCCTGTCGTTCCACTCGTCAAGCTCTATAGTTCCAGTTACTGGCCTAACACCATAGACAGCACTGTTGTACTTCTCAAGGACTTCCTTAATCTTTCGAACCATCAAATCTGGGTTGTAGCTTCATTTCTCCTTAAGTACCTCAACATAGGCTAATGCAACCACCCATGTAGCACCATAAGCATTCAATCCGTGTTGATCCGGTTCTGCACCAAACTTTGCCTTAAACTTCTCCTTCAACTTTGCAGTTTCATCACTTTCTGAATAGAACTGGGTTGAGAACAATCCAACCTTTACTGCTTTGTCCTTGGCCTCTTCAATTATCTTTTGGTTTCCGACGAGTGGGTATGTACCAATCCACTTAACTTGGAGGAGAACTGAATCATCCGGAATTTGGGTCAATAGCGTCGCAACTTCGTCCCATCCAACTGCCCAAACCCCAACATTATCCTTTCCATATTTGCTGATGAGCTCCTTAACTCCATCTTCGAGCTTGGCTATGTATGGTGACCAGTCTGCTGGCGTTGGATTGCTTGGATACTCAATGCCGACCCCTACTTCTATTTTGCCCTCAATCTTCTCTATAAGTGCATCGTTAAGCCCTCTACCCCAAGAATCTCCCCTATAAATGATCGCTATTCCTTTAAGACTTTTACAACAAAGTGCCATACATCATAAAAAGTTATATATTTAGAGTGAGTATTCTTTTTAGGTGAGATAATGGCGGAAGAAAAAATTAGCGTTGCAAAGACTGTAAAAGACATCGTTCTCTCTCGCCCAGCAATTAAGGAGTGCTTAATTTTAGATGTTATAAACTACAGCGCTTTAGCAAGGGTTATTTTAAAAGAATTGGAGAAGAAAAACATCAAGACATCAACCGGAGCTGTGAAGATGGCCCTGATAAGGATAGGAGAAGAACTCAGAAAAGAGAGAGCACTCTTCGAAAATAAAATCAGGAGTGTGGTGGCAAAAACTGTTATTGAACTCCAATCCGACTTAACAGTAATAACTGCCAACAAGCAGGCTGTCTTGAGAAAAATTGAGCGACTCTCTAAGGTGATGGAGGAGGCCCGATTCTTCCAGCTTACCCAAGGTGTTGATACATTCACACTGGTTCTCTCAAGTGAAGAGAAGGAAAAGGTACTTGAGCTCATAAGACCGGAAGAGATAGTTGAGTTAATTGAAGAGCAAACCGCCATAATATTGATAAGCCCAGAAGAGATAATTGAGACCCCCGGAATCATGGCCGTTATGACCTCAACCCTTTCATCAAATGGAGTAAACATAACTCAGGTGATCTCATGCCACAAAGACACCATATTTGTTCTTGATCGTAAAAACGCTCCAAAAGCATACCAAATACTGGAAGATATCATCCTGAAGATGAGAAGGACTTTAAAATAACCTCCAATTATTGCTTTACCTTTATTTCCAATACTCCGGCATAATTCCCCACCTTATCGATTCTCAAAGTTGTTATATATGTAACGTATTTTGTTAATTTTAAGATATTAGTTACAAAAAATATAAAAACGTTCTTTTTATCCCAACTCTGGTGATCTGCATGAAGATAGTTTTAGCCTACTCAGGAGGTCTGGATACATCAATCATCTTGAAAATGATGCAGGAAAAAATGAATGCAGAAGTAATTACAGTTACCGTAGACGTGGGCCAAAAAGATAACTTTGAAAAGATCGATACTGTCAGGATAACTGGGGCATCACCTCTTGAAGCCACTCAGTCACATCACCAGGCGGACAACCAAACCGAGAATGAAACCTAACAAAATTATACCAGAACGCAAACAGAAAAACAAACCTGTGAACCCTCCTCCAGTCTCTAGCCCTGAAATTATTCCAGAAACGCTTTGTTCTTTCTTTTAAAGTCCTGAACCAGCGTTCAATACAGTTCCTCGGCCCGAAGGTTACGTGAACAAAATCCAGTCCAAGGGATTTAAAAGCAGACTTGTACCACTTCCCACCATCAACCAGAAAAACAGGCTGTCCTTTGCAGGATTTCAAAACAACCAGAATGAAGTCTCTAGCAATCCACCAGTTTCTGGTTGTTGTAATCCAGACTGCGAGAACTTCCCTGCTCTCAACGTCAAGTGCAGCCCAGAGAAATCTCTTCTCCCCGTTGATTTTTACGACAGTCTCATCAACTGCGATAAAATTCCTCTGTTTTCTTACTGCGAGGAGTGTTGGCTGGTAAACTGCTTCTGCTAGTTTTTGAACTGCCTCCCAGACTGTTGTGTGGCTGATTTTGAGGATTTTTCCGACTTGTCTGTAGCTGAGGCCTCGCAGGTATAGTTCTACTGCTCTGATTTTCTTTTCTGGTGGGATTTTGTTGCGGCGAAAAGGTTTTAAGACTGAAATCAGTGAGTATAGAATGCTCTCAGCCTTCATTTCTCTCCCTTCTTTTTCTGAAAAATTATCAGAAACTTAAACCTAACGCCCTACCGCTTATCCTAACAGTATCAAAAGATCGAAGAAAAGGCACTCAAACTTGGTGCCCTAAAACACTATACCATAGATGCAAAGAAAGAATTTGTCGAAAAATACATCTTCAAAGCGATAAAGGCAAATGCACTTTATGAAGGATCTTATCCACTAGCCACAGCATTAGCTAGGCCTTTAATAGCTGAGAAACTTGTTGAGATAGCTAAAAAAGAGAATGCCGATGCGGTAGCTCATGGCTGCACTGGAAAAGGAAATGACCAAGTTAGGTTTGATTTAGCAGTTAAAGCCCTCTATCCAGAGATTAAGATAATTGCCCCAGTTAGGGAGCTTAACCTTACAAGGGACTGGGAGATGGAATATGCAAAGAAAAAAGGAATACCTGTTAAAGACAAAATCTACAGCATTGATGAGAATCTTTGGGGACGCTCAATAGAAGGAGGAATCTTGGAAGATCCTTTTGAAGAGCCCCCAGAAGAAGTTTTTGAATGGACTCTCTCTCCAGAAAAGACTCCAGAAAAGCCAGAATATGTTACGATAGACTTCGCGGAGGGAGTCCCTATAGGGTTAAATGGAAAAGAAATGGACCCCGTCGAACTCATAGAAACTTTAAACTCCATCGCAGGAAAGCATGGGGTTGGCAGGATAGATCACATTGAGGACAGGACTGTAGGAATAAAGAGCAGGGAAGTTTACGAAGCCCCAGCAGCAATAACCCTAATAAAGGCTCACAAGGATTTAGAAAAGCTAATTCTCACAAAATGGGTTCTCGAATTTAAGGAGATCATTGATTCAAAGTGGGCATGGCTTATCTACAACGGCCTCTGGTTTGAGCCACTCAAGGAGGCTTTAGATGCATTCATAGATAAAGTTGAAGCAGATATTAATGGATCTGTTAAGGTAAAGTTCTACAAAGGGAACGTTAGCGTAGTTGGGAGGACCTCTGAAAATGCACTTTACGATACAAAGCTTGCAACGTACGAAAAGTTCAGCACCTTTGACCAGAAGCTTGCGGTTGGCTTTATTGAGCTCTTTGGACTGCAGAGTGTTTTAGCGTATAGTTCAAAAAGCAAACTGGATCCGGCGTACACACCCACAGAGCCAGTAACCGCAAAGAAGGCCATTAGTTAGGTGGTGCTATGTACAGGAAGAGTCTACTGGGCGATGCTGATCTTAATATCTTGGCCTACACCTCCTCAATGGAAGAAGATAAAGAAATAGTCAGCGAAGTTATCGAAAGCTTAATTGCCCATGTGAAGGTTCTGATCGCCCAAAATTTAATTCCAGCAGAGAAGGGAGACAAGATACTAAGTGAACTAAACAGCCTCCTCCAAGATCCCTTACCATTGTTTTCTATTAATGCCGAAGATGTACATGAGGCGATTGAAATTTACCTGAAGGAAGTAGTAGGAGAGGATGAAGGATATTTGGCCCTAGGGAAAAGCAGGAACGACCATGTCTCAGCGGCTTTGAGATTAAAAACAAAGAAACTCATAATTGAACAGCTAAAAGAGTTGATAAACCTGAGAAAAATCCTCCTAGATAAAGCAGAAAAACATCTATGGACAGTAATGCCAGCTTTTACCCATTTACAGCCAGCGCAACCTTCAA
>NZ_KE387150.1:199197-226477 GCF_000430485.1 Thermococcus sp. PK
GGAAGAGATAGTTGAGTTAATTGAAGAGCAAACCGCCATAATATTGATAAGCCCAGAAGAGATAATTGAGACCCCCGGAATCATGGCCGTTATGACCTCAACCCTTTCATCAAATGGAGTAAACATAACTCAGGTGATCTCATGCCACAAAGACACCATATTTGTTCTTGATCGTAAAAACGCTCCAAAAGCATACCAAATACTGGAAGATATCATCCTGAAGATGAGAAGGACTTTAAAATAACCTCCAATTATTGCTTTACCTTTATTTCCAATACTCCGGCATAATTCCCCACCTTATCGATTCTCAAAGTTGTTATATATGTAACGTATTTTGTTAATTTTAAGATATTAGTTACAAAAAATATAAAAACGTTCTTTTTATCCCAACTCTGGTGATCTGCATGAAGATAGTTTTAGCCTACTCAGGAGGTCTGGATACATCAATCATCTTGAAAATGATGCAGGAAAAAATGAATGCAGAAGTAATTACAGTTACCGTAGACGTGGGCCAAAAAGATAACTTTGAAAAGATCGATACTGTCAGGATAACTGGGGCATCACCTCTTGAAGCCACTCAGTCACATCACCAGGCGGACAACCAAACCGAGAATGAAACCTAACAAAATTATACCAGAACGCAAACAGAAAAACAAACCTGTGAACCCTCCTCCAGTCTCTAGCCCTGAAATTATTCCAGAAACGCTTTGTTCTTTCTTTTAAAGTCCTGAACCAGCGTTCAATACAGTTCCTCGGCCCGAAGGTTACGTGAACAAAATCCAGTCCAAGGGATTTAAAAGCAGACTTGTACCACTTCCCACCATCAACCAGAAAAACAGGCTGTCCTTTGCAGGATTTCAAAACAACCAGAATGAAGTCTCTAGCAATCCACCAGTTTCTGGTTGTTGTAATCCAGACTGCGAGAACTTCCCTGCTCTCAACGTCAAGTGCAGCCCAGAGAAATCTCTTCTCCCCGTTGATTTTTACGACAGTCTCATCAACTGCGATAAAATTCCTCTGTTTTCTTACTGCGAGGAGTGTTGGCTGGTAAACTGCTTCTGCTAGTTTTTGAACTGCCTCCCAGACTGTTGTGTGGCTGATTTTGAGGATTTTTCCGACTTGTCTGTAGCTGAGGCCTCGCAGGTATAGTTCTACTGCTCTGATTTTCTTTTCTGGTGGGATTTTGTTGCGGCGAAAAGGTTTTAAGACTGAAATCAGTGAGTATAGAATGCTCTCAGCCTTCATTTCTCTCCCTTCTTTTCTGAAAAATTATCAGAAACTTAAACCTAACGCCCTACCGCTTATCCTAACAGTATCAAAAGATCGAAGAAAAGGCACTCAAACTTGGTGCCCTAAAACACTATACCATAGATGCAAAGAAAGAATTTGTCGAAAAATACATCTTCAAAGCGATAAAGGCAAATGCACTTTATGAAGGATCTTATCCACTAGCCACAGCATTAGCTAGGCCTTTAATAGCTGAGAAACTTGTTGAGATAGCTAAAAAAGAGAATGCCGATGCGGTAGCTCATGGCTGCACTGGAAAAGGAAATGACCAAGTTAGGTTTGATTTAGCAGTTAAAGCCCTCTATCCAGAGATTAAGATAATTGCCCCAGTTAGGGAGCTTAACCTTACAAGGGACTGGGAGATGGAATATGCAAAGAAAAAAGGAATACCTGTTAAAGACAAAATCTACAGCATTGATGAGAATCTTTGGGGACGCTCAATAGAAGGAGGAATCTTGGAAGATCCTTTTGAAGAGCCCCCAGAAGAAGTTTTTGAATGGACTCTCTCTCCAGAAAAGACTCCAGAAAAGCCAGAATATGTTACGATAGACTTCGCGGAGGGAGTCCCTATAGGGTTAAATGGAAAAGAAATGGACCCCGTCGAACTCATAGAAACTTTAAACTCCATCGCAGGAAAGCATGGGGTTGGCAGGATAGATCACATTGAGGACAGGACTGTAGGAATAAAGAGCAGGGAAGTTTACGAAGCCCCAGCAGCAATAACCCTAATAAAGGCTCACAAGGATTTAGAAAAGCTAATTCTCACAAAATGGGTTCTCGAATTTAAGGAGATCATTGATTCAAAGTGGGCATGGCTTATCTACAACGGCCTCTGGTTTGAGCCACTCAAGGAGGCTTTAGATGCATTCATAGATAAAGTTGAAGCAGATATTAATGGATCTGTTAAGGTAAAGTTCTACAAAGGGAACGTTAGCGTAGTTGGGAGGACCTCTGAAAATGCACTTTACGATACAAAGCTTGCAACGTACGAAAAGTTCAGCACCTTTGACCAGAAGCTTGCGGTTGGCTTTATTGAGCTCTTTGGACTGCAGAGTGTTTTAGCGTATAGTTCAAAAAGCAAACTGGATCCGGCGTACACACCCACAGAGCCAGTAACCGCAAAGAAGGCCATTAGTTAGGTGGTGCTATGTACAGGAAGAGTCTACTGGGCGATGCTGATCTTAATATCTTGGCCTACACCTCCTCAATGGAAGAAGATAAAGAAATAGTCAGCGAAGTTATCGAAAGCTTAATTGCCCATGTGAAGGTTCTGATCGCCCAAAATTTAATTCCAGCAGAGAAGGGAGACAAGATACTAAGTGAACTAAACAGCCTCCTCCAAGATCCCTTACCATTGTTTTCTATTAATGCCGAAGATGTACATGAGGCGATTGAAATTTACCTGAAGGAAGTAGTAGGAGAGGATGAAGGATATTTGGCCCTAGGGAAAAGCAGGAACGACCATGTCTCAGCGGCTTTGAGATTAAAAACAAAGAAACTCATAATTGAACAGCTAAAAGAGTTGATAAACCTGAGAAAAATCCTCCTAGATAAAGCAGAAAAACATCTATGGACAGTAATGCCAGCTTTTACCCATTTACAGCCAGCGCAACCTTCAACGTTTGCCCATTACCTCTGCTATATAGAGGAGGTCCTAGCCGACTATACAAAGGCCCTGTTTTTTGTCCTTAAGGTAATTGATAAATCTCCTTTAGGGGGAGGAGCAGTTGCTGGAACGAGCGTTCCTTTAGATAGGGACACTCTGGCCAAAGAACTTTTTAGTGGAATTGTGATCAACTCCATAAAAGCGACAAGCAGTAGGGATTTCCTCAGTATAGCATTATCAATGGATGTCAGTCTATCCGTATTTTTATCACGGATAGCAGAGGACATTGTGATTTTCTCAACACCCCAGTTTGATTACCTGGTCTTGCCCAAGGAGCACCTAGCAACAAGCAGCATGATGCCCCAAAAGAAGAATCCAGTAACCATGGAGATAGCCAGGGCCTGGGGTTCTGAAAGCATTGGGCACTTAACAGCTTTGCTAGGAACTCTGAAGGGACTTCCGACCGGATATAACTTAGACATGCAGGAAACGAATAAGCATGCATTAATAATCTTGAAGAAAACTCTGGAGACACTGAAAATTTTCTCAGACTTCTTCAAAAAGATTGAGGTAAACAAGAAAAAGTTATTGATCGACGCAGAGATTTTCCCTATTTTGGCAACTGACATAGCCGAGAAGGTCTCTCTGAAGAGCGGAAAACCCTACAGGGAAGTTTACACAGAGATCGCAGAGCTAATAAAAAGCTCTCAGAGCGTCGAAGAAATCTACTCCAAAGTCGAGGCAGTGTACGGCATCAAATCCACCCTGGAAGAAGGGATTAAAAAGCCCACTATGGGCTCTCCAAATCCAGAAAAAGTAGCGGAATATATCAGGATGGCAAAAAATAATCTAGAAGAGGAGCATTCCAAATTGAAGGAGGTAGTTTAATGAAAAAATCAAATAACGCGTATCTAATCTTGGAAGATGGAAGTGTGTTTAAAGGTAAAGGCTTTGGAAGTGAAGGAATAAAATACGGGGAAGTGGTTTTCACAACGGGAATGGTGGGTTATCCAGAGTCGTTAACCGATCCTTCTTACAAGGGCCAGATTTTGGTCATGACTTATCCACTAATTGGAAACTATGGAGTTCCAAGCAGGGAAATAAAAGAGAACGGTGTTCCCCTCCACTATGAATCAGATGAAATCCAAGTAGAGGGGTTCGTAATCTCAAAGCTCATGCGGAGCAATCACTGGGCAAGCGAGAAAAGCCTGGATGAATGGTTCAAAGAAGAGAGTATTCCCGGAATAGAAGGAATCGAGACTAGGGCATTAGTGAAGAAAATAAGGGAAAGAGGCGTCATGATGGGGGCTTTAATTGTGGGAAATTACGACCTCGATGAGATTATGGAGAAGGTGAAAAAACTAAGCTACGATGAAATGAATTTCATAGATAAGGTCACGCCAAAAGAGTTAATCGTCCATAAACCCCCAAACCCTAATAAGAGTATTGTTGTAGTTGATTGCGGTATCAAATATGGGATTCTAAGGGAGCTTTTGAAAAGGGGATTTAAGGTAATAAGAATTCCCTATCATTATGACCCAATTGATGTCTTAGAAGAGTTCAACGCAGATGGGATTTTATTCAGCAACGGCCCTGGAAATCCTGAATTGCTCGAAGATCTAGTAAAAAAAGCCCGTGAGGTTATCGAGTACAATGTTCCAACGATGGGTATCTGTCTAGGAAGCCAAATACTGGCCTTAGCAGATGGGGCGGAGATCTACAAGCTTAAATATGGACATAGGGGAGTTAACAAACCCGTTAAAGACCTAAAAAGTGGAAAAGCTTTTGTAACCACACAAAACCATGGATACGCTGTAAAAGCTCAAAGTTTGAACGAGTTCAAAGTCTGGATGGTCAACGTAGATGACAAAAGCGTTGAGGGGATTTACCATCCACACAAACCAATAATTGCCACCCAATTCCATCCCGAAGCATCCCCTGGCCCTTTGGACTCAGCATGGATTTTTGATGTTTTCTCAAAAATGATTAAGGGTGAGGCTCATGGTTTCTAAAGTTCTTGTTCTGGGTTCCGGAGCAATAAAAATTGGAGAAGCTGCTGAATTCGATTACAGTGGAAGTCAGGCTCTAAAAGCCTTAAAAGAAGAGGGGATAGAGACCATTTTAATCAACCCAAATGTTGCAACTATTCAAACGAGCCATGAGATGGCAGACAAGGTTTATCTCCTTCCTCTGAATCTCAAATTTGTTGAAAAAGTCATAAAGAAGGAAAACCCAGATGGGATTTTGCTGGGCTTCGGAGGCCAAAGTGCTCTATCATTAGGCGTGGCCTTACATGACTCCGGAATTTTAGAGGAATACAACATCAAAGTTCTTGGAACACCCGTGGAGGGAATAAAGAAGGCTCTGGATAGGGAAAAGTTCAGGGAAACTATGATTAAAAACGGCCTCCCTATACCACCGAGTAAAGCCGCTAAGAACGTTGAGGAAGCTGTAAAAGTGGCCCGGAAGATAGGTTTCCCAGTGATGGTAAGAGTTAGCTTCAACCTAGGTGGAAGGGGATCCTTTGTTGCTTGGAATGAAGAAGAGTTCAGGGAATACATAGTTAGGGCTTTTGCACAGAGTGAGATTGGTGAGGTTTTAGTAGAGAAGTACCTGAAGGGATGGAAAGAGATAGAATTTGAAATTGTTAGGGATAAGGATGGAAACGCCGTTGCGGTAGCATGCCTGGAGAACTTTGACCCAATGGGAATCCACACAGGTGATTCCATGGTAGTTGCACCCTCCCAGACTTTAACAAATAGGGAATACTACCTACTGAGGAAAGCGGCTATAGAAGTGGCAGAGGCAATAGATCTTATTGGAGAATGTAACGTCCAGCTGGCCTTAGATCCCAAATCAGAGGAGTTCTACATAATTGAAACAAATCCAAGGATGAGCCGTTCATCTGCTCTAGCAAGCAAGGTCACCGGCTATCCCCTAGCCTACATAGCGGCAAAACTAGCGTTGGGATATACACTGGATGAGCTTTTAAATGGGGTAACTGGAGTTACAACCGCTTTGTTTGAGCCGAGCTTGGATTATGTTGTTGTTAAAATGCCGAGATGGGATTTAGAGAAGTTTGAGAACGCGAATAAGAAGATAAATACCGAGATGAAGAGCATTGGAGAAGTCATGGCGATAGGAAGGAACCTCCATGAGGCTTTTCAAAAAGCTATCAGAATGGTGGGAATCGGAGATGAGCTTATAGGGAAGTACTATGAGAGCGAAGAGTCGTTGGAAAAGGTTATGGAGAGAATTAAGAATTACGAGCCTTATATGCCCATGCACATTGCGAAGGCCCTGAAACTGGGAGCAAGTGTTGATGAGATTCACAGAATTACTGGAATAGATAAGTTTTACCTCTACATAATTGAGGATCTTGTTAAGATTGCAGAGGCCCTTAGGAGCAACCCAGATGAAGAGACAATAAGAGAAGCCAAAAAGCTTGGATTTAGTGATGAGCAGATGAAGGCTCTATCTAATAGCAGCATTAAAAAATCAATCCCATTTGTCAAGCAAATAGACACCTTGGCTGGAGAAGTTCCAGCAAGGACGAATTATCTGTACATGACCTACGATGCACAGGAAAATGACGTTCCCTACACAGAAAAGCCGAAGGTTCTGATTTTGGGAGCAGGTGTCTTTAGGATTGGAGTCAGTGTGGAGTTTGATTGGGCTGTCGTGAACTTTGCAAATGCTGCAAAAAAGAGGGGTTATGAAGTTATAATTTTGAACTACAACCCTGAAACAGTTTCAACAGATTGGGATGTTAGTGACAAGCTTTACTTTGAGGAGATAACTCTTGAACGGGTCTTAGATATTTACCAATTTGAGAAGCCGGATGGGATTGTGGCCTTTGCTGGAGGACAGCTTGCAAATTCCTTAGCCAAAAAGCTTGAGCAAAATGGAGTCAAACTCCTAGGAACCCGGGGGATGAGTGTAGATATAGCTGAAAACAGGGCCAAATTTTCCAAACTCTTGGAGAAGCTCAACATAAAGCAACCACCCTGGATTGAAGCTAAGAGTGTTGGAGAAGTCTTAGCTTTTGCCGAGGAAGTAGGATACCCCTTAATGGTAAGACCAAGCTACGTTTTGAGCGGGACCGCTATGAAAGTTGCCTACAATGAGAAGGAACTAAAAGAGTACCTCTCTTTAGCAACAAAAGTTTCCCCAGAACACCCTGTTGTGGTTTCAAAGTTCTTAGATGCAATGGAAGCAGAGATAGATGCCGTCTCAGATGGAAAGAGGGTAGTTGGAGTTACATTGGAACACATAGAAAAAGCGGGAGTTCATAGTGGAGATGCCACAATGGTTACTCCCTACCGCTATCTAAAAGAAAAGCATGTAAAAAAGATGCACAAAATAGCTTTAGAGCTTGCGTTGGCTTTAGAAATTAGGGGACCCTTTAACATACAATTCTTAGTCAACGATGATGTCTACGTTCTTGAGCTGAACCTGAGGACAAGCAGATCAATGCCCTTTTCGAGCAAGGCAAGGGGTGTAAATTTAATGGAATTAGCAGCTCAGGCGGTGTTTGATGGGAAACTCTCCATAGGAATGGATTACGACTACTACGAGATCCCAACAAAGGCTTTCGCTGTGAAAAGCCCACAGTTCTCGTGGTCTCAGC
The DNA here is from genome assembly GCF_000430485.1 of Thermococcus sp. PK. NCBI lineage: Archaea > Methanobacteriati > Methanobacteriota > Thermococci > Thermococcales > Thermococcaceae > Thermococcus > Thermococcus sp. PK. The sequence continues at coordinate 206,721 of NZ_KE387150.1, forward strand.
TTCAAAATGCTTATCCCTTCTTAGGGCCAGAAATGCGCTCTACTGGAGAAGTTGCAGGTTTAGGGAATGAATTTGAAGATGCCCTACTAAAGAGCTGGCTCTCGGCGAAACCGAACAAAATGCCAAAGTCAAATATCTTAGTTTATGGTTATGACAAAGAGGTATCAACACTACTGGAAACTGCAAAACTCCTTAAAAGCTCGGAATACAATGTTTTCACCTTAGAAGACAGCTTGAGGCATGGAGATACTTTAGGCAAAGAGGAAGCTGTAGAGTTGATGAAACTGGGCAAGATTGATCTAGTTATAACTTCTGGATACGCAAAAGACAAGGACTACAAGATAAGGAGGACTGCCGTTGATTTAAACATTCCAATAGTCTTGAATGCAAATCTGGGTTATGAACTTTCAAAGGCCTTTGTCTGGGCAAGAAAGAATTGTTTTGAGGTCAAAGAGCTCTCCGAATATTATACTCCAAAACTGCAGAAGTCAGTTAGCAAACCTTTAGAAGAGCTCATTTAAATTGTTTTTACATTTATCAAGCTTTTTCTTGTATCATAACCCTTCAAATCAAGATGTACAAAAATTTTTTCGAAATAATTGTACAAAAATCGAAATTTTATTTGTATTAAATTCAATATAAAGATAATATTTCGGAAAATCCAGATATTTTCCGAAAGATTTATATACCCTACTATAAATCTTCAGTTATCAAATAAAGGGGGTGGTATTATTAAGAGCCATACAACTTTTAGATTCAACACTGAGGGAAGGAGAACAATCACCAGGAGTTAACTTTAGTCCAGAGCAGAGATTAGAAATAGCGGTAGCTCTGGATGATTTTGGCGTTGATTTTATAGAGGTGGGACATCCAGCAGTGAGTAAGGATGTTTCAGAAGGAATAAGGCTAATCTCGGAGCAGGGTTTAAGGGCAAACCTCCTAGCACACTCAAGAGCATTAAGAAAAGATATCGATTTGATTTTGGATTTGAATATTGACTGGATTGGCATCTTTTTCTGCCTCTCAAACGCATGCCTTCAAAGAAGATTTGGCATAACCCTCGAGAAAGCCCTGGAAAGAGTTGAAAGTGCCATCTTATACGCCAAGGATCACGGGTTGAAAGTGCGCTTTACTCCAGAAGACACGACGAGAACGGAGTGGGAGAACATTGAAAGGGCCCTTGAACTGGCAAGAGAGCTTAAAGTCGATAGAGTAAGCATAGCAGACACAACTGGATCAGCACATCCATTGTATTTCTACGAGCTCGTTAGAAGGGTGGTCAGCTTTGGCATTCCAGCGAATGTGCACTGCCACAATGATCTGGGCTTAGCTTTGGCGAACGCAATAATGGGAATTGAAGCTGGAGCAACATTAGTTGATGCAACTATAAATGGCATAGGAGAAAGAGTTGGAATAGTTGATTTAATCCAAATTTCAACTCTCTTGACTTACCATTACGGGATCAAGAAATACAAATTGGAGAATCTCTATGGGTTGAGCAAACTGATAGAGCAGATAACGGGAATAAAAACCCAAAGACACTATCCAATAGTTGGAGAAAATGCATTTGTCCACAAAGCCGGCTTACACGTTTCAGCTGTGATAAAAGACCCAAGCTTTTACGAATTTCTACCGGCCGAGGTCTTCGGGAGGGAGAGATCCATTCACATTGACAAATACGCGGGAAGGGACTCGATAAGGTTCTACCTTGAAAAAGCAGGGATTAAAGACGAAAATGGGGAGGTCGTGGAGAAGCTACTCGATGTTGTGAAGAATTCCCGGAAGTCCTTCACTCCAGAAGAGCTTCTTGGAGAGGCAAGGAGGTTCTCAAGATGACGATTATTGAGGAAATTCTAAAGGCAAAAACAGGAGAAGCAATAATCAGAAATGTCGATTTAATTTATGCCCATGATGGCACCATGCCCTTAATCATAGAAGCATTTAGGAGGGTTTTTACACGAGTGAAGAATCCGGAGAGGATTTCCATATTCTTTGACCACGTTTATCCAGCACCAACCGTTAAAGTGGCAAACCTTCAAAGGGAGATTAGAGAATTCGCAAGGGAGCAGGAAATTAAAACCTTTGAGGGTTATGGAATATCACACCAAGTTGTTCCAGAAGAAGGGCTTTTGGATGGAGCAAAAATAATAGTTGGAGCTGATTCCCATACACCAACCTTGGGGGCTTTTGGCGTATTTGCTGTAGGGATGGGTGCGACCGACGTGGCCGTGGCAATGGGACTTGGAAAAAACTGGTTCAGGGTTCCAGAAAGTGTCAGGGTGAACCTCGAAGGAAGACTAAGCAAAAATGTAATGACAATGGATTTGATGTTACGCTTAATTAACTCGTTGAGAGACTTTGACATGAATTACAAAGCCTTGGAGTTTTTTGGAGACCTCAATTTTTCAATTGACGAAAAAATGACGATAGCAAACTTCAGTGTTGAAACAAATGCAAAGACAGCTGTTTTGGACAATGGAAGCTTTGATGGCGATGGAAATTATCTGAGAGAGATCACAATAGAACTCGGTGAAATTGAGCCCTTGGTAGCTTTGCCCCACCATCCAAGCAACGTTGAGAGAGTTGAGAAAGTTAAAAGAAAGATTGATCAGGTTTTCATAGGCTCATGCACAAATGGAAGGCTTGAACAACTTAGAAGAGTGGCAGAGGTCCTTGAGGGTGAAGAAGTTATCGTTAGAACTTTCATAGGACCAGCATCAAGGAAGATCTACCTTCAAATGATAGAAGAGGGGATTGTGCAAAGGCTAAGTGAAGCCGGTGCAATTATTTTGCCCCCAGGGTGTGGTCCTTGCTTGGGAAGACATATGGGGGTAGCTGGAGATGGAGAGGTGATCCTGAGCACAACCAACAGGAACTTCAAAGGAAGAATGGGTTCTCCAAACGCTGAAATTTATCTTGCCAGCCCCCTCACTGCAGCTGTGAGTGCAATTTATGGAGAGATAACGAATCCGGAGGATGTGCTATGAGGGTGTGGAAATTCGGGGATAGCATTTCAACTGATGCAATAACTCCGGGAAGATATAATTTAACGAAGGATCCGCAAGAGCTTGCAAAAATAGCATTCATAGAGGTGAGACCGGAGTTCTCAAGGGAAGTACAGAGGGGAGATGTTATTGTAGGTGGAAAAAACTTTGGGATAGGCTCTTCAAGGGAATCGGCTGCTTTAGCATTAAAAGCCGCTGGGATCAGTGGAATAATAGCAAAGTCCTTTGGAAGGATATTCTACAGGAATTGCATCAACTTGGGCATCCCTCTCTTAACTGGCGATACGGACTGGCTGAACGATGATGATGAGATAGAGGTGGACTGGCAAAGTGGAATAGTTAGAAAAGGAAAAGAGATAAGGCAATTCGAGCCTTTGGAAGGATTTCTCTTTGAGATAGTCAAAAATGGCGGAATAATAGAGTATCTGCAAAGGAGGGGCGATTTATGTATAGAGTAGCGGTGATAAAAGGAGATGGCATCGGGGTTGAAGTTACAGAAGCAGCGATGAGGGTCATAAAAGCGGTAACCAATAAAATAGAGTTCGTTGAGTTCGAGGGGGGCTTTGAAGTATTCAAAGAATGCGGAGCTCCAATAAGAGAAGAGGACCTGGAAGAGATAAAGGAGATGGATGCAGTTTTATTCGGGGCAACGTCAACGCCCTTTGACGTTCCAAACTACAAAAGCCTGATCCTAACTTTGAGAAAGGAGCTTAACCTTTACGCTAATTTAAGAATTATTCCAGACCTTTGGGGAGATAGGGAAATTTACATAGTAAGGGAAAACAGCGAGGGGCTATACTCCGGGGAGTATGAGGTTAATGATGGTAGAGTTGTTGACTTTAGGGTGATAACGAGAGAGGGAGCAGAGAAGATAGCAAGGTTTGCAATAGAATTAGCAAAAGATAGGAACTTCAAAGAAATTACTTTTGTCCACAAAGCAAATGTTTTGAGAGGTGACAGATTCTTCAGAAAAATTGTTTTGAACCTGGCAGAAAGAGAGGGGATTAAAGTTAATGAGAAAATCATTGACTCATTTACCATAGAACTTGTCAGGAATCCCTGGAAGCACAGAATAATATTGAGCGAGAATCTTTTTGGCGATATCCTTTCAGATTTAGCTTCAATACATGCAAAGAGCATTGGGGTTATCCCATCAGGAAACTACGGAGAGGAAATAGCTTTATTCGAGCCTATACATGGAAGTGCACCGGACATAGCTGGGAAAGGAATAGCAAATCCAATTGGCGCTATTTTGAGCGGTGCTATGCTTTTAGATTATTTGGGTTTAGATGGTTGGGTAATTTGGAATGCTGTTAAAAATTATGTGAAAAAAGGCAATTTAACACCCGATTTGGGGGGAAGTGCAATGACTCCGGATGTTGTAAATGGAGTAATTTCAGAAATTGATGATCAAGAGATTGATCCATAGAGTGGGACGAGCTCTGGGTTAATGAGATAAGAATCAACACCATTCCAACTTTGTTCATGAAATAATGTTATGTTTGGCACAAAATTTAGAAATTTAAAATTAAATGTTACAAAAAAGATTTAAATCTTCCAAATGTCATGCGGATTGAAAACATAAAGAATGGAGGTGGAAAGATGGTTGAATGCCCAGTTTGTGGAGCTGAAATAGAGATCGATAGTGTAGAGGTGCATGAGATAGTGGAGTGTCCAGTTTGCAGTTCAGAGCTCGAGGTTGTCAGTTTAGACCCAATAATCCTTGAAGAGCTCCCCGAGGTGGAGGAAGACTGGGGCGAGTAGTGACATTATTATACTGAGGAATTATCTCTGGCGGAGGTTAAACAATGAAAATCGGCATAACTTACACAATAATGCGCAAGGAGGAGATGATGCTCAGGGACAGGGCAAAAGAATTAGGGGAAGTGATCATGCTCCACGATAGTGAAACAATCTTTCCAGAAAACTTTGATCTGGATGTGGTAATAATAAGAAACGTTAGCCACTTCAAAGCTTTATATATGGCAAAGCTCTTTGAAGCCCATGGGATTCCGACAGTTAACCCCTTCAATATAATCCTTGAGGCGGGAGATAAGCTCTTTGCAACTTTAAAGCTCAGCAAGAAAGTCCCAGTGCCGAGGTGGAGTGTCGCGTTTGATAAAAATAGCGCAATAAAAGCCATGGAAAGAATTGGCTATCCTGTGGTTATGAAGCCTGTCTTTGGAAGCTGGGGAAGAATGGTTAGCAAAATAAACGATTTGGATGCAGCTGAAGGAATTGTGGAACATAGACAATGGATGGGAAATCCTCTTTACAAAGTTTACTACATGCAGGAATACATTGAGAAACCCGGTAGGGACATTAGGAGTCACGTTATTGGAGGAGAATTTGTGACAGCTATCTACCGATACTCTGACCATTGGGTGACCAACACCGCAAGAGGAGGAAAGGCAATCCCATGTGAAGATGAAGAAGTCAAGGAAATTTCAATTAAAGCCTGGGAGGCCTTTGGCGAAGGGGCTTTAGCAATAGACATTTTTGAGAGCGATAGGGGGTTGCTCGTTAATGAAGTTAACCCTGCTATGGAGTTCAAGAACGTAGTAAAGGTCACAGGCGTTGATGTGGCTAAAAAAATCGTTGAGTATGCCGTTGGGGTGGCTAAAAGATGATAAAAGCTGCCGTCGTTGGAGCAAGCGGCTATATTGGAGGAGAGCTGGTTAGGCTTTTGTCCATGCATCCCGAAGTTGAAATAAGTGCGGTAACATCAAGGCGGTACAATGGGAAGAGAATCCACAAAGTTCATCCAAATTTAAGAGGATTGAACCTTAGGTTCACTAATAACTACAACTTCGATGCCGATGTGATATTTTTGGCCGTCCCACATGGAACTTCGATGAAAATAATTGACGAGTATATGGGAAGCGCTAAGATAATTGACCTAAGTGCAGACTTTAGAGTAAGCTTAAACCTCTATGAAGAGTACTATGGAGAGCATTTAAAACCAGAGCTTATAGATGAGTTCGTTTATGGCCTGCCAGAGATCCATAGAGAAGAAATCAAAAAAGCTGAGCTCATAGCAAATCCCGGCTGCAATGCAACAGCCGTAATCCTGGCACTATATCCATTCAAAAGAGAGGTTAACGAGGCAATAGTTGACCTAAAGGTTAGCTCAAGCGCTGGAGGGAGAAGAGAGAATGTGGCAAGCATACACCCTGAAAGAAGCAATGTGGTCAGGGTCTACAAAGCATCCCATCACAGACACGAGGCGGAGGTAAAGCAAGAGACTAAAATCAATGCTCAGTTTACCGTTCACTCGGTAGATTTGGTGAGGGGACTCTTGGCAACAATATACTTCAAGATGGAGACCACCGAAAAGGAGCTTTACAAAAAGTATTTTCCTTATCTAAAGGAACCATTTGTAAGGATAGTTAAGGAAAAGGGAGGATTGCAGAGACTGCCCGATCCAAAATATGTAATAGGAAGCAATTTCGTTGATATTGGTTTCGTCTACGATGATGAAAACCGGAGAGTTATTCTCCTCTCAGCGCTGGACAACTTGATCAAGGGCGGTGCTGGGCAGGCGGTGCAAAACATGAACATAGCCTTTGGGTTAGACGAAACTCTCGGCTTGAATTATCTGCCAGTTTATCCAATCTAGGTGAAAGAAATGAGAATAGTTAAAATCGGGGGAAGTGTTTTAGACAGGCTTGAAGAGTTTGAATTTGAAGCAGATTTAATCGTTCATGGTGGCTCAGACTATGTTGATGCCCTATGTGAAAGGCTTGGGATTAAGGTTAAGAAACTGAGGAGTCCCTCCGGAGTGGAGTTCAGGTACACTCCAAAGGAAGTGCTTGAGGCTTATGTAATGGCAGTGATGAAAGCCAACAAAGATATCGTGGCTTACCTTCAAAGTAAAAGCATCAATGCTATAGGCTTAAGCGGTCTCGACTTTGGGATTGTAAAGGCCAGGAGGAAGAAAATAGTCAAAGCTATGATAGATGGCAAAAAGGTTGCAATTAAGGACGATTACTCTGGAAAAATCGAGAAGATCAATGTTGACCTATTAATTGAGCTGATGAATCTTGGAGTCCCCGTCATAGCCCCCATAGCAATGAGTGAGAGTTTTGAGCCGTTAAACGTGGATGGGGATAAGCTCGCAAGGGAGATTGCACTGGCCCTAAAAGCTGATGAGCTGATATTTCTATCGGATACCGCTTTTTTAGTCAACGAAGAAGTCGTAGGGATAATAAAAACTGAAAAAATTGATGATTTCCTCCCATTTGCTCGAGGTGGGATGAAGAGGAAACTGCTTATGGCAAGGGATGCACTCGAAGGTGGTGTCAAGAGAGTTATCATCCAGGGTCTGAACGGCAGGACGGTGATTGAATGAAAGAGATGAACCTTTACAGAAAAAGGCTGAAGCTCATTAAGGGGAAAGGCGTTTATGTCTGGGATGAAGATGGAAACCGATACCTAGATGCCATAGCAGGAATTGGGGTAGCCATATTGGGACACTCAAATGAAGAGCTGGCGGGTGCAATAAGTGAGCAAGTAGAAAAGCTCATGGTTGCCGGCCCCATGTTCCATCATGAGGAGAAAGACGAAGCCTTAGAGGAACTCTCCAGATTCCTCAGCTTTGAATACGCCTATTTCGGGAACTCTGGAACTGAGGCTGTTGAAGCAGCTTTGAAGTTTGCACGTCTCTACACGGGCAAAAAAGAGATAATAGCAATGACAAATGCCTTTCATGGGAGAACTTTTGGCTCTCTAAGCGCAACTTGGAAGAAAAAATATAGGGAAGGGTTTGAGCCTTTAGTCCCGGGCTTTAAGCACATCCCCTTTAACAGCGTCGAAGCCGCAAAAGATGCCATAACAAAAGAAACCGCTGCTGTGATAGTTGAGCCAATTCAGGGAGAGGGTGGAATAATCCCCGCAAAAGAGGAATTTATCAAAACTTTAAGGGATTTAACTCACGATAATGATGCCCTGCTGATAGTGGATGAAGTTCAGAGTGCCTTCAGAACCGGAAAGTTTCTAGCAATAGAGCACTACAAAGTACAGCCTGACATAGTTACAATGGGAAAAGGGCTGGCAAATGGGGTTCCAATTGGTCTAACTCTGGCGAACTTTGATATCCCGAGAGGAAAGCATGGCTCAACATTCGGTGGAAATCCCCTCGCCTGTAAAGCTATGGCAACAACACTGAGGATTTTAAGACGAGAGAACCTCATAGAAAAAGCCAATAAGAAGAGCATAATTGTAGGGGGAGATAAAGTAATAATGACGAGAGGTAAAGGTTTGATGATTGGAATCCTTTTGAAGGAAAATGCTGGGAAATACGTTAAAATGCTCCAGGATAAAGGATTACTGGTAAATACAGCAGGAAGTAGGGTGATCAGGCTCTTGCCCCCATTGATAATCACGAAAGAACAAATGCTCTGGGTTAAAGAGACCATTGAGGGTGTGCTTAATGAAGATCAGTGAGGAAGAAAAAATAGAGTTCCTCAAGGAGCTCGTGAGCATCTACAGCCCAAGTGGTAAAGAGGAGGATGTTGCCAAATTTCTAACAGATAGTTTTGAAAGCTTTGGAATCGAGAGTTACATTGATGAAGTTGGAAACGTCATAGCAGAAAAAAATGGGAAGGGGAGTAGGGTATTGCTGGCCGGACATATGGACACCGTTCCCGGCATAATCCCCATTCGGGTCGAGGGGGACTATCTATGGGGGAGAGGGAGTGTTGATGCTAAAGGAGCTCTGGCAACTTTCTTTTTTGCCTTCATTGAAAGCAAGGCAAATCTGGTCTTTGCCGGCCTAGTAGACGAAGAGGGGTTCTCAACTGGGGCCAGGAGTTTAGACGTCCCAAAACCGGACTTTATAATAATTGGGGAACCTAGTGGCTTTGATGGGGTCACAATCGCATATAAGGGCAGCCTGACCCTGAAGTTCGTGGAGGAAGTTGAGAAATTCCATGGGAGTTTGAGTTCAAAAGGGGCCGCAGAAAAGCTGATAGAAAGATGGCTTGAAATAAGCAGGGATTTTGGTGAAGGCTTTAATAAGCCGAGCGGGAGGATCTTGAGATTTGAAGCCTATGAGCGGGATTTTGATTTCTATGGAGAGATGGTGGTTAATATAAGAACACCTATCGGTTATGAACCATCGAGTAAGGGGGAGATCTTGGATTTTGTCCCGGCCTACGAGGTTTCCTCAAGAAGTCCGCTTGTTAGGGCTTTTGTTAGAGCTATAAGAAAAAGTGGTGCAAAGCCACGGCTTAAAAAGAAGAGTGGAACAGCGGACATGAACATCTTAGCTCCTAAATTTGGAGTCGATGCAGTAGCTTATGGCCCAGGCGATTCAAAGCTTGATCATACTCCCTACGAACGCTTAAACTTAATGGAATATTTGAAAGCAATAGATGTGTTAAAAACAGCTTTGAAGGAAATTAAAATCTTAAAGCCCCCTAAAAATTGATACAAACACCTAATTAGCTTTCTTGAACAGAGAAAGAATTATTGAAAGAGAATTAGATGAGAAAAGACTGCTAAAGTTCCTTCAGTATCCAAATATTTTGGGTTATCTCAACTCCCTCTTTTGTGGTATATCCTTGATCCCATGTTATGAGTAACAGTTCCTTGCACTTCAACTCCTTTGAAGCCTTCGCCAGAGATGCAATTTCTCTCTCAAAGTTCTCTTTGTTCAGTTCATACGTAACTTGTATTAACTGTGTAACTTTGTTTCAACTCTTAACGACGAAATCTACCTCTCCTTTACCGTCTTTCCAGTAATAAATTTCATGGTCTGAGAATTTGTAGCTTCTTCTTAAAAGTTCCAAAAAAAAAACAAGGTTTTCCATCAATCTACCAATGTTCTCACTGAATTTAAATGAAACAACATTTATCAATCCAGTATCAATAACATAGGCCTTTCTTGGGAATAACATCTGTTTTTTAGTTTAAACGAGAATCTTTTAACTTGGAAAATCAGATATGCCCTCTCCAAGTATTCAACATAATTTTTCACCGTATGCACATCCTTAATATTTACTAAATTCTTCAGTTTGCCCTCTCTGGAAATGGTTGCTTGAAAGCCACCATAAAAGAACTAAATAATTCAAAGAAGTACGAGAATAATTATTGAATTCACGTTCGTCCTCGTTGGGCCTGTTACGAGCAGTGCATTGGCCTCTTTCAAACCTTCATACGCGTTGTGAGCCTTAAGGAACTCCTCCGCATCAAGACCCTTCGCATTCAAAATGGCCAGCGTATAAGAGTCCACCACTCCTCCAGCCGCATCTGTAGGGCCATCTGTACCGTCGGTATCCATTGCTAAAACTGCCACATTTCTAAGTCCAGCAACTTTTCGAGCTATGCTCAAAGCGAACTCCTGATTTGGACCTCCCAAACCGGCCTCTCCCTCTATTGTTACAGTGGCCTCTCCCCCTGCGATAAGAACACATGGTTTTTTGAATGGCCTTCCTTTGTGGTATATCTCCTCAACAATCGAACCAAAGGCCACAGCAACTTCTCTTGCTTCTCCCTCTAGAGTAGTTGTTAGAATGTAAGCGTCTAGCCCCAGTTCTTCCGCTTTCCTTTTTACCGCTTCACAGGCAAGTGAATTACCCGCTATAAGAAAGTTGTGCACATTGGGCAGGTCTTCTTTTAGAGTTTCTACCCTCTTCCCCTCTATGCCGAGCTCTATATGCTCTCTAACAGCCTTTGGTAACCTGTCCCAAACATTATAGAGCTTTAAAATCCTATAAGCATCCTGAAAGGTTGTTGAATCTTTAACTGTCGGCCCAGAGGCTATCGCTTCTAGGGGGTCGCCCACAACGTCCGATAGTATCAGGCTTATCAGAGTTCCCTTTACAATCCTCGCAAGCTTCCCACCCTTAACTTTTGAGATATGCTTTCTAACGGTGTTGATTTCATAAATCTTAGCACCGCTTTTGAGAAGAAGCTCGTTTGTTTTCATCTTGTCTTCCAAGCTTATTCCATTCTCGGGGAGCATGAAAAGCGCTGAACCACCTCCAGAGATGAGCACAAGGAGAATATCATTTTCTCCAACATTCTTGGCAAGCTCAACTCCCATCTGGGCACCTCTCATCGAGTTCTCATCGGGGATTGGATGACCGGCCTCAACAACTTTGATCTTTCTTAAGGGAAGAGCGTAGCCATACTTTGTAACGGCTATCCCTTCCGCTATTTCATCTCCAAGAATTTCTTCAACAGCCTTAGCCATGGAGCAGGCAGCTTTTCCAAAAGCAAGCACATAGATTTTGCCATTTATTGGAAATTCTTTCCCCTTGATAGTGAGTTTATTCCTCTCAAGTCTCAACACTCGCTTAACGGCCTCGTAGGGATCTGCACTTCTTATGGCCTCCTCCATAAGGGTTAGGGCTATTTCTTTAGACTTAATATCCCCGTAAGAGAGAAGTTCCTCTCGGTTTACCACAACAATCACCACCAGAAATACTAAAATAAAAAATAAAAAGATTAGGGATCAGAGGAGAATTGCTCCCATAATCAATATTACTACTGCAGCGACTACACCCTCTACAAATGTTGCTATTGTCTGGAGTTTATACCCTTGTGTAACATCCATATTTGAAAATTGAGTGACAACCCAGAAATAACTATCGTTTGCATGACTAACGACCATTGACCCAGCTCCGATTGCAAGCACTGTAAGGGCTCTTCCGTAAGGAGACGCTAATCCTAATGACTCTAATAATGGAGACAGGAGTGCAGAAGTGGTTATAATCGCAACAGTTGACGAGCCTTGGGCAGTCTTAAGCAATGCTGCAATTAGGAATGGTAAAAGGAGGCCCAAATGATAAGATGACAATGTTGTCCCTATATAGTCACCTATTCCCGTTTGTCTGAGCACATAACCAAATGAACCTCCTGCTCCGGTTATTAGGATAATAATTGCTGCATTCTTTAAGCCTTCTGCAACCCATCCCTTAGGACCATAAACATGCTCATCAAGCTTGTCTACAAGCTTAAACGATAGGAGGACTCCAAGCAGAAGTGCCGTTATGGGATGGCCAATGAAGTCGAAGAAGCTCTTAAGCATTCCCTCTCCAAATGGGTGGGATGGGAAATCCGCTATAGACTTTAGAACTATCAATATTATTGGGACTACAAGAGGAGCAAAAGCCCATCTGGCTGGTGGGAGTTTACCGTACTTCTGCATTAGCTCTTCATAGCTTTCCTCGATGTCTGGCTCAATGTAAATCTTGCTACCAACCTTTAAAGCATAGTAGAGCCCTGCCAATGCGGCAGGTATAGAGGCTATTAGCCCAAGCATTATAACCAAACCTAAATCAGCGTTTAAGTTTGCAGCAGCAGCAATCGGACCTGGAGTCGGAGGTACTAAAGTGTGAGTCGCATATAGTCCAGTGCTCAGTGCAACTGCAGTTACCGCTAGTGATAGTCCGGCTCTCTTTGTAAGGGCTTTGTTAAGTGGTGATAAGATCACAAATCCCGAATCGCAGAACACTGGGATTGAAACAATGTATCCTATTATACTCATTGCATGAGGGACTCTCTTTTTGATACTGTCAGGATAACTGGGGTATCACCTCCTGAAGCCATTCAGTCACATCACCAGGCGGTCCACCAAACCGAGAATGAATTCTAACAAAATTATACCAGAATGAAAACAGAAAAACAAACCTGTGAACCCTCCTCCAGTCTCTAGCCCTGAAGTTATTCCAGAAACGCTTTGTTCTCTCTTTAACAGTCCTAAACCAGCGCTCAACACAGTTCCTCGGCCCGAAAGTCACATGCAGATAATCCAGCCCGAGAGATTTAAACGCTGATTTATACCACGGCCCTTTGTCAACCAGGAAAATTGGCTGTCCCTCGCAGGATTTCAAAACAACTAGAATGAAGTCCCTGGCAATCCACCAGTTCCTAACGCTTGTAATCCATACTGCTAGGATTTCTTTGCTCTCAACGTCAATTGCAGCCCAGAGGTATCTTTTCTTCCCGTTGATTTTTATTACTGTTTCGTCAACTGCGATGAAGTTTCGCTGTTTTTTGACTGCGAGGATTTTTGGCTTGTAAACTGCTTCTGCTATTTTTTGAATGGCTTCCCAGACGGTTGTGTGGCTGATTCCGAGGATTCTGGCGGTTTGCCTGTAGCTTAAGCCGTTTAGGTACAGGGTTATTGCCCTGATTTTCTTTTCTGGTGGGATTTTGTTTCGGCGAAAAGGTTTTAAGGCTGAAATTAATCGGTTGATAATGGTTTCGGCTTGCATGTTCCCCCCTTTCTTTTTCTGTGGTAGTGTCTGGGATTTAAACCTGACGCCCCACTGCTTATCCTGACAGTATCCCCACCCAAACCGAAAATTTTTTAAAACCACTTCGACATACCTTGAGCGGGCTTTAATGGGAAATGGAATCAAGATTGGAATAGAGGAAAAAGTCGAACCAAAGCAGGCTGTTCTTTTGGGCTTTCAGCACGTTCTTGCAATGTTTGGAGCAACAGTTACAGTGCCCCTTGTCGTGGGGACGGCAATTGGGCTTGAGCAGAGAGAGATAGCACTTTTAATCCAGGTGGTTCTCTTGGCAATGGGAATAGCGACCCTTCTTCAAACCACAATAGGTTCCAGATATCCAATAGTTCAGGGTTCAAGTTTCGCCTTTATTCCGGGGCTTATCAGCATAGGAAAAAGCCTAGGGCTGGCAGCTGTGGAAGGGGCACTAATAGTGGGGGGACTAATCGAGGCGGCAATAGGTGCATTCGGAATCGTCGGAAGGGTCAAGAGACTCTTTTCACCCGTAGTCACTGGGGTCACAATAATGCTCATAGGATTCTCCCTGGCCCATGTAGCGGTCAAGTACACCTTCAACTTCTTTGCCGATCCGAGCGGTTCAACAATAACGAAGGCATTTTTTATAGCACTAGTAACCTTCTCAACAACGGTCTACGTCGCACTTAAAGGAAAAGGGGCCTTAAGGGCGATGCCTGTAATAGTAGGAGCACTGGTGGGCTACATCGTCAGCATTCCCCTCGGAATGGCAGATTTCAGTCTGGTTAACGAATTGCCATTGGTAAATGCTCCAAAGCCGCTGCCATGGGGCACTCCAGTATTTGAAGCCTCTGCAATAATAACCCTGCTGTTCGCATTTATCGTGAGCACAATAGAAAGCGTTGGAGATTATCACGCAATTTCCGCGATAGCTGAAGCACCAATAACGAACACAAATATCAACAGGGGAATAATGAGCGAGGGACTTGCCTGTTCAATTGCAGGAATCCTTGGAGCCTGCGGAACAACAAGCTATTCCGAGAACATAGGGCTGGTTGCCTTAACCAAGGTGGCAAGCAGACAAGTTGTCCAGGTGGGGGGAGCCATATTAATAATCTTGGCGATGATTCCAAAGTTTTCGGGTGTTCTGGCCTCCCTTCCCCAGCCCGTACTTGGAGGCCTTACGATAGCACTCTATGGAATGATAAGTGTTACAGGGCTTAGATTAATAAAGGAGAAGGTAGAGCTCAACGATAGGAACATGCTCATAATAGCAAGTGCATTGATTGTAGGACTTGGGGCTCCCCAGTTGCCGCCAGAATTCCTTGAACACTTTCCACAAATTGTGGGGAGCATTTTAGAATCGGGAATGGCCATAGGGGCTTTAACGGCCATCTTGCTTGACCAGCTGTTGAGGTGAGTGAGATGATAGAGGATAAAAGGTGGAAAGGTGTTTACTCATTTGACGACTCTCCGTACCTGATGGAAGTCTTAACAGAGCTTAGGGACAAGGAAACGGACTCCATAACCTTCAGAAAAGGGCTTGTAAAGCTTGGAAGGTTTATGGGATATGAAATCATCAAAACGATGGAAACAGAGAAGATAAAAGTTGAGACACCTCTGGAAGAAACCGAAGGAATAATAGTCAAGGACAGGAGAAACGTGGTCATAATAACAGTCCTTAGAGCAGCGGTTCCCCTTATGGAAGGTCTTGTAAAGGTCTTCGAGCATGCAAGGATAGGAATCGTCTCAGCATCAAGAGGGAAGCCTCCAAAGTTCGAGATAGAGATGAACTACATCAAAATCCCCCAGATAACACCTGAAGATACAGTAATCATAGCTGACCCGATGATAGCCACCGGTTCAACCCTTGTGAAAGTAATAGAGGAAGTCAAAAAGTACGGCACTCCAAAGAGGATAATCATCTTGGGAGTTCTTGCGGCTCCAGAAGGGATAACAAAGATAAAGGAAAGATTCCCAGAGGTCGAGATATTCGTAACGAAGATAGATAGGGAGCTCAACGACAAGGGCTACATACTCCCCGGTCTTGGGGACGCAGGAGACAGGGCATTTGGGGCGCCAATAAAGGTCTCAACTCTGCCTCAGGTGCACACGATAGAGTAGGGAAAACTTAAATATCTTTTCTCTAATTATTTTTTGATTGAATATGGTGGACATAGACGAAATTGACAAGAAAATTCTATTAGAGCTTAGAAAGAATGGCAGGGTTACTTTCACAGATCTCAGTAAGAAGCTTGGGCTATCTGTAGCAAGCATAAAAAACAGGGTTGAAAAACTTGAACGGCTGGGAGCAATAAAGGGTTACTCCGCCATTGTGGATCCTGCTTTTCTTGAGGAATATCTGCAGGTTTTAATAGAACTTGAGTTGCTGGCTGATGACTCTCGGGCTGAAACTGTTTTAGAAGAAATTGGCAAGCTCGAAAACGTCTTGGGCATCTATAAAAAGACCGGGGAATTCCAGGTGATGATAAGGGCTAACTTCAAGAACATGGACGAGTTGAAAAGCTTTTTAAGGCTTCTTTCTCAAAAATACCTACGCAAAAACCTCCGTCGGTGGAGGGTCAGCGTAATTCTTGATACCCTGAAGGACAATGGAGTTCAGCTTTCCAAGAGCTCACGAAGGAGAGGATAAAGATGCTCTTCGTAATCAGAAAAGGAAGAAAAAATAACGAGCTTGAGGCATTTTACATTGAAAATGAACCTGAAAAGCTTTCTCAAATCCAGAATTTAAAGGCTGAGAGGATTTTTAGACTGATAATGAGAGACAACAGGCTGTTCAAGGTCTTGGAAGGAAGCAACTATCAAAATCCAAAAGAGATCGAAAAGATGCTGAAAACTGCGAGAATTGTCTTGACTTCAGATGCCGCGGAATGGGAGGAATACTTTAAAGTGAGGCTCCAAAACAAAAGAGTTGAGAAAGCAGAACTTTGCAGACTCTGTCTATTAAATGGAAAAATAACCGTTCTAACCGAAGGAAATAGGATAAAGTACCACCACGAATTTATCTGTGAGAGCTGTGCTGAAGAAGAACTTAAAAATGAGCTCCGCTACAGGTTTAGAAGCCTTGGAATGTTTGACCAAGCAAAAAAGCTCCTTGAAAGGTTTAGGGATCTGGATAAGGTTTTGGCTGTCTTTGATCCTCGTTTCGACCCAACAAAAAATCCAGATGTTACAAAGTGGGATGAGCTGGAACCAAAGCACGTTAATGTCAAAGAGCTCTCCATAGATGAAGTAAACATTCCGGAAGAATTTAAGAAAGTTCTAAAGGATGAGGGAGTGCAAAGACTCCTCCCGGTTCAGGTGTTAGCCCTGCAGAATGGGCTCCTTGAAGGAGAGAACCTGCTGGTGGTTTCTGCAACGGCAAGTGGAAAGACCCTCATTGGGGAATTAGCAGGCATTCCTAAAGCCCTCAAAGGTAAAAAGTTCCTTTTCTTGGTGCCCCTTGTGGCCCTGGCAAATCAAAAGTACGAGGACTTTAAACGAAGATACTCAAAGCTCGGTCTTAGGGTTGCTATAAGAGTCGGAATGAGCAGGATAAAGACCAAAGATGAGCTCGTTGTTGTCGATACGGGTATAGATGCCGACATAATAGTTGGAACCTACGAAGGCATTGACTACCTTCTTAGAGCGGGTAGAAAAATAGGAAACGTCGGGACTATTGTGGTAGATGAAATCCACATGCTTGATGACGAGGAGAGGGGAGCAAGGCTCGACGGCCTTATTGCGAGGCTCAGGAAGCTCTACCCGAATGCACAGTTTATAGGGCTGAGTGCAACAATCGGAAATCCCCAAGAGCTCGCGAAGGAGCTTGGATTAAAGCTTGTTCTTTACGATGAGAGACCGGTTGCACTTGAGAGACATATTATAATAGCGAGAAATGAGAGCGAGAAGTGGCGCTATGTTGCTCAGCTGTGCAAAGCTGAAGCCATGAGAAAATCTCCTCAGGGGTTTAAAGGCCAGAGCATAGTGTTTACCTTCTCGAGAAAGAGGTGCCACGAGCTTGCGGCGTTTTTAACGAGCAAAGGCTTGAAAGCAAAGCCATACCACAGCGGTCTGCCCTATCACCAAAGAAAGCTCACAGAAATGGAGTTCCAAGCTCAGATGATAGATGTAGTCGTGACGACGGCCGCTTTAGGTGCGGGAGTTGACTTTCCAGCCTCTCAAGTGATCTTTGAAAGCCTGGCAATGGGCAACAAGTGGTTAAGCGTCAGAGAGTTCCACCAGATGCTTGGCAGGGCCGGAAGACCACTCTACCATGAAAAGGGCAAGGTCTATTTAATAGTGGAGCCCGGTAGGAAGTATTCCGCCCAGATGGAAGGAACTGAAGATGAGGTAGCGTTTAAACTCCTAACTGCACCTATTGAGCCAATTCACGTTGAGTGGAGCGATGAGATAGAGCAGGATCAGGTTCTTGCTCATTCGTGTGTCTTTTCCTACCTTGACGATGTTGAAGAGGTGCAGAGCCTCTGCCTTGGGGCAAATCAAAATGCCGAGAAAGTCCTTGAGAAGCTTGAGGAGTTCGACTTTGTAAAACTGAGGGGCAAGATTGTGAGCGTTACCCCCTATGGAAGAGCAGTAAGCATGAGTTTTCTCCTTCCGAGGGAAGCTCAGTTTATAAGGGAAAATCTCTTCAAGATGCCTCCTATGAAAATTGCAATTAAGCTTCTGCCATTTGAGAACGTTTATCTCACCGGAACACTCCAGAGAGAACTTGAAAGTGCCGTAAGAGGAAAGCTGAGCAGCAACATCTTTTCCCCGAGCTTTGCCTCTATTCTGGAGGAGCTTGAAAAAGTCCTGCCAGAAGTTAGCCCAAACGTGCAGGACAAGCTGTTTTTAATTTACCAGGACTTCTTTATGTGCGAAGAGGAAGACTGCACAGAGCACGCGATGGAAAAAGTTTCCTCAATGATAATCGAGCTCAGAAGACAGGGGAAGCACCCAATGCAGATTGCAGAATACTTCAGAAGGCAGTACTCACTCGTGCTCTATCCCGGAGATGTCTTTACATGGCTCGACGGCATAATCAGGAAACTTGAGGCAATCGAAAGGATAGCCAAGGTATTTAGGGCAAAAGATGCAGAGTTTGAGGCAAGAACTCTGAGAAGGGAACTGGAGGAAGGAAGAAAGCTAAGAAAAGACTAGCCAATCTGTAAAATCATCTGGGCTGGATCCCTTATTGCCGGCCCCAACCCGAGTATATACACTGCCAGATACCAAAACTTCCTCTCCTCTTCGTCGGGCACGAGGTATTTCAGCCCATAGTAGACCACTCCAAGGATGAACAATATCCACGGGTAATACACAAAAGCACCGAACTTCTGAACGAGAATATTCTCAATCCAGTGGACTTCCCGGTAGCCGTAGTAGTGGATTGCCACAACTGTGGATCCTATGTCGAAGATGTGGGCAAAGACTGGAAAGAGATAGAGCTTTTCAAAGGGTCTAAATTTGTAATAAGCCAAAATCGGAAGGAGAAAGATTACGGTGTAAAAAAGTGTTAGCTCATAAGGTTCCCAGCTTTTGACGTTTTTTACCAGCAGGTAGTTCGCGTACAGGGCTAAGATAGTTCCCCATGCTACCGTTATCTTAGGATAAGTTCTTAGCCTTGAGTCTGCAAATATAGCGGGCAAAATCAATAAGAACGCTGTGAAAAATATTCCCGGAGTCAAAATAAGGGGGTGAGGTTTTAGAACTCCTCCATCGACAAGGGCTCTAACGGTTGCTCCAAACACAACCATCGGGGTAACCGCATAAAAAAGCTTCTCATCAACCTTTATCTTGAGGGGCTTTATTATCCATCTGTACGTGTAGATAATCGCCAATCCCAGAATGATTGCATAGACAAGGGTGTTATATGGATTGTAGCCCTCTCTCGTGTACATGGGTCTTATGAAGTACTCCCATATGAACCTCTCGACTGATTCCATTTTGCATCCCTAGAAAGCTTTCCTCTGCTTCTTTAAAGCTTTTTCTCCTTCAAAGATACTGTCAGGATAACTGGGGCATCACCTCTTGAAGCCACTCAGTCACATCACCAGGCGGACAACCAAACCGAGAATGAAACCTAACAAAATTATACCAGAACGCAAACAGAAAAACAAACCTGTGAACCCTCCTCCAGTCTCTAGCCCTGAAATTATTCCAGAAACGCTTTGTTCTTTCTTTTAAAGTCCTGAACCAGCGTTCAATACAGTTCCTCGGCCCGAAGGTTACGTGAACAAAATCCAGTCCAAGGGATTTAAAAGCAGACTTGTACCACTTCCCACCATCAACCAGAAAAACAGGCTGTCCTTTGCAGGATTTCAAAACAACCAGAATGAAGTCTCTAGCAATCCACCAGTTTCTGGTTGTTGTAATCCAGACTGCGAGAACTTCCCTGCTCTCAACGTCAAGTGCAGCCCAGAGAAATCTCTTCTCCCCGTTGATTTTTACGACAGTCTCATCAACTGCGATAAAATTCCTCTGTTTTCTTACTGCGAGGAGTGTTGGCTGGTAAACTGCTTCTGCTAGTTTT
>NZ_KE387150.1:226577-228593 GCF_000430485.1 Thermococcus sp. PK
TCTCTCCCTTCTTTTTCTGAAAAATTATCAGAAACTTAAACCTAACGCCCTACCGCTTATCCTAACAGTATCCCTTCAAAAATGGAAAGTTTAATAAAAATTGAAGGTCAATAATTTCTGAGGTGATTGCAATGCCGATGGGACCGCCATTTGTTCCTGGGGCTATTGCTGCTATGGGATTCGCAGCAGTGCTGATAATCTTACTAGCCCTAATAATTGCAGGATTTTTCCTGATGCTTGGAGCAGAGCTGGCGGGAATAGAGGACGCAACCCTTGGAAAGTCCATGATAGCGGTTGTTGGCGGTGGAATCCTGGCTCTGCTTATAGGCTGGATACCGGTTATAGGGTGGATTTTAGGAATCATAGCGTACATCTGGGTCATAAAAACGGTCTTCAATACAGACTGGATAAAAGCAGCAATAGCGTGGCTTATGACGATCGTCGTAGAGATGCTGGTGGTGTTTATTTTTGCATTAATCTTGGGTGTTGCCCTTCTTTGATCTTTCTGTTTTTAAAATATTTAAAAAAGAAAATCAGTTGCTTTCCATTTTTCTATACTCGTAAGCTATGTTGCCGTCGATTATCGTATAAACGTCCTCTTTGCCATCCTTGTAATGAAGGATCGGTTTGTCTAGGAGGTCAAAGGTCTTCTTCAAGTCTTCTTTTGCGGCCAGAATAACCTTTTTCTCTACATAAACTGGAGCTCCTTCTGTTATGTATGGGGATAGGTCTTTAAATTCGTTGTTGGGTCTCTGCGCTCTTATCGTGTAAACCGTTCTGCCTACCCGTAAAGTGTGTGTAAAGTGTTAATTTCATAACGGGTAGGCTTCCAGCCTCCCGTCTTCATTGGCTGGCTTTCGGGGGGAACGGAGACTCCCCACATCTTCAGGGCTTTCAAACGAATATTCCAACTCCCAACAACATCCCTATCAGCCTCAAAACCACACTCGCATTTTAAAACCCTGTGCCCATTCGGGACTAGCTTCCCCCCACATATCGGGCACAGGGATGAAGTGCGAGCAGGATCAACAAAAACGACACTCACACCCTTCAACTTGGCTTTATACTCAATAATGGCTTGAAGCCTTCTAAAACTCCACCTGTGCAAGCGACCGTTCATTTCAGCCGAATACCTTATTGTGTTCCTGATTTCCGTTAAGTCCTCCAAGGTAATACCACCGTATTTTCAGCTAATTCAACGATTTTGTTAGCCAACTTGTGATACAAATCGTTCAGCCTGTTCCTCTCCCTTCTCATACTTTTTTCCAGAAGCTCTTCCCTTTTTGCCGGTTTTTATTTTCTTCTGAATTTTTCTCCTCTTTAGGAAGTAGCCAGTTCTAATCTCCCGCTCGTGTGTAATTATCTGAACGAATTCACCGTTTGGAAGGCTTAGCGTTACGTTGTTCTCGTTCAAGTCCACGCCGACAATGACTTTCGGCTCTCTGACTTCAACTTCCTTTGAGAACACCACGTGGAGGAAAATTCCCATCTGGTTTTTAACAAGCCAGGCTTGTCCTATTTTCCACTCCCTAAACTTCTCGTGGTACTTTGCACGATAAAACTCCAGTTTCAGCCTTCCACTTGGAGTTGAGAGCTTGATAATTCCCTCTTCAAGGTCGAGCTTGAAAAGATGATCATCCAGCATTATTACTTGCTTTTTGAAAATGGGTTTTCCGTTGGCTTTTCCTCGTCTTTTTCTCTTCCTGTAACTCTTGTAGATTGAGGTGGCCATTTGACAGGCCGTGTGAATGTAATGGCTCGGAAGGTCTGGGTATTCCCTCCGGAGGCCCTTGTAAGTCTCCTTCTTCAGCCGGTAAAAGCTCGTGATGTTGTTTTCGAAAGCATAATCAAGGAGAAAATTAACAATATCAGAATAAAGGGTGAAGAGGTCTTCTAACCCTTCGGGTTCTGTTTTGAGCTTGAACTTTGCCGTGAGTTTAATCGTCTCTGAGGGCATTTTTTACCGCCTCGACGAGGCGTTTTTTCTTGTGAGAACGGGCACCATAGAGTTTTCCA
>NZ_KE387150.1:228693-249036 GCF_000430485.1 Thermococcus sp. PK
AAAGCGTAGGTGATTAAAAAGTTCACGATTTCTTGGTAAAGGGTGAAGAGGTCTTCTAACCCTTCGGGTTCTGTTTTGAGTTTGAATTTTGCCGTGAGTTTAATAGTCTCACTTGGCATTTTCCAGCTCCTCTTTGGTTTTCTTGATCCAGTCTTTAATGGCTTCTTCTATTGCCACACTCAGAACGCCTCTCTTGTTCCCATAACGCTGGATAGCCACTTTTTTAAATTCCTCTAAGGTTTCCTCACTAATAACAAAGGTCGCCTTAGGCACACTAAACCACCCCATTAAGAAATACAAAGTCAAAAATATTTAAACTTCACGCTTTTAACCATTTAGAGAACAGCCCACCCAATACGGGAGTTAAGAACAGCAGAGCCAGTATCGGAGCCACTTTCTTTGCAGTATCTGCGTAGAAAGGCAAGCCGACAATTGTTACTACTGTTCTCTTCGCGCCTTTTTCTACCACCGTTTTCTGCGTGCTTTCTTTTTCGTTGGTAAAGTAATAAAGCCCAGAACCCGAGTCCTTAATTAAAGATGAACTGTGCTCAAAGCTCTCAGTTACTTCCCTTCCGTAAACATTTCCCTCAACGTTAACTCTCGTAGCAAACGTTATCTTCCGGTTCAACCTCTTCAAACCAAGCTGTTCCACTATTTCACTTGTCCTGTTTTCGAGTTTGGTTAAGTTGAGCTCGTACTGCACCGTAAATTTGCCATCCTCCAGCTCTCCAGACTTTTCAAAGAGCTTTTCTTCCCATAGAACAACCTCTTCGCTGCCTCTGTTTACCGTATACTGGACTATACCTTGAGTGTTGTAATTCCCCTCTATTGAAGTGGCTGGAGCAAAGCGATACTCATATGTCAATACAAAGCTCTCTACGAGAGGAATAGGATATTCCTCCCTGCTGAGCCTTTCTCCGTAGAGTGTGTTGTTCTTTAACAAAGCCACATGAATTAGCTCTCCCTCTTGAGTGTATTTGCCAAGTGTCTGCTGGGTTGTTATAACAGAGCTGGCCCCCATTAGCTTTATCGAATAAAATCCGAAAAATAAGAAGAGAACAAGCGAAACTGCAAGGACTTCTCTTCTGCTTACCAATTTTTTCAGTTTTTCTTTTATATCCATTTAAATTTCCCCCAGTAAATCAACCTCTCCCATGAGAGTTTCCATTCTCCTACTCATCTTCACAACCAATGTTCGCTTCTACCGTAAGGCTGTTGCTAACTATTCCATAGCCAACTATCTCAGCACCTTTGTTGAGGGAATAATTGCCGCAAGACGTGAACTCCCATTGTCCGTCTTTTCCAGTTTCTACCCATCTTGTGGAGATCGTAATGTCCATGTGTGCATTTTCTCCTGGGCCCAATTCAACGTTCCACTCCAAGTGGTCTGACTTCCCATGCCTTGTAAAGTTGTAAGTTCCCTTACTTGCGCTTGTCCTGTTTAAGTCTACGTCAAATTCCCCGGGAATAACATCCTCAATTGTCAAATTCTGAGCAGTTCCACCATTGGTCACATTTATCTGTAAAACCCATTCCTGATAGGTTTTTAATGGAATATTTGTCTCGTTCCCGCTCAAAAGAACCTTTTCAATCTTCGGCCCGCTTAAGATTTTCACTCTTATCGGGCAGGTCTCTATTACCGCATCTCCTCCATCCCAGGTGGCATAGAGAGTTATGGGGACTTCATAAGTCCCCGGGTCTGCATTTCCAACGCTGATGTTGCCCCAGAAGGTGTAGTATTCCTGGGAAGCAATGGGTCTTGATACACCATCTTCACTTTCTATCCACATCTCCGCTCCACTTGGAAGATTGGAATAGTCTGGATCTAGCCAGATATCAACCGTTTCAAGTTCGTTTAGATAGTTGCCAATGGTGAGTGCGTCGAAAGTAAGTTCGCTGTTCTGATCAACTATTACCGTTGCTGCGTAGCCATTGTAACACATAAAGCTCAAATACTCCTCATCATGAGGAACAACTGCAACTTTTACCTCTCTCTCTGCATTGAAGTAGACAAAAGTCCCGCTTGAACCGATGACTATCAATGAAGACAATAGCAGCAAAAGTATAACCGGGATAAGTTTTCTCATCTCCCAAACACCTCCATTTTGATTTGCCTTAATAAGCTGGATCTCTTATTTCTGATTTTCAACACGTCTTCATCCCCAATTCCCGAAATGAGGTAAAGAATTCCCAGAAAAACTGCAGTCTCAGAGAGAATTGCAAAGAGAGGAGCAAATGGATTTATGCTGTAAAGCCAGTTGATCACTGATTTTGGCAACACTGGGATATAGGCGTTTACTTTCACCTTATCCATGAAAAGTGAAGTTTCTTCGGGAGCGTTTATTGTAACTTTAACCCTCTCTTCTTCTTGGGGCCCCAATTCAAGCTGAGTTTCTGATAGGCTTGAAATCCCTCCAGTCTGGGGCTCAAGATAGTAGACCATCGGATAGAAGTTCCCATTTTTTATGGTGATTTCCCTTTCAAATGTGGAACCGGGTAAAACCCATCCTTCTCTCTGACCCCCTGCGGATGTCACTGCGTATTCTATTGGAAACACCTGCCAGGAAACAAATATTGAAGCTGAGAGCATTATCAAGAGAAATGCCGAAGCCAGAAGGTAGAGAGTTTTGAACTTTACTCTGGTAAACCTGGGCCTCTTTTTTCTGTGCTTTGGGGCCTCTCCCGTGAAAGCTAAGGATCCCAATACTATCATTAATGCCGCAAGCAGCATTTTAGTTCTTCCAGAGAGTCCTCTCTGAAGATACGTTCCCAGTTGTGGGATTTTGAGGGGGGAATCTCCAATGGTAAGCACCTTTCCCGCTATTTTATCTTTTGAAACCGGGTCTGCTCTACCTTCTTGCTGGTCGGTTGCAACGTTGTTGTCGCCTTTGGTAATGTAGCCATTTTCAACAATTGCCACGACTCTATGGACAGTCCAGCTGCCTCTCAGATTAAAAACGATTATATCACCAACATCGGCGCTCCTTGAAAAAGGATTTATGAAGAACAAATCCCCCTTATTCAGCGTAGGGGTCATGCTATCTGAGTAAACATAAGACATGAAAACGGGTCTATCAAGAAGAGCTCCCGCGATAGACCCCACAACAATTACGGAAACCGCAAGAATCAGGAAATATTCAAGGAATGCCTTCATTGGCAGGAGCCTCCAAAAGCTTGTATTGTAATGTTTTGGTTGTAATCTCCCAACCCCAATCCGGTAGTGTCAAATCTCATCCCCACCTGAACGCTCTGGTTTGCAGGGACTTCAAACTCTATGCTCTGGTTCCAGGTTCCGGTATAAGGGCTTACAAAGAGGCCAATAACTGGAGTAGACGAGCTTATGACCACACATATAACAGCCGCCCCTGTTTCGCTTTCATTGTTGTATATTTCAAAAACGTCGTCGAAAACGTAAACTGTATCCGGTGAAAGGCCATCTCCAAATCCGGGATAGAGAGGACTTTGGTTGCTGATGTCAATCTTCAAATACCCCTGGCTTAAATAGGCATAAGGCGGCAGAGGATTCTCTATGGAAACTGAGACGTTATCTTCAACAGCCAGAACAACGGGGATTGGCCTCACAACGAAAACACCCCACGTAAAGAATATCATGACTAATATGATCGGTAGAACAGTAAATTTGAGTATTTTTCTCATTTTTTTCTCCCCCTAAAATCTAGATAAAAGGAGCAAATGCTCCAAGATGGAAAATTAATCAGATCATTCCTCCTCTTCGCATTCCCCAAGTTCTGCATCGAAGTTCAATGTTCCACTTAGTGCCTCACCAGCATCCAAGCCTTCGCTGTCAATGAGCATTCCAATTGGTACAGTTTCGCCGGGATAAATTGTAACCAAGAATTCATGTGCTGCAACAGTCTCGTTTGTATATTCACCTACAAAGAATTTAATAGCACCACTCCCACTGTATGTGACATTCATACAAATAGGAACCTGTTCCCAAAGGTGGTTGCTGATGCCAAACATGTGCTCAAATACATACACTGAGTCTGGGCTTACACCCTCACCCACGGCAATATTCTTTTCTACTAACTTCCAATAGTTTTCGTTTGTTGTACCTAAGTCGATAACAAGCATTCCATTATCATTTATGTACGCATAGGGTTGCAAAGGTACTAAATCGATTAATTCATTGTCGTCTGGAACAATGGCTATATGAACCTCTCTGTCTGCCTCAAAGTATGCAAAGGTTGCATTGCTTGCTGTTACAGCAATGACTATTCCTGCAATCAGCATGAAGATTCCCAGTATTTTCTTCATCCTACTACACCCCCTGCTCTACACTCAAAGGGTTCTTCTCCTAAGGGCCATGCCATAATGGTCACGTTCCCATGGAAGTCACCGAGTCCCACTTCTCCAAAACCTGATACTTCCATTCCAACTCCGAGCTCCTCTCCAGGCTGCAGAATGAAACATACATCTCCAGCTGCAGTGTCTGAGTTATACGGTTGTGCATATCCATCTGTTACCCACATATTCTCTGTTGGGTCATAGAAGGAGAATCTGCCTGGATGTGATGAAACAATTCTCACTACTATAGGAAACTGCTCCCAGAGGTGGTTGCTAACATAGAAAACGTGGTCAAAGTTGTACCTTGACTGTGGGCTAATTCCTAACCCTCCGGTCCAGTTTGGATCTGTATACCCAGGCCAATTTGGATTGTCTGCTGAGAAGTCTATTACCAGCATACCCCTCTCATTTAGGTATGCATATGGTTGCCCCGGATGTAGGTCAATGAGCTCAACGTCATCTGCAACAACGTCTACGTGAACGCTTCTTTGAGCTCTGTAGTCCCTGAACGTTGCACTGGTGCCGAGGGCCATTGCAAAGGCCACTAACAGGCCTAACATTCCAAGTGCTAAAACTTTTTTCAAATCTTTCGCCTCCAATTTTCAGAGGGTGCCTCACCCGTAGGTAAGGCACTCATAGTTCCCTTCTCGTTATTGTATATAGGTAATTTCGACTTACCCCCACTATCAGCAGGGTAATTCCTCATTACTCATCATGATTTCCGGAGCTGAGAACCCTATACGTCTTAAAGTGCTGAATTACTGCCAAAATTAAGTAAATAAAGGACACAATGACAAGAGGGATGTTATTGAGCCATAAACCGGTCACTCCAAAAATTATGGAAATGCCTGCATAAAAAGTACTCCAGCTTATGTCATGCCTTGACACAACTTCCATGTATACGTCCACATTTTCAGGAACACCAATTAAAGTCACAGTATTATGCTCGAAGCTTATTATTCCCGCTCTTTCCATTTTGGGAATGTGTGTCTGGAGCAGACTTACATAAACACTTTTTCTGTGCTTCCTGTCAGTTTGACCTTATACCCTACCTACTAGGCTGTAGAGCTTAAACAACTTGGAAGCATCCCCAAGTATTGTCTCAGTTTTGCCGAGGATAAGGTAACCATGATCTTCGAGAGAATCATAAAGACGACGGAAGATCTCTTCTTGGGCTTCCTTGGTCATATAAATGAGCACATTGCGTATGAATATCATGTCAAAACCCTTAGGATACTCCTTGGAAAGGAGGTTAAAATGCTGAAACTTCACGTAGCGCCGAAGCTGGGGTGAGACTCTATAGTGGTCGCCCATGGGAAGGAAGTACTTTCTGATGAGATGCTTGGGAACGCTCTTTTCCACGGTTTCCCTCGGATAAACACCCTTGATAGCAATGTTTAACGCCTCTCTGTCAATATCGGTTGCGAGTATGGAAAGATTGTAGCGCTTTATGTCCTGCCCCAGGAATTCACTGAACATCATTGCTATCGAGTAGGGCTCTTGTCCAGTAGAGCAGGCAGCACTCCACACCCTTATTGTTGTAAAGTGGTTTTCTTTTTTGAAGCGGATGAGCTCGGGAAGCACTTTACTCTCGAGGGTCCTCCAGACAATGGGGTCTCTAAAGAACTCTGTCACGTTTATAGCAACAGTAAGAAGAAGGTCATCAAGCTCTGCTTTATTTTTCTTAATTAACCTGTAATAGTCCATGAAATCTGAGATGCCCAGCTTTCTCATTCTGGCCCTTATTCTCCTGATTAAGTAAGAATCTTTGTATGCGTTGCTATCTGTTCTCAAATGGCGAAACAGCTCCTGTTTGATAAGCTGATATCCTCGGTCAGTGATATCCATATTGTGTCTCCTCCCTTAAAGTGGGGATAATTGGGGACAGTTTAAGCCCACGAACTTTTTGTTGAACTTCCTACAACAAAGCCCGATTTTACCTTAAAAAATCATTATGTGTATGTGTGTATGTAGGTGCATATGTAGACTACTAGGTGCCCAATACAGCCAGATACAGAAGGACCAAGAAAAGATACCACTAAGAGAAGAAAATGGGGTTCCAGTAACAAACAAAAAGGTTATATAAACAAGACCCGCACAGGTTTAGGGGAGAGTATGCTAGGAAGAAAGAAGAAAAAAGACAATGCCCCAACATGGGAATACATAAAGCGCCGTTATCCGGACGTCGTGGAGGAACTGAGAAGCCTCAAAGACTGGGAAGACGTTAGAGCTTCTATCGTTGAGGCCGAAAAAATGGATGACTACTCTCTGGTGGCTCTTCATGCTGTTGCGGCAATCACCAGACAGGAGCGCATAGATGTCGAGATGCTGAGCGAGAGGATAGAGGTTCTTCTCTCAAAGCTCGAAGGGCTGAGAAGTGATAACGATAACGCCATCAAATCTCTCTCAAAGGAAGTTGAAAGCCTGAAGAATGAGCTCGAGGACATCCGAAAGAGAACGCTCTTTCTGCAGAACCTCGAACAGATGCTGCCCAAAATAAATGAGATAGACGAAAAGATAAACCGTTTTGAGGTAGAGGTTCGTACCAAGATTGAGAACCGATTAGAGAGTAAAATTGATGAAAAGATAGGGGACATCGTGGAAGCGCGCATGAAAGAGCTCGAGGAGAGACTCACAAGCGGAATATTTGGGGCAAGTGTTGAGCTTGCGAGGGCTTTTGAAGGGATACAGGGGCGTTATGAAAGTCTTTTGCATGAAAACATAACATTAAAAGAGGAGCTCAAAGCTAAGGAGAAGGAAATCAAAGAGCTTAACGCGAGGATATCATTACTTCAGGAGAGCCTCAAAAAAGTGGACGAGCTTAGCAAGAAGGTCAGCACTTATGAAGCATCCCTCAGGGAACTGGCAATAATAAAGGAAAGGCTGGCAAAGATCACGGGTAGGTACGATGTTAATGAGGCTCTTGCTGTTCTCGAGGATTTTGTACCCAAAGCCAAGTTCGAGATGCTTGCTAAAGAGCTTAAGGCAAAGCTGGCGGAGATAGATTCATTAATACAGGAGAATAATAAGCTCCGGGCCGAAAATGAGAAACTAAGGGCAGCGCTAAAGGACCTTTTAGAGAGAATGGAAGATGAAACAGGGGAGGGTTAAATCCCCTCCTTCATAGTGAGCCTGATTATCCCTTCCTTAACCACTTTTCTCACGAGTTCACTCGTGTCATTAATCTCTTTGAGCTTTGAGAGGACAAGTTTTCTGAATTTCTCATTGTTCTCGGCGAGTAAGACGAGACTCTCAACGGTGCTCGCTCTAACCACCTCGTTCTCGTCGTTGAGGAGCCCTAGAAGGTAGTGGAGGAACGGACGGACGTATGCAAAGTTGTTCTCTCCGAGGGCTGTCACGAAGTTGAGCGCAGTTAACTTGTCTTTCTCATCCTTGGAGGTTATGAGGAGCTTTATATCTGCTACCAAATCACTCAGGAGATGAGGGTTTGACCGGGCTATTTCCTCAATGACGTACACCATGTTGACGCGTGTCTTGATGTCCCCTACGCGGTAGCTCGCGAACAAAACGGGCATAACGCGCTTTACAAGCTCGGGTCGAGCTTTAGCAATCTGGCCGAAGGCTCTTGCTATTTCCTGTGTTAAAGGCACAGACTCACTTTTGTGGATCATGGCCATCATCTTGGATAACATTGGTTCGTAAAGCTCGGGCCGATCCTTTGCGATCTGGAGGAGAATAGAGAGCGCATTCTTTGAGACAGTCCAAAGGTCATCATCAAGATAAGATATCAGTTCCTTAAGATATTCTTCATGAACGAAAGCGTAGGCAAGAACTTTATCGAGATTTTCGCCTGTGGCAAGGGCCTCTCTCATGTCGAACGCTTCTTCCTCCATGATACCACCTAGAATTAACATGGCAAGAAAAGTTATAAAACCTTGTGGCTCAAGTGGGGGGAGGGGATAAAAGTGAAGAAAAAGGTGGCCACAATACTTTTACTTCTCATCGGGTCACTCTTCGTGAGTGGAAACCAAAGTCCCGTAATATGGGAGGCCAAAGTTCCAGGAATCGTGGAGAGCGTTAAACTAACACCCAAAGGAGCCTACGTGGGTTTCGGCTATATTGATGTCATCAGCGGCGTTTTATGGTACAGAGGAAACGTTAGCCTGTACTCCCTCAACGGAAGTGAAGAATGGAGCCAAGAGGTCGGCTTTGTGAGGAAGCTGGAATCTTTCGACGATATGTTGATTGTTGGAACGGACATCAGCAGGGGTCCCTCGGATTGGTTTGGGGCTCTCGGGAAGGTTTGGCTCCTCCAAGGAAATGGTTCAATTGTAGCTGGCAATATTACTTACGGCTCGTTTTTTGATTTTGACCTCAAAGACGCGCTTTATGTCGTTGACGGGTGGTGGGTTGGCGAAGGAAGAGCAAACGAAACTTGGGGGCGACTTTACAGGTGGGAAATAGCAGAGGACGGCATCAAGCAAGACTGGTTCATAGAGCTCAACGGCACGCTCGGAAGGGTTCGGAGAGGAGATGGAATAATATACGCGGGAAGTGGAGCCCCCTCCGGTTATCGCATAAAGTACTACTTCGGAAACGTCTATGGGGTCAGTGAAGATGGAAAACTTCTCTGGAGCGTCGACACAGAGTGGTGGGTGCGCGACCTCGAGCTCTGGAGGGACAAGGCTCTTGTAGGAACAGGTTTTGAAAATGTGGCAGGAAAGCTCTTTCTGATAGACAAAGAAGGTAAAATCGAATGGAAGATGGATAGCTTCTACATCGAGGACATTGAAATAAACGGTGATACAGCGTATATAGGAGGCATAGAAGGCAATACCGGCAAACTCGAGGCCCTTGACCTGAACTCTCAGAAAGTTCTCTGGAAAGCAGAGCTTCCCTACCGCGTTAAGGTAGTAAGGTTCCATGAAGGGAAGCTCCTTGTAGGTACGGGGGCATTTAGAGAAGAGAACGGTACCATCTATGACATGGGGTTCTTCTACGTGATTAATCCCTCCAACGGCAAGGTGCTGATGGAGCTTGACACTGGCTATGTGAGAAGCATTGACGCACTGAGTGATAAGGCTTTAATAGGCACGGGACGCGGCAAGGTCTACCTGATAAGTCTTGAAATGGAGGAGCAAGAAAGAGCCTACATTTACATTGGCCTTGGAGCAATCCTGCTGGTTACTGCGGGGATTATAGGCAAAATGCGCAGAAAGGAAACCTGATATGTTTTTCTTTATTCTTTTAAAGTCTTGTTGCGAGAGAAAACAGGGCGTACATTGTCTTTGGCCTTCTTGAGCCCTACAAGAACTGCACCTACAACTCGGCTCTGCTGATTGGGAGAAACGGCGAAGTCCTCCTCAAGCACCGCAAGTTTCAGGAGCCGATGAAGTTCTGCACTGGCAACACCGTCAAAACGGTGAAAACCGAGTTCGGCAAAGTGGCCATTATCATCTGCGGTGACCTCTACAACAAGCGCATATTGAAGTGGATTAAACGCAAAAAGCCTGACTATCTCTTTGTGCCGATGGAGTACTCACCGGACTACGGAGAAATAAACGAGAGGGATATCAAAGCGATGTCGGAGCGTGTGAAACTCTTTAGAGCTAAAACTTTCATTGTGAATAGTTTTCCACCGGGTGGTGCATGGGTTTTCGATGAAGCCGGAAATATCCTTGCTGGGGTTGTTGGTGATGAGTTTCTAATCTTTGATGTCCCCTAATGGCTTTTCCAGTATTACGGCCCTTTCACCATACCCCCTTTCTTTGTACCATTTTATTGCCGGATTGTCAGTTTCAACCCTCAGCACAATCTTCTTTGCTCCCTTCTCTCTTGCCCATGCTTCAGCTCTTCTCAAAAGGGCTGAACCGATTCCA
Organism: Thermococcus sp. PK; assembly: GCF_000430485.1. NCBI lineage: Archaea > Methanobacteriati > Methanobacteriota > Thermococci > Thermococcales > Thermococcaceae > Thermococcus > Thermococcus sp. PK. The sequence goes on from NZ_KE387150.1 coordinate 238,842, forward strand.
AGCCCTCTTGCCTTTTTAATAACTTCAATGTCGTAAATGTAGGCTATTTTAACGTAGTCCACAGTATCAAGGGTCAAACAAACCCAGACATGGCCCAGTAGCTTTCCTTTCTCATCGAGGGCTGCGAAGAACTTGTGCTCTCCGTGTGAAAGGAGCTCTCTAAAGAGTTCTTCGTGCCTCTTTGCGAAGTCCTCATAGGGAATGGAAAAGCGAACGAACGAGTAGCTTATTTCCCTGTCAAGCTTTCTGATCTCTTCCAGGTATCTCTCCCCATCAACTATCGTGTACTCCATGGAGCACCTCCTCCCTTGTTATTTCAACCCACTTGCCTTCCTTTAGGTAGGCATAACCCCTTGTATACTGCTCGAATATTGAGTATATCCTCTCTCTGAACTCCAAAGGGATGTTGTCGAAGAGGGAATTTCTGTCATCGAAGTGGAGCATCTCCACGTGGTCTCTCCTTTCCCCGCTGAGGGGAAAATCGGGTTTTCTCTGCTTTATCAGATAGAGCGAATGCTGGAGCTCATCCTCGTCGAGCCTTACTTTTCCTTCCGCTATCCTCTTGGGAAGTGTTTCTATGTGGTGTGGTTTGTATTTAATTAGCTGGGGATCTATTCCATTAGCCAGCAAGAAGGTTTGTATGCCGTTGCACTTGAAGCACGTGCCACAGGGCACATAATCTTCGCCCTCCTTGTGAACTGAGTGACAGCTCCTCTGGAGTTTAAAGAGTTCTGGATAGCGTTTATAGAGGATTCTCTCAACGATGAGTCCCGTTATTGGTCTTACGGCAGACCACTGCCTTATATTCAAGCCCCTCTCGGCGAACCATCTTGTCATATACTTGTCGAAGAACTGGCTCTGATCCAAAACCGCATAGAAGTGAGGTATCCCATGGAACTCATAAGTAAGCCCCCTCGGGTCGTCATATTCGTTGCCCAACAAAACATTTCCTATGTTGTACTTTTCAATTAGTGGCAGGAAGGAGAAGACGTAATGCTCAAAGAAGAATAGCCTTATTGGATATACCTCAGCCTTTGGCTTCCCAACGTTTTGGAGTATCTTCATGTGCTTCTCTATAAAGGTGTAAAGCCTGTCCACGTTGCTCCACACTTTCTTGGTGTTTGGCTCATGCTCCTTGAACCATTTGTACGCTGTTAGGGCGACTTTCCAGTGCCCGCCGGACTCATTGAAGAAGAATGGATAAACTTCACACCCTATTTCCTTTGTAATGCCATAGGTGAGAAGGCTCTCCTTTCCACCACTGAGCATTATAGCGCATTTGTTGTAGTCGGGAGTGAGTTTTACATCTTCCTCTTCGACTCTTTCCGGGACAATCTTTGCCAAAGGCTGCGGTTTTATCTCTTTGGGGATGAACTCTTCTCTGACAAACCCTGTTCTCCTGTATATTCTGTTTACGAGGATATCATTTGCAGTGAGCTCCATCATATCCTTAAAGAACTGCAGGTCTCTTGGATCGAGGGAAAAGTTAAAGGAAATTTCTGGGGTGAAAAGAGCGTAGTTTATCGCTGGAGTTATGACCATAAGCTTTGCGAAGACTTCATTTCTGGGAATCTTTTCTTTGTAGGTGTGGATCAGCCTAAATTTTTCCTCATTTCCATCAATGGAAATTGTATAAACGGAGGAAATCCTCCGAGAAGAGAGCTTTGGCTTTTCAATGGATATGTAATCAAAGCATTTGAGAGGCATTTGCAGTCACCTCTTGCTGGGCTACTGCTTTTAGGCGTTCTGCGTCTTCAAGAATTGCCTTAACTATGTCTTCGACACCTTCATATAGAGGAACCCTTGTTAGAATCCCATATGTTGTCTCTATCTCTCTTGCTTTTTGGAGAGCCTCTTCCTTCGTGAGTCTTTCAGAGTTTATTGTGATAGCTATCGGTTTTTTACCGGAGAGGAGTTCAATCAGCTGTATGTACTTCTCCAAGGGTGGAATCTCGTACTGAGGGAAGTCATCGAAGAATTTTCTTGCTGGAGCATGCTGGAGCACAATATAATCCGGTCTTCCAGAGGCTATTAATTCAAATCCACCTGGATAAGCTGGGTGGAGGAGGGAACCTTCTCCATGTGTCACAATAACATCGGGGTTTTCTTCTTTCCAAGCTCTCCAGATAACGTCCTCGATAGCCCCTGCAACGAAGTCGTTTATTATTGAGTCCATTACTATGCAGTATTTTGCCCCTTGCATCCACCCGGTCTGTCCCATTGCCACAAAAACACTCTTCTTTCCAAAGTGCTTAAATGCCTCATGAAGCATTATAGCGGTGGTTCTTTTGCCTATTGCACCATCAGTCCCCAGTACGGCAACTTTTATGGCCTTGACTTCCTCAATTTTTCCTGTGAAAGGAATTTTTAGGTCTCTGTATATCTTCCTTACATCTATCAGCTGAACCTTGTACCTTTTGGCTAAGCGAGAAAATTCGGGATCGTCGCTGAGGAAGTTGTGGAGACCATTAACTATGTTCATCCCTCTTTTTATTGCCTTTTTTGTAATCTCCCTGTAGATCGGAGGCAAATATCCACCAGGGGTCGCCACTCCAATTATGAGATACTCAACATCGGGATTCTCTGCAATTGCTTCCTCAAAGCTTCCGTAGATGGGAATGTTGCGGGGTATTCCATCCAAGACTTCTCCAGCGTCCTTTCCAGCCAAAGTGGAATCTATTACCCCCACAATCTTAAATCTCTTAGAGTATCTAACCAACCCATGGGCAGTCTTTCCATCGGTTGTGTTGTATCTTCCTTCCGCAAGAATCAAGGCTTTCTTCATTTTCAAACCCTCCAGTAAGGAGCAGGACGAAATTCTCGTTATTTACACCGAATTTTCTAACAAACTTAACAAGCCCGGCTAAAGTTAGGGCAGAGGCTGGGAGAACCTTTATCCTCTCACTAATTTCCAAAATCTTGGCATATTTTAAGCCTGTATCATCGGCAAAACCAAAAACATACCCTTTCGATGCTTTTACAGCTTCAAGTGCGTTTTGAAGATCAAAGGATACCGAGGAAACAAGAGGCTCGTTGAGCTTAGTTTCAACGAAGTCTCTAACTTCTTCCATACTACCGGTATAAAATGCGTTCAGTATTTGATTTCCGTAGCTTGTTGTAACTCCAATGATTTTTGGCATCTTTCCATATTTTTTGAAACCATAGTAAACCCCCACCAGAGTGGAACCGTTTCCTACGGGAACAAAGACTGCATATGGCTCAATTTCTTTGAGAATTTCTTTTGAAATGAGGGAATAAGCTTCGTAATCTATCATGGGTTGCGATCCCGGGTTTGCATCGTAATAATTCATAGCTGCTGCAAAAGTTTTGCTCATAAAGACTGCTGACTCATATGGCCCGTCTACGAATATAACCTCTGCCCCATGCATTTTCATCTCATCTACTCTTGAGTTTTCATAGTGCCTTGGGGTAAAGATCACGGCTCTTAGTCCCTCTTTTTCTGCAAAATATGCTATAGATGTCCCGTAATTACCACAGGTTCCCACAGTAATCCCAGAAAAGCCGAGGGCTTTTGCCTGTTTAACGTGTGCCTTTGCGATCCTGTCTTTGTGTGTTTTTGTTGGATTTGCTGCTTCTAGTTTTAGATAGATTTTCGAAATCCCTAATTTCTCTTCTAGGCTTGTTGCCCTTAATAGGGGGGATTCATCAGAGTTCAATTCTGTCTCCATTTCCCACACCAAATCCGCCTATTTTTGAATTTGAGGGCTCAAATTTGGATTTTTACACTCTACGCTTATTCAGCCCTTGTATTATGGATATTAGCCATTCTAAAGTTGGTTAAGGGTATATAAACCTTTCTCCCAGGTATGGCGGTTATATCTAATTAACATTGTTATACAGCCCTAATATTTTTAGATCTTGAATGAGAACCGAGAAACCATGACGGGGCGTGTTTAGTTTCACCCCCTGTTATTTAAACAGTATTTGACTCTGAGGAGGATTTTCAGACCATAACACATTACCCCAAGCAGGATTCGGGTTACAGTAGTCTTTTTCAGAAAACAGGGGATCCTACTGCCAAACCACGTTGTAAACGCACCCCAGAACCCCTCATGAGGATTCCTATGCCTGTACTCTTCTTCAGAAAACACTCTGTCTCTCTTCTTACTACCAAAACCACCTGGAGCGTTCTTAGTTTTCTTAACAATCGGCCGATAACCCTTTTCCACCACAGTGTTCAGAACTTTCTTTGAATCATAAGCCCCATCAGCATAAAAATTCCCAGAACCCCCCGGCAGGAGTTCAATCAGCTCGTTCTCAGAAGTTGTGATCTTCACAGCAACCGGATACAGTAAACCCGGCAGGATTCTCGTTATTGCCTGAACTTCTATCCTGCCCTTTTTTTATTTGTAATAATGGTTGAGTCTGCTTGAGTGCTGGCGTAGGGTAATTTCTGGAGTTTTTTCAGGAGGTGGTTTGTCAGTTCTTCGAGGTTCAGCTTTTTCTCCCAGTTGTGGAGGGTTGAGTAGTGAATGTTTGCTCCGAAGAATTTTCTGCCGTAGTGCTGGGCGTCTCTGAGGGGTAGGTTGTAGTATTGTTTAAAGAGGAGTATTGCCAGTATTGTTTTTACTGGAAATTTTTTGGATTTTGGCAGGTTCTTCAGCTTTCCTTCTGATTCGAAGTCTGCTAAAACGTCAAGAATTGCGAATGCCACGCTTTCAGGGTCTTTGAGTCTGTGATCCCATCTGGGGATCACGACAACCACCTGAAAGAATTCAGCAAAAACCCTAATAAAGGTTACTATAAACACGCCCAACCATGACGAAAAGTTTATAAACCCATGATCTCTGTATATAACGCCCCGAGAGGGGCGGGAGGTGTCAAATATGCAACCCCCAAAGAAAAAGAAGAAGGTAGAGGACTACGAGGAGGAGCCATTGGTAGAAGAGGAAGAAGAGTTTGATGAGGAATTCGATGAAGAGTTCGAAGAAGATTGGGATGAAGAGGAATGGGAGGAGGAAGACTGGGACGAAGATGAAGACTGGTGAACTGCTCTTCTCTTCTTCTTTCATTACTTTAAGGTGTCCCCAATGAAGGCTTCTCGGAAGAGGGAGAATGCATCCCTAAGAGCCATCGAAGATTCAGCCCTATTTGCCTACACAAAGAAGTCCAAGATTAGATGGTTTTACGCATTTGTCCCCTTCAAGGTTTCAACAGGTGGTACCTCTACACTGATACCCCTCCTAACTTTAGAAGCAGGTGGATCTGCTCAGGAAGTAGGAGTAATTAACGCTATTGGAAGCATTGCCTCAATGATAGGGGGAGTATTTTGGGGAAAGCTCTCAGATAAAATGCTTAAAAGAAAACCTTTTTTGATACTGGGCTTTATCGGAACATCTTTGTTCTCGTTTCTAATGGCGTTTTCAAGGGACATTACTCAGCTAATGGTTCTCAACTTTCTGTATTCTTTCTTCATTGCAGCCACAATTCCAATTCCGGTTATACTTATTGCAAGAGTCCTAAAGAAAAAGCAACTCGACTACGGGATTGCGAAGTTCAACGAGATAGGTGGATGGGCGTGGGTTATTGGACTTATTTTAGGGTTTTTCCTAGCTTATTTTCTAAGTATTAGACAACTTCTTGTAGTTTTTGCTGTTGTTAATATTCCTTCGATTGTTTTGGGAGTTAAGTGGATTCAAGAAGCCCCGTTTAGGATTGAGAGAAAGAGTCTGGGAGTTTATGCAAACTACATTGTCGAAAAGTTTAGGTATCTGCCGAACATCATGATTCACCTGCCCGAGTACAACAAGCGGGCCCTCACAGGATTTTTGGAGTTTAAGGAGTTTTATCTTGCCTCAATCCTCTTCTGGGTAGGGGCGATGTTGTATTTTTCACAGTTCCCGGTACTGCTAAAATCCCGCAGTGTCAGTACCTCCGAGATATACCTAGCTGCTGTTCTAAACTCATCAATGGCAGCCTACATGTATATGAAAGCCGGAATACACACCGAGAGAAGAGGTGGAAAAGCCTCCCTCATTAGGGGATTGAGCATAAGGAGCTTTGGGTTTTCCCTTGTTTTACTCGGCTTATTCCAAAGTGGAGCAGTGTTCAAAATCTGTGCATTCATTTCCTATGCACTGGCTGGCTATTCATGGGCATACATAGGCATATCAACGACTTCAATGATCTCCAAGCTTGCGAAGGAAAAAGAGCAGGGAGCGATGATGGGCTTTTATAACCTGATAAGTTCTCTCGGTGCTATCATCGGAAGTATATTGAGCGGATTTATCGTGAAAGCAGGGGGATTCTTTGCAGACTTCCTTCTTGCATCTCTTTTGATACTTCTCAGCATTTTTACCCTCATGAGGTTTGATGTAACCGCCCGCTCTCGGCACAAAGTCTAAATATCTGCCTCTCCAATTTTTTGTGGTGGAACCTATGGAACTTTACGACGTCAATGAATTCTGGAAGTTTGACCTTAGGGTGGGCCTCGTTAAGAAAGCTGAAAAGCTGAAGAGAACCAACAAGCTAATAAAACTCGAAGTGGACTTTGGAAATGAGCAGAGGACTATAATAACCGGTTTAGCCGACCAATACACTCCCGAGGAGCTTGAAGGAAAAAAGTTTATTTTCGTCTTAAATCTGAAGCCCAAGAAGCTTTCGGGCGTTGAAAGTCAGGGGATGCTGATAGTAGCCGAGAGCGAGGACGGAAAGGTTTACCTTCTCCCGGTTCCAGATGAAGTTCCCGTAGGAACGAAGGTGTGGTAGATGCTTTTTGGGATTCCACACTCGGAGAAACCTAATCTCTACCTCCTTGGAATTCTATGGGACAACTCATCTTCCTTTAGAAGAGGCTGCGCTGAAGGCCCAAGGGCAATAAGGGAGGCTACATCCGAAGAACTATACAACAGCTTTAATGAATTACTAATCAATCTGGCCGAACACTGGAGCTACAAAGATTTGGGTGATATCAACGCAGATACTTTTAGGGAGCTGGTTGAAAAGGTCAACAAAACAGTTAAGGAGCATTACAGTGGGGAACTCTTTCTCTTTCTGGGAGGGGATCATTCCATAACATATGCAACGTTTAAGGCGATTAAGGAGGTCTCAGGCGAGGATTTTGGCCTGATTTACTTTGATGCTCATCCGGATCTCTATGCTGAATACGAAGGAGACAAATACTCCCATGCGTGCACCGTGAGAAGGCTTGTGGAAGAAGGGCTTGTAAAAGGGGAAAACGTTGTGCAAATTGGCATAAGGGCCCCTACAAGAGAACAGGTAGAATTTGCAGAAGAACATGGAATAAGGATTGTAAGCGCATCGGAGATATACCGTTCTCCAAAAGTCGATATTCCTTTTGAAAGGGCTTACCTTTCCTTTGATATGGATGTCCTTGATCCGGCTTTTGCTCCCGGAGTTGGAAATCCTGAGCCCGGCGGATTGAGTACTAGGGAGCTCGTGGAAGTAATAAAGTCTCTAAATGCAGAAATTGTTGCCCTTGACATTGTTGAACTCAATCCAAACTACGATTATAAAGGGATAAGCGCCTTTGCTGCTGCAAAGATAATAAGGGAAGTTCTGGGGAAAGCCGCAAAAACCAAATGACGGTGCATGGTGGAGGTGAATTCATGCTGAAATGTACTGCATGCGGGAGAGAGTACTCTCTGAGAAAGCCCTATCAGAGGTGTGAATGTGGAGAGCCTTTAGAGCTTGAACTTTTCAAGAGCGTCCCAGGAATAGGGAGAAGAGTTTGGGAGAGATTCTCTGGATTTTTCCCATTTGAGCTCAAACCCGAGTTAAGTCTTGGAGAGGGGGATACTCCGCTGATAAAGGCAAAAAAGCTCTCGAAGGAGCTTGGGGTTAAGCTGTACCTTAAAAACGAAACCACAAATCCCACGTGGAGCTTTAAGGATAGGGGAACTTATCTCGGCATTCACAGGGCTCTTCAGCTGGGGTTTAAGAAAATCGGCACTGTTTCGACGGGCAACATGGCGGCAAGCGTTGCCGCCTACGGAGCAAGAGCAGAGCTCGAAACTTACATTCTTGTATCTTCAACGATAGCGAAAGAGAAGCTTAAAGCTCTTGCACCTTATGGGGCTAGGGTAATTAAAGTCCATGGAGATTACGGGGAGCTCTACTACAAAAGCCTTGAAATCGGACAGAGAAAGGACATATACTTCATAAACTCGGACGATCCCTTTAGGATTGAGGGTTATAAGAGTATAAGCTTCGAAATAATTGAGGAAATAACTCCAGATTACGTCGTTGTCCCCACTTCCTCAGGAGGCCTATTTAGGGGGATTGTGAAGGGATTTCTTGAGCTAAAGGAGAGCGGATTAATTGAGAAGCTTCCCCGTTTTGTGACGGTTCAGGCGGAAGGATGTTCTCCAATATGCAAAGCTTTCAATAATGGAAAAGAAAAAATAGAGAGGTTTGAGAATCCGCATACCATAGCACATGCCATAGAAAACCCCTACCCGCCGAGCGGAAACGTAGTGCTGAGGCGTTTGAGAGAACTTGACGGACTGTGCGTTGCCGTTAGAGATGAAGAAATCTTAAACGCTCAGAAGGAGCTTGGTAGAGAAGGCTTATTCGTCCAGCCTGCATCTGCAACAGGGATATCCGCTATAAGAAAGTTAAGGGAAAAAGGAATAATCGAGGAGAACTCAAGAATAGTTAGCATTCTCACCGGGGCCGGATTGAAGACTTTAAGCCATGTTGAAGCTCCAAAGGCGAAAGAGTGTGATTTGGCTTCTTTTGATGACTGTTTTCGCTGAGGAGGTGAAAACGTGTTAATTGGTGCTGCAATGATGCCTCATGGAAACCCCGTTCTCAATCCGGAAGATGAGGAAACGGGAAAGCTTGCAGAAGCCCTCAAAGAGATTGGCAGAGAACTTTCAAGGGCAGATGTTTACGTTCTCATAAGCCCCCACAACGTCCGCATGAGCGAAGCCCTTGGGGTTATAATGGCTGAAAATTTAATCTCGTGGCTTGGCTTTGCTGGAGTTCAGCTTCCGGGAGAGTATAAAACGGATAAAGAGCTCGCTAGGAAAATATACCTAGAAGCAAAGGCTAAAGATTTGCCGGTAGTTGACATAAACTTTGCTTCGCTGAGCGGGGAGTACTCCCGCTTCCCCCTGACGTGGGGAGAGCTCATACCCCTCCAATTTCTGGAAAAGAGGCAGATAGTGCTCTTAACACCTGCAAGGCACGTTTTAAGGGAGACGCTTGTTAAATTTGGGAAAGTTGTCGGGGAAGTGCTTGAGGAATACGAAAGGAGGGTAGCCTTCATAGCGAGTGCAGACCATGCCCATGCACACGGCAACGGCCCTTATGGTTATGCACCCGAAGCTAAGGAATACGATGAGCTCATCATGAAAATAATTCAAGAAAATAGACTTGAAGGGCTCCTTGAGATACCGGATGAGCTAATAAACAAAGCTTTGCCAGACAGCTACTGGCAGCTGCTCGTCCTTTACGGCGTTTTGAAGAATGTGCCAATGAAGCTCATAAAAGCTGCTTACTCTTGTCCATCATACTTTGGCATGGGCGCGGCTTTGTTCATAAGGGAATAGCTAGCTCAAGATTGAGGCGAGTTCAATGACATTTTCTTTTCTCAAGCCTCGCCCTGAAGGGCGAGGTACAGCCAACCATAAACAAGCCCTTTAGCAGGAAAGCAAAAACACTTTTAAACTCAAAGATGTAAAATTAATAATGAGGGACAATGAAAAGGACAGTAACACTCAAACTCCAGCCCTCAAAGGAGCAAGAAAAAACTCTTCTTGAGCTAGCCCAAGCTACTGCAGTAATCTGGAATAAAATCAATTACGAGCGGTTAAAACAGTTCAAAGAATTCGGGAAAATAGACTTTGGAACAACGGAAAAGGAAGCCTATTACACGTTCAAGGGCTGGGTTGGTGGTTCAACAGTACAACAATTGGCAAGGAAAAATGCTGAAGCGTGGCGTAGCTTCTTCTCTCTACTTAAGAAGAAAAAGTCTGGAGAGCTACCAGAATGGGTTCAAACCACGATCACCAAAATTCGTCAAGGAGGGGAATGAGAGAAAACTCTTTATCATTCCCCTCAGGAACGACCAGTATAAAATTGAGGGCAACACTATCGAGCTGAGAAGGCTCGGAAAGTTTGGAAGGCTAAAAATTCAGTTCAAGGGGAGAATTCACCTCAAGGGCAAGCAGGGAAGGTTGGAAATAATCTACGACGCGGTAAAGCGGAA
>NZ_KE387150.1:249136-259437 GCF_000430485.1 Thermococcus sp. PK
GGTAAAAAGCAAAACTTCATACTCTCCCACGTTTGGAGGTTTAATACAGTAATACAAAGGCTAAAGGAAGTTGCTGAAGAGTATAGTATTGAAGTTGTGCTTGTTGATGAGGCTTTCACTTCTCAAACCTGCCCTCTCTGCGGCCAGCGCCACTCTAATGGTAGAATTTTAGGGGTTTATTCAAGTGCCGCAGGGAGGGCGTTGTAATGAACGCTGACTTGGTTGGAGCGTTTAACATTTTGAGAAAGGCTGTTGAAACGATAACCCCGAGCCTTTCCGCTCTAGCGGGGGGTAGGGGTAATGGGGGGAAGACCCTCCCCGAGGGGCTGAAAAGCCCTCCTCTAATGGGTTTTAGTGAAGCCCCTCAAACCTCCCTGCCGTTGGCGAGGAGCTAAAATGGACCCTCGCCCTTCACGGCGGGAGGAGGTCAGGGCAAGTTTGCTGTACTTCATAGACTTCACCAAAGAAAATAGGAAGAGAAAGTATAAACGACTTTCCCTTAGGAATAAATAATCACCAATTACCTCGCCCTCTTCCCATGCCGTGGCCTCTACCCATTCCACCGCCTTCAGCTCCCAACACTGCTTGGGTTAACTCTCCTCTCAGAAAAGCCCTTACTGCGTCCTCTACCCTCATGGTGGGAGGAGCTGAGACGAACTTTATACCTGAAGCTTGAAGTACTTGGGCAGAATTCGGGCCAAATTGCCCAGCTATAACAACATCTACCCCTTCATCTATGCAAAACTGAGCTGCTTGAACTCCAGCACCTCTAGGAGCGCTTGCACCAGGGTTAGGAACCACTTTAACGTTCTTTACTTCTCCATTTTCAACATCCACTATAGTAAATGTAGGTGTTCTCCCAAAGTGTTGGTTGACAAAATCATCTAAACCTCCTTCTACTGTTGCAACTGCTATTCGCATCTTACCACCTCCAGATAAATTAGGGAAACCGAATTTAAAAAAGTTTGCATAAGCTCAAAAACCTCTCCAAGGATGGGCCCTCAAAAATTGCCGAAGGACGAAAAGTATCAGAAGACCCAGTGCATACGGCAGAGCTACCAAAAGGAGCTTCACCAAAAAGTAAAGCATCCCAACTATAATAAGCGCATCAATCAAACCATAAAACCCTCTAAAGGGATAACCCATAAAATTATGCCTCAGATGGTTTCTTCTCATCCCGCGTGGCATTTTCAATCCTCCAAAAAGTAGGGAAAAAGAGCTCACCACCAGCCAAAGAATCTCGCAAACCAGTTCCTTCTATTTGGCATTCCTGTCCGAGGGCAGTACCCAAGTCTTGCTCCCCATCCATTGCCTCCTCTTCCCCAGCCACGTCCAAATCCCCTGCCAAAGCCACGACCTCTACCTCTACCCCATCCATAACCGGGACCAAATCCGTAAGCAGGATATGGTGGGACTGCATAAGGAGGAGTTGAAGTAGGAGCGTAATTTCCTGGTTGATTTGCAGGAACCATTGGGCCATATGAAGGCATTATTTCTCCTGTTTGCTGGACTTCCCCTTTGATAACTCTCTCCACAGCTTCTTTAATTGGAGTTCCTGCCGGAAAGATATAGTACCTTATTCCCGCTGCCTGAAGGGCCCCCATGGCATTAGGTCCTATTTGTGGGGCTATCACAGTGTCAACACCCTCATTTATTAGTGCCTGCACTGCCATCGCACCCGCTCCTCCTCCAGCGTAGGCTGCTTGGTTTTGAATTACTTTCACGTTCTTTATTTCCCCGTTTTCAACGTCGACTATTGTGAAAGCTGGTGCCCTCGCAAACACGGGAGCAATTGTATCCTCCAGCCCTCCAGAGGTTGCACTTGGTATTGCAATCCTCATTTTTCATCACCTCCTTCTATTATGTGCATATGCACAAAAACTTAAAAGTTTTTCGGTTAGCCTAATTAACAGGAAATGATTGGTAAAGATTACGATTATGTTTTGGATTTCTTTTCTCGAACTTCTTCCAGAAGTTCTTCGAAATGCTCAACAACTCTTCTAATAGCACTTTCTAAATCTCGAGTTCGTGTAAAGAACACCACTTTGTTTGTCTTATCTTTTATACGAAGGAAATTTGGCCCCATTCTGAATGCTGCAAGAACATCCACCTCCTCCAGCTGGTTGATTATAGCTCTAAACTTTCCTGGATCACCATGCCTCTCATCCTCTTCTCTCATCGTTTTAGCTTTGTTTTCCCGTTTTTCCAGCAATTCAATGCTCCCGTCGTCGCAAATTTTGTAGATAAGGAAGAAGTTTGAATCTCCGTAGTGGGCTTCTGTCAACATTTTCTCGTCTTCCATTCCGAATGCCACCTTTAGGCACCTCACCATTACCACCAATATAGCATATGCACAAAATTTTTAAAGTTTTAGGTTTCCCTAATTGTGGAGGTGAGGTGATGCAGATAGCAGTGAGTGGAGGGAAAGGAGGAACAGGAAAATCGACGGTAGCAGTTAACCTCGCGATAGCCTTGCGAGAGTATTTCGACTTAGCTCTGGCGGATTTAGACGTCGAGGCACCAAACGATCATATCCTCCTTCGAGTTGAGTTGCAAAATGAGGAACCCGTTCATATGTTCATGCCACGTTTTGACTATTCGAAGTGCACAAAGTGCAGAAAATGTGCCGAGGTTTGTGAGGAAAACGCAATAATCACAATGAAGGATGGAACACCGTTTCTAATGCCCACCTTATGCTCTGGGTGTAGGGCTTGTGAAATAGTCTGCCCAGTTACAGGAGCAATATTAGAAGGAGAAAAGCTTATGGGACACACTTACCTCACTGAGACGCCTTATGGGTTCCCTTTAGTTACCGGAAAACTGCTGGAAGGTGAAGAGAGAGCAATGCCCATTGTAACTGCAGCAAAAAGGAGGGCGAAAACCCTTAACAAAGAGCTTTTGCTAGTGGATACTGCCGCCGGTACAAGCAACACTGTTTCCAAGGCATTGGAAGATTCAAAGCTTCTCATAGCGGTTACTGAACCCACTCCACTTGGCCTTCATGACTTGACCCTTATCCTCGAGCTCGCCAAATTAATGGGCATAGAGGCATGGGTTGTTGCCAATAGGGCTGATATTGGAGAGAAACAGAGAGTAAAAGAGATAGTGCAGAAATACAACGCCGAGATAGTTGGGGAAATCCCATACAGCGAGGCCATTATCCGGAGTTACGTTAAAGGAGAACCCATAGTTTTAACCGATAGCAAAGAAGCGGGGATTTTCAGGAATCTTGCTAAAAAAATAGCTGATTATCTGGGGTGATTGAAATGCAGGTTGCGATAGCGAGTGGAAAAGGTGGAGTAGGAAAATCGAGCGTAGCTGCTTCACTCATATACCTCCTAAAAGACGAATACTCCCTAATAGCTGTTGATGCCGATGCCGACGCTCCAAACCTCGACCTGCTCTTTGGAGTTGAAAGTTGGGAAGAGGAAAAAGAACTCATAGGTGCAAAAGTCGCAAAGATAAACACCGGCACCTGTGTAAGGTGCGGCATATGTGCTGAAAGATGCCCCTATGACTGCATAAAGATTGTTGATGGGAATTACGTGGTTAATGAGCTAACTTGTGAAGGTTGTGGGGTTTGTAGACTTGTATGCCCCGTGGAAGGTGTAATAACTCTAGAGGAAGTTCGCTCAGGCATAATCAGGAAGACTACAACAAAATACGGCTTTCCCTTAATTTCCGCTCAGCTTGATGTTGGAAGACCAAACAGCGGGAAACTGGTCACGGAAGAAAAAGAATGGGCTAAAAGGATCATGAAGGAGAAAGGAATAGAGCACATGATAGTTGATTCGGCAGCTGGAATAGGGTGCCAGGTGATAGCAAGCCTCGGAGGGGCGGATGTAGCAATCCTCGTAGCAGAGCCAACTCCCGCTTCATTAAGTGATGTGAAGAGGGTTTACAAGGTTGTCCAGCACTTCAGAGAGCCAGCATACCTTATAATCAACAAAGCAGACTTAAATCCGGGCTTTAAGGGACTTTATGAATTCGCCGAAGAAGAAGACATCCCAATAATCGGTGAAATCCCATACGATAGGGCAATCCCAAAAAGCATGGTAATGCTTAAGCCGGTAGTTGAGGCATTTCCAGATTCAAAAGCCTCTACAGCGCTCAAAGAAATAGCAGAAGTCGTTAAAGACGAAATCTTAAAGTAGCTCTCTTCTCTCTAATCTTTGGGCACTTTCAGAAATCTTCATTAATGTTGAGTTGTAATGAGGATTAGTATGAGAAAGTGTAAGCTGTGCGGATATGAATCTGAAGAAATTAGCGAATCAATTAGGGTCTGCGTTAACTGCTTGCGAGAAAATCCAGAAGAAGCGCTAAAAATATCAAGGGAGTCCCACCGGAAGTGGCGTAGGCTCATAGGCTTGCCTACAGAAGTGCCAAGAAAAGGCATTCAATGCCTGCTTTGCGTGAACGAATGCAAAATTCCGGAGGGAAGTTCCGGCTACTGCGGGATAATGTGGAACAGGAAAGGAAAGTTAGTTCCCATAACTGGAAGCTTTGATAAGGCATATCTCCATTGGTATCTCGATCCTCACCCAACAAACTGTGTCGCAGGGCCAGTTTGTCCGGAAAAAGAACATAGAGGATTTTACAACCTAGCGGTCTTCTTCGCTGGATGCAACTTAGATTGTCTTTTCTGCCAGAACATAGAACATAAATACATGATAAAAAACGGGAGCATAGATCCCTTTGAGGGAATTCTCATAGGCTCAAAAGAGCTGGCAGATATAGCAATGAGAAGTAGGGTCTCATGTGTGTGTTATTTTGGCGGTGACCCTACTCCACACAGTCCCTATGCAATAAAAACCTCAAGAGAAGTTATTAAAAGGGCTGAAAAAATTGGAACAACAAAGAGAATTTGCTGGGAAACAAATGGTCTCGAAAATCCAAACATGATGCGGGAGATGGCAAGGTTAAGCTTGAAAAGCGGAGGGATAGTGAAAATTGACTGGAAAGCCTATACTCCAAGTGTCTACGAAGCTCTAACAGGAATCAACGGAGAAAAAGCCCTTCAAAGGATAAAAGAGAACGTAGCACTCATAACTTCAATGGACAATAGAAAAGAGCCTCCCTTACTAGTTATAAGCACTCTTGTTGTGCCCCATTACATAGATGAGGAAGAGGTCGGTGGAATAGCGAGGTATCTTGCCCAGCTGGATCCAGATATACCTTACATCCTTCTGGCATTTGCTCCTCAACATCTAATGCACGATATTCCAACTACCAGCAAAAAACAAATGGAAAATGTGTACAATGCGGCCAAAAAAGAAGGATTAAAACGAGTCTTCGTCGGAAATATCTGGCTCCTTAGATGACTCCACTTTTGGAACTTCATTTCCCTGTGCAAGGATTATTAGCTCTCTCCCTTCAACAAGCATCTGGGCTACCTTTTTTCTTGCAGAACTTAGAGCCCTCCAAACCGTGCCTCTAGAGACCCCCATCCTCTGCCCAGCTTCCTCCTGCGTTAAGCCCTCGTAATCCACCAGCCTTAAAGCCTCAAACTCCTCGTAGGTCATGAAAATCGGAGGTTGTGGAGGGCCAAAAGGGGGCTTGGCAGGATAAAAATGTCTAACCTCAGGTATGAACCCTATAAACCTCATTTTTCGCCTTCTTCCTCTTCCCCACCCCATTCCTCGCGGCATTTTAACACCTATCTTAAAGTCGGGTTTTTCCTTTTTAGAGTTTTCGTGCAGGACAATATCAATAAAGCTCTCCAATATTATTTTCTTCTTTGAGCTCTTGTTCCTTCTTTTCCACCCACTTCTCCATCCATTTAGAATAAACTCTAAGAAGGATGTACACCAAAATAATTGAGACAACAATCCCAACAAGAGATTTATCCGTAACGGGCCTACTCGGTATATAGGGCATCTCCTATCATTTTCACATAAGGGGCTTTTATATTTAAGTTTTTGGATGAGGATACTCAGCTCCGGCGTGTTTATAAACCCTCCCATCCAAGAACATTGTGATGTACCTGCGTAAAGACATTATCCAGCCGAGGGTTTATCAGGAGGTAATCTACGCAAAGTGCAAAGACAGAAACAGCTTAGTTGTCCTGCCGACTGGTTTAGGTAAAACGCTGATAGCCCAGATGATTGCCGACTACAGGCTTTCTAAATATGGGGGCAAGGTTTTAATGCTGGCTCCAACAAAGCCCCTAGCATTACAGCATAGAGAAAGCTTTTTGAGGCTTTTTAACCTCCCTGAGGAGAAGATAAACACTCTAACAGGTGAGATACCGCCCGAGAAGAGGGAGGAAATATGGAAGAAAAGCGTTATCATTACCGCTACTCCTCAAACGATAGAAAATGATCTCGTTGTTGGGAGGATTAGCCTTGAAGATGTTGTCCTGCTCGTTTTTGATGAAGCACACAGAGCTGTGGGGAACTATGCTTACGTTTACATAGCCAAGGAATACATGAGACAGGCAAAGCATCCCCTAATTTTGGGTCTTACGGCTTCTCCCGGGAGTGATGAGGCAAAGATTCGTGAGATTGTTAAGAACCTCTTTATAGAGCACATTGAGGTCAGAACCGAGAACTCTCCCGATGTTAAACCTTACGTCCAAAGGATAAAGTTTGAATGGGTTAGGGTTGAGCTGCCGGAGATTTACAAAGAAGTTAGAAAAATTCTAAGGGAAATGCTCAAAGATTCGTTGAAGCCTTTGGCTGAGGCAGGGCTTATCGAGAGCGCTTCTCCAGATGTTCCGAAAAAAGAAATTCTCAAAGCAGGGCAGATAATAAACGCCGAGATGGCAAAGGGCAACTATGATGTAGGAAAACTCATGTTTTACCAGGCAAAAGCCCTGAAGCTCCACCATGCAATAGAACTCCTTGAAACTCAGGGTTTATCAGCTTTGAGGGCTTACCTTAAGAAACTATATGAAGAGGCCAAGAGGGGAAAAGCGAAATCAACGAAGGAACTGATGCAGGACCAAAGAATGAAGAAAGCAATAGCCCTTCTCGTTCAGGCAAAGGAGCTCGGGCTCGACCATCCAAAGCTCGATAAGATGAAAGAACTTATTAAAGAGCAATTGAGCAAAAAGCCTGCCTCAAAGATAATCGTCTTTACAAATTACAGGGAAACTGCAAAAAAGATCGTAAAGGAGCTCCTTCAAGAGCAAATAAAGAGCATGCGTTTCGTGGGGCAGGCCAACAAAGAAAACGACAAAGGTTTAAGCCAGAAGAGGCAAAAGCAGATTTTGGACCTCTTCTCTCAGGGAGAATTCAACGTTCTCGTTGCCACAAGCGTTGGGGAAGAAGGTCTGGATGTTCCCGAGGTAGATTTGGTTATCTTCTATGAGCCGGTTCCCTCCGCTATAAGAAGCATCCAGAGAAGGGGAAGAACCGGAAGGCATAAGCCCGGAAGAGTTGTCATCTTTATGGCAAAGGGCACAAGGGATGAAGCTTACTACTGGAGTTCCCGCAATAAGGAGAAGCAGATGATCTCTCTCTTAAAGAAGGTGGAGGATATGGTTAAAAAAGAAAAACAAGCCTCTCTCTTAGGTTTTGTAAAGCCGAAGGAGAAGGAGGAAAAAGCTGAGGAAGTTGTCGAAAAGGGGGAAGAGCCAGAGAAAGATGTGTATGAAAAGCTTCCTATAAAGCCTATTTTTGTGAAAAAGCCGAAAGGGATTGTAGTTTATGTTGATTCACGCGAGCTTAAGAGCCAGGTTCCAAAATTGCTGAAAGAACTTGGCGCCCATTTAGAAGTCAAAACCCTCGATGTTGGGGATTACATAGTGAGTGAGGATGTGGCTATAGAGAGAAAAGCCGCTAATGATTTTATCCAGTCAATAATAGATGGCAGGCTTTTTGATCAGGCAAAGCGTTTAAAAGAGGCCTATCCCAGACCGGTCATTATTATCGAAGGAGAGCTCTACGGAATTAGGAACGTGCACCCAAATGCTATTAGAGGTGCCTTGGCTGCTTTAACTGTAGACTGGGAGATCCCAGTCCTTTTTGCTAAAGACCCAAGTGAAGTTGCCAGTTACATTTACCTCATAGCCAAGCGGGAACAGGAGGAGAGAAAGAAGGAAGTGGCCGTTAGAAGTGAGAAGAAGGTCCTAACATTAGCTGAAAGGCAGAGGTTGATTGTTGAGGGGCTGCCCTATGTGTCAGCAACCTTAGCAAGAAGGCTCCTTAAACATTTCGGGAACGTGGAGAGGGTTTTCACGGCAAAAGAGAGCGAATTAATGCAGGTGGAAGGAATTGGAGAAAAAATCGCCAGAGAGATAAGAAAAGTCATAACAGCACCATACGAAGAAGAAAAATAGAACTCATGCATATATAAAGCAGATAGAACTTTCTGGACTCCCAAATGTGGGAATGGATGAGATAAAGGTGATAAAGCTTGGGGGAATCTTGAACGTGGGACAGGTAATAGGCAAAGTCTCCGTGAGTGAAACTGCTATCCTGCAAAAAGAATACGACCGCATATTTGAGCAAATAAAAAAAGATAAAATAGTGAACATAGTCGTTGGGTTTGATAAGTATTTGACTCTCTTGGGAGACAAAAAAGACATTCTTAGTACCCTGCATGACGTTCTAAAGTACGTGGGGAATGAGAAGAGGATAGCCTTCTACTTCGTAGACAGAGATTTGTTGGAGCTTTCCATACCCATGACTCTTCCAATACTGGAAGAAGGATTCACTAGAGTTGTTAGAATTGAAGGGAATCATAGAAACCCAAAATTCACTATTCTAAAGTCTTTGGGATTTTAGTGTGCCCCGGAGGAGCGAAGGGGAGTCACAGCTCGCCCCTCGCTCATCCCCCGCGGTTTCTCCGGGGCATTAGTATTTAGCAGGGAAAAATCAAAAGCTTTCCCATAACCGGGAGGAATAAATGTCCCAAGACTTCATACCCATGGCTCATGAAAAAGGTTATATAGGGCTTCTTCTCTAAAATAAAGTGGTGATAGCTATGAAAATTATTGAACTGGATATAAAATTGCCCTATGATGCAAGAGGAAAAGTTTTGAGTAAAATTTTGGGTGAAGTTAGGGGAAAAATTAAGGACATACACTTCTTGCCCCCCACATGCAAGGGTGTTAGTGAAATAAGAATGGAAGTTGCAGAAGAAAACGTTCAAAAGCTTCTCGAAGATCTCAAAAAGATAATAAAAGATGGAAAAATAAGCTTCAAGATACTGAGCGAGGCTTAGCGCCTAAGTAGTGATGTAACTCCGCCAGCAGCAAATACCAGCAGCTGGAATGCTTTGTACGCCTCGATGATGTCTCTTGCTTCAAACTCTACTGTTTTTCCGTCTATTCTTCTTGCCCCGGGGAGAAGTTCTCCGGCGTCCGCCATGCCACTGTTGTTGAAGGTTAGTTTCACCCTAACCGGATAGTCAAGTTTTAGGGGCTTTGTTTCCCCGTTTTTGTATTTTTCAACAGCTCTGAAAACGGCGTTCTCAAGTTCTTTCTTAATTTTCTTCATGCTTGGGCTTATAGCGGAATACCTTGAGAATGCCTCTTTGAATGCCACTCTCTCAGCCCATGGAGTGAATTTCTCCACGTCGTCTTCAAGAAGTTTCTTGTCTCCTCCAACAAGGATTACCGGAATGTTGAAATGTCCCACAGCAAAACCGTTTAGGAGAAATTCGCTAACTTCAATGCCGTTTAACTCAAGTTTTCCAACGTTTGCACCGCTGTAAGTGTGGTCAAAGATTGCATAAGGTGTTCCCGCCTTTGCGTGATAGCCAAGGAAAAGGGCAACGTCACAACCCTCAGCCCCGGCTACCATTGCCATTGGCCTTGGATAGCCCCTAACGAGGTAAACGTATTCGGGAAGCTCCTCGGGAAGGAGGTTAACCATTGGGCCATGGCTGTCAGCTATAACCACTTCGTCAAACCCCGCCCTGTGAAGGGCATCCGCAGCGGTTAAAGTTATTTCCGTGGCTATTTTCCGAGCCTCGTTGTATAGAGCGCCTTTTTCTACCAGATGCTCCAGACTTACAACAAACGGCATCCCTTCTAAGTCCACAGATATGAAGGCACGCATGTTGGTCACCCATTAAAAATTCAATCGAAGGGTTAAAATAAGTTTCGCATCTTGCAGAAAAGATAAATAAAATGGATACAAAACAGGGAACAGGGAAACTAAATGAGCCAGGTAGTTGAGTTTCTAAAAATGGTTATGGGGATTATTGTGTTGCTCATTCTGACCTCCTTCCCGCCGTGAACGGCGAGGGTCCATTTTAGCTCCTCGCCAACGGCAGGGAGGTTTGAGGGGCTTCACTAAAACCCATTAGAGGAGGGCTTTTCAGCCCCTCGGGGAGGGTCTTCCCCCCATTAC
>NZ_KE387150.1:259537-277422 GCF_000430485.1 Thermococcus sp. PK
TGTTGAAGTCTACGGGCTGGTGGTCGAAGAAGAGTTGCCTCCGGAGGAAATTGACCTCGTTCCAGACTTTTGCTCCAGTATTGGCTAACTCGAAGAGGCTTTT
This sequence comes from Thermococcus sp. PK, assembly GCF_000430485.1. NCBI lineage: Archaea > Methanobacteriati > Methanobacteriota > Thermococci > Thermococcales > Thermococcaceae > Thermococcus > Thermococcus sp. PK. Next base: position 259,641 of record NZ_KE387150.1, read on the forward strand.
CTCCTGCTCTTTTGAGGGTTGGAGTTTGAGCGTTACGGTTCTTTTCATTGCTTCTCGTTATTAATTCACACGTTTTTGGTTTAAAAACATTCTTTTGCTTTCCTGCTCTCTGGCCGGTTTCTCGATTACTGCATCCCCGCCCTGAAGGGCGAGGCTTTCAAAAGAAAAAGGTAAAGATTTTGGAGTATGATGAGAGAGAAATACACTATGACCCGGTTTATCACGGCAGAACACTAAAGGTTGTTGGCATCGATGACGACCCCACGAGAGTTATAGATTACATCGGAGACCAATTTCTCGAAAAAGAATACGGGCTGATTTTCTTTGATACAAGGGGGAAGTATCCTAAGGAAAAATTCGATACCATTATAGAAATAGAAGACGATAAGCCTACAGGCCTTGACCCCATAAAAATGGTTAAAAAAGGTCTCTTGAAAGACTTTTATACTGCTGCAACAATAATTCAGACCATATACGGATTGGATCGTTCTCTAACTGATAAGCTCTATGCCGATATCCTAAGGGGCAAAGTTAACAGTGTTGCAGATGCAGCCAAGTCAAAGGAGCAGTACGGGGAGGTCATAAGAGAAGTCTACACTGCCCTCGATGAGACCTTTTTTGAGGGAGAAGTTCCCAAGCTCGGCAAGAGCATTTTGGTTGACTTTGGAAAAACCTACAGCATAAGCATTGTGGGAATGGCTTTTCTAATTCTCGCAGCAGCAATCAGAGATAGAAGGAACACATTAATTGGAATCGATGACGCGGCGGTTCTTTTCTACACAACTCCCGGAAGTGCAGCCATTCCCCTATTGACACAACCTATGAGAGGGCGAGTGACACTTTTAGGATCTAGATATGCCGTGGAAAATATCCTTAACGTTCCAGGCCCAACTTTAGTCCTGTATAACGACCCAGATATACAAAGCATGATTTACGAAGCAAATGGAGTTCCACAGGGTGACATGAGAAAGCATGTCCTTAAAGGGGAGGGGGCCTTTATCTGGAGAACAACCCAAACGCTGGAAGTGGAGTTTGGTAAACTCCCGTTTGAGGGATAGATAATGATAATTACCGTGCTCTTCGAAAACCACGCCGGATTTAAAAAGGGTCTGCTGGGTGCGCATGGGTTTTCAGTTTTAGTTCAGCACAATGGAAAGAAAATCCTGGTAGATACCGGAAGCGATGGAAGAGTCTTGCTCCACAATATGGAAGCACTCAATGTATCGCCGGAAGAAGTCGAGGCACTCTTTCTTACTCACGGCCATTACGACCACACTGGAGGATTGAAAGAGTTTCTAGACGCAAGAAAGAGCTCTATAGATGTTTATGCTCATCCTGATATATTTTTGAGAAGGGTTGCACTAAAACCCCGGCGCAGGGAGATTGGGATCCCGTTTTCACAGGAATATCTTGAACGACTTGGAGCGAATTTCATTTTAAGGGAGGAATCCACTAAGATTTTTGAGGGGATGTACACAAGTGGCGAGATAGAGAGAACAACCTGGGATAGGGCTGTAGGGTATCTCGTGAAAGGAAAAAAGCTGGTTAAGGACCCTATAAGGGATGATATGGCTTTAATATTGGATATTGGTTCCTCGATGGTTATCGTAACCGGGTGTGGGCATAGCGGGATTTTAAACATAGCAATGCATGCAAAAAGCACTTTTTACAAACCTATTTTCGCTTTGGTGGGTGGTTTGCACCTGAGAGGCGCTAAAAGACATATTCTCGAGGATGTAGTAAAGGGCTTTAAAGATTTTGGAATAAAGAAGCTCTATCCCGGACACTGTACGGGTATAGATGAGTACGCCTATCTCAAAGCTGAGATTGGAAGCGTAGAGGCGCTTCACGTTGGGAAGGTTATGAAAATGTAAAACTAATTTTAATTCCTAACCAAGCTTACATTGGTGTTAAACGTGAATCCCTATCACGAAGCAAACAGAAGAAGATGGGAAGCCGTAGCTGAAGAATGGCAAAAGAGGATTGAAAATCTATGGAGAAAAGCATATGAAGATCCAAGAACGGTTTTCAACGAGATAGAACTCAAATACCTTGGCGATGTTAGAGGAAAAAGCGTGGCAGTTCTCGGGAGCGGGGACAATTTAGCGGTTTTTGCGTTTGCGGGTATGGGAGCAAAGGTGACTTCTGTGGACATCTCACAAAATCAGCTTGAAATCGCCGCTGAGAGGGCAAAGGAACTCAACGCCACCATTGAATTTGTGAGAGCTGACGTAACAAAGCTACCCCTGAAGGATGGAAGCTTTGATATAGTTTACACAGGGGGTCATGTTGCGGTATGGGTAAGCGACTTAAAAGCCTATTACAGAGAAGCCTGCAGAATACTAAGGCCCGGAGGTCTTTTTCTCGTTAACGAGTATCACCCCTTCAGAAGGGTATGGGCGGAGAAGAATCATTTTGAGCTTGAGTTCAACTACTTTGATAGGGGGCCGCATATTTACGATGTCGAGACTCCAGAAGGAAAGCTCCCCGGATACGAGTTTCACTGGACAGTTGAGGATTATGTAATGGCTCTCATCGAAGGAGGATGTGAGTTAGTTGCCCTTCATGAGTTCGGGGATGAGAAAGAATGGTGGGAGGTTGCCAACCTCCAGGGGCTTCCGAGGTGCTTGATCCTTGTAGGGAAAAGGATTTAGGGAAAAAGAGACCTCTCCGGAAGGCTTGGTGAGCCAGAAGAAATAGGTTACCTCGTTGCGTTTTTAGCCAGTGAGTATGGAAGCTACATAAACGGGGCAATGATATCCGTAGACGGAGGAAGGCTTAACTCGGTGTTTTGAGTTTTTCTTTCCAGACCTTTTTATGTGAAGCGGGAATCATACTTTTTGAGTTCTTTAGATAGTTTTTTGTGATTATGTATGTTTGGGGACAAAATGGTTCTTCTGCGAAAGCAATATAAGAGGCGAGAAGTAATATTACACCAACATGGTAAATCATATCTTTAGGTGATGATCATGGGACTAATAGAGGATAAAGCCCTTGTGGAAGCTGCACTGTTTGTTGCAGGACGCCCTTTGAGTCTTAAAGAGTTATCCAAGGCTCTTGGGATTAAGTCTCTAGACTATCTTGAAAAACTCATTGAGCTTATAGCGGCTGAATATGCTGAGAGGAAAAGCGCTATAGAAGTTGTAAGGGTTCTCGGCGATAAGTACGTGATGCAGGTTAAACAAGAATACTCTCAGAGAGTTATTCACCTTATGCCAAGGCCCGACCTGAGAACAGGAGAACTCAAAACCCTCGCTTTAATAGCATATCTACAGCCAATAGAGCAGAGTAAACTGGTGAAGCTTAGAGGAAGTCAGGCTTATGAGCACATAAAACGTCTGCTGGAAATGGGCCTTATTTATGCAGAGCCATATGAGAAGACAAAAATCCTTGGAACAACCCAGAAATTTGCAGAGCTCTACGGATTCCCAGAAAACGACCCCTTGATAATAAAGGAAGCCTTCAAAAAGGTTGTCCATGCCGAATATTCCGACTTAATAGCAAAAATAGAAAAGCAACAAGAAGAGAAAAACGTGGAGTAGTAATTTCTTATACCTCTCGTTTTTCTTTTTCTGCACTATGAAGAAATTTTAAGGGTGTATTGGGGGTTCAAAAACTTTAAATACCCGTTCTGCGAATTACTATTCAGGTGAGTGTATATGACGGTTATAACGAAAGAGGAAATTGTTGATAGGATAAGGAGAAAAACAGGCATGAGCCTGGAGGAAATAGAACGTAAAATCAGAGAGATAGCCCAGGCTAATGAAATCTCCGAACATGCGGCCGCACTTCTTTTGGCAGAGCAGCTTGGGGTAGAGACTGAGGAAGAAGAGCCTGCTCTGATCCATATTGCCGATTTAGTTCCGGGGATGAGAAACATAAACGTTGTTGGTAGAGTTCTTCGCAAGTACCCTGTTAGAGAATACACCAAAAAGGACGGCTCAGTTGGAAGAGTTGCGGGTCTTTTAATTTATGACAATACCGGAAGGGCAAGGGTTGTTTTGTGGGACTCAGAAGTTGCAAAGTATTATAACGAGATTCAACCCGGCACAGTGATCAAGATTATAAATGCAGATGTGAGGGAAAGCCTGAGAGGTCTTCCGGAGATTCATGTTAACTTCAGGAGCAGAGTTATAATAAATCCCGAAGATCCAAGGGTTAAGGAAATCCCACCAATTGAGGAAGTTAGGAGCTACAACTACACGAGAAAAAGCATAGGCGACTTAATGGGTGGAGAAAAGTTCGTCGAAGTTAGGGGTACAATAGCGAAGCTTTACAGAGTTATAGCCTACGATGCATGTCCTCAGTGCAGGAGAAAAGTTGACTATGACCCCGCAACGGACACGTGGATATGTATAGAGCACGGTGAGGTTAAGCCAATCAAAGCGACAATACTGGACTTTGGTATCGATGACTCAACGGGCTACATAAGGGTTACCCTATTTGGAGATGATGTCGTGGAGATCCTCGGAGTTGAGCCGGAAGAAATTAGCGAGAAGCTTAAAGAGCTTGTAAATACTGGATTAACTATGAGAGAAGCTGGAAGAAAGCTTGCAGAGGAAGAGTTCTACCATGTTCTTGGAAAGGAGATAATCGTTAGAGGAAACGTCGTTGAGGACAGGTTCTTGGGACTTATATTGAAAGCTTCTTCATGGGATGACGTTGATTATGAAAAGGAAATTGAAAGAGTGAGGAGAGAGCTCTTGGAGGAGGTAGAGTGAGATGGAAGAGATTCCTCAAGTTAGAAGAAAGCCTGCGGTTGAGAAAAAAATTGCCGAGATAACTCCAGAAGATGTAAGGGTGTCATTAGTTGGTAAGGTTGTCAAAGTCGACAAAATAGACTACATCTTTTGGCTTGACGATGGGACTGGGGTAATTGCGATTGAATGTGAGGAAAACATCCTGCCAAAAATTGGGCAACCGGTAAGGGTGATTGGCAGAGTCATTAGAAATGAGAAGATACACATCTATGGAGAGGTAGTTCAGGATTTCAGCAATGTAAATCTGGAGTATCTTGAGGAGATTCAAGAACTGGAAAAGAAACTCTTGCCCAAACTTGAAAACGCTCTTGTGTGGTGGTTAGAATGAAAAAGAGATTGCCCTCAACAAGGGTCTACATAAAGGACGTCTTAGAGGGATTTTACGTCAAGGGTGAGGGGGATTTTGAGCCAAATTACCTTATCACAAAGGACGCAAGAAAGGTGTATAGGGTAAAGATAGTGGGGACAGTGGTTAGAGACCCCATAATTGCAGAGGATGAAACTTATGGAAAATTCCAGATAGACGATGGGACTGGAGTAATCTGGGTTCTAGGGTTTAGAGACGACACAAGGTTTGTTCGCTTGGTAAAGAGAGGGGACATGGTTCAGCTGATTGGAAAGGTGGCTGAGTGGAGAGATGACAAGCAAATCCTCGTTGAGGGAGTCAGCAAAGTTGACCCCAACATGTGGATACTGCACAGGTACGAGACACTTAAAGACAAAGTTGAGCATATTAAAAAGGCTAAAATCGCTTTTGAGATATACAACACCTACGGAATCACCGCGAAGGCCAAGGTTATCGCAAAGAACAAGGGAATAAGTGAAGATTTACTAAGCACAATAGATGAGCTCTATAGCATAATAATGGAGCAAAAAGCTGAAGAGGCTGCTTTTGAGGAGGAATTGTTTGAGGAAGAGGAAAAAGAGGTCAGTGAAGAACTTGAAGGGGTAAAGAAGGCCGTACTGGAGATACTCAAATCAAAGGGCACTGCGGTCTCATTGAAGTTCATCCAGAGAAAACTTCAAGACAAATACGACCCGGAGACAGTCGAAGAAGCAATTAGGGCTCTCCTTGCGGAAGGAGAGATTTTTGAACCAGAGGTCGGTTATTACCAGATACTCGAATAGCTCTGTTCTTTATAATTTTTTTGAAAAAAAGAAAATCAATACTGCTCTCTCATTGTCCTAATTACAGGATCGTGGATGAGGGTGGAGGTTATGCCGTCTACAAGTCTATAGAACTCGTTTTTGCCTTTCTCTAAATCCATGCTTTCTATCTTTAAAAGCTCGCACTTGTTGCTCAGTATCCACCTTCCGAGCACGATCTTTTCTCTTCCATCTTGCTCGATATCTATTCTTATGACCCCGTAGGGAATGTCTGCAGTCCACCAGTTAGCTTTAAACACAATTTTCCATCCAAGTTCCTCCAAAACATTGACGAGCATTTCCAGAGTCTCTCCCGGACCATAGGGTGTTTTGAATGTGATGACCGTCCACAATTCTTTGTCAGATAATTTGTCTTTAATCTGGTCTTTGAATTCCATACCTTCACACCTCCTTTGTCAATGAGCCTAACAAAAAGCTGAACACCGCCAGGTAAATTGCAATCTTTAACTTTCTTTGAGCTTTCCCAGCAGTAATTGGAGATGGGTCTTTTAAAACTTCGTATGCGGAGAACAAAATTATTCCATCCACGGCTATTATTGGGAGGTATCCAAGGCCGATTCCGGCCTTTACAGGTAAGAACGAGGCGATTACAGTAGCAACACTGAACAGAACCCCAAGTTTTGAGGCCTTTTCAACCCCCCAAACAATGGGGAGAGTTTTGGCTCCATGAGCCATGTCACCCTCAATGTCTTCAACGTCCTTGAATATCTCCCGTGCAACGTTCACTAAAAACGCACAGAGTGCAAGATAACCGGCAAGGCCAATTTTACCAACAGCTATAGCTCCGTAAAGGGGGGTGACTCCCGTAAGGGTCGCTACTATGAGATTCCCAATAAAAGGTGTGGGCTTGAACTTCCAGGCATAGAGGTACATCAGGAGATAAGCCCCGAAGGCAAATAAAAATGCCTGCAGATTAAGCATATATGCTACTAAAAGTCCCAATGCAGCTAAGCATAAACCGTAGACAAGGGCCGCCTTTTTTGAGAGTGCTCCCCTTGGGAGGGGCCTGGTGGGTCGGTTGATTTTATCAATCTCATAGTCAAAGTAGTCGTTGATTATATTGCCCCAGCTGCACCCGAGGAATACCACAAGAAATATCATCAAGCTTTTTTCATAGCCGGGAAAGCTACCTAAAGCCACTGTAGCACCGAGAATTCCAACTAAACCCGCAACAGTACAGTTGGCTGGTCTCAGAATTTCCAAGAATCCTTTGAGCTCCATTAGGCACACCTAATACTAAAAATGAGGAGCGGTTAAAAATCTTTTCCCTAAAGGGCATCTCTGCTTAAAAGCCCAAGTTCCTCCCCATCTTCCCGCACTCTGATTCTTCCAAACCTTATTTCAACGGCATTTTTGAGCTCGTTTTCATCTAAAGGAGTCAGTACATGGGCTTTAAGCTCTTTAAAGTTTATTAGCTTTAGAATTCCAAGCCCCAGGCAAAAACCCTTTTTATCTATGAGACCGACGATGAGATTGCTTAGATTCTCGAAATCAACAGCGTTCATTGAGTTTCTATCAAAATTTCTTGGGAAACTTCCAGCGTCGGCTTTTACAACAAAATACTTCCCTGCAATTTTTCGCCCGTGAAAAACGAGCCACCTAAATAGACTCTCCAGGAGACCTTTTTCCTCTTCACTTATTTCTTTTCCCTGAAACATCATAGTGCCGCTTATGTGGAGTCTTTTAAGGTCTAGGATGTATTCACGGGAGTTTTCAAAGTACCTTTTCCATTTTTCTTTTCTTATTTGCCTTCTTTCCTCCCTTGTATGGAGTTTTGCATTTTCACTAATTGCTAATCTAATAATCCTTGTTCTGTCTTCAAAGGGTCTGAGGATGTCTTCAAGCTCGTCTTTTCTCTGTAAAGCAAGTATCAAATCAGGCCTGACAAGCTCTATTTTCATTCTTTTTAGCTCGACCCCAGATCCATGAACCAGGCCGGTGGTATCTACTATGACGACATCCGCTCCCCTTTTAATTGCCTCATCAGCAAGGAGCTTAACTCCAGTTACCATTTCCCCAAAAAACTGATTCGGTGTTATTGTGCCGACAAAATAATGTTTTATGGGCTTTATCTCTTCCATTGATGTGAAAATGCTATCAGGAAACCCGAGACTTATGAGGGCAGGAGGTAGAATGCCCTTTTGACCAACGTCACTGTCTACAATTGCTACTCTAAATCCCTGAGAGAGAAGTTCATTAGCTAAAAACACTGTGAGGGTCGTTTTTCCGCTATCAACTCCGCCCAATATCATGATTTTGAGAGGCTTTTTCTCTTTTTGTATGATTTTCAGGACTTCACCTCTGTCTTCTGGAACTTCTTGTGTATATTTTGCCTTGTTCATATATTGAAAGTAAAAGGAAACAATTAAAAAGTTAACTCAAAAATTACTGAAAAAGCATGTAGCAGGATTAATTTACAAAGACCAAAAGGTTTATTAAAACTATAAACCACATAGTTTGTGATTGCAAAACAAATGAAATAGGAGGGGATAAAAATGAATACTGATAGCGCACTTACATCAAGACAAGTGGAGTTGCTTAAAAAGCTTTACAAAGAGGGAAAAACCATAGAAGTACACACCGTTGAAAAAACCCAGGATGAACTGGCTGACGAATTGGGAATAACAAGACAGGCTCTAAGCAACCACCTCAAGACCCTTAAGGAGCTTGGATACATAAGAACAGGTAGGGGATTCATAGACCTTACTGACAAAGCATTGGAGTTTCTGGGTGAAAAGAAGGGGGATGTCTTTGTTTTCGTCAGGATTGAACCCACTAAGAGGAAATCCGTTTATGATGCTATCAAAAAGCTCAAAGTTAAGCGCATTTACAGGGTTACCGGTGACATAGACCTTATTGTTGAAGCAGACAAAACCAGACTTGACGAAATACTAGAGGAGATAGCATCCCTTGATGGGGTTAAAGAAACAATCACCCACGTTGTTCTTGAGACTCTCTGATTTTCTCTTCTATTAATTTTCTGAGCTGATCTAAATTTGTCCCGAATTTCGCAGAAATTGGGATAAAGACATCTTTGTAATTTTCCCACGTTCCACTTAGTCCGAACTTCTCTATGAGGCGGTTTATGGTTGCGTTTAGGTTCTTTACTTTGTCCATCTTGTTGACTGCAACTATGGTTGGTATGTTGAGCTCTTGGAGAAACTGGAAGAACTCTACATCGATGGGTATCTCTCCTCTTTTCTCCCACCTTTCAATGATTTCAAGGGCGCTTTTTCCATCTATAACCAACACTGCAAGCTCAATTTTATCGGCATTGTCTTCTATGAAGCGCACTATTTCGGTTTTTACCTTTTCCTGAACATGTTTTGGCACTCCGCTCATAAACCCAAAACCGGGCATGTCGACTACCTTCTTTCCCCGCCACCCTATTTCTACGGGTTTTCTCGTCACGCCCGGCCTCTTGCCCCTCTTAACGTACTTTCCAGTAAGCCTAAATATCAGCGTGCTTTTCCCAACGTTTGATCGTCCGACGAAGATTATCATCTACACTCACCTTCTTATTTCGGAAAGGCTTAAGTAGAGTAACTTCAAAAATCTTTCCTAGGTGAGTCCTATGGAGAACCAGCAGGGGAACCAACTTATTAATAAGTTTGTGGTCTCATTGATCAATGGACAGATATTGGGCTATGTGACTGACATTAACGTGGAGGTAGACCGTGACCAGTTCTATTTTATTCTGAAAATGAAGTCTCTGGAGAACATAAGCAAGAGCGGTGAACTCCAGCCCGGCATGTTCTCTAGTGAAAAGAAGATAAAAATCAAGCCCTCTGACATTGTCACTGTTGGTCCAGACGTCATAATACTTGGAAATGGCCAAGTCCCACCGATAAGGGAGATAGAGAGGCTCCACAACATAGCTTCAGAGTACAACACCTTGGTGAAAGAGCTGGAGCACAAGGAGAAAGTTATTGCAGAACTTAAGGAAGAAAACTCAAAGCTAATGAAACAGATTGAAGAGCTGACGAAAGAGTTGAAGAGGCTTCAGGTTATCAAAGAAGACTTTGAGCACCTAAAGGAACAGCTTATAAAGCAGGAAGGACAGCTTGAGATGGCAAAAGAGTACATAAGGCTCCTGGAAGGATTAAGGCATGATATAGACCAGATAAAGGCAGATGTCGAGACCCTCATCAAGGGATACATCGAGGACGTCATTAGAAAAATAGTGAATGAGGAATTAAATGCAAGAGGATTAAAGAAAACACTACTCTAACCAAATATCTGGTGGCCAAACACGTTAAGCAATATCTCAATAGCCACAAATATCAATACCAGCGCTATTGCCCCTCTGGGGCTTATTTTTATCGCTCTTGTGTCTTCGTCAAAGAACCTCATCAAACCTGCACCGGTTGGGGGTAGAGTTGTTTTTTCCTTTGCCATTCTCTCACCTCTCTTGTTGAGAAGATGAGCATACGCATATAAAAAAGTTTTTGTCAAAGAAACCTTTTTAAATAAAACCACTTAGCCCATGGTGGACAAGGGGTTTACCCAATGAATCCCGCTAATGAACGTGGAGGTGGGAGGAAATGGCAACATTCAAGCTTGTAATATCCGATCCAAAGAGTGGTATCGCAAAGCAAGTTGAAATTACTGGGGCTGAGGCGGAGAAGTTGATTGGCCTTAGAATAGGAGACGAAATAGAGGCTAAGGAGTTGGGGCTTAACTTGAGCGAAGTCTTTGGAAGTGAAATCCCCGCAGATGTTAAGCTCAAAATAACCGGCGGGACTGATAAAGATGGCTTCCCCATGAGGCCAGATGTACACGGCCCAAGAAGGGTTAGGATTCTCCTTTCAAGAGGCCCCGGATTCAGACCCCAAGAAAAGGGAGAAAGAAGGAAGAAAACCGTTAGGGGCAATACAATAAGCCCTGAAATTGTTCAAATAAACCTTAAAATTGTCTATCCATGAAGCCTTTCTTCTCCATTCTTTAATCTTTGGTATAATCGATTAATTTAAAAGTCCTTGTGGTAAGGTTAATAAGGGAGAATAAACCCTTAATTTTGGAGGCGAGGAAAATGGCAAAGAAGAAGTTTAAGCAGGCTGAAGTTAATATTGGTATGGTTGGTCACGTTGATCACGGTAAGACAACACTAACAAGAGCCTTAACCGGAATCTGGACAGATACCCATAGCGAGGAGCTTAGAAGGGGTATCACCATCAAGATAGGTTTTGCCGATGCTGAAATAAGAAAGTGCCCGAGCTGTGGAAAGTATTCTACTTCTCCAAAATGTCCATACTGTGGTGCTGAAACCGAGTTCGAGAGGAGAGTTTCTTTTATAGACGCTCCGGGACACGAGGCTTTGATGACCACAATGCTTGCTGGGGCCTCCTTGATGGATGGTGCGGTTTTGGTTATTGCGGCAAATGAGCCATGTCCAAGACCTCAAACGAGAGAGCACCTAATGGCATTGCAGATAGTAGGAAATAAGAACATAATAATTGCCCAGAACAAGATTGAGCTTGTAACGAAGGAACAGGCTATAGAAAACTATAAGCAGATTAAGGAGTTTGTCAAAGGTACTGTGGCAGAAAACGCTCCCATCATACCAATATCTGCCATTCACGGAGCAAACATAGACGTGCTGATAAAGGCGATTGAGGACTTTATCCCAACACCCGAGAGAGACCCGAACAAGCCGCCAAAAATGCTCGTCTTAAGGAGTTTCGACGTCAATAAGCCGGGAACTCCCCCTGAAAAGCTTGTTGGTGGAGTTATTGGAGGTTCAATTGTCCAAGGAAAGCTCAAAGTCGGAGATGAAATTGAAATAAGGCCTGGAGTTCCATATGAAGAACATGGAAGAATAAAATACGAGCCCATAACCACTGAGATAGTTTCCCTTCAAGCAGGTGGAAGATTTGTAGAAGAGGCATACCCCGGTGGACTTGTGGGAGTTGGGACTAAGCTTGATCCATTCTTGACCAAGGGGGATTTAATGGCCGGTAACGTCGTCGGAAAGCCCGGTAAGCTCCCACCGGTCTGGCAGGACATCAGGTTAGAAGTGCACCTCCTTGAAAGAGTGGTTGGAACTGAAGAAGAACTCAAAGTAGAGCCTATAAAGAGGAAAGAAGTGCTTCTCCTCAACGTGGGAACAGCGAGAACAATGGGCCTTGTGACAGGAATAGGCAAAGACGAGGTTGAGCTCAAGCTCCAGATTCCAATATGTGCAGAGCCCGGAGAGAGAGTTGCAATTAGCAGACAGGTAGGCTCAAGGTGGAGACTTATCGGTTATGGATTCATAAGGGAATGACCCTTTCCCTTTCTTTTGGTGATTTTATGCGGAAGTGGATCGTTATTCCGGACACGAATTTTCTTTTAGTTCCCGGCCAGTTTGGGGTTGACATAGTGAGTGAGCTTCACAGGGTTCTTGATGTGAAGTTTGAGGTTCTTATTCCGAACGTTGTTCTTGACGAGCTCAGTGTAATAGAGCGTAAGGTCAAAGGAAAAGATCTCATAGCTGTTAGAATGGCCAAAAAGCTGGCTGAAAAGTTCAATATTGTAGAGATAGGCAGGTTTGGAGAAAAGCCCATAGACCAGCAGATACTTGAGTTTGCATTGAAGACTCCAAATGTAATAGTATGCACAAATGACAAAGCATTGAAGAGAAAACTCCGCGAAAATGGCATTCCTGTAGTTTATCTGCGGCAGAAAAAGATTCTTGAGCTTGAAGGCATGCTTTCTTGATGCGGAGAAAGATATATAACCATTTTAGTTCAATTCGGCGTAGGTGTTAAATATGCCATATATAGAGAAAATGGAAATGAAAGGATTCAAATCATATGGGAACAAAAAAGTGGTAGTTCCTTTTTCTCGTGGCTTCACAGCGATAGTTGGTGCCAATGGAAGCGGTAAAAGCAATATTGGCGATGCTATTCTCTTTGTTCTCGGTGGTTTGTCAGCGAAGGCAATGCGTGCAACGAGGATAAGTGACCTCATATTTGCAGGCACAAAAGAGGAGGAGCCTGCTAAATATGCTGAGGTTGCGATATACTTCAACAATGAAGACAGAGGATTTCCAATAGACGAGGATGAGGTAGTCGTAAAGCGGCGTGTCTATCCGGACGGAAGAAGCGTTTACTGGCTCAATGGGAAGAGAACCAGCAGGAGCGATATTCTAGATTTGCTGAGCGCTGCAATGATATCGCCTGAGGGTTACAATTTAGTTCTCCAAGGTGACATAACCAAGTTCATTAAAATGAGCCCAACTGAAAGGAGAATGATAATAGACGAGATTTCTGGTGTAGCAGAATACGACGAGAAGAAAAAGAAAGCCTTAGAAGAGCTAAAGCAGGCAGAAGAGAACTTGGCCAGAGTTGATTTGCTTATAAGGGAAGTGAAAACGCAGCTCGACAAGCTCGAAAAAGAACGAAATGATGCTTTGAGGTACCTAGACCTAAAAGAAAAGCTGGAGATAGCCAGAACAACTTTGCTTGTAGGAGAAGTGAGGAGGCTTGAAAATTTAATTGCAGAAAGCCAGAAAAGAGACAAGGAAATTGAAGAGGAAATAAACGAAATCAGCAAAAAGCTGGAAGAGATCGCGAAGGAAATAGTCGAAAAAGAGAGAACCCTCAATCAAATTGAAAGAGAACTTGAAGAGAAAAGTGAGGATGGTATTCTCGAAGTAACACGGAAGATAAGCGACATCACCTCCAAAATAGAGCTGGCAAAGAAAAACATTGAGCTGGCAAACAGGGAGATTGAAGAAAGCCAGAGAAGACTCATGAAAACAAAGGAAGAGCTTAGGGCAGTCTCTGAAGAAATCGAAAAAAGCAAATCTGCAATAGAAAGATGGAAGAAGAGAAAAGAGGTCCTTCTCAAAGAAATACAGGAAAAAGAAAAAGAAAGAAACGAACTAATTCTAAAGCTGGCGGAGATAGATAAGAACTTCTCAATAGCTAAGGAAGAATTCGACAGCGTTGAAAAAGAGCTCGAACAATCGAAGAAGGACTACTATCTCAAAGAAAGTGAAATAGGAAAAATGCACGATGAAATCGAGAGAATCAAGACAAGAAATGCTCAAAATTCCGCAAAAAGACTGGCACTCAAGAGCAAAATTGAAGAAACAAGAGAAGAAATTGAGAAGAAAAAAGCCGAGCTGTCAGAAATAGAGGGGAAGATGGAAAAAACTACCAGCAGGCTAAGAAAGATTGAGAAAGAGCTGGAAGAAAAGCAGCAAAAGCTGGAAAAACTTCTTCCCGAAATTAAAAAATTAAACGAAGATTTGATAAAGGCTGAGGCACAGAGGGAAATCAGCGGCAATAAGACGCTTGAAGCATTGAAGAAAGCGAACATTCCCGGAATTTACGGCTCTCTGGCAGAGCTTATAAAAGTCAGGGATGAGAGCTATCTCACCGCTGTTGAAGTCGCCCTCGGCTCTCATGCTGACAACGTGGTTGTTGAGGATGATAAAGTTGCAGAGAAAGCGATAACTTTCCTCAAGAAAAACAGGCTTGGAAGGCTCACGTTTCTCCCGTTAAACAAAATAAGGCCGCGCAAGCTTGCTGAAACGTCAAAAGGAATTCCGGTCATGGACGTTATTGAATATGACCCAAGGTTTAAAAACGCGGTTTCATTTGCCGTTGGGGATACTTTGATAGTCACCGATATGAACGAAGCCAGAGAGGTTGGAATTGGAAAGGTTAGAATGGTTACTCTTGAGGGAGAGCTCTTAGAGAGAAGTGGAGCAATTGTTGGAGGATACTATAGACCAAAGGCAAAGCTTGGAGTAAATACGGATGAAATAAAGAGACGCCTGGAGGCTCTGGAAAGAGAGAAAGACTCCCTGGAGTCTCAGATAAATGCCCTTAAAATTGAGCAGAAGGGGCTGGAAAGAGACCTGTTTGAGCTGAGGATGAAAAAGAGCGACCTTTCAAAAGATCTCCAAGTTCTCCAAAAGGAGATGGATAGACTGCTCAATGAGGATAATGCCCTAAAAGAGGAAATCGAAGAGGGAGAAAAGAGGATAAAAGAGCTGGAAGAATTGATTCACCAGACAAAGGGCGAGCTTGCAAAGCTCAGTGGAAGAATAGAGAGACTTGAGAAAAAGAGGGAGAAGCTGAGAAAAGCACTCGACAACCCAGAGGCAAGAGAGCTCAACCAGAAGATAAGGGAAGTGGAGCACGAGCTCAGCGCCCTTAGAGAAGAACTTAGCAAGGTTGAGTCAAAGCTTGAGAACCTCGATGTCAGGATCAACGAGGAGCTCATCCCAAGAAAAGCCGCTCTGGAGGAAGAGATCGAAGGGCTGGTAAACAGAATAAACGCCTTCAAGGCCAGCATAAGCAAAAACGAAGAAAACATTGCCAGACTGCAGGAGGAACTTGAGACGCTGCAAGAAGCAGAAGAAGAAGTAAAAGAAGAGCTCAAGCATCTTAGGGATGAAAGAGAGAAACTCAGGGAAGAAATCTCCCAGTTGAGAGAAAAGAAGGAAGAGCTCAGAGATGCATTACAAAAACTTAGAATTGAGGCGAATTCACTCAAGATAAGAATCGCTCAATACGAAGCCCAGCTTCGGGAGAAGAACAGGGAGCTCAAGCACCACGACGTTAGGCTTGTCAAGGAGATTCCTCTCGACTTGGAGAAGCTTAGAGAGGAAATAGATGAAATGGAGGAAGAGATTAGAAAGCTTGAGCCAGTTAACATGAAGGCTATTGAGGACTATGAAGTTGTAGAGAGGCGTTACCTTGAGCTCAGATCAAAGAGAGAGAGGCTTGAGGCGGAAAAAGACAGCATCGTCGAGTTCATAAATGAAATAGAGGCACAGAAAAAGAATGTCTTCATGAGAACGCTCGAAGCAATTGCAAAGAACTTTTCAGAGCTGTTTGCAAAGCTCTCTCCCGGTGGAGAGGCCAGACTAATACTCGAAAATCCAGAGGATCCCTTCAGCGGTGGACTTGACATAGAAGCAAAGCCGGCTGGAAAGGAAGTAAAGAGAATAGAGGCAATGAGCGGTGGAGAAAAGGCACTGACAGCACTGGCTTTTGTCTTTGCAATTCAGCACTTTAAGCCAGCTCCGTTCTATCTCTTCGATGAAATTGACGCCCACCTCGACGATGCAAACGTAAAGAGAGTGGCTGACTTGATAAAGGAGGCCTCTAAGAGCAGTCAGTTCATAGTGATAACTCTCAGAGATGTCATGATGGCAAATGCGGACAAGATTATAGGGGTATCAATGCGCAACGGAATCTCAAGGGTTGTGAGCCTAAGCCTGGAGAAGGCAATGGAGTACCTGGAGAAGGCAAGGGCAAAGAACACAAACGCGGCAATCTAGGTGAAGGAAAATGGAACACAAGAGAGAGGAAGAAATAACTCCCATTGACATTCTCCTCCAGCTCGTAACGATGGGCAAGGTTGACCCCTGGAACATAGACATAGTCGACCTTACAGAGAAGTATATCGAGCGGATCAGGGAGATGCAGGATCTCGACTTAAGGATATCTGCCAGAACAATACTCGCCGCCTCCATCCTCCTTAGGATGAAAACTGAAGCTCTGCTTTACGGTAATGGGGAAGAGGAAGAAGAGGAGGAAGAAGAGAAAATAAGGGTTGAAGTGGAGCCCTATGTTCCTCCTTTGAGAAGGGTGGAGCGCTATTACACTCTAGATGATCTCATAGAAGCCCTTATGGACGCACTGGAAGAAGCGGAAAAGAAAAAACCCAAGAAGAAAAAGAAAGTCGAGATTGAGGAAGAGATATTCGTTGTTGATGACTTCAGAGTGGATATAGAGAAGCACGTTAACAGGCTCTACGAAATAGTCAAGGAGCTCTACGAAGAAACAAAGGAAAAAATACCCTTCTGGGATCTGATATTTGACCCAAGCCCCAAGATAATAGCAAGAACATTCCTTTATTTGCTGTTCTTAGCAAACATGGGGAAGGTCGAGCTTATTCAAGAGGAACCCTTTGGAGAGATATTCATAATTCCTACCTAATCCCTTTCTTTCCTTTTTGCAGGTCTTAGTGTTATAGCAAGTAAAGGTTCTTCTTCTCCCACATAAATAACCTTTTTCTCCCTGTTTATGTAAAAGTAAAAGATGCCATTGGGAATTTCGCTTAAAAACTTCCGTGGTGTTGTTTTCTTCGCAACCTTTTTCTCTCCCCAGAACACGCACTCATAAGCGTCGTCAATATTTTTGACTTCTTCAAATATCTCCGAAACGGAGAGCTTCTTTCCTTCAAGCTTGGAGCACACGAGGGACTTTCTTTTGTCCGTGAATATAAGGATTCTATTGTTAACCTCAATCTTTTCCGCCCCATTAAGGAAATTCAGAAGAGCTGAGTAAATTTTTTCGCATTTTCTGCTTTTTGAAAGGCGTTTAATTATTCTCTCCTTAGCGTGGTTTGTGAGCAGCATAAGAACACCGAGAAAATTTTAATGGTGCCGGGGGCGGGCTTTGAACCCGCGACCTCCCGGTTTCTCAGGCTCCCCCGAAGGGGAGCAGCCCTATGAGCCGGGCGCTCTGACCAGGCTGAGCCACCCCGGCACTTCCGCATATACCTCTTTGTACTTTGTTTTTAAATTTTTCGCCTCCATAGGGCGTGTTTAGTTTCACCCCCTGTTATTTAAACAGTATTTGACTCTGAGGAGGATTTTCAGACCATAACACATTACCCCAAGCAGGATTCGGGTTACAGTAGTCTTTTTCAGAAAACAGGGGATCCTACTGCCAAACCACGTTGTAAACGCACCCCAGAACCCCTCATGAGGATTCCTATGCCTGTACTCTTCTTCAGAAAACACTCTGTCTCTCTTCTTACTACCAAAACCACCTGGAGCGTTCTTAGTTTTCTTAACAATCGGCCGATAACCCTTTTCCACCACAGTGTTCAGAACTTTCTTTGAA
>NZ_KE387150.1:277522-285707 GCF_000430485.1 Thermococcus sp. PK
AAGCCTGCTTTTAAGAGTTTGAGGTTGGGTTATCTGCATGTGACTTTCGGGCCGAGGAACAGTGTTGAGCGCTGGTTTAGGACGTTGAAGGAGAGGACGAAGCGTTTCTGGAATAATTTCAGGGGTAAAGACTGGAGGAGAGTTCATAGGTTTGTTTTTCTGTTTGCCTTCTGGTATAATTTTGTCAGAATTCATTCTAGTTTTGGTGATCCGCCTGGTGATGTTACTGAATGGCTTCAGGAGGTGATGCCCCAGTTATCCTAACAGTATCCGTTAGGGCAGACAGCGATATTAAGACTCTCCAAGATTTGGCCGGAAAGAAAGTGGCCATAGGTGCTCCTGGAAGCGGAGTAGCCGTTGCTGCAGAGCAAGTGCTTAAAGCAGCTGGTATATGGGACAGCATTGAAAAAGTAAATCAAGACTTCAATGAAGCCTCACAAAGTCTAAAACTCGGCCAAGTAGATGCGGCCATTATTGTTTCTGGAATTCCAACCCCATCAGTTAACCAAATAGCAGTGCAAACCCCAGTTAGAGTCCTTCCAATTTCAGATGACATTCTCAACAAGCTTAGACAACAGGGATACATATTCTATGTTAGACAAGTTGTGCCAACGGGAACATACAATGGTGTTGAAGAAGACACACCAACTTTAGCTGTTAAAGCAATGCTCGCAGTAAGTGCAGACCTTTCAGAAGATACTGTATATCAGATGACAAAGATTCTCTTCGAAAACTTAGACCAGTTAAGAGCTGAACACCAAAAAGCCCAAGCCATAAGCTTGGAAACAGCCCTCGATGGTATGAGCATACCACTCCACCCAGGAGCAATAAAATACTATGAGGAGAAAGGCTTAAGCATTCCAGAAGAGCTTAAAGGGTGAATCGCTTGAAGGGGTTTCTTTTTTTGCTCCCCTTTTTTGCAATACTTCTTTTTCCTGTAGACGTCCTTATAATTAGTGATGGGACTCACTCTTATGTGGGTCTTCTTGGTGAAAAGGACGTAGAAATCACGTACATTCACAGTGTTCAGAGAAGTGAAGTCATAGAAGAGCTTAAAGTCAATAAAACGGGTATTTATGCCATCGGGATGTTGTGGAAGGACTTTGGAGCGGGTCTTCCAGAGGACGTCCAATACTCGGAAAGTGGATATTATGTTAAAAAAGTCAACATTCCCCTCGGGAAGAGCCTCAGCTTTTGGTTTATTCCTTTAAATCACGCAAAGATTATCGTGAACAAAGATGTCGTATTGTCTATAACAAAAGAAGCTCTTGTGAATTTTAATGTGAAAAAATGCCCGCTTATACTTGCCATAATGGGGAGGTGCGGATATGGAAATTGAAGAAAAGTTTGAAAAAGCGGAGGAAATTGTAATTGAAAAAACGAGAACTCTTCCCCCAAAACTTGAGAATGTTATAAAACTAGCAGCAATTTTGATAGGCCTCTACGAAATCCTCTTCATATTTAACTTTAATTACACCCTTTATGACCTCTTCTCGAAAATGGGAATAAGCATCGCCCCATTAAAGATAACTTTCCAGACAAAGCAGGGAGAGGCCTTTGTTCTGGCAATGATTCTCTTAATAACGTATCTTCTCTACCCAATAAAGAAAAAAGAACAATATCTCAAAAGAGTTCCATGGTACGATTACATACTAGCAGCGCTTGGAGTTATTTCCTCAATGTACCTGTTTTTTGTGTACCAAAGGTACGCAACATACGCAGAAGTATACCTAACCGATGTTGTCTTTGGTGTGATGGCAATAATACTAGTACTTGAGGCAACAAGAAGAGTACTTGGGTGGGTTCTTCCACTTGTCGTGGTGGTGTTTTTGCTTTATGGAATAAACGATATAGGATTTAACTGGATTAGATTTACCCAACAACTGTATTTTGATGAAGGAATCTTTGGAGTCCCATTCTTCGTCATGACAGTTTACGTCTTTGCCTTTGTGTTTTTTGGAGCGTTTTTGCTAAAAATCGGAATAAGCGATTACATAACAGAATTTATGATTTCCCTTTTTGGCTCCCGCCCGGGAGGGCCCGCAAAGGCTGCAGTTATTTCAAGCGGACTAATGGGAACTGTAAGTGGATCAAGCGTTGCCAATGTTTTGACTACAGGAACTTTCACCATACCCCTAATGAAAAAAGCTGGCTATCCTCCAGAGGTTGCAGGAGCCGTTGAGCCCGTTGCCTCTACGGGCGGACAGTTAATGCCCCCTATAATGGGTGCAGCAGCTTTTATTATGGCTGAATTTCTTGGAGTTCCCTATAACAAATTAATCATAGCAGCTGTGCTCCCCGCTTTGGTCTATTATGCGGGTGTATATTTATTCATAGACCTAGAAACAAAGAGACTTGGACTGAAAGGAATGCCAAGAGAAGAGTTCATGCCTCTTAGATACTTCATTAGAAAGCTCTACATATTACTTCCAATAGCCGTTATTACAGCGGCATTAGTCTGGGCTGTTCTTTAAACGATAACTACCGGAACATTTGAATATTTTTGGTTCCGTAAAGCTTAAATGGTTTTGAGTCATATTTTTTGATGGTGTGGCAGTCTCCGATATGTGGGGGAAAGTTAAGCCCGAATGGAGACTGCTGAAAGCCCTGAAGATGTGGGGAGTTCCCGTTCCCCCCGAAAGCCCTCCGATGAAGACGGGAGGAGGGAAGCCTACCCGTTACGAAATTAACACCCTACACACACTTTACGGGTAGGCAGAACGGTATCCCTCCACACATATCAGCAATTTCTTCTCTGGGAATAGCAATCTGGGTTGCATGGATATCAAAGGACAGTATCAAAGGACATGAAGGAATTTACGTAGCTTCATTAATAGCAACCACAATCCTTATGTTTACCGGCAGAGAAATAGCATCACCAGTAACAATAGTCCTTATTTTGCTTGCATTATCCTTAATAGTATTGTCTTTTTCAACTAAATTGCTGGAATTTAACGAAAAGCTGTACATAAGCTTACTTTTCATTCTGTTCGTAGCTCTAACCAAATACCTGGGGATGAGAAGAGAGCAAATACTGCTGATGAGCGGTATCATGGGGATAGTTTTCTCTCTGATAGTTGGATATGTCTCAAAGAGTGAGGACGGCAAGAAAATGTACTCGGCTACCTACGAGTCTATGATAGATGCCGGAAAAACGAGCACAAGTGTAATGCTGGCAGCGGCAAGTGCTGGGCTTATCCAAGGAGTACTTACAATGACTGGGTTGGTAACGAGTTTGGGGTACAGGTTAATCGACCTAGCTGCAGGGAATCTCTGGCTTCTGCTAGTACTAACAATGATATTCAGCCTGATCTTAGGAATGGGAGTGCCAACAACGGCAAACTATATTATAACCTCTCTTGTAGCAGCTCCAGCAATATATCATGCAGTCTTAGGCTTACAGCCCTACAGCTCTCCCGTTCCCGGATTTACAGTTCCAATAGCTTTGCTTGCAGCCCACTTCTTTGTATTCTACTTTGGAATACTTGCAGATGTTACCCCACCAGTGGCTTTAGCCTCTTACGCTGGTTCAGCTTTAGCGGGAGGAGACTTCTGGAAGACAGCCTTGAACGCTGTAAAATATGCCTTAGCGGGATACATCGGCCCATACATATACTTTACCCACCCAGAAATGTTCTTAATAACTGTAGAAAAGTGGACATTAACAACAACTCTCCAGGTACTTTACGACTTTGGAGCTACACTTCTGGTTATGTATCTACTGGCAATATCGCTTACCGGCTGGTTCAGAAAGAACCTTAGAAAAGAGGTAAGAGCCGTTATCGGAGCAATAGGATTTGGTGCAGCAACCCTTCACATAATTCCGGTTGCAATTGGAGTGGTAACAGTCATAGGACTTAGGCTTTTTGGGAAAAAGCTCATGGACTGACTCCTTCTTTTGCTTTTTGCAGTTCCTCAATTATTGATTTAGTGAGGTTTTGAATATTTTGGGCAGCATTTAAAACAGTTCTTCTAACAAGTTGAACTACGACAAAGATTATAATCATGACAAGGGCTACCATCATTAAATACTCTATAGCTGCCTGAGCCTTCCTCTTCATACTTTCATCCTCCGAGAGCTTGGGCTATCTGCCTAGCAACAAAGCCTGAGGCTATTATAAAGCCAATTGCGACTGCAGAGGTTATTATCACGAAGTCGATTATCTTATCTAAAATGTACATAAGCACCTTCTTTTCTTTTTCACTAAACTCCATTACAATCACCAATTTTAAAATAATGCATGGAGAACTAATAAACCTTACAGCTAAAAAAGGTAAAGATCAGTAGAGCATAACTTCAAAGCCAAGCTCGCTCAGCAGGTCAGCAAGCTCTTCACTGTCCACATATGCCAGTAGATGGTGATTGCCAAGGGTTCCGTCAATGAAGTCTTTTGCCTCTGTGATTTTGAGCTTCATTTGAGTTCTGCACCTGTGCTCGCTCATTTCCTGTTCCAAGACCTCAACATCAGCTACTACAGCTTTTCTGCCCCTGATTTTCAGGAGGGATGCCTTTCCTTTAGGAAGGCTTACCGCCACTCCAACTCCCATTCCACTCTCGAAGTGAGACCTGAGAATGTAGCCACCTATCAGGGGTGCTGTGCAGTGAGCAAGTATTATGTGATCGTCCCCGTAGTCTGCGATATTGCCCATAAATGCCGGCTTGTCAAAGAATTTCCTTATTAATGCCATTCCCAGTAGGGAGTTCAGTTCTCCCTCACATGCAGCGGGAATGCCCTCAGCGTTGAAGATTGCCAGAGACAAGCAGGGAGTAGCTTTAAGCTTGGTCAGCATCTCAAAGCATCCTATCGCAAACCCGTCAAGATTATAGTCCTCAACTATTTTCTTAAGGGCCACATAGATTCTGCCAGCTTTTACAAGGTCTTCTCGCTGAGGTTCCTTTATTTCCTTGGCCTTTGCGATTATTTCCTCGACAACTTTCCATCCTTCAGCTTCCGTTGTTGATTCATAGTACTCATAGAACTTCTTCAGACTTATGTGCACATAAGGAAGCTCGAACTTCTCGTTTATAAGCCATACAGAAGTCCTTCCAATCAACCCCAGTCTGAGGTTTAGGAACTTGCCCAAGATTTCTCCCATATCCTCATAACCCAGAATAGCAGCCTTAAGTTCATCAAAGCTTTTAACCAGTGTTGCCGGGATTAACCTCTCTCTAAAATACTCCCTGAGCTCTATTGCAGCGGCAATTGAGTTGTTAAATGGATCTCCGAATAGGATTATCGGTTTTCTATAGTACGCAAACTCTTTGAGAGGATTCTCAGTGCCACCGGTTAGGGGGTACAGTACTATGACATCAACGTCCTTGAAGTCTACCTCTCTCGTTTCTGATTTTGAAGATACAAACACTCCTCCCTCAATTTCAAACTCGTTGGCAAGCTTCATCAAGAACTCAGAAGTTTTCTTCTCAAAGGCTTTTGGATTTGCAAGTTCACTAATTCCAAATACTACTCCTACTTTCATTTTACAACCTCCCAATAAAAGTGCTGAGACTATTTAAATTGGCGGTTACTGTTTTAAAGTTTACGAACAATAATAGGTTGTGGTGAAAATGATCCGCTTTGTACTTGACACAAGCATCTTTGTTAATCCCGAGATTAGAAATAAGTTTGGGGAAAATCCTACAGAAGCTATGAAAAAGTTTTTAGAATATGTAGAGAGGCTTTTTGGAAGGGTCGAATTCTACATGCCTCCCGGCATCTACAAAGAGGTAACTCATTTCGTTGAACTCGAAGAGGTTTCCCCCGACATCGAGCTTTATATAATCAAAAAGCCCCCCAATGTGCACGATATCAAGATACCGGCTTTCGTCGTTTATGAACTCATAGAGGATATTAGGAGAAGAATAGATAAGGGTCTGAGAGTAGCTGAAAAGGCCGTGAGAGAGAGCGTTATATACACCCAAAACGTAGATGCAATAATTCAGAAGCTCAGAAGGAATTATAGAAAAGCCCTACGAGAAGGAATCGTAGACAGTAAAGAGGATTTCGAGCTTATCCTCTTGGCCAAAGAGCTTGATGCGACAATTGTTTCTGCAGATGTTGGAATTTTAACGTGGGCTCAAAAGATGGGGATCAAATGGACAGATGCGGCAAGGTTCAAAGAAGTTCTGGACGAACTTGTAGAGAAAATGGGCAAATAGTCTCAACTCCCATTCTTCTGGTTGTTTTCTTACTTTTTTCTCTTGAAAGCCTCGCCCTTCACGGCGGGAAGGAGGTCAGGTTTGTTCATTTGCAGTAATTCAGGGTTAATTTTTGGAGTGTCGAAAGCCTTATACGATCTCAAAAATGCCCGTTCAGTAGTTAGGGATACCTGAGTTGGAACGACAATCCTAGAGAGCTTGAGTGCCACCGGTTAAGGGGTAGGATGAACCCCCACCCTTTAGGGAGAGAGGAGCTCAGCATGGCTTCCATTGCAGAGGCTTTCAGTAAAGCCGGTTAGAAAAACTTATTATCTCTGCCCCCATTTTCTTCTGGTGATCCCATGAATTTCGAAGACAAGCCACTAATCGGAATGATCCATCTCAGGCCTCTGCCTGGCTCATACCTCTACCAAAATGATTTTGATGAAGTCATTGCACACGCACTAAGAGAGGCGAAAAAATTAGAAAGAGCGGGATTTGATGCAATAATGGTTGAAAACTTTAACGACGTGCCTTTCTCAAAAACCGTCGAACCTGTAACAGTTGCTTCCATGAGCGTTATTGCAAAAGCAATAAGAGATGAAATTTCCCTCCCACTTGGCATAAACGTGCTGAGAAACGATGCTATAGCGGCCTATTCCATAGCATATGCCACAAAAGCAGATTTCATCAGAGTGAATGTTCTAAGCGGAGTTGCTTATACCGACCAGGGGATAATCGAAGGAGAAGCGCACAAGCTTGCAAGACTCAGAAAACTCCTCCCCTCAAAAATCAAGATTTTTGCGGACGTTCACGTTAAGCATGCCTACCACTTTGGAGACTTCGAAGAGGCTTTAATGGACACTGTCGAAAGAGGACTGGCAGATGCCGTGATAGTCAGCGGAAAAAGAACAGGCAGTGAAGTGGATGTGGAAAAGCTTAAGCTTGCAAAAGAGCTTTCAAACGTTCCCGTTTTGATTGGTTCAGGGACAACCTACGAGAACCTGCTAACGCTGTGGAAA
The DNA here is from genome assembly GCF_000430485.1 of Thermococcus sp. PK. Lineage (NCBI taxonomy): Archaea > Methanobacteriati > Methanobacteriota > Thermococci > Thermococcales > Thermococcaceae > Thermococcus > Thermococcus sp. PK. The sequence goes on from NZ_KE387150.1 coordinate 284,681, forward strand.
TATGCGGATGGGTTCATTGTTGGCACGTGGATCAAAGAAAACGGAGACACAAAGAAGGACATCGACATAGAAAGGGCAAAAAAGCTGGTCGAACTGGCAGAAAAACTCCGAAAAGGGCACATGGATTAAATATCTGGCGAGTCATGGGGATACCGTTGTATATTCCCCAATTTCTCTTTTAAAAGCCCATAAAGTCTCACTTTTGCAAAGTTGCTTAGCAAGTCATCGGGAAATAGGAGAAGATTCCAAATACTGGAGATCTTGGAGAAAAAGCGCTCAAAAGTTTGGTGCGGTGGCCGGGATTTGAACCCGGGTCACCGGCTTGGAAGGCCGGTGTCCTAGACCAGGCTAGACTACCACCGCATGCCAGCTGTTTTAACATGAGTGGATTTGGATTTATAAAGTTTGCGATTGGGAAGGTGATACTGTTAGGATAAGCTGTGGGGTGTCAGGTTTAAGTTACTGGCAGTACTTTAGAAAAAGAAGGGGGAACATGAAGTCTGAAACCATTATTTACTGGGTGGTTTCAGCCTTAAAACCCTTTCGTCGCAACAAAATCCCACCAGAAAAGAAAATCAGGGGAGTAGAATTATACCTGCGAGGCCTCAGTTACCGGCAAACCGCCAGAATACTCAAAATCAGTCACGTAACAGTCTGGGAGGCAGTCCAAAAACTCGCAGAAGCAGTTTACAAGCCAAAAATCCTCGCAGTCAAAAAACAGCGAAACTTCATCGCAGTTGACGAAACAGTAATAAAAATCAACGGGAAGAAAAGATACCTCTGGGCTGCAATTGACGTTGAGAGCAAGGAAGTTTTAGCAGTCTGGATTACGACTGTTAGAAACTGGTGGGTTGCCAGGGATTTCATTCTGGTTGTTTTAAAGTCGTGTGAAGGGCAGCCTGTCTTTCTGGTTGACAGGGCGAGCTGGTATAAGTCTGCTTTTAAGAGTTTGAGGTTGGGTTATCTGCATGTGACTTTCGGGCCGAGGAACAGTGTTGAGCGCTGGTTTAGGACGTTGAAGGAGAGG
>NZ_KE387150.1:285807-314649 GCF_000430485.1 Thermococcus sp. PK
TTGAACAGGCACGAAAAACTCCTGCTCCTAGCGCAGGAAGAATTATTCAAAAACACGCCAGAGAATACGTTAGAATACTGGACTCAAAGCCCATTCAGACCAAGGAGTTGGCCAGAAAAAACAGGAAGGAGAAGAAGGGTTCTTCAGAAATCATCTCTGAAAAGCCCGCAGTTGGGTTTGTTCCCTCTAAAAAAAGTTTTACTATGGGTACAAGCTGACCTGTTACTCTGATGGAAATTTGCTGGCTTTACTGTCTGTTGATCCGGCGAATAAGCATGATGTGAGTGTTGTCCGGGAAAAGTTCTGGGTGATTGTTGAGGAGTTTTCTGGCTGTTTTCTGTTTTTGGATAAGGGTTACGTTAGTAGAGAACTTCAGGAGGAATTCCTGAAGTTTGGCGTTGTTTACACGCCGGTGAAGCGGGAGAATCAGGTTAGTAATCTGGAGGAGAAGAAGTTTTACAAGTACTTGTCTGACTTTCGCAGGAGGATTGAGACTTTGTTTTCGAAGTTTTCTGAGTTTCTTCTGAGGCCGAGCAGGAGTGTTAGTTTGAGGGGGTTGGTTGTCAGGATTTTAGGGGCGATTCTGGCCGTGAATCTGGACAGATTATACAACTTCACAGGTGGTGGGAACTAGGGTAAAAATTAGTTTTAGGTGGGGATGATGAAGAAGTTCGCAAGTATTTTGGGAATTCTCTTAATAGCGGCAACTTTTGGCTGCATTACGCAGAATCAGACATCTACAACACCCACAGAAGCGCAAAAGCTTGTTATCTACTCCTACGACAGCTTTGAATATCTGGCAAGTGAAGTAATTCCAAAATTTGAAGAGAAATACGGAGTTAAAGTTGAGCTGCAGCTAATTGGAGATGCCGGTGAAGTCTTAAACCGCCTGATTCTGGAGAAAGATAACCCAAGAGCCGATCTGGTTATAGGAATAGACAACAGTCTCTTAGCAAAGGCCATTGAGGCGGGAGTGTTGGAACCTTACAAACCAGAGAACATAAACCTCGTCCCGGAAGACCTCATCTTTGACCCGACATTCCATCTAACGCCTTATGATTACGGATACATAGCAATAAACTATAGAGAAGACATGGTGCAAAATCCCCCAAAGAGCCTTGAAGACCTCACAAAGCCAGAGTGGAAAGGAAAGCTCGTTATTGAGGATCCCAGAACGTCTTCCCCCGGAGCCGCGTTCTTATTGTGGACAATAGCAGTGTATGGAGATGATGGATATCTCTACTACTGGGAAAAACTTAAAGAAAACGATGTCCACATAGTTAAAGGATGGACAGAAGCCTGGACTGCTTTTATGAACGGTGAATTCCCTCTGGTTCTCAGCTATGCCACATCCCCAGCTGCAACTGTCTATTATGACAACATAACTTACGTTAAGGCAGTGGCCTTTGAAGAGGGCAACTACATGCAGATAGAGGGAGCTGGAATAGTAAAGGGAGCAAAGAACAAAGAGCTGGCAAAGAAGTTCATAGAGTTCATGCTCACAGAAGACTTCCAAAGTGCTATTCCCACCAACCAGTGGATGTATCCAGTAAACCCGAACGTTGAACTGCCAGAAGTGTTTAAATATGCCCTCCAGCCAGAAGAGATAAAACCCGTAACCCTCGATCCAGAATACGTAAAGGAGAACTTCGAACGCTGGATTAAGGAATGGACAGCTCTTATGGTGGAAGGAAAGAGCCCAGAAGAGATAATAGCTTCAAGGGGATGAGCCAAGTATTGAAAAACTTTTTACTCTTATTCCAACTTTTTTTGGCATCTTTTTAATTGAAAATGGTATCTCATCCAAGAATCTTTCTGCGATTATAACCTTGCCCTCCACATCAATCTTGAGCCGTATTCTACCCGGGAGCAGTTCATAGTCCACTATTTCTCCCGTGTCCCCCTCTTCGACATAAACGCTCTCCGGCCTGAAGAATATCTTTACTCTCCCTTCTGTCTTGACTTCAAAGCAAAGGCTCCCGATACACGCTTTTCCCCCTTCTGCGTTAACTTCCAAAATGTTGGAAAGACCTAAAAACTTGGCTACAAACTCATTTTTTGGGTTGTAGTAGAGATGCAGGGGATTACCAACCTGCTCTATCCTTCCAACACTCATAACAGCTATTCTATCACTTATTGCCATGGCTTCCTCCTGATCATGCGTTACGTAGATCGTAGTTATTCCAAGCTCTTTTTGAATCCTTTTTACTTCCCCCCTAAGCCTTTCCCTTATTTTTGCATCGAGGTTGGAAAGGGGCTCATCCAAGAGCAGCAGTTGGGGTTCTATTACAAGAGCCCTTGCCAGTGCAACTCTTTGCTGCTGACCACCGCTCAGCTGCTCGGGATAGCGGTCTTCAAACCCCTTCAAGCCCACAAGCTCAAGAGCCCACGAAACACGCTTCTTAATCTCTTCCTTAGGAAGCTTTCTAAGCTTTAAACCGAAGGAGATATTATCATAAACAGTCATATGCGGAAAGAGCGCATAATCCTGAAAGACGATGCCTATGTTCCTTTCATACGGAGGAACGTCGTTCACGACGGTGTCATCGAAGTACACTCTCCCCTTATCTGGCTTCTCAAAACCCGCTATGATTCTAAGTGTTGTCGTCTTTCCACATCCACTCGGGCCAAGCAGGGTCAAAAACTCGCCCTGCTTTGCTTCTAAAAAGGGGATATAAAGCCTGAAATCATCTTGCTTAAACTCTATGTCCTCAAGCCTTAACCTCACCATATCTCCTCACCCGTTCTCTCAATTAGAATAAAGGCTATTGTGCTGACCAGCATTAAAATAACGGACATTGCCGATGCCGGGCCGAACTGCCGCGAGCCTAAAAAACGATATATTGCAATTGTTATCGTCGTGTATTCGGGCTTGTATATCATGTAGGTAGCTCCAAGCTCGGCTATGCTCATCGCAAAAGCAAATATCGCTCCCACTACTATGCCCCCAAAAGCGAGGGGAAGCTCAACTTTCAAGAATGCCTTGAGTTCGTTGGCTCCCAAGCTCATGGCGGCTTCCTTTAGACTGGGCTTTATCTTCTTCAGCACTGTGGAAATAGCCCTCAGAACAAAGGGATAGGCAATAATCGTGTGTGCAAAGACTATCAGATACCAGGTGCCCAAAAGGTTCAGAGGAGGCTTGTGGAAAGCCCTTATGTATCCTAGGCCAAGGGTTATTGCAGAAGAAGCCAAAGGCAGCATCACAAGAGCATCAAAGATGTTTTTGCCCCCAAATTCCCATCTGTACATTATGTAAGCAATGCTCAAGGCCAAAAGTACCGAAAAGATCACCGTAGAGAACCCAAAGAAAAGGGAATTTCTAATTGCCGTTATGCTGTTTGCGCCGAATATAGGGTTGTACTCCGGAGAGAAAACCCTTCTGTACCACTCAAGTGTAAACCTGCCCCCATAAGTAAACGAGTGATAAACAACCGCTATTAGGGGAGATAAAATAAAAAGGAACACTACGCTGGAATAGACAGCTATTAATGCCCCTTTTATGCTCAAAAGTTCTCTCAGGGTCAGGGACACTGGCTTTCTAAATACTCTCTGCTCCTCCGCTTTTGCGTAAAGATCAAGGCTTTTTAGGTAGAGGTACATAAAAACAAAACTCAGCGAAATTTGGATTATGGCCAAAGCTGCTCCCGTTTTGAAGTCTAAAAGGGTCATTATCGCCGTGAAGATATCAACTTCTATGGTCGCATACTGATACCCTCCGAGGATCAGAGGAATTGAAAAGCTCAAAAAGCAGAAGACAAAGGTCAGCATTGAAGAAGCAAATATCGCCGGCATGAGCATCGGCAATGTGACTTTTCTAAAGAGGGTAAATCCTCTTGCCCCCAAACTTAGAGCAGCTTCTTCGTAGTGGGGGTTTATACGTTGCCAAAGCGAGGAAACCATCCTCACGACCACGGGAAAATTGTAGAATGCGTGAGCCAAAATTATTGCCTTCCATGAGTAGAGAATTCCCGGATCCCTTCCAATCAGCTGTGCAATTACTCCGGATCGCCCAAATAGGAGTATAAAGCCCAAGGCAACCATGATGCTGGGCATTACAAAGGGAACCGTTAGAAGGGCTTTTAAAATTCCCTTGCCCGGGAAGTCATATTTTGCAAAGATATACGCCCCGGGTAACCCCAACAACAGTGTTAAGAGTGTAGAGGCAAGTGCCTGCCAGAGGGTGAAAAATATGACCCTTCTGTGGTAGCTGTTCGAGATTACTTGGAGAATATACTTCAGCGTAATCCCGTTATCCCACAAACCTTCCTTTAATATGCTAATTAGGGGAAAGTAAAAGAACAGGAATAAGAAAATAAGGGGCGGGAAAACTATAAAGTTTCTCCACTTCATTTTCATCGGATTTAATGAGTTATATGGTTTTATAAGTCTGTTGTCCAGTAGGCTAAACCAATATGCCTATCGGCCCCACCATAATACAGCAGAATCTTGTTCTCATGCTCTACCATGCCTTCAACAAAGACGACATTATTAACGTGGCCATACAGTTCCCATTCATACTGTGGAACCATTAGTGGAGTTTCAGTCCTCGCAACAACCTTATCCGGGTATTCTTTATCGAAAATTGCAAGTCCCACTTTGTACTTTAACCCCTCTCCACATCTGCCGGCGCTGTTGTAAATCAAAGTTATTCCATAGCTGGTCTCAAACAAAGGTGGGCCAGGTTCAACCAGAACGTTATCGAAGTACCTTTCTCTTGGAGATAGCACAGGTTCTTTCATGTACTCCCAGTTGACCAGGTCCTTTGAAACTGCCATCCAGATATTTGAATCACCAAAATACATTAAGTAGTTCCCCTTAAAATTGCCTTTCTCAAGCCTTTTTGGCAAGATTGCGCCGCTTTTTGTCCAACCTTTGATGCCGTTCTTTTTGTGCTCAAAACCTTCAAAAATTGGCCCGTGTTTCTTCCATGTTAGCATATTCTTTGAGGTTGCCAGACACAACCTCGCTGTTTTACCGTCGTAACCGGTGTAAGTCATATAGTACGTCTTACCAACCTTCACTATCCTCGGATCTTCAACACCAACACTTTCCCACTTGTATTCGGGCTCAATTACTGGTTCTGGATGTCTAAAAAAGTTAATGCCATCGTAACTTATCGCAAGCCCAATCCTGCCCGTCAGCTGGTCTTCTTTGGATTCTGCTCTGTAAAGCATTACTATTCTGTCCTTCTCTTTAATAACCGCGGGATTGTAAGTATTTCTTGAATCAAAACCTTCTCTGGAAGGAGAAAAAATAGGTTGAGGAATCTTTTCTGGAGGTTTTATGTCGATTTTGTTCCCTTCTATTTTGATAATCTTTTCAAATATCTCGCTCTTCAAATCTTGTAACCTCCTCTTTTTTGGATTCAATTAAGTACGCCTTTCCTCTAAACCTGACCAATGCTGAAACCTCAAGATTCTCGGGCAGCAGTGGAGATACAGTTAGCTCTTTTTCAGCCTTGAGACCTAATACAGCTGTAAGAAATGCAAATACACTTGCGGCACTCCACGCTTGCGGAACATTTGCTCTAGGACATAAGAGCGGATACTCGCTCTCAAGGCCGCTGAATAGTTCTGGGAGCTGATAGTTGGGAAGGAACTTTGCAGCGTTGAATATTGCCTCTGCAAGCATCTTTGCCTTTTCCCTTTCTCCAATTGATGCAAGCCCAAGGGCTATTATGGCATTGTCGTGAGGCCATATACTACCGTTGTGATAGCTAAATGGGTTATATGCCCTTTCTTTCGAGCTGAGCGTTCTAATTCCCCACCCGGAGAACATGTCCTCATCAAACAGTCTTTCCACTATTTCCCTCTGGTGTTCCGCTATCCCGGTAAACAGGAGATGCCCCATGTTGGACGAGACTACCTTAGATGGAACGTTGTCCCCGTCTAGAGCAAGTGCATAGAAGCCATCGCACCAGAAATCCTTGTTAAAGCGCTTCTTTAGTTCTTCCGCTTCTTTTTTGAGCATCTCTGCATCCAACGAGGTAAGACCGAGTGAAGCTGCATCTACAAGGGCCTTATATGCATATCCCTGCACCTCAACCAAAGCAACAGGGGGTTTTGTGGGGGTGCCTTTCTCGGTTGGAATGCCTTCCTTTGAGTCTTTCCATCCTTGATTGGCCAAGAGACCTCTCCTGTACCTTATGTATCCCCCTCCCTCTTTGAGCCTCCTTAAAATCCACTCTACCGCTGCAGTGAGATTGGGCTTGAGCTCCTCTATTAGCTCCCTATCACCAGTCCACCGGAGGTATTCCGCTGCCAAAATAACATAAAGAGGTGTTGCATCTACCGTCCCATAATAAGGCGCGAAGGGCATTTTTCCCGAGTGGGACAGCTCACCAAATCTAAACTCATGGGGAATCTTACCGGGCTCTTCTTCGCTAACCGGGTCAAACTTCTTCCCCTGAATCTTGGCAAAGAACCTCAGGGTGCCCTCGGCATATTGCGGGTAATATGGAAGCAAGAACCAGGAAGTTATAATGCTGTCCCTTCCAAAAGGACATGCATAATAAGGAATGCCGGCAAATGGCACAAGGCCATAGTTCGTGTGCGCTGTTAAGGCCGTTAAATCTTCAATAGCCCTTTCAAAAACTCTATCAAGCCATGTTAAGTTCGTTGAGACAACATTTGGGAGCAAAAGAGGGTTTTCTGTCAAAAATATTTCAAGTTCTTCCTTCGAAATCTCGGGAATGAATTCAAGGTAGAGAGTCTCTTTCTCAAGGGGTTCTAGAGTAATCTCTGCAAGTGCCAATCCCTTTTGGATTTTCATGTTTGTTTTGATTTTCAGATTTCTCTCAATCTTATCCTTTCCTGCATACGAGTATTCGCTCTCTTCCCCAAGGGAGGTCTTGATTCTGCGTCTAATCCTCTGCCCTCCGAATTTTCTAACTTCAAAAATGTCTTCAATCGGGACTTTAAAGGAGTATTCGACTCTAAGACTTACCTTCTCTTGTGAGGTGTTGTAGAATTGGAGCTCTTCTCTATACGCCCCGTTGTCCCCTATTTCTCGCTTTCTCAATAGGACTACTTTATCCTCTATAGAAAAATGAGAATATGCTCTCCTAGAGCCGTCTTGGGAACTTCCTATGAGTATGGCGCTTTTGTCCAATTTGAGCCTCACTCCCTTCAGAAAACGGGTATCAAACACATAAAAGCCGTCATAATCGTCTTTCATATCACCATCTTGCCTCGTAACCACAAAAGCCCCGTTATAGGATAGAATAACTGCCATCTTCTCGACCTCCAAAGAAAGATATTAAAGAGAATTCAAAAATTCCTCAACCTCATCTCTTTTTCCAAGATTTATCGCTTTGATACCCCACATTCTTGCTACGAACTCGACGTCATTTGTGAAGTCACCAGGAACTGCCGAGAGATGATTTGCGCCCATTATATTTAGGAACGTTTCCTTGTCAAGGGGGTTCTTTATCGCTGTGTGAGGCCACTGTTTGCCCCATTTTAGCTGGGACTCGATTTCTTCAGTAATCTCCACCCCCTCTGCGAGGAAGTATAGGAGGTAGTACTCTCCCCCTTTTCTTATGAGCCTTGCAACAGTGAGCTCAGTGGGCGGGGTTCTATACGTTAGCGCTCCCCCGCTATTTCCTTGGCACTGCCCCTGTATGGTTGTCTCTTTGAGATTTTCTTCAGGGTCTTCGCTGAGCTTTGCATAGTAAAGAGACGAAGCCCCACAGTTTGCTATCAACACAAGCTCATCGTCAACGTACTTTATATCCCCAAAGAGCGGAGGCTTCCTGCTCAGATAAAATAGCAGGGCAGAGCTTATAGTTCCCTTCACATCGCCTTCACAGGTAGCGGGCACAATTGGCTTTTCCCCTTTTGCATCGGCATTGAACGGGAAGAGAGCCGGAATTAGACACGCCGTTACCCCATACATCTCGCTAAGCTCCGGCTGGCATTTAATTGAAACGGCTGCTGTTTCGTTTTCGTATTCCTTCCATATGTCCTTTGCAGCAAGGTATATGGCAATCTGCCTCCTCAGAACTTCAGGCGTGAGCATGTTGTTGTCATACTTAACTTTCGCCTTCTGGGTTAGCCAGTCAAAGAACTCCTCAAGGCGGATGCGCTCTTTTTCATCGCTAATCATTGAATCAGCCTTCTTGATTATCGCGTACTGATCAATGATTAAGAAATCTCCTATGAACTTCTTCAGTCTCGGGAGGTCATCCATTAGATGTTCCATTCCGAGCGTATAAGGAGCCCCCCAAAGAAGTAGAGATTTTCTGGAAAGCTTTGAAACCGCTTCCGCAGCCCTTGACCATGCTTTTACCTTCTCCACATCTCCTTTAAGCCTTACATGGTGCAGGGCATGATAGTTCACAGCGCTCTCCCATAGAGAAGCTCCGACAGAGGTTATACACGTGGTTCCGGCCCAGGCAGGATCATCGTCAGCGTAGAGAAGTAAAGGCTTGTTGGTTTCCTTTGCAAGCAACGTTACAAGGTTGCTCTCAGTCCAGTGCCACAACCCCAGAATAATCCCGCTTACATCTCTCGAACCGATTAGCTTGGAAGCCTCGATGACTTCCTCTTTATCATCTATTCCGAAGTTTTCCCCCTTCTCAAGGGCTTCGTATTTCCCAAGGGCCCCATTGACGTCAAAGACTTCGAGGTTAGAGGACTTCAGTTCCTTTATAAGGTTTTTATGTTTTTCCAACAGGGCTTTTTCCCTCTCTACCGAAAGGGCAGTTTTCCTTGGATCTGTGAAAGTTATAACGGCTAGCACACAACACCACCTTGGCATTTGTTATGCATGAATTGTTTTTAAAATTTAAGGGAGGAGAAGAGGACTAGAATATTGCTTTTCCTGTGGTTTTGTCGAAGATGTGAATCTTCTTCATATCAAACACAACATCAACCTCCACACCCTCCCTAACCCTAGACTCCGAACGAAAAGCACCAACAAAACTCAAACCACCAACCCTCAAATGCACGACCTTCTCCCCACCAAGATTCTCAACAATATCAACCCTAGCCCTAACCATATTCTCCCCAGGAACCTTCACCTGAGCAAACAAAGCATCATAAACATCCTCAGGCCTTATACCAAAAATAACCTCCTTGCCAACATATCCCAGCTCCTGCAAGACCTCAAACTGATCCGACAGCAGTTTAAGCCTGAACTCGCCAAAGTCCAAGAAACCGTCCTCGGTAACGCTGGCATCAAGGAAATTCATTGGTGGCGAGCCAATAAAACCAGCCACGAATGTGTTTGCGGGTTTGTCATAAACCTCCTCCGGAGTTCCAACCTGCTGCAAAACCCCAGCATTCATCACGGCAATCCTGTCACCCATCGTCATAGCCTCAACTTGGTCGTGGGTGACGTAAATTGTAGTGACGCCAAGCTGCCTCTGCAGTTTCTTCAACTCAGCCCTCATCTTAACCCTCAACTTAGCATCCAGATTACTCAGCGGCTCGTCCATAAGGAAAACTTTGGGTCTTCTTACTATAGCCCTGCCAAGGGCAACACGCTGTCTCTGACCACCGGACAGCTCCCTCGGCTTCCTGTTGAGGAGTTCTGTCAGGCCAAGCAACTCGGCAACTTCCCTAACCCTCTGGTCAATTTCCTGCTTTGGTACTTTTCTGAGCTTTAATGGAAAAGCGATGTTGTCGTAAACAGTCATGTGGGGGTAAAGGGCGTAGCTCTGGAAGACCATGGCAATGTCCCTATCCTTTGGCGGAATGAAGATTCCTTTTTCTGGGTCGGCAACGAGTTTATCGCCAATGTAAATTTGCCCCTTGCTCGGTTCTTCTAAACCGGCAATCATCCTTAAAGTGGTAGTCTTACCACAACCACTCGGGCCGAGTAAAACCATGAATTCTCCGTCTTTAATTTCTAAATTCATCTCTTTTACTGCTTGGAAGTCCCCAAATATTTTCCAAACATCTACAAGCCTCACACCAGCCATAGGAATCACCCCAGTATGAATTTTATTTCGGTACTTTCGTAATCTTCAATAACAGCAAACATTCCTCCAATTTTTACCACACTTTTTTCAGTCTCGAGGTGAATGTTGTTAACGGCTTCCTTAAAGGAGAGAGTGTATCCAACAACATTACCATAAAGGGTCTCAACTTTTCCAGTCTTGATGTTTTTTCCAACAATTTCTGCCGTTATTGTGTTTTTGTTGATGTGCCTCTTTACAAAATCTGCAGCATGAAACATGGCAAAGAACCGGATATCCTGAGGATTGCCTAAATACTCAGCCTCCAACGACGACTCCTTGAATATCTCTATTATAAGACTGTATTGTGAGAATATCACCTCTGGATAAGTTGCTTTAAAGCTCGGTGGAAGAGTTGGATTAAAGCTCACATTTTGGATCATAACCACTTCCCTTCCATCTGCCATGCCGATTAGATGATTCAGCTTGTAGAACTGCCTAACAAAGAGATTTCCTTTCCCTCTAAACTCCGAGAGATCTGGTATTCTGTCGATATAAAGGGATACTGTAACGCCCTTTTCGAGGGTTCTTAGCAAATCTCCTCTAATAGTTTCAAAAAATTCACTTTGAGTAACTACTATCACCTCATTTTTGGCAGAATATAAAGACTCCCTGAACATTTCAAGAGCCTCGTCAAAACTCCTGCTTCTCCATATTGCAGGTCTCTGTTCTTCTTTTTTCATGTTCTTAAGTTCAATTTCGAGCTTTTCCATTATGTCCTCAAGTTCTTTTTTAAACCTGAAAAATGCTATTCTTGGTGAGTAGGCGGCGTATATCTTTGGTGTTCCCTCAATTTCAGTCACAAATCCCCTAAGTTTTAAGGAGGATATTGTATCATAGACCCTGTTGTACGGTATCCCGCTTTTTGCAGAGATTTCCTTAGCCGTACTGGGCCCATAAACTAGGAGAGTCCAGTAGGTAAGAATTTCGTATTTGGTAAATCCAATTTCACTCAATGCATGCGAAATTTCCGGAGGTATCTCCATATACTGTCACCTAAAAAGTATGTAAGGAGGAGGGTTTAAAAAGAATTTAGTAAATCAAGATACCTCTCGAGATGCTTTGTTATTATGAAGTTCTCTTTAACCCTTTCTTTGGCATTTTTGCCCATTTCCTGCGCTATGTCTTTGTGTTCAAGAAGATACAGAGTTTTTTCAACGGCTTCGTTGACATCCTTCACAAGGAATCCTGTTTTTCCGTCCACTATCTGAAGTTTTATTCCTCCCACAGCTCTGCCCACTACAGGCTTTTCTTTCCACATTGCTTCGGTAACGGTCAACCCGAATCCTTCCCTAATAGACATCTGGAGGATTACATCACTGGCTCTCTGAAAGGCATTTACTTCTCTTGCATGAACTCCAGTGAGGTTTGTAAGCACTTTGACGTCGTAGTCTTCCCCAATTTTTCTTAAGGTTTTCTCAAAGTATATCCAGCCTTCTGGGTCATCATGCGCCATTACACCAACTAGCAGGAGCTGAACTTCTGGTATTTTCTCCTTGACCTTCCTGTAAACATCAATGACGTCGAAGACACCTTTCCACGGGTCAAAGCGGGCTACCTGAGTTATTATCGGTCTATCAGGGTCAACGTCAAACCTTTCTAAGGTCCTCAGGATTTCACTTTCACTGAGTTCCATGTTCTTCTCACTTAGAGGGTCAATAGAGGGAGGCATTATGACTACTTTTTCCCTGTCTAAATCCTCTTGAACATATTCTTCCATGTGGAATATATACCTATCATATTTCTCTACAAACTGTCTCAGGAACTTCCAGAATTCCATGTTGGGGTCACTTAAATCTATGTGGCATCTCCAAATCCAAGGTTGCCTTTTCTCGTAAAACTCTATAAGGGGTGCTGGCTGGGGGTCGTGTATCAGGATGTAATCGAAGGGTGTTAGGTCGAAATCTTCGGCGTTCTTTTTGTTTGTTTCAAGATATAGTTTCTTCATTTCCTCAGTTAGTCTAAGCTCTTTATTTCCCTGGAGAGCATTGTGAAAGCTCTTTGTAACGTTGAAAAACTCGTTTGTACCCTCAATTACAAACCATCTTGCGTCTATTCCAACGTCTTTCATTAAGGGAACAAGATTGTGCAAAATCTCTGCCACACCCCCACCAAAAGAGGTGGAGTTTACGTGGATAAAGCTCTTGCCTTTTAGATTCTCTGCCTTTTCTTTAATGGTTTCTAAGGCTTCATCCCCTATTATTTCCCTGTAGTCTTCAAGCCTTTTACCTTCTCCACCAAACTTCGTTACCTCATACATCTCCATTCCTCCATCATTTTTCAGTTGACCATCCTATCATACCGCTTATGTAGTACTTCTGGAAGAGGGCGTAGACAAGAAGTGGAACCAGCATGACCATAATAGAAGCTGCAGTTAGTATGCCCCAATCTACATAATACTGCCCCCTAAGCAGAGGAAGCCTTTGAGTAGCAACGTATTTTTCTGGATTTTGCAGAAAGACTAAAGCCAAGAAGAAGTCACTCCATACCCACGTAAATTGGAGTATCGCAGCCGAGATTAATCCTGGCAGTGCCATTGGCAGGACAATCTTGTAAAATATTTGAAAATCAGTTGCTCCATCGATTCTAGCAGCTTCTTCGACGTCTGTTGGCAACATTGAGAAATAGTTTCTCATGAAGAAGATTATCCACGCTAGACCCCATGCTGAATGAACAATTATTAGGCCTCCGAACGTGTTCAGCATATGGAGGTTCCTCAGGAGGAAGTATAACGGAACTACCGTCATCTGCTGTGGAAGCGCCATTAGGAATACTATAAACGCAAAGAGATAGTGCTTTACCGGAAAACTGTATCTGGCAAAGGCATAGGCAGCCAATGCAGCCACTATTAAAGGAACGATTGCTGAGGGTATTGCGACTATCAGAGAGTTCTTTAACCCATCACTAATGGGAAACATTGGGTGATTGAAGGCTTTTATGTAATTTTCAAGAGTTATTGTGAATGTATCAAAATGCCACCATCCACTTACAATCTCCTCATACGGTCTTATTGAGGCCATAAGGACTCCGATAAACGGTATCAACCAAATTATTCCTATAGTCCAGGCAAGTGCGTTTGATACTATGTATTTTTTCAGTTTGTACATCGGAACGCCCATCTCACTCCCTCCTCCTAATTAGCCACAGGGCAGGTATTAGTGTCAGTGTCGCCAAGAGCACCGCTACTACAGCGGCGTAGTTGTAGTTGAGAGCCCTTGCAAAGTAGTCCCACATCTGGAGTGCAAGAACCATTGAAGCTCCACCTGGGCCTCCGCCTGTAGCCACGTAGACGACATCGAAGATTTTTAGATCCCAGAGCAGGGTCATTGCCACTACTACAACGGTAATTGGCTTCAATAAGGGCCAGGTCACGTTTTTGAAGATTTGAAATCTGTTAGCACCGTCTATTAAAGCGGCTTCGTAGTAGTCTTTGGGTATAGAGGCCAAGCCGGCCGAGTACATAAGCATGCTAAAACCAGTCCATATCCAAATTGATCCCAAAATTGCAGCAAAGAGCGCTGTCTCAGGATATGCTGTCCAGGTAATTGCGAGCCTCTCAATGCCGAGTAACCTGAAAATTGCCGGGATTACACCGGCGCCTTCTTCAAAAAGAAAGCGAATTATTAAACCTCCAACGATCATTGGTATGACCATACCTAAGAAGATTATGGACTTGACTACGGAACTCCCTTTAACTTCCTTCCGTCTTAAGAGAAGAGCAATTCCCAATCCTAAAAACACAGTTGCGGGGAGATGAATGGCTATCCACACTATGTTATGGATTAGAGCTCCCCATGGGGGAGATTTAGTCGGAAATCTGTCGAGGTTTATTATGTCAGAACTCAGCAGAACATTCTTGTAATTTTCCAAACCAACAAACTTTCCGTCAAGGAAGAAGCTTAAGTATACCGTCTTGAGTACTGGATATATCACAAAAGGAACCATTAGGGCTAGTGCAGGTAAAAGGAAAAAAAGGGGAGTTAAAGATTTGGAGCTCCTCATTAAGACCCTCCTTTCACTTCTTTGGGAACTTGGCATCCAAAGTGCTTAGAACGTCATCCAATCTATCTGGCTGTACCCACAAGAGTTTTAATTGATCCCAGAATACTTTTTGCCATTCTCCTCCAACACTGTCATCGAGGTCAGGTGCTGATTCAACATTGGCAACAACTTTTGCAACATCTTTCATGGGCTCCCAGTAGTCATCGATGGATACTTTCTTCCATGTTGCCAGCTTTCCTGACTTGGTACCCACGTGAATTCCTTGCCCCTCTGTTGCTAAGAACTTAGCAAGCTCCATAGCTTCTTTTGGATGGCTTGTGTACTTAGGCACCATGAAGTAGTCCGGCGCAAGAACCATTGCTTTGACACCCGGTAATGAAATTAAGCCGAGATCTGTTGGATCGTCAACCATTCCGGTTATCCAAGTTCCCATAAAGTACAATGCATAGTCTCCCTTCCACCATAGATCTACTGCGGATGTCCATTCTATTGGGTCACTAAAGTATCCAGCCTTCAGGAGAGGCACCAGCCTTTGCTCGAATATGCTTCTCACCTGTGGATCTTGCCACTTAACCTCTCCGTTTATGAGCTTAAGCTGAAGGTCTTTTCCTCCAAAGGTTAAGATGAAGTGTTCTGTTACGTCTGAAAGTGGCCACCCAACGCTGTCTCCACTAACGATTGGTGCCTTAACTCCAGGTATTTGCTTGATTTTTTCAAGCAACGCTACGAATTCGTCCCACGTCTCTGGAGGCTCTAAGTTGTATTTTTCAAAGAACGACTTTCTGTACCAGAATCCCGGCTTAGCTGCAGCCGTGAATGGAACACCATAAATCTTTCCATCGACAGTTACGGTATCAAGAATCCCAGACACGTATTCATCTGGGTTAATTACACCATTAAACTCCATCAAGTGGCCTTTTTGACCCATTTCTGCTATAAACCATCCCCACATTGCAATGACATCAGCTGGAGCATCTCCCGACTCAAATTGCAATGGTAGAATAGTCGAAAGGTCTTCAGCTCTGTATGTTTTGTACTCCACCTTTATGTTTGGATGTTGAGCCTCAAAAGCCTTAATAACTTCCATAAAAGACTCAAGCTCTGCCCCGGACCACGGACCTATCACTTTCAGAGTAATCTGCTCTCCCACTTTTGTTTCTGTAACGGTTTCTTTCTGTGTAACCGTGGTTGGGGTAGAAGTCTGTTCTCCACCAATGCACCCGCTTGCCACTACTGCAATGCCCAAAATACTAACCAAAACTAGACTGAGCAACATTTTCTTGACGTCCATATAGAGACACCTCAGTACGTTGTGTATACTAAAAGTATATATACTTTACGGATAAACAACGTTAAATTTTTCGACGATTGTTATGCCTTCTCTAAACCTAAATAAGCAGTTACGTTGTCATTTTATTTAAAACTCATAGCTCAACTGCAGACACATTATTTGTTTACTTTAAGTATAAACGCAATCTCAAAGCAAAACTTTAAGTTCATCTACCCCACTTCTCATGGGGTGTTGAAATGATATATGCGATAGGTGAACTTCTGATAGATTTCATCGCAAAAGAAGAGGGAAAACTAAAAGACGTTAGAGAATTTGAAAAGCATCCCGGTGGCGCTCCAGCCAATGTTGTCGTTGGCCTGAGAAGACTTGGAGTAAAAAGTGCACTGATAAGCAAAGTCGGTGATGATCCTTTTGGTGAATTTCTTATAGAAGAACTCAAAAAAGAGGGAGTGGAAACAAAATACATAATAAAGGACACCAACAAACACACCGGAGTAGTCTTTGTCCAGCTTGTGGGGGCAAAGCCCGAGTTTATACTGTACGATGGTGTGGCTTACTTCAACATAAGGAAGGAAGAAATGCAATGGGACTTTATGAAGGATGCCGAGCTTTTGCATTTTGGAAGTGTCCTCTTCGCGAGAGAACCAAGCAGGTCAGCAGTCTTTGAGGTTCTTAGGGAGATTAAAGGAAAGATCCCCATTAGTTATGATGTCAACATCAGACTCGACCTTTGGAGAGGAAGAGAGGAGGAAATGCTTAAAGATATAGAAGAAGCCCTTAAGCTTGCGGACATAGTAAAAATCGGGGATGGGGAACTAGAGTACCTCAACAAAAACGGAATAGCACTTGAGGACTTCAACTTCGCTCTTGTGGCAATAACAAAAGGAGCCGAAGGCAGCACAATTATCCACGAAGACATAAGGGTTGATGTACCTTCGTTTAAAGTTGAGCCTGTAGATACTACCGGAGCCGGGGATGCATTCATGGCAGCTTTGTTGACTTCTCTTTTCTATATGAAACGGCTGAACAGACTGGAGTTCTCCAAAGAAGAGCTAAAAGAGTTAGGGAGCTTCGCAAACCTGGTGGCCGCGCTATCCACTACAAAACGCGGAGCCTGGAGCGTGCCGAGTTTAGAAGAGGTTTTGAAGCATAGAAAATTCAGCTTTCTTCCGTAGGCTCTTCTTTTTTACCAAAAAGCCCGATCAAATCATGAAGTATTGCCAAATCTATTGCAGCGTTTAACGACTGAAAGATAGCCCCTCCCATCAGCATTAAGAGCGCAAAGAAAAAGTCTATGCCTTTATATGCGATCGTTATCTTTACAGCTCTTTTTTCACCCCTGACTATTCCCCATGCAAGGAGAAAGTTCAGAAGGCCAAAAATAAGCAACATGTACCTTTCGCTTCCAAAAGCGCTGGCTGAGTAATACAAAAGGAAAAATGATTGGAGAAACAGCAGATACACAGCAACTTTCATCGGCCCCCACTCAAGTACCTTTCAAATGCCTCAACATATTTAAACCCATCGTCCGGGAAGATTAAGACTGCCGTTCCCGGATACTTGTCGCGAATTCTCTCAAAGGCCTTGACCACTGCACCTGAACTTAGCCCTATTAAAAGACCATCTCTTCTGGCCACTTGTATAGAGCCTTCGATTGCTTCCCTCTGGGTTACCTCAACCACTTCATCAATTTCCACTTCAAAAAACCACTTCGGCTTTGTTTCAAGTCTCTTTATCCCAGGAATCTTCTCACCCTCGGCTGGAACAACTCCAACAATCTTCGTATCATAGCGCTCCTTGAAGTATTTTGCTATCCCTGCTATATGTCCTGAAGTCCCGATTCCAGCAACGATTACATCTGGTTTCTGTCCTATGCTTTTAAGCTGCTCATCAATCTCCCTTGCAGTGTATTTGTAGTGGGCTTCAAAGTTGTCATCATTCTCAAACTGGTTTAGATTTACTGCATTTGCCTTTTCTGCTTCTTTTTTGACGAACTCTATCATCTTTGGATCAATAGTTTCAAATTCGGTTTTTACTACCTCGGCACCAAGAACCCTCAGCAGAGTCTGGGTTGTGTTGGGAGTAGGTTTTGGAAGATAAGCCCTAAATTCAATGCCAAAGAGGTTTGACATGGCTGCCATAGCTATGCCAACATTTCCTGAGGTTGCCTCAAAAAGCCTCCTCGTGCCGTTAATGTCTCCTCGCTCCATAGCCTTCATAATAAGATTAAAAACAGCCCTATCTTTTATGCTTCTGCTGAACGGGTTAAAGAACTCCAGTTTGGCAAAATACATCCCCCCTATCGTCCGAAAGGGAAAGCTTAAGCAGGGGGGTAGGCTTGAACTTTTCAAAGAGCTCAATTGCACTGTTAAACACGTTCACTTTTAACCACCATAGTGGCATCCCAACTGCGCATTATAAATGTTTCGTTTGCGGCAATCTTACACAAAAATGTGTAATTAGCATTCCCTGCCAAACACTTCCCTGTAAATCTTTTTGAACTCACCAAGGGCTCCTCTTATTACCGGGTGCTTCGGTACAAAATTACAGCCCTCCTCAGGCTCTACGCTTATCTCAAACGTTCCTATTTCCTTTGCGATTCTTTCTATCTCTATTTTGTCCAGCCCTATAAGGGGCCTGAATATCGGCAAATCTGTTGCAAGGCTTATTATCAGAAGATTATCCAGTGTTTGAGAAGCAACTTGGCCGAGGGAATCTCCTGTGATTATTGCCATTGCCCCTTTTTCTTTTGCTATCTCAGTGGCCTTCATGAACATGGTGAATTTACAAAAAACACATATCCACTTTCCTTTTTTCAGCTCCACCAATTTATCAAAGACAGGTTTTTGGTATTCAAAAACATCAACGACTATTAGCTCCTCCAAGCTCTCTGGAAAAAGTTCCTTAAGCCTCTGCCAGATTCTTCTAACCTTTTGATAATTGGTTTCACTCTGCTTAAAGTGGATCGGGTAGACCGTAAAGCCCTTTTTGAGCATTAAGTATATGGCCACAGGTGAATCTATTCCCGAGCTTAAGAGGGCAACAGCTTTCATTTTTCCACCTCCAAGGTTAGATACACTATCCAGGCGTTTATGAAGAGAGCTCCTACAAGCTCCGGGATAGCGAGTCCGTCAAATACTCTGGTGAGATAAAGCATTACTATAAAAACTATGGGACTGCCAAGAAGCCATATGAGGACAGATTTCTTTTTTCTCACTCTCTTTAAACCACAGATAAATATGTCTGCAACGAGCAAGATGTAAAAGGACAGTGCAAAAAACGAGTGGGGCTCATACTCTTCGGGAAAAATCCCTACAAGCAACAACGACACCATTCCAAGGGGAAAAAGGACTGTGACTCTCTTCTCCTTCAGCATTTCAACCCCAAATACAAAGCCAAGAAAGCCGAGAAAGACGAGCAGAGAATTAAAAACATACCCTATAGGGTTTTTAATAGACCCCATGTCGCTGAGGGCATTTTCAGTTAAAGAAAACCAGGGATTTAAGTAAATCGCAATAAAGATTCCACCAAAAGTAAGAAACGGAAAAGAGAATCCCAAAATTCGTACCCACCTTTTCATTGACATCCCCTTTTCCGCGGCTCTTCGCCGAAGATTGCCTTATACAGCTTTTTGAACTGCTCCCAAGAGCCCCTTATCACTGGATGCTCCGGGATAAAGGGTATTTCATCTTCCGGGAGTATAGAGAGCTCAAAGGTCCCAATGTTCTTTGCAATCTCCACTATCTCCTCTTTATCCATCCCTACCAGCGGCCTATAGATTGGAAGATCGCTTGCTTGACTTACTATGTACATATTCTCCAGTGTTTGAGATGCCACCTGGCCCAGGGAGTCCCCCATAACGATCCCTTTTGCCCCAAATTCCCTTGCAATCTTGTCAGCTTTTTTGACCATCATATACTTGCAGAAAACACACGTGTAATTTTCTTTTTTAAGCTGCTTCAGCGTTTGAATAATTTTCTCCCTTTCCTGCGGTTTAACCACTATCAGGTCACTTTTGCCCCCGTAATGGTATTTCTTGAGCTGGTTCCAGATCTTCCTGACCTTTTCAAGGGTCTTCTCTCCCATGTAAATGTGAACAGGGATCACTTCACACCCTCGCTTCATCATCAGAAAAGCAGCAACCGGCGAGTCTATACCCCCACTTAAAAGAGCCACAACCTTCCCTTGGGTTCCTACTGGAAGACCCCCAAACCCCGGGACTTTCTCGACGTAGATGTATGCTTTCCCTTCCATCAGCTCGATGCCAACTTCAATGTCATAATCCTTCAAGTCTACCTTACAGCTTTCATTGTTCAGTATATACTCACCAACTTTGGCAGCCAGCTCCTGGCTTTTGAGGGGAAATTCCTTGGTTATTCTCCTTACAGTTACTCTAAACTTCGGCTCTTCTATTCCATGTGTTCTCAGCTTTCTCCTAAAAAGTTTTAGAGAAGTTTTGTATATCTTCTCAAGCTCCGCATCTATTTCAGCCGCAGGTGAAAGCGAGACGATCCCAAAAACCCTCTTAAGGACTTCCACGCCTTCTTCCGCTTTGTTTGTCTTTACTATGATCCTGCCGTGCTTTGCAAAGACGTTCTTGTACTCTATGTCCTCACTTACCAGAGCTTCTTTTATGTTGTTGATTAAAATATTCTCAAACCATCTCCGAGTTTTTGGAGACTTTGTCCCTATCTCACCGTATCTGACTATTATGGCATTTAGCATTCTCTTCCACCAAGTTCAGATTATTTTGAGGACTTGCTCTAGAGACTTTCTCCTCGGTCTGGGGGCGATTTTTTCAGCAGGATACCCTACGGGAACTAACCCCACAAGGTACCAGTTCTCACCGAGTTCCGCCATTTCTCTAAGCTCTTTCTGATATTTCTCCAGGCTGGTGACCCCTATGTAGCACGTTCCCAGGCCAAGCTCCACCGCCTTTAACATGAGGTTTTCTATCGCCATCGCTGCACTTTCAACGCTCCATAGAAATTCTACTTCCTTATATTCTTCCCCTTTTAAGAAGCGTGTTTCTTTATCGATAAAAACCCCTATATAAACCGGAGCTCTGTACATTCCGTTTTCAAATACTCTTGTTTTTAGCTTCTCTATTTTTTCCTCAGGTAAGCCATGCGCGCGATAATACTCCGCATGAGCCTCATAGATTATCTCATGAATTCTTTTCCCGAGGTTCTCGTCTTTATAAACTACAAAAAGCCAGTTTTCAAGACCGCTTGCGGTAGGTGCTCTTATTGCCGCTTCTATAAGCTCTTTGAGCTTCTCTTCTTCAACGCTTCTCTCCTCGTAATATCTTACAGACATTCTGTTAAATATCGCATCAGCTAATTCCATCTCAACCACCAATAAATCCTCCGTTTATTTGGGTTAATATACTTTAAGGAGAAAAGAAGAAAACTAGGACGGTAGAATTCATCCTCTGATTATTCTCATCTCAAATTCTTCGACAGGGACTTTGAAGTCTTCCCTGCTGCTGATGTCTCCTCTGTTAAAGAGGATTTCTCTTGCGAGTATCCAGTAGATCAAAGCCAAAGATTTCCTTCCCTTGTTGTTTGTTGGGATTGCCAAGTCCACGTAGCTCAAAAGGTTCTCTGTGTCAACAAGGGCTACTATTGGGATTCCAATTTCTATTGCTTCTTTCAGTGCTTGGTGGTCTGCCCTTGGGTCAGTTACTATGAGAACATCGGGTTCAAAGAAGTTCCTAACCTGTGGGTTTGTCATTGTTCCGGGTAGGAATCTTCCCGGGATTGACCTTGCTCCAGTAACTTCTCCAAACTTTTTGACTGGCTTTTGACCGTAAAGCCTTACGCTTACTGCCAATATTGTGTCTGGGTCGAACTTTGCAAGGAACTTTCCTGCAGCCCTGAGTCTTTCATCGGTTTTCCTTACGTCGAGCACGTATAATCCATCTTGCCTTACCCTGTATATGAAGCGCTTCATATCCTTTGTTTTTTGCTGTGTTCCAATGTGAACACCTGCAGCCAGATATTGGTCGAGTGGAACCAAATACTCTTCCATTTTCTTCACCCCTCAAACGTTATTATTCTTCCTCTTTCACCCAAATCTTCAGCTATCCTAATAAGCTCGTTTATTTTAACGAGAGAGTCCTCGTAGAGCATTATAGCGGGGCACTTGAACCCCACTGCCAAGTGGGCCAAAGCGTCATCAGCAGATTCATACTTCGCTTCCGCCAAGATTGGAGTTATTCTTTCAGATTTAACATCATTAATCAGGTTGTAAAGGTCTGTGAGAGTGCCAAGGTTAATCGGTTTAATTGAAAGAGCATTGTAGTATCTTCTATCTAGAATGTCCTTTGTCCTGAAGAGATATTCCCCATCAACAAATACCCCGTGTGTTCCTGCTATAAGTTCAAGGAAGAGCTCCTCTTCGCCTAAGGGCTTGATATAGGAGATGTTGTAGTCCTCGACTTTTTGCAGGACTTCTTCCATGTCCATCTCTTTCTTCTGCACTATTCCAAGAGACACCTCAAGTCCAAGTTCATCTCCTGCCACTTCTGAAGCTCTTGAAAGCTCCTGGAGGCTAATGCCCTTTGCATGCTCCTTTATTTTTACCATTGCATCTACTACGTCTGAGATCTCCATTAAATCCTTAACCAAGACAAGGTACTCAAAGGTTTCATCCTCTGCAAACCTCAATATTGGGACTGGAAGCTCTGTGGTGAATGTTCCTCCTAGGTAGCTGTAAAGGGGGATGTTTTTGGCATTTGAAGCGGCTTTTGCCACAGCAATTGAAACTGCCAAAGCGGTGTTTGCCCCTATGTGGCTTAGATTCTCTGTTCCATCTATTTCCCAGAGGTAGCTGTCTATGAGCTCCTGCTCCTGTGAATCAAACCCAATAAGTTCCGGCCCAATTATTTCATCAACTTCGCTAACCGCTCTATGGGCTTCTACTATGTAAAGAGCCGGACTCTCATCTACAGGGGCGGCAAATCTGCCAAACCCTGAATTCGTTATAACGTCAACTTCAATTGAATACTTCCCGCCTTTGAGGATTGAAAGTCTGCCAACTATGTTTTCGATTATTGTCATCCCACATCAACTCGGACGTATAACTGTTATTGGGATTATACCCTTCTCAAACTCCATTATTGCGGCGTCTAAAGGCGTGATCCCTTCGGGTACGTCAATCAACACAGGAGCCCCCATGGCGATCTGCAGTGCCCTTGCTCCTATTATACGCGCCTTCTCAAATCTTGTGTATCTAAACATCTTTCTCACCTATGCAAATTTTGGTGGGGCCGCCGGGATTTGAACCCGGGTCTCCGGCACCCCAAGCCGGGAGGATAGACCAAGCTACCCCACGGCCCCTCCAAAGAAATGTGGTTTTTTCAATATACTCTGTAGTGCATTATCTCATCTATTAACTCAACATGACTTAGGAGCATTCTTCTACAGCAGTATCTTTCAAGTCCAAGCTCATCGAGTACTTTTTCGGGGTCTTCCCCCTTTTCAACACGCTCTTTGAATATGTAGTATTTATCTCCAATCACCTTTCCACAGGTGAAACATCTCACGGGAACTATCAAGCGAATCACCTTTTGGGTTTTTAAATTTTAAGGAAGGTTTGAAGGAAATCAACGGTAACTCTTTTGTCTCTTTGCTCTTGGACCCTTTGTAGAGCGGTTTGGCTTGTGTGGCTCTGTTCTTCTTGAGTCGCCAACAAGCATAGTCCTGTCATACTTCATAAACTTTTCTTTGAGGTTCATGTCGCCGGTCCACTCTACCAATGCCCTGGCTATTGCAACCCTCGCAGCCTCGGCCTGTCCCATAAAGCCTCCGCCTTCGACCTTGACATCAATGTCCACTTTGCTAACTATCTCCTCGCCTGCAAGGACGAGTGGCTCCATTATTGTAAAGCGAGCTATTTCTGGCTCAATGATCTCAACTGGCTTGCCGTTTATCCTAACTCTCCCCTTGCCTTCTCTTATGGTAGCCCTCGCAATGGCAGTTTTTCTCTTTCCTGCAGTTTGGATTACCTTCATTATCATCACCTCAGAACTTTCCACCAAGGAATTGAGCAACCTCTCCAACAGTTACATACTTTGGAGTTTTAAGCCTTGACATGTGAGCCTCAGCTATTGTCTCAAACTCTTTGCCCTCAAATTCCTTTGGCACTCCCGCATAGACTTTAAGCCTCTTAAAGGCCTTTCTTCCTTTGTCGGTTTTCCATGGAAGCATGCCCCTAATGGTTCTCCTAACTATTTCGTCACTTCTCTTTGGATAGAAGGGACCTCTTCTTGGGTTGGTTCTTGTCCTTAGTTCTGTTCTTTGCTTGTACTTCTCGAAGATGAACTCTCTGTTTCCAGTAATGATTGCCTTTTCAGCGTTAACGATAACCACTTCTTCTCCTTCGAGGAGCATCTTAGCGACTTTTGAAGCGAGCCTTCCAAGTATTAAACCATCAGCGTTAATAATCCTCATGGCCCATCACTCCATTATGATTACTCCACTACCTTTTGGATTTCTCTCCACAAGCTCTTCGATTGTTATCGCTTCTCCACCGGCCTGGATAATCTTCTCTCTCGCCTTTTCACTGAACTTCCATGCAGCAACTATGACCTTGTGATCCAGATTTCCAGCTCCAAGAACACTTCCTGGGACTATTACCATATCCCCTTCCTTGGTGTACCTGTTTATTCTGCTAAGGTTTACCTCAGCTCTCTGTCTTCTTGGTCTTTCCAAGCGCCAAGCTATGTCCTTCCATATCTTAACGTTCTCTTCGTTGGACTTCTTTCTCAAATAGCGAATGAGCCTTCTTAAATTAATATCAGTTGGACCAGTCCTCTTCATAAGCATTCCTCCTTCTACTTACTTCTCGCACCGAGGGACGGGGTGATCATTATGGTGCGGGGGCGGGGATTTGAACCCCGGAACCCCTACGGGACGGGACCCTAAATCCCGCGCCTTTGGCCAGGCTCGGCAACCCCCGCGCTATTCGGCTAATTTATGAAGCTCGTTTATAAATTTATCGCTCTTTCTCATTAAAATTTTGAGCGCTAAGCTTACCATTTCCTCAACCGGGAGCTCTCCGTTGCTTTCTACCGTAAAGACGAATGTATTTGGCACTACTTCTTCCTTAATTTTATCTCCTAAATACGGATCAAATTCTCTCGGCAAATAGAAGCTCGTTAGAGTGGCTATGATAAGCTCGTTCTCGTTTTCTTCGATGGGGAGCTTCTTTCTAGCTGCGAGCTCTTTAATTTTCTCCCAGTTGGGGACCTCCTTGCTTACATGCATTTTTGTGAGATATTTGTAGTATGCAAAGCCCGGCTGCCACTTTGCGTGGTCTTTTCCTCTGCCAAGCTTTGCATATGCATTAAACACAAGCCTCTGTCCTTCGGTCAGCTTTACTATCGGGATATCTGGAGTTACCGGCTTTACGTCCGGATCATCACTTTTTAGATCCCCCGAGTAAACTATAGCCGGACCCTCAGCTTCCAGACTCAGTGTAACGGTGTGATCATCCAGCTCTAAAGCGTCAAGCTCAAACCTATCTGAGGGTGTTGTTAGGGGAACTAATGCCAGTCTGTGAGCAATTATCTCATCAAAAAGGGCGGAATCGTTCTCATAGAATTCCACTTCATCAACGGCAAAAGTTGGAACTTCCCCTATTATTGTCCTTCTAAGTGCGTTTGCAAATGCAACATCAACTCCCTCTAAAACGAAGCGGATTGCATTTTCCCTTTTCTCAAGAATTTTTATTTGCATTTTTCTCACCAAAAAAAGAAGTTGTGAAGGGAAGTCAGACTCTTCTTCCCCTTCTACCGCCCTTTGGTCTTGTACCGTCGTGCGGTATTGGTGTGACATCCTCAACTCTGCCTATCCTGAGCCCTGCTCTTGCGAGAGCTCTAATAGCCGCCTGTGCTCCAGGCCCTGGGTTCTTGCTTTTGCTTCCACCTGGTGCTCTAACTTTTATGTGAACGCCGACAATGCCCTTTTCGAGGGCTTCTTCAGCGGCTCTCTTAGCGGCAATCATTGCAGCGTAGGGAGATGACTCGTCTCTATCTGCCTTGACGACCATTCCACCGCTCCATCTTGAGATTGTCTCAGCACCAGTTAAATCGGTGATGTGGATGATTGTGTTGTTGTATGATGCATAAATGTGGGCAACTCCCCATTTTTCCTTCTTTTTGATGTTAACTTCCTCACTCATTGTGCCTCACCCTTTTGGGCCTCTTCGATAACCATTCTCTCAGGGTGCTGGGAGTTTGCAAAAGGTGAAGTCTTCGCGTATGTTATGCCATCTTCCTCTTCCTTGAGCACCAAGTAACTTGGAGACCTTATTATCTGGCCGTTTACCTCAATGTGTCCATGGACGATTAGCTGCCTGGCCTGCTTTATTGTTCTTGCCAATCCCTTCTTAAATACCATCGTTTGTAGTCTTCTCTCAAGAATGTCCTCTATTGTAAGTGAAAGGACATCATCAAGGTGAGCTCCCTCTTGGAGCAATCCCAATCTGACCAATCTCTGGAGGAGCTGAGCTCTTTCAATTTCTGCCTGCTTACCTCTAGCAGCCAATAATCTTCTTGCCCTTCTTCTAAAGTTCTTAAGCTGGGTCTCGTGCTTCCAAAGCTCCTTCTTGTTCTTAAGAGCATACCTTTGCATTAAAACTCTCTCTCTGTCGAGTCTCTCCTTAATCCATGGATGAGAGGGAGTCTCATATCTCTTCCTTTGCCTTTTTGGATCTCCCATCTATACCACCTCACTTCTTCCTTCTGCTAACACCAACTGTGCTTCCTCTTCTGAAGTTTGACTTAGTTCTCTGTCCTCTCAATGGAAGGCCAAGCTCGTGTCTAATACCTCTGTAGGCTCTGATTCTCCTGAGCCTGTTTACGTCCTCACGCCATGCCATGACAAGCTTTGCTCCAGTGAGGTGTATGTCTTTTCCAGTCTCGTAGTCCTTTGGTCTGTTTACTGCCCATGCGGGAATGCCGTGCTTCACAGGGTCTTCAAGCACAGCCTCAATAGCTGCTACTTGTTCATCTGTGAGGTAACCGGCTTTCATTTTTGGGTCCAGTCCTGCAACTCTGCATATCATTGTTGCAAAGTTTATTCCTATGCCCCTAATTCCGGTGAGGGCCCATCTAAGTTGTTTGTGTCCGTCTATATCAACGTTCGCTACACGCACGATATGTCTAAAGTCAGCCATTATAAGCACACCTCCACAAGTTAATCCTTCAACGAGGATTTTGGCGCCGGGACGGGGATTTGAACCCCGGCGGGCAAACGCCCACGGGCTCTCAAGGCCCGCGCCATCCCAGGCTAGGCGATCCCGGCATACACCCTAAAGCCTGAGCCCTTCGCGATTTCTTTTACTTCTTTGAAGTTCTCCTCCATGAGTCCCTTAATATACTTTGCGCCTTGGTTAGTGCGAATGACAATTTGAAGCACTCCTTCATCGTAGAGATAATGGGGTGCATTTATAACTATTTCCCTCAACACATCCTTCCCAGCATGCACAGGGGGATTCGTTATTATGCTGTGGAACATCTCCCCCCTCACAGGTTCATAGAGATTGCCCCATCTCACCTCGGCATTCTTAACGTTGTTGATTTTTAAGTTTTTCTTTGCTATGCTCACAGCCCTCTTGTTTATGTCGGTCATTACCACATAATCTACAAAGCGGGATGCTACTATGCCTATTGCCCCATAACCACAGCCTAAATCCAGAACGCGCCAGTTTTCATTAAGTATCATGCTCTCTATGAGCAGCTCCGTCCCCCTATCAAGCTTGCCAAACGAGAACACTCCGCTGGCAGTTATAAACTTAAAGCAGTAACCCCTAAGGCATACCTCTATGGTTTTTGTTTTCAGCGGGACATTAGGCTCCTCAGAGTAGTAGTGGCTCATGGTTGGAAATAAGAAAAGGGGTTTATAAAGGTGAAGTTTCTCTACTCTTTTCTCAAGCTCTATCAACTCTAGGGAGAGGAGCAAAAAAGTATCTAAGAGGTCGAGGTACCTAATCGGGCTTTCCCATATTGGGAGAACGGACGAGAAGGGCATCACATTGCCGCCCAGCGTTGTTTCCTAACTCTCACCACCACCGTTTCGAGGTGGGGCTTCAGCTTTGAGTAGAGTTCCTCCAGGGGCTCCGTCCTCACGAGGTACATCTCCTCAACGCTGGAGGCGTTGTTATTCTCCAGCAGATATTCCGGACTGCTAAGTATTTTCTCAATCCCCTCTTGAACCCTGTCCAGAAGGTCTCTCTCGGCCACAAGCACCATCCAGGCGTCGTGGGGTCGAGCTCTCCCTCCTTTACCCACTCCGAGAGCTTCCCCACGTACTCAAGCGCCTCAAGAACCTGCTCCCTCATGTAGGAGAGAACCTTAGGGTCTATGCTGGCCTCATCCAGCTGGGCAACGTTGCCACTCATCCACTCCGTCTCCACAAGCTCAAGGACTTTGTCCAGGGCGTGCTTCCTCGCGAGGAGCTTGTCCCTCAGGTAGCGGAGTTCCGCGGCCGGGACGCCTCCCCTGAGCCTCGCGTTCAGGGAGTCCTTGAGGGCAACCAGCTGGGCGCCGAGCCAGGATGCCGTTTCGAGGTGGATAACCTCAACCTTCCCCGCTTCCCTCTTCAGCTTTTCCATCCCCACGACTTCTTCCGGCTTTACTCCGCCCCCTTTTACTTTTTCTTCTGAAAGCCTCGCCCTTTAGGGCGGGGATGCAGTAAACTACCCAACAGCCCTCAAACAGGAAAGCGAAAAGCATTTAAGCAATAATGCAGACCATACATTAAGGGGTTCACAATGAAACCCGAATCACCAAGAATCAAAAGAACAAGACACGCAAAACACTTCATAACCTACCATTTCGTCTGGATACCAAAATACCGGAGAGACATTCTCACCGGAAAAGTCGTCGAGAGACTCAAAGAAATGTTCAAAGAATACTCGGAAGAAATCGGGTGCGAGGTTATTGCCCTCGAAGTAATGCCCGACCACGTTCACGTCTTCCTTCAGGCAAAGCCCAACCTCTCGCCAGCCCAAATAGTGAACCACTTGAAAGGCAAAACCGCCAGAAAACTCCTCCAAGAGTTTCCAGAACTGAGGAGCAAGACGACACACGGTAGGTTATGGTCTCGCTCCTATTTCGTCGCCTCAGTCGGCTACATAACGGACGAGATTGTGAAGCACTACGTTGAAACCCAATGGGAGCGTGAGTTGAAACGAAGAGGAGCGTAACGCTCAAACTCCAGCCCTCAAAAGAAACCGAGAGAATTCTCTTCGAGTTAGCTGACATTGGGGCTAAAGTTTGGAACCAGATAAACTACCTTCGCAGGCAGGAATTCTTCGAGGGTGAACCAGTGGACTTCAACAGGACGGAGAAAATCGTCTATGAAGAATTCAAAAAGGAAATCGGCTCCGCAACAGTCCAGCAAATTTGCAGGAAGAATGCTGAAAGCTGGAGGAGCTTCTTCTCACTCTTAAGGAATAAGCGGAACGGAGAACTGCCCGAGTGGTTGAAGCCGAAGCCACCGAACTACTTGAAAGACGATGGGAAAAGAAAACCTTTAATCGTACTCAGGAACGACCAATACAAGATTGAGGGCAACAG
>NZ_KE387150.1:314749-336426 GCF_000430485.1 Thermococcus sp. PK
TTTATTCCTATGCCCCTAATTCCGGTGAGGGCCCATCTAAGTTGTTTGTGTCCGTCTATATCAACGTTCGCTACACGCACGATATGTCTAAAGTCAGCCATTATAAGCACACCTCCACAAGTTAATCCTTCAACGAGGATTTTGGCGCCGGGACGGGGATTTGAACCCCGGCGGGCAAACGCCCACGGGCTCTCAAGGCCCGCGCCATCCCAGGCTAGGCGATCCCGGCATACACCCTAAAGCCTGAGCCCTTCGCGATTTCTTTTACTTCTTTGAAGTTCTCCTCCATGAGTCCCTTAATATACTTTGCGCCTTGGTTAGTGCGAATGACAATTTGAAGCACTCCTTCATCGTAGAGATAATGGGGTGCATTTATAACTATTTCCCTCAACACATCCTTCCCAGCATGCACAGGGGGATTCGTTATTATGCTGTGGAACATCTCCCCCCTCACAGGTTCATAGAGATTGCCCCATCTCACCTCGGCATTCTTAACGTTGTTGATTTTTAAGTTTTTCTTTGCTATGCTCACAGCCCTCTTGTTTATGTCGGTCATTACCACATAATCTACAAAGCGGGATGCTACTATGCCTATTGCCCCATAACCACAGCCTAAATCCAGAACGCGCCAGTTTTCATTAAGTATCATGCTCTCTATGAGCAGCTCCGTCCCCCTATCAAGCTTGCCAAACGAGAACACTCCGCTGGCAGTTATAAACTTAAAGCAGTAACCCCTAAGGCATACCTCTATGGTTTTTGTTTTCAGCGGGACATTAGGCTCCTCAGAGTAGTAGTGGCTCATGGTTGGAAATAAGAAAAGGGGTTTATAAAGGTGAAGTTTCTCTACTCTTTTCTCAAGCTCTATCAACTCTAGGGAGAGGAGCAAAAAAAGTATCTAAGAGGTCGAGGTACCTAATCGGGCTTTCCCATATTGGGAGAACGGACGAGAAGGGCATCACATTGCCGCCCAGCGTTGTTTCCTAACTCTCACCACCACCGTTTCGAGGTGGGGCTTCAGCTTTGAGTAGAGTTCCTCCAGGGGCTCCGTCCTCACGAGGTACATCTCCTCAACGCTGGAGGCGTTGTTATTCTCCAGCAGATATTCCGGACTGCTAAGTATTTTCTCAATCCCCTCTTGAACCCTGTCCAGAAGGTCTCTCTCGGCCACAAGCACCATCCAGGCGTCGTGGGGTCGAGCTCTCCCTCCTTTACCCACTCCGAGAGCTTCCCCACGTACTCAAGCGCCTCAAGAACCTGCTCCCTCATGTAGGAGAGAACCTTAGGGTCTATGCTGGCCTCATCCAGCTGGGCAACGTTGCCACTCATCCACTCCGTCTCCACAAGCTCAAGGACTTTGTCCAGGGCGTGCTTCCTCGCGAGGAGCTTGTCCCTCAGGTAGCGGAGTTCCGCGGCCGGGACGCCTCCCCTGAGCCTCGCGTTCAGGGAGTCCTTGAGGGCAACCAGCTGGGCGCCGAGCCAGGATGCCGTTTCGAGGTGGATAACCTCAACCTTCCCCGCTTCCCTCTTCAGCTTTTCCATCCCCACGACTTCTTCCGGCTTTACTCCGCCCCCTTTTACTTTTTCTTCTGAAAGCCTCGCCCTTTAGGGCGGGGATGCAGTAAACTACCCAACAGCCCTCAAACAGGAAAGCGAAAAGCATTTAAGCAATAATGCAGACCATACATTAAGGGGTTCACAATGAAACCCGAATCACCAAGAATCAAAAGAACAAGACACGCAAAACACTTCATAACCTACCATTTCGTCTGGATACCAAAATACCGGAGAGACATTCTCACCGGAAAAGTCGTCGAGAGACTCAAAGAAATGTTCAAAGAATACTCGGAAGAAATCGGGTGCGAGGTTATTGCCCTCGAAGTAATGCCCGACCACGTTCACGTCTTCCTTCAGGCAAAGCCCAACCTCTCGCCAGCCCAAATAGTGAACCACTTGAAAGGCAAAACCGCCAGAAAACTCCTCCAAGAGTTTCCAGAACTGAGGAGCAAGACGACACACGGTAGGTTATGGTCTCGCTCCTATTTCGTCGCCTCAGTCGGCTACATAACGGACGAGATTGTGAAGCACTACGTTGAAACCCAATGGGAGCGTGAGTTGAAACGAAGAGGAGCGTAACGCTCAAACTCCAGCCCTCAAAAGAAACCGAGAGAATTCTCTTCGAGTTAGCTGACATTGGGGCTAAAGTTTGGAACCAGATAAACTACCTTCGCAGGCAGGAATTCTTCGAGGGTAAACCAGTGGACTTCAACAGGACGGAGAAAATCGTCTATGAAGAATTCAAAAAGGAAATCGGCTCCGCAACAGTCCAGCAAATTTGCAGGAAGAATGCTGAAAGCTGGAGGAGCTTCTTCTCACTCTTAAGGAATAAGCGGAACGGAGAACTGCCCGAGTGGTTGAAGCCGAAGCCACCGAACTACTTGAAAGACGATGGGAAAAGAAAACCTTTAATCGTACTCAGGAACGACCAATACAAGATTGAGGGCAACAGGTTAATTCTCAAAGGCCTCGGCAAGTTCAAACGCCTCGAAGTCCAGTTTAAGGGGAAAATACACCTCAAAGGCAAACAAGGAAGGCTGGAAATAACCTACGATACCGTTAAGCGGAAATGGTATGCCCACATCAGCATTACCGTCGAGGAGAAACTAATTGGAGGCGAGTGGATTGAAGTTCCAAGGAAACCATTGGGCGACCTTTCAGCGGGAATTGATTTGGGAGTGAACAATCTAATGGCGGTCTACGTTGAGAACGGTGAAAGCTTCCTCGTGAACGGCAGGCCATTAAAATCAATAGCCTTTTACTGGCGGAAGAGGATTGCGGATTATCAGTCAAAACTTAACAGGTCGGGAGCGAAGAGAAGTAGAAAACTCAAAAGAATGCACGGGAAGGCTAAACTTCAAGCAAAGCATTACATCAACACGGCAGTAAGACAGACCGTTGAAAAGCTCTACCACCTCGGAGTTTCGAGGATTGTTGTAGGTTACCCGAAGGGGATTGCCAGAAACTCTGAGAAAGGCAAGAGGCAGAACTTCCTCCTCTCCCACGTCTGGCGGTTCAATACTGTGATTCAAAGGCTCAAGGAAGTGGCTGAGGAATATGGCATCGTTGTTCAGGTTGTTAATGAGGCTTTCACCTCAAAAACCTGCCCCGTTTGCGGGAAGCCCCACGAGGGGGCCCGCTTTGTTCGTGGTTTGTTTAAGTGTCCCGCGACGGGGCTTGACTTTAACGCGGATTTGATTGGTGCTTTCAACATTTTAAAGAAGGCTGTGGAAAAGATAACCCCGAATCTGGGCGGCCTTTATGCTCAGAGGAGGGGTAACGGGGGGAAGACCCTCCCCGAGGGGTCGAAGACCCGCTTTAACTTGGGTCTAAATGAAACCCCTCAAACCTCCCTGCCAATGGCGAGGGGTTAACTCGTTGGAACCCTCGCCCTTCAGGGCGGGGAGGAGGTCAGCTCCTACTCTATAAGGCAGGCCCACATGGTGATGCTCGCTTGTGTAGTTGACCTTTGCAAGCCAGTTGTCTCCATAAACCGGCAGTATACCTATTCCCCCGACTTCTAGCTTTAGAGGAATCTTGATTTCGTTAACCGTTACATTGAAGTCAATCGGCTCGTTGAGCATAAAGCCCTGCGGCAGGTTTGGGAGCTTTAAAACTAACGTTACCTGAGCATTTTGAACCACGTCGAGCTCCTTAACCTGAGTGTCCCCATAGTAGAAGTAGGCCTTTATAGAGTCCGGCAACCCCTCAACGCCAAAGCTTGCCTTCCCACTGCCGGTGAGGCTTATCACATAGCTCACGCTTCTCCCAAGTATGCCCTTTGCGTAAGAGTTAACAGCTTTCGCGCTCAGCTCTGCCCTTAATGAGATGGGAAAAGTTGCGGAGTAAGAAGGTGACATAACTCCAACGGTTAAAATCTGCGCTTCTTCCGGAACTTTAAACTCAAGAGAAACCTCTTCGTCGGGTATTATCGTGACGTCGGCAAAATAGGGCTCCCCCACAATGACAGAGTTCTGGTAAATAGACACCCTTCCCGAAAACGCTGTCTTTCCGTCGTTTCTCAGCCATATCTTCAACATGTCCTTTTCCTTCTCAATCCTCGTAAGAGATATCCTTGGCATTTCGAAGTAGAAGCTCTCCTGCTTTATTACGCCATAGTCAACAAGAACCGTGCCCTGAACAGCGTCGGTCTCAAAGACTACTTCCCGCTCTCCCTTTGAGTTAAGGTAAACCTCCTTCTTGTCTAAGGTCATCCCGCTAACCAGAAGCTTAACGGTGACGTTAACGGGATCCCCATGGTTTCTCAGAAGGACTTGAAGCTTTTTATCCTTCCAGATGCGCTCAATCGTTACAAGTTCTTCAGTAGAAGTGACAGTTATGGTTTTTGATAGCTTGGCCTCCTTCAGCATGAAGGTTAGCTGAGTATAGGGGGGAGAAACCTTCAAAGTCAGGCCTTCCCCGGGCTTAAGGACAATAGGCCGCTCCTCTATCTCCACTCCCTGAGCAAGAATCACCAGGGTGTCGTTGATCTCATAATACCCTGTGTTCTCCACCTTTACCCTTACATAGGCATCAAAGGTCTCCACGAGGGATACACTGAAGTCCCTCTTTTTTAGAACCTCAACGCCGGAGTAGTTGCCACTTAGATGGAGCTTAAGGGTAAGTGTATTCATATCAAGGCTTCCAACGGTGTAGTTTACCCCTTCAAAGAAAACACTCTCGCCGAAGTGCAGCCCTTTGATTAGGCTCGTGTTTTCACTCTCTAACAATAGAAAAACCAGATTCGGATTGTTTTGAGCTACATCAAAGGTTACGATGGTGTCATCAACTATCAAAACCTCATCTATCCCAAGCTCGACAGATAGGGCAAGAGCGTTCCCAGCAAAGAGGAGAAGTATGAAAAACGGTAAAATTTTCTTCATGGCTCATCCCTCAAACTCCTTTCTGTACAGTCCTAAAAGCGTAAATATGAGGCTCAACAGGATAACGCTGAGGAAAAACAGAGCACTCATGGATGGGTCTCCCTTATAGGTGTCCAGTCCGGTGTGAAGCGTAAAGCCCCTCTTTAGTAAAACCCCTATCTGATAGCTCAGGTTAAAGCGCTCTGGATTGTCAAAGAAGGGCAGCTGTGGGAGTATGAATTGAGCAGTAAAAACCAATCCAAAGCTTGCGAGAGATGCATAAAGGGGTCTCGAAAGGACAACCGAGAGGAGCATCGAAACTGCCCCAAGGCTTCCGAGGATGATGACCGTAACCCCAAGGGCGAACAGGAAGTCGTCGAAAGTCGCCATAAACCCTTCGAAGCCGGACTTGTAGAGGAGAACCATGTAAACCTGCATCACAAAGTATGGAATACCAAAAATAACGAGCACGGCAGTAATTCCGGAAAGAAACTTGCCTAGGACTATCTCGCTTTTTCTTATCGGTTTCGCGAGGAGAAGTCTTATTGTGCCTTTGTCAATCTCACTCGCGAGCAAATCACTCATGACGATTATAACGACGAGTTGCCCGATCACACTTGCCCAGAAGTTTATTAAAAACTGAGAAATGTTTATCTGGAATGAAATCTCCAGGGCTTTTGCGCTGTATTCAGTTATCTCTTCATGGGTGAAAAAGTAAACTATTACTGGAAGGAGCATTAGGACAAGCATCACCTTAAGCCGTCTCGACTTCAAAAGCCTGTAGACCTCGTTTTGGTACAGAACGCTAATCACTTTCCTCACCTATGCTGAACTTTTCCATGAGGATTCTCTCAAGCGGGCTTGTGTGGGGCTTGAAGAGCTTTAGGCGAATGCCCCGAGAGGTAAGATACTTCGGAAACTGCAGGAAAAACTCGTCAAGAAACCTCGGGTCTACTTTAACTCTGATTATATTTTCCTCCTCCCACACTTCCCTAACGTATGGCTTTTCTCTTAGGAACTCAATTGCCGCCCTGTTGTCTGAGGTAGAAACATCGTAATCGTTCTCCTCTATCTCAGTAAGCTCGCTTATCTTCCCCTGGGCTATCAAACGCCCTTGGTTAATTAAGCCCACGTAGTTGCACATCTTCTCAACTTCGCTCACTATGTGCGAGCTCACGAAAATAGTCTTCCCCTCTTTAGCAAGGGAGAGAATTTTTCCTATGAATTCTATTCTCCCGAGGGGGTCAAGGTTTGCGGTGGGCTCATCAAGGATTAGAAGCTCCGGGTCACCGATTAGAGCCGAAGCAAAAGCAACCCTCTGTTTCTGTCCCGAGGAGAGCTCCTTTATCTTGTTCAGTGCTAACCTTCCAACGCCAACGTACTTCATGAGCTCCTTCGCCTGCTCTCTCGCTTCCTCCTTTTTTAAGCCGGAGAGCCTGCCCATATAAGTCAGAAAGTCAAAAATCGTCATGTCTTCATAGGCTATCGGAACCTCGGGCATATAGCCAACGTTTTTCATTATTTCAACTCTCTTCTGGGGCATCTTCATGCCAAATATTCTAATCTCCCCATAGGTGGGTCTCAAAGCTGCCGTGAGCATTTTGATTGTGGTGGTCTTACCGGCCCCGTTCGGCCCCAAAAAGCCATAGACAACCCCTTTAGGGACTTTAAGGTCGAGATGATAAACTATGTTTCTCTTTCCGAAAAACTTCGTGAGGTCTTTGGTTTCTATGACGTATTCCATCTTCAACACCGGACTGTAGATAATGATCTTAACCACTAGAGAATAACCTGAAAGAAGTTATAATGTTTTTGGGTATGAACTATTCCCGGAAGATTCTTTTGCAGTTACAGTATCCTTTATTAGAGGTTGTCCTCTTATAGTTCCCGATTTCCAGTTATGAGTTATAACTTCTTAGTTATAAGTTATAACCGAAGCTAAACTGTCTCACGAACTTTTGAAACAAACCGAAAACTTCCCAGAATAGCGATTTCGAGAAGACAAGCTTTGATTAAACTTCGCGCAGGCAAGCAAACTTTTGGAAAAGTTTGACCAAAAGAGTTCCCTTCTTAATAACAGGCAAAAACCAGTTGTGCACTGCTCAAAAGCACTTTTGGAGGGGTTTACTTCCTAAATACGCACTTTCAATCAGGTTTCAATCCAATTTTAGCGTCTACAGGACGCTTTCCCGAGTGAAACCCTCATAAAAGAGCATGTAAACAAGAAACCCCGTTCATTTATTGTAAATCCTTAGAAAAGCACTCAACATTCCGCCAGCGCTTACGCAGGTAAGGGCTGTTATGGTGGGCCCGCGGGGATTCGAACCCCGGACCTTCGCCGTGTGAGGGCGACGTCATAACCAGTCTAGACCACGGGCCCGCCCGAGCGATCACTCATATCTCCTTGGGTTGTGCTTATAAATTTTCCGCCTCACCACATTCTTTAAATACCCTCCGGCTTACCTCTTCTCGGTGAGAATATGCTAAACACGATGGTTTTGATAAGGACAGACAGCTTTGACAAAGCCCTAGTAGCACTGGCAGACCTCGTTAGATATGGAGGAATGGAGATAAGGGGAAAACCAAGAATCATACCCCCAGCTCTCTCTGACTGGGCGTTTGAAAAAATCGTTGGAGAGAAGCCCAAGAAGAAGTACCGCGCCCATGTTATAGCGCAGATAGACCTACCTCCCGCAAAAGCAATAGGGAGATTAAGGGAAATTCACCCCCCGGCACACATAATAGTTATCCCGCCGGATTCACCCGTTCATAAGGAACTCCTCAAAATGTGGGGAACTTTTGAAGTGCTGAAGGGGTTTTATCCTCCCAAAAGACCTAGAAATGGAGAAGAGAGCGAGGAATAATCACTTCTTTTTCTTCTTCCTGATTTTTATGTTTGCGACGTCCCCAAGGGTCGGCTCGTAATCCTTTGGAATCGCAACTTTCTCCTGCACGCTTTTCTCTACCCTCTCAATGAGGGTTATCTTAAAGTATCTTTCGAGCTTCTTTGCCTCCTCTATGGTCGGCATGTACTCCCCGTGGACTATTCTCTTAAGGAGGTTTGTTGAAAGACCCACTTTGTGGGAAAGCTCTTCATAGCTCAAACCACTTTTTTGAATCGCCTCTCTTACCCTCTCTGCATAGTCCTCAACGATATCCTCTGTATAAAGGGGCTTCTGCGTTCTCGGAGCTGGCTTCGGTCTAGGCTTTGGCTCGTAGGTCCTCCTCGGTTGCCTTCCGGTGGGCATTGGACTCCACGTTCCAGGCTTTTTCTTGCCATACTTTTGATAGCACCTGCTGCAAACTAACAGCTCTGCACCCTCTATTTTCACCGTGTGACCTTGTCCTCTAATCTCTGCCCCACAGACTTCACAAATCCTCGGTTTGGCTTTTGCCATTAAGATCACCTTCAGCGCTCTCTACTCTGAGTTTTAGGATTAGATTTTATAAACCCATCTGATAACATAACACCGATAAATATGGCGGATGAAATCAAAGTGGAGAAACTAAAGAAAATGGACCAAGAAACACTCGAGACCCTTGTAGGAATTTACATGAGGGGCTACGAGGGCTTGAGGGAATACGGCGGAGAGGGAGAGAGCTACGCTAAAAGGTACCTCCGGTGGTGCTGGAACAAAGCCAGCGATGGCTTCTTTGTGGCAAAAGATGGTGATAGGATAGTTGGGTTTATAGTATGCGACAACGACTGGCACAGCAGATACGAGGACAGGGTGGTAGGGGCCATACACGAGTTTGTAATTGACAAGGGCTACCAGGGAAAAAGCGTTGGCAAAAAGCTCATGGAAAAGTGTCTGGAGTATCTGAGCAAATACAACGACAGAATAGAGCTGTGGGTCGGAGAAAAGAACACCAAAGCAATTGAATTCTACAAAAAGCTCGGCTTCAAAATAGCTGGAAAGAGCGGCATATGGATAAGAATGGTAAAAGACCTAAAAGAAGAAAAAAGTAGTCATTTTATCGGAGGCCTGAACTTGTAGCCGTAGAGGATTATTCCGTCCTCTTCGAACTCCCTAACCTTTCTCGTGACCATCTCTACTTCCATGCCAAAGTCGATTTCTTCTGGGTCAACATCTGTGAGCTGGGCCAAAATCACCGGCCCCTCTTCGAGCTGAATTAGGGCTATGGGATACGGCTTGTAGTACTCGTAACCGCTTGGCGGGTTTCTCACTATAGTCCAGCTTACCACTTTGCCCTTTCCGCTGAACTGGAACTCCTCTACCTCTTGGCTTCCACATTCCGGGCAAACAGGCCTCTTAGGGAAGTGAACGTGACCGCAGCTCTTACATTTGCCCCCGATGAGGCGGTATTTCTCTTTAAAGTGCCTCCAATAACGGGCAACCTGCATTGGTCTCCCCATCTTCAAACCCTCCTCAATATGGTTACGGTTATGTTAGAGCCGGTTCCACCTATGTTTTGAGTTAACCCAATCTCTGCATCTGGCACTTGGTTTGGAGCTTCTCCTCTAAGCTGCCATACTGCTTCTACGGTTTGATAAACTCCCGTAGCCCCTACAGGGTGTCCCCTCGCTTTTAGTCCACCGAGTGTTTGAATTGGGTAATCTCCATCAATCGCTATCTGCCCTTCTTTTGCAAGCATTGCACCCTTTCCTCTTTCCGCAGCGCCAATTGACTCCAGGCTTAAGGCGGCCATTACGGTAAAGGCATCGTGAACCTCAAAGAAGTCTATGTCTTTAACCTCAACACCCGCCATCTTGTATGCCTTTTGAGCGGCTACATGAGCAGCTTTTAAGAACAGGAAATCTTTTCTGTTTGCAAGGTTTATGGTATCCACTGCTCTTCCCATTCCCGCAACTTCAACCATCTTCGCCTTGTCCACGAATTCTTTGGCCTTCTCTTCGGTGGTTATTATGACAGCCGCAGCACCGTCGGCTATTGGTGAGGCGTCAAAGAGCTTCAGCGGGTCAGCTACATATGGGCTCTTCATAACGGTTTCAACCGTTATTGGCTTCTTGAACATAGCGTATGGGTTCTTGGCACCGTTTGCGTGAGCGTTAACTGCAAAGAGAGCTAAATCCTCTTCAGTATAACCGTATTCCTTCATGTAGAGCCTCATGGCAAGTGCATTTAGCGCTACAAAGCTCACACCATGGAAAAGCTCCCACTCTGCATCTGCAGCGTAGGCAAGGTACCTTGTTGCGTCACTTGGCCAGGCGTCGGTCATCTTCTCAACGCCTACAACTGCAACGACGTCTTCAAGACCGCTCATAACTGCTTTTACTCCTTCCTGAACCGCGGCTCCACCGCTTGCACATGCGGCTTCAATTTTAACGGCTGGAATATTTCCAAGACCGGCCCAGTCCGCTATTAATGCCCCAAGGTTTTCCTGTTCAACGAATGAACCAGAGGCCATGTTGCCAACATAAAGTGAATCCACCTTATCAACACCCGCATCTTCCATGGCATTGAGCAAAGCCTCAACGGCTAAATCTCTAAGGCTCAGCTTCCAGTGCTCTCCAACCGGAGTCAATCCCACACCAATGATAACCGGCTTTCTCATTTTAACCACCTCACATGATGTACTTACCTCTGTGCTTTGCGTAGAGGGCATAATCAATGTACTTCTTCCTGTTTACGTAATCCATGGTCTTTGGCGCTAGGTCTCTCTTTTCTTCAATTGCATCCTGCACCACTAAGCTGAATGCATCGCTTCCGGCCCCACTTCCAAAGCTTACCCAAAGAATTCTATCTCCCGGCTTCGCTATGTCCAAAACCGCTGAAATGCCAACTAATGTAGCACCGCTGTAGGTGTTTCCTATTATTCCGCTCAGCAGTCCCGGGAGGACTTTTTCTTTGGGGATTCCGAGAATCTTCGCAGCTGTGAGTGGGAACTTAACGTTTGGCTGGTGG
This sequence comes from Thermococcus sp. PK, assembly GCF_000430485.1. NCBI lineage: Archaea > Methanobacteriati > Methanobacteriota > Thermococci > Thermococcales > Thermococcaceae > Thermococcus > Thermococcus sp. PK. The sequence goes on from NZ_KE387150.1 coordinate 325,554, forward strand.
AAGACGGCGTAATCAAAATCACTCGGAGAGTAGCCCAGCTCTTCCATTAAACCTTTTGCGGCACTTATTACATGATGGAAGTAAGCTGGCTCTCCAGTAAACCTGTTTCCGTGCCTTGGATAGTGCTCGTGCTGTCTTCTCCAGAAATCTGGAGTATCGGTTACGTAGGAATAGCTTCCCTCAAAATAGGCAACCGTCTCAGAGCTTTTCTCACCAACGATATAAGCGGCTCCTCCGGCGGATGCAGTAAACTCTAAATGGTCGCCTGGCCTTCCTTGAGCTGTATCGGCACCGATGGCCATGGCATACTTCGCCATTCCGCTCCCAACAAAACCGATGGCTGCTTGCAAGGCTTCAGTTCCGGCTTTACATGCGAATTCAAAATCCGCGGCATCTAAATCCGGAGTTGCCCCAATTGCCTCAGCAATTACGGTTGCAGAAGGTTTGACAGCATAGGGCTTGGATTCGGTTCCAAACCACAAAGCCCTAATTTCTCTCGGATCGATTTGAGCTCTTTTAAGAGCATTTCTTGCGGCCTCAATTCCTATTGTTATTGCATCTTCATCCAAATTATTAACGGACTTTTCCTGAATGGGAAACCCATTCACTCCCCAAACCCTTCCAATTTCCTCGTTTTTAATTCTATACATAGGCACATAGGCACCATAACCAACAATTCCCACATCCTTTACTGGCTTCAGCAGTTTCCTCATTGGGCACCACCTTTTTAAGAGATTATCTTTAAATCGTTCTCTCAAAGGTTAAAGACGTACATTATAAAAGCCTTTCGGTAAATGTGTAATATTTTTTCGACAATGAGCGATAAAGCCACGTCACGGAATATGTTTAAAAACTCAACTCTTTTATACTTCTTCAGCAAAGAATAAAAAAGGTGATGCTCATGAAAGCATACATAAGCGAAAATGTGCAGGGTATCTACGCCTTTGATGAGAACGGCAACCTAGTGGGGAAAAGAATCTTCACGGAGAGGCCAGAAGTTGCACTTGACAAGCTCCTAAAGGGAGATGTTACCGAAGATCTTACCATTCTCCTAGGTGAATTGAAGGAAAAAGGGTACTCAAGTTTTGTGTTCGAACACCCTGAGCTCAGCAGACGTGTGAGAGAGCTCGGCTTCGAGTCTGAATTTGAATTTCCCAACTTAGCCGGAGAGAAACTCAGGGAAAACCCAGAGGAGTTCCTGGGGCAAGAATGGTTCGAAAGATACTTCACAGTAGGAGTAGCCCTAACCAGACTCAGGATACAGGAGCAGAGCGGTGCAAGAGACAAAATGATAATTCAGGCAATAGAAGCTCTAGATGATATTGACAAGGTCGTAAACCTCCTCGTTTCCAGACTGAGAGAGTGGTATTCCCTCCACTTCCCCGAGCTTGATGAGCTTTTACCCAAACACCCGCAGTACGTGAGTTTTGTCAAGAATGTCGGGCACAGAGAGAACATAACAAAGGAGAAGTTGGAATCCCTTGGACTTAGCGAAGAGAAAATAGCGAAAATCCTCGAAGCAAAGGAGAAGACAATGGGAGCATGGATGGACGAAAAGGATCTCAGAGTTATCCAGGACTTAGCGAGAGAAATTGATGATCTTTACAAGCTGAGAAACGAAATAGAGGACTACATCGAGAGGGCAATGGATGACGTTGCTCCAAACTTAAAAGCCCTGGTTGGTGCAAAGCTTGCCGCAAGGCTGATAAGCCTGGCTGGAGGATTAAAAGAGCTCGCAATGATGCCTGCCTCAACAATTCAAGTTCTCGGTGCAGAGAAGGCACTATTCAGACACCTGCGGAGCGGTGCAAAGCCACCAAAGCACGGTGTGATCTATCAGTACCCAGCAATCAACAAGTCCCCATGGTGGCAGAGAGGTAAAATTGCAAGAGCTTTAGCTGGCAAATTGGCAATAGCTGCCAGAGTTGACTACTTCTCAGGAGAGTACATAGCTGAGGAGCTTAAGAAGGAGATTGAAGCCAGAATCAAGGAAATCAAGGAGAAGTACCCCAACCCGCCAAAACGCAAGGAGAAGCCCAAGAAAGAGAAGAAGAAAAAAGAAAAAAGATTCAAAAAGAAGGAAAAGGGGAAGAAATTCAAAGGAAAAGAGAAAGAAAAGAAAAAGAAACACAAAGAGAAGGGTAGGAGGAGGTGAAATAGATGAACGTTAAAAAGCACAAATTCCCTGGCGTTTACATCGTCATCGACGATGACGGGAGCGAGAAGATAGCGACCAAAAACCTAGTGCCCGGTCAGAAGGTTTACGGGGAGAGGGTTATCAAGTGGGAAGGAGAGGAATACAGAATATGGAACCCAAACAGGTCAAAGCTTGGCGCTGCAATCCTTAATGGTCTTAAGAATTTCCCAATAAAGCCCGGGAGCACCGTGCTGTACCTTGGAATAGCAAGCGGTACGACAGCTTCACACGTAAGTGACATCGTTGGATGGGAAGGGAAAATCTTCGGTATAGAGTTCTCGCCAAGAGTCCTTAGAGAGCTAGTTCCCCTTGTAGAGGAGAGAAGAAACATAATACCCATTTTGGGCGATGCAACAAAGCCTGAAGAATACAGAGCTCTGGTGACAAAAGTAGATGTGATCTTTGAAGACGTTGCACAGCCAACGCAGGCCAAGATACTCATAGACAACGCAAAAGCCTACCTCAAGAGCGGCGGCTATGGTATGATCTCCGTCAAGAGCAGAAGTATTGACGTGACAAAAGAGCCCGAAGAAGTGTTCAAAGAAGTCGAGAAGGAACTCAGCGAATATTTTGAGGTTGTGGAGAGAATCTCCCTGGAGCCATACGAGAAAGACCATGCGCTGATAGTCGTGAGAAAGCCTTGAGCTTTTCTCTAATTTTTAGTTCTGCATAACAGCTCAAAGATTCACCTCACGTCCATTCCTCGGAACAAGGTATATGCGACCCCCATTGTAATCAATGCAAAAAATGTAAGCAATAACATGTGCCAAACAACATTTATTTGCACTCCCAAGAAAGATGCCCGCATCAATTCTGCTGCATATGTTAGTGGATTAAATTTCGCAATTTCTGAAACAAGTGGAGGGAGGTATTCTGGAGGATAAAATATACCGCTAACAGCTATTATTGGGGTTGTTATTATTCTATTAAACATAGTTAGCTTGTCTGGTGTTTTCACAACTGTACTGACACAGAAAGATAAAGATGAAAATATCATTGAAGTCATAACCACAGAATAAAGAAACAAAAATGGAGTAATATAAGAAAAGGTTATCTCCTCTATTATTATTGGAATTGAAATTAGTCCCAATACTATGGCAGTTGATGAAGAAATTATAACAATTGAAAGTACTCTTGAGAGAAAATACTCCCTTCTAGAAGAAAAGCTTAAAATTTGCTCTAACATTCCATTGTATTTATCTGTCCAGAGCATCGATCCACACAATACCGAAAACTGCAGAGTGTTTATCAAGATAGCAGCAGGTATAAAAAAAGTAGAATAGCTTAAATATCTGCCATACATTGGTATAGGCTTTACAATCTTGTTGTATGCAAGTGAAACTATAAAGATATAAATGAGGGTCGGGAGGAGTAAACTAAAAAACAGATGGGGTCTTAGATCATAAGTTGTTCTTATATTTCGATATATTAAGCGTTTCATTTTTAATCACCTTAAGATACGCCTCTTCTAAGTTTTCTGACTGAGTTTCTCTAATTAGAGACTTCGGAGATGCAATTGTTAGTATTTGTCCTTGATGTATAATTGCAACCCTGTCACATAGTTTCTCCGCTTCCCATAGGTTGTGGGTAGTAAAAAATATAGGTATCTCTAGCTCCCTTAAAATATTAAGAAGCTTATGCTTCGATTCTACATCCAAACCTATTGTGGGTTCATCAAGAAACAATAAATCGGGCTTACATACCAATTCTCTAGCTATTTGAAGTCTCCTTCTTTGTCCAATTGATAATTCAACAGCCTTTTTGTTTGGTTCTAAATCAAATTCATTAATAAGCTTTAATGCTCTTTCTTTTGCTTCATCTTTGCTTAATCCTTTTAAATATCCATAAAGCCAAATATTTTCAAATACTGATATATAAGGTTCAAAGCTAATTCTCTGTTGAACATAGCCAATTCTTCTTCGTTCTTCTACTGAAAGTTCACTTGGTTTTTTTCCAAAAATTTTAACAGAGCCCCTGTTTGCATTTAAGATACCAAGAACTATTCTGATAGTGGTCGTTTTCCCAGCACCGTTAGGCCCAATAAACCCAAATATTTCACGTTTAACTTCAAAGCTTATCCCCTTGAGTACCCATTCACTGTTAAACCTCTTCCATAAATCTGAAACTGAAATAATTCTCATAACTTCCCCCCGATTGATTTAAGTATTTTCTTTTTCACGGGCAAACTTGAATACTTCAAGATTACATCCAAAGCCTCATTAAATACTCTGCATACTATTGGATCGGGGTATTCCTCTCCTAATTCATAGCTCCTAAAGCCTATTCCCGGACAAACACCGCCACAAAGAGCATAATATCTGCAAGATCTACATTTTTGCAGGATACCCAAAGATGCCAACTTTTTGTATATATTCTCCCAGTCTTTGTACATGCGTTCTGAGGAAGATAAAATCTCTTCTAGTGATTTTTCTCTCAAAGATCCTAATTTCCACTCTGTCATCCTGTCACATGGAGTAATTGTCCCATCAGGTTCGATGTTTATATATGCAATATAGGGGACACAATGAAATGAGAATTGTTCGAACTCTTTGCTGTCCTGAAGTAACTCTATGTTAAATGAACCCGTAATACGAAATTCTGAATTTTCTTTATTGTAAATAGACATTAATCGCAGTGACTCCTCAATGAACTTTCGAATTTCTTCAGTATTTGGTCGAAAGTAAGTCCAATTTGCAAATCCGCATCCAACAGGCATTATCAATGTTGGGATCCACATAGAAACACCCAAATTTAACAAAAGGTCGACAAAATCTTCCATTCTTTCTATTAAATGTCCTCTCAAAGAGCTGGCTACAGCCACAGTGATGCCACTATTAGTTAATTCCTTAATTGAGGCAATAATTTTCCTATAGGCTCCCGGAACGCCAACAAACGGATCAACATCTTGTTCGCTGATACCATGTAGTGAAACCTGAACAACAAGATTGTCAATCTCAGACAATTTTTTAATAATCTCCGGAGTTAAAAGAGTGGCGTTTGTATAAACACGTAGAGGGAATGCATATTCCCCTGCATACTGAATTAGTTGAAGAGCATCCTTTCTTAAGAAAGGCTCTCCTCCTGTAAAAAATAGATAGCTCACACCATACTCAGAGAGCTGATCAATAATATCTGTCCATTTCTCAGTTGGTAGTTCTTTACGAGAGTTCCATCTGTTATCTCCTTGGAGGCAATGTTTGCACTTGAAGTTGCACCTATATGTCAAAGTTAGAAGCGCCCTGGTGCACATGCTAAACGGATAAATTTTTACAGGCTTACTTTCATACCTCTTGCTAAAAGTGATTATCCCCAAGTTGTACATTTCTAATAATGTTTCAGCAACCTTTTCTTGGGGTATCCCCAAGTCGTTAGAAACTTTTTCACACACTTCGTCAACTGTTAATTTATCTTTTGAGACTCTCATTAGAACTTCCTTGAAAACGAAGTCTCCATAATAATAGTCCTCATGATATCTAGGATCGACAAAGTAATAATTCCCTTTATACTCGTGAAGGCGCAACGGTCTAAGAAGAGATACGTACACCATTTTGCCCACCTCCATTTCCTTGGTATAAAAATTTAAAATCAGAAGGCGGAGTTTGTAAAGGGTTTCTTTATACCTTTTACAAACTCCTTATGGTAGACTGAGATTCCTATATATTGGTGTTCTCCCGCATGAAGTCCCTTAGTATTCAACACACAACTAAATTTTCTTAATTGTTTAGGGTGGTTTCTTGCTTTCATAGTAACCACCAAAGTAAAATTAACGTTATTGTTTATTTTTTTTTTCTACAACTTTTAGTTAAAAACAAAAAGTTTAATATTCCTTAAGAAGTCAAGGAATAACCCTCACAAAATTTTAAGAAAGAAAAGGATCAAAGCAATGGGTTTCTAAACTTCTTGCCCGGGTAGTATGCAACTCCCTCAAGCTCTTCCTCAATTCTAAGGAGCTGGTTGTACTTGGCATTTCTATCACTCCTTGCTGGAGCACCGGTTTTAATCTGGCCTGCATTGAGGGCAACGGCTATGTCGGCAATCGTTGAATCTTCCGTTTCGCCGGAGCGGTGGGACACAACAACTCCATAGCCCGCTCTAAAGGCAAGGTAAGCGGCATCAATAGCTTCGCTGAGTGTTCCAATCTGGTTTACCTTGAGGAGCAGAGCGTTTCCAGCGCCCATCTCGATGCCCTTCTTAAGCCTCTTGACGTTTGTAACGAAGATGTCATCTCCAACGAGCTGGACTTTCTTTCCAAGCTCCTTTGTGACCATTGCAAAGCCCTCAAAGTCTTCCTCCTGCACCGGGTCTTCAATTGACAGTATTGGATAGGTGGAGATGAGATCCTTGTAGAGGTCGATGAGCTCTTCTCTCGTGTATTCCCTACCCCCAACGACATAAACGTTCTTCTCTTCCTCGTAGAACTCGCTTGATGCCACATCAAGGGCAAAGGCAATTTCATCTCCGACTTTGTAACCGCTCTCTTCAATAGCCTTTACAAGGGCATCCAATGGCTCGGTTACTTCTTTCATCGGCGGTGCAAAACCGCCTTCATCACCGACGTTAACTGCCAGCTTACCGTACTTCTCTATGAGAATCTTCTTTAATGTGTGGTAGGTCTCGCTTACCATTTGAATGGCTTCCCTAAAGCTCTTTGCACCGACGGGCATAATCATGAACTCCTGGAAGTCCAAATCGTTGCCCGCATGTGCGCCTCCGTTGATAACGTTGCTCATTGGAACAGGCAGAACGTAAGCGTTTGCTCCGCCAAGGTATCTGTAGAGAGGCATTCCAAGGGTGTTAGCGGCAGCTTTTGCAACAGCAAGGGAAACACCAAGAATAGCGTTAGCACCGAGGTTGCTCTTGTTCTCCGTGCCATCGAGCTCAACCATGAGCATATCTATGTCTCTCTGAAGTGTGACATCCATTCCAAGAAGTTCAGGAGCGATTATCTTGTTAACGTTCTCAACGGCCCTCTTAACACCTTTTCCGTGGTATCTCTTCCCACCGTCTCTAAGCTCTAGGGCCTCGTGGATTCCCGTTGAGGCACCGCTTGGCACTGCCGCCCTTCCCATCGCAACCGGGGTGTATACATCAACCTCAACTGTTGGGTTTCCTCTTGAGTCGAGAATTTCCCTAGCAACTATTCCAGTAATTTCAAATGGGTTTTCCATTGCTTTCACCTCGGGTGATATTTGAGGTTTCTCTTTAAAGCTTTTTCACAAAACAGGGGCGTGTTTAGTTTCACCCCCTGTTATTTAAACAGTATTTGACTCTGAGGAGGATTTTCAGACCATAACACATTACCCCAAGCAGGATTCGGGTTACAGTAGTCTTTTTCAGAAAACAGGGGATCCTACTGCCAAAACCACGTTGTAAACGCACCCCAGAACCCCTCATGAGGATTCCTACGCCTGTACTCTTCTTCAGAAAACACTCTGTCTCTCTTCTTACTACCCTTTGAATCATAAGCCCCATCAGCATAAAAATTCCCAGAACCCCCGGCAGGAGTTCAATCAGCTCGTTCTCAGAAGTTGTGATCTTCACAGCAACCGGATACAGTAAACCCGGCAGGATTCTCGTTATTGCCTGAACTTCTATCCTGCCCTTTTTTATTGTAATAATGGTTGAGTCTGCTTGAGTGCTGGCGTAGGGTAATTTCTGGAGTTTTTTCAGGAGGTGGTTTGTCAGTTCTTCGAGGTTCAGCTTTTTCTCCCAGTTGTGGAGGGTTGAGTAGTGAATGTTTGCTCCGAAGAATTTTCTGCCGTAGTGCTGGGCGTCTCTGAGGGGTAGGTTGTAGTATTGTTTAAAGAGGAGTATTGCCAGTATTGTTTTTACTGGAAATTTTTTGGATTTTGGCAGGTTCTTCAGCTTTCCTTCTGATTCGAAGTCTGCTAAAACGTCAAGAATTGCGAATGCCACGCTTTCAGGGTCTTTGAGTCTGTGATCCCATCTGGGGATCACGACAACCACCTGAAAGAATTCAGCAAAAACCCTAATAAAGGTTACTATAAACACGCCCACAGAGGACACAAGATTTTTAACCAGAAATTCGAGAAACTTAAAGAAGTTAGGCTTGCAAAAAACACTGTATTGGTGGTTCATGATGAAAACAAACTTACAATCATCCAAGTCTGATGGATTTACATTTAACGAGAGCTGGGAGGAAAAGAAAAAACGTGCCCAAGAGATAGTCAAAAAACTCATAGAGACCTATCCTAGAGAAAAAATCCTCATTGGGGATCCTTACAAAACGCTGATTCACTGCATAATCTCCCAAAGGATGAGGGATGAAGTGACTTACAAAGTGTGGAGGGAGTTGTTTAAAAAGTACAAGAACATCGAGACGATAGCGAACACACCCATTGAAGAGATGCAAGAGTTTCTGAGGAAGAACGGTGTTGGCCTCTGGAAAACGAAAGGCGAATGGATAGTAAGGGCTTCTCAAATAATTCTCGAAGAATATGGTGGTAAAGTTCCAGACAGAATTGAAGAACTAATGAAGCTCCCGGGTATAGGGAGAAAATGTGCAAACATAGTTTTAGCATACGGGTTTGGAAAGCAGACGATTCCAGTGGATACCCACGTAAACAGAATCAGCAAAAGGCTCGGCTTAGCTCCTCCGAAGGTTTCACCGGAGAAAGTCGAGGAATACCTCAAACAATTAATACCCAAGGATCTATGGATATATGTGAACCATGCAATGGTTGACCACGGAAAACGAATATGCAAGCCTATAAACCCCAAATGCAACGAGTGTCCCCTGCAGGATCTCTGCCCCTACGCAAAAGGTCAAATAGACAAGAAAGAAATAAGGTAAAAGGGCTTATATACCTAAATCACCAAATTTCTTTTGGTGTTATAAATGAGATACGAGATTATTCAAAGACCAAGTTTTAGCTTGGTTGAGGTAGAATTGGAGGATGGGGAAGCCATTAAGGCAGAACCCGGAGCAATGGTTCATATGAGCCCAAATGTAGAAATAGAAACAAAGACAGGCGGAGTTTTTAAAGCCCTAAAAAGGTCAATGCTTGGAGGAGAAAGCATATTCATAAACACCTTTAGAGCCAGAGGGGGTAAAGGAAATATCGGCCTAGCCCCGCCGTATATGGGAGACATAGAGGCATTGGAGTTGAGAGGAACCCTATATGCCCAGAGTGGAGCATTTTTAGCTAGTTCTGAGGGGATAGAGATAGATACCAAATTCGGTGGCGCAAAGACCTTTTTCTCAAGGGAGGGGCTTTTCCTGCTCAAACTAAGTGGAGAAGGAACAGTCTTCCTTTCAAGCTTTGGCGGGATATACAAAAAGGAGCTTAGGGGCGAAAGATTTATCATAGACACCGGCCATTTAGTGGCTTTTACAGAAGGTCTCGATTTCAAAGTAAGGAGAGTTGGAGGCCTAAAAAGTACAATTCTTGGCGGCGAAGGACTTGTTGCAGAATTCTATGGCACAGGAACATTATATATACAAACAAGGAGCATAGACAGCTTTTTAGGCTGGCTTATTCCTTTCCTGCCCAAATCACGAGAGTGAGCTTTTTATACCCTCTCTTTTATCCCTCCCTGGTGAGGAAAACGTGATAGGTACATCAACTCAGTGCCTATTTGACAAAAGCCTAAGTGTCGCTCTCAACAAAATTAAGAATCTCAGCATTGATTTTGTTGAAATTGTCAATGAAGGGTATCACGAGCTTAACAGGTACAACTATAAGATGCACAAGGAGTTTTTAGAAAACAATGGTTTAAAAAGCGTTATCCACGCTCCATTCAGCGATATAAACATAGGATCGTTAAACGAAAAAATAAGGAGAGCCTCTCTCAACATTATCTTTGAGACTCTGGAGGTAGCACATAGGATGGAATCCTTGCTTGTGGTAATTCATCCAGCACACAAGTCCCCACTAAGTGGAAAGTTTCCCAAAGCTTACGAAAAAGTCCAAAAACGCTCTCTAGAAGAAATAGACAGAGTGGGAGAAAAGATAGGTGTGAAGGTTGCTTTAGAGAATATGCCCTCCTTCTGGATACTTGATGGTCAAACTCCAGAAAGGATAGCAGAACTCGTTGATGGAACCAACATAGGCGTGACATTTGATGTGGGACACTTAAACACAACAACTGGAAACTTTGACGAATTTATTGAACTCTTAAGAGACAGGATAGTGTACATACACTTAAGCGACAATGACGGCACAAAAGACTCTCATTTGGCTCTAGGAGAAGGCACGGTCCCTTGGAGAGAGGTAATGAAAAAACTACCCAAAGTTCCCATGTCTTTAGAGATAAAAACCTTCGACGATGCTATTAAAAGTCTCAAATTTTTGAGTGAACTTCACAGCAATATTTGATAACCCTAGTTCCCATTAGATCGTTAGAGTTATAAGCACTTAAGTCTTTTGGTTGATTGGTGGTTGTTATGAACTTTCAGCAGGAAATCCTGATCATAAAATCCGAAATCTATCCGATAATCAGCAAACACTACCCGAAAAACACTCACAGGGAAATAATCAGCCTCTACGACCTAATAACCTTCGCAATACTAGCACACTTGCACTTTAACGGAGTTTACAAGCACGCTTACAGAGTCCTAATCGAAGAAATGAAGCTGTTCCCCAAAATCAGGTACAACAAACTAACAGAACGCTTGAACAGGCACGAAAACTCCTGCTCCTAGCGCAGGAAGAA
>NZ_KE387150.1:336526-340193 GCF_000430485.1 Thermococcus sp. PK
CTGCCGTAGTGCTGGCGTCTCTGAGGGGTAGGTTGTAGTATTGTTTAAAGAGGAGTATTGCCAGTATTGTTTTTACTGGAAATTTTTTGGATTTTGGCAGGTTCTTCAGCTTTCCTTCTGATTCGAAGTCTGCTAAAACGTCAAGAATTGCGAATGCCACGCTTTCAGGGTCTTTGAGTCTGTGATCCCATCTGGGGATCACGACAACCACCTGAAAGAATTCAGCAAAAACCCTAATAAAGGTTACTATAAACACGCCCCACAAAACATTAACTTCATCCCCATGGTAGAAGAAGTTAGAAAGGAAGGTCTTGGTTAGGTTCATGATTCCAAACTACAATATGCGTGAATCCATTTCAAAAGAAATGGTAGCTATATGCAGGTAGACTATCCACTAAAGACCCATAAAAAGATAGGGCTAGGAGGGGTTACACAAATAGCTTGTGAATAAGGCCAAAATGATTTATATTTTTCTTGCGTATTCTTTTTGGTGATGTTTGTGAACGGAGGTTTCAAGGCTATACTGTGGGGAGTTTTAGTTGTTAGCATAACGCTCTTGATATCAACCCTAGCTGGGTGGATACCATCAGATTCAAAACTTCCGATCTTTGTTATAATCCTAATGGTGCTACTCCTAATTGCGAGTTACCTCTTCTCACTTATGCCAAGCATAAAAACAGAGACAGCGGAATCTCAAAGTCCTCCACTGAGAATCGAACTAACATTTAAGTCCGGGTTTAATTTTGGTCTTGGACTTTTTGCTGCAGCAGCGCTAATTTACCTAATTTCGCTCATCATCACACTGATGTTGCTAACCACATTAGGCCTAGCTTTTTCATTATGAAAACGTGGCCTCCCAACCCTCAACAAATTATTTTATCATCTTGTATATGTGGATTTGAGCCTCTTTCAATGAAATGATATCCCCTATTGGTACGTGTATAATGAGGAATTCGATAGGTACGTTCGTGGGGATGTTCTTAATTAATTTTATCTGATTATTAGTAAATGTGAATCTCCTACTTCCTCCTTTAACTTCGATAATTAAAACCTTCTCGATTTTGAGTATTGGAAGCTCATAATGCTTCTCAAGGTCGCTCCGTTTTATGTTGAATTTATGAATTCTCTTGGTCTTGAAGATAGGGATTAAATGAAAGTCTTTTGTACCTTCAATCTTCCCCAATAATAGCATACAATCAGGAATGTATTGTGAGCCTTCTAATAACTCCCCTAAGGCCTTTTTAAGAGTTAATGTTTTGTTTATGTTCTCCCAAGAAATAAAATACCCACTTGAAATAAGAGCATCAATATCCCTAAATCCTTGGCGATCTTTCCTATTCACCCATACCGGACGGCGTATAATCGGCTCGTTCGGATCCAAGTCTAGAAATATCTCGACCTCAAACACATCATCTTCCTTGTGATAATATCCATCACTCACAACTAAGTATCCTCCCTTGACAGTAGGGGGCAATATCCACTCTGAGAGAGTAGAAACTAACATTTTCCTAGCTATTTTTAATCGCTTCAAAAAGTTTGATCTTTGAAAAGAATAGAAGTCCCTCTCAAAATTGGTATATGGCACCTGAGGAGATAAATAATGAACAATATCATATTGTTTTCTGAGTTCTGGTATTAATTTATTCCACAGATAATTTTGACCAATTAATTCGGCAACAGTACCTTTTATGTTGTTTGCAAGTCCTGTGGGGAGTTCAAAATTCTCAAAACGATCACTAATAAATGCTTTCCCTTTTATTTGTCTCTTCTTTGAAGGCAAGATACCCACCATCTTTAGTTTGGGGGTTTTGGCAAATTAGCTTTTCGTAGTCATATATCTGCAATGATCATCTTATGTATTTCATAAACCTAACTGTATACATTATATTGAGAGAAACTGTTGCAGTCACATTTTCTCCATTAACTGTCCCAATAATGAAAAAATGAGAAAGCCAAATTAAAAGGCATTTTTGAAGTCTTCATCAAGCGGCTCTGGAGAGGTTAAGAGGCTAACAAACACCATGACCACTGCTGAAACAAGGGCTCCGCTTACGTAAATGTACTCCCAGTAGCTGAAGCTCACTATCCCGGTTATTCCAACAACCGCCGTTAATGAACCCGCTATCATTCCAAGTAGAGCCCCTTCCTTTGTTGCCCTCTTCCAGTAGATTCCGAGTATCAGTGGCACGAAGACTCCCGAAGTGTAGATGTCGTAGGAGTATATAAGGAGCTCAACTATTCCCTGAACTGTCAATGCAGCGACAAGGGCTAGGAGACCTATAGCTATTGTAGTCCCGATTGAGAGCTTCAGTAGTTTTTTATCGTCTGCCTCCGGTTCTATAAAGCTCTGATAAACGTCCTTAACCACGTGAGAGGTCGCTGCCGATAACAATGAATCTGCTGTACTCATTACCGCTGCAAGGATTGCAGCCACAAATATCGCTCCCACTCCGCTTCCAAAAACAGTGATTACAAGTTTTGGAACTGCTGTCTTTGGTGAGTCTATTATCGCTTGAGGGTCACTTGAAAGAGCCAGTGCAAGCATTCCTGCAAGGGCTGGGAGGAAAGATAACGCCATAAGCAGAATTCCAGCGTAAATTGCTCCCATTCTTGCAGTCTTCTCGTCCTTAGAGGCAAAGAGCCTCTGGTAAAAATCCTGTCCTATCAATGTGTACATCACCGTTGCCGCTAACGTCAGGGCAAAGAGCGAGACTCCAAGCGACATAAAGTTGAAGTACTCTCCAGATGCCTGAGGTAGGTTTGGAATTGATGCAAGACTCGTCCTTAATCCTTCAAAGCCACCCACTTTGCTCAGCCCAAGCACCACTGCAACTGTCACGCCAATGCTTCCAAGTATCACCTGAATGAAATCCGTCAGTGCCACAGCCCATAACCCTGAGAAAGCCGTGTACGCTATGAAAATCAACGTGGCAAATACTGCTCCTGCAGTTCCCGGCAATCCTATAGCTTCAAACACTGCCGATGCTGCCCACACCTGCGCCCCAAGTATGCCAACAAGGGCTAAAAGTGACAGCACTGCAGCCAAAAGCCTTATTGCTTTACTCTTATATCGCATCTCCAGAACGTCTGGGACTGTGTACAAGGCCAAAGCACGCATAGGCTTTGCAAGGGTCAGACCCAAGAGAAGAAGCCCCAATCCACAGGCAAAACCGTACCAGATTCCTCCTAATCCATAGGTGGCTCCCCAGCTAGCTCCTCCTAAGATGAAAGCCACCACCATAGTGAGTGGCTGCCAGAGTTGCGGTTGTTAATGCCAGTCCAAGCCTTCTCCCGGCCACCAAAAAGTCGGCCGAGGTCTTAATGTACTTCCTTGCATACACTGAAACTCCTAGCATTGCTCCCATATACAAAACAAGTGTCGTCCAAACTACGCTCATTTTTCTGCACCTCTTGAAAGCACAAGCCGGGGAATATTGGAGGCTATTTAAAGTTTTTGGAGAGAATATTGGCAGAACGACAAACAAGACATGGACAAAAAGCACTCCTCTCGTGACTTTTAAAGCTAAAAAGAACGTATGGTACCAAACACATGTTAATATCAACATATGTCACAAATCACAAAACAAAGCCAGGGCGTGTTTAGTTTCACCCCCTGTTATTTAAACAGTATTTGACTCTGAGGAGGATTTTCAGACCATAACACATT
>NZ_KE387150.1:340293-363062 GCF_000430485.1 Thermococcus sp. PK
GACCAGGCTGAGCCACCCCGGCACTTCCGCATATACCTCTTTGTACTTTGTTTTTAAATTTTTCGCCTCCATAGGGCGTGTTTAGTTTCACCCCCTGTTATTTAAACAGTATTTGACTCTGAGGAGGATTTTCAGACCATAACACATTACCCCAAGCAGGATTCGGGTTACAGTAGTCTTTTTCAGAAAACAGGGGATCCTACTGCCAAACCACGTTGTAAACGCACCCCAGAACCCCTCATGAGGATTCCTATGCCTGTACTCTTCTTCAGAAAACACTCTGTCTCTCTTCTTACTACCAAAACCACCTGGAGCGTTCTTAGTTTTCTTAACAATCGGCCGATAACCCTTTTCCACCACAGTGTTCAGAACTTTCTTTGAATCATAAGCCCCATCAGCATAAAAATTCCCAGAACCCCCCGGCAGGAGTTCAATCAGCTCGTTCTCAGAAGTTGTGATCTTCACAGCAACCGGATACAGTAAACCCGGCAGGATTCTCGTTATTGCCTGAACTTCTATCCTGCCCTTTTTTTATTTGTGATAATGGTTGAGTCTGCTTGAGTGCTGGCGTAGGGTAATTTCTGGAGTTTTTTCAGGAGGTGGTTTGTCAGTTCTTCGAGGTTCAGCTTTTTCTCCCAGTTGTGGAGGGTTGAGTAGTGAATGTTTGCTCCGAAGAATTTTCTGCCGTAGTGCTGGGCGTCTCTGAGGGGTAGGTTGTAGTATTGTTTAAAGAGGAGTATTGCCAGTATTGTTTTTACTGGAAATTTTTTGGATTTTGGCAGGTTCTTCAGCTTTCCTTCTGATTCGAAGTCTGCTAAAACGTCAAGAATTGCGAATGCCACGCTTTCAGGGTCTTTGAGTCTGTGATCCCATCTGGGGATCACGACAACCACCCGAAAGAATTCAGCAAAAACCCTAATAAAGGTTACTATAAACACGCCCAACAAAGCCAAAAATCTTAAATATTATAACTACCATTATAGTACCCAGTGTTAATATTACCGCTTCTTCTAGGAGGAATGAGGGCAGTGTGGTCGGTAGTTGACCCCCATATGTTGTGGTCATTACAAAGAAGTGCTGCTGATCCGGGGTTTGTTAGTGATGGAACCAGGATAGTCTTAGATACTGCAGATTAATCGAATACAGGAAGATTTGTAAATCCCAAATGGTATCCACACCCAATTCATGCGAGGTGACAAAAATGGAAAATCAAATAGAAAAATTTGACTTCAATCTGGAAACCCTAATCGAGTTCTCTTTTTTTAACGTAGTAAAAATGGGTCTTGAGTTGGGAATCTTTAGAAATACTGGTAAAGCCACAACCCTCGAGGAGCTCTTAAATTCGATAGATGTTCCAAATAGGCCTTACTTGAAATCACTTCTCAGCACATACTATGACCTCGGCATTATCGAGGTCAACGAAAACAGGGTGCGCAACAGGAAATTCCTAAGGACGTTTCTCATTAAATACGACAGGTTGAGTGATGTAATTCCAGAATGGATCCAATTACAAGACAGGATTGTCGAAATGGCAACTTATGCGTTCTCGTCGTTTGAAAATCCCAAGGTGACGATGGATTTTGATAAGGATGCGGACTTCTGGAACACTCGACTTTCGAACCCGCTCAATAATCTGTACCGAAAGATAATAGCCAAAATAGGCAATCTCAAAGATGGCATCAGGGTTCTTGACCTGGGATGTGGTTCAGTTTCTCCAGTAGAGCTCGGAAGATATGTGGGCCCAAATGGCGAATATGTAGGTGTCGATTTTTCCCCAAGACTTTTGAGTATCGCCCGGAGAAACATAAAGACTCTCGGAATGGATTGGGTACATTTAAAGGAGGCCGAAATAAGACACATAATCCCCAAGCGAAAATATGATGTTGTGATAATGAGTTTTGTTCTCGAGTACATTCCAGAGATCTACTGGACTGTAGCAAAGGCGCTTGATTTTGTTGATGAAGGTGGGAAGCTGATAATAGTAGAACCATTCAGGGAAAACTTTGAGCACATAGCCGCTTGGGAGTTCTTTGAAAAGCTAACTAAAGAATTCCACAGATTCCCAAGAAAAGCAGACATAATTGACGCCCTTGAATACTCCGGAAAGACAGCAAGGATAAGAGAGTATGGGAAGTCTATTCTTGTTCTTGAACTGCCGTATTAAGTTTCCAGATTTTTAACCGTTTTTGTTTGTTTTTGGTTATTCTCCATACAAGATGCTAACGTCAAAAATCCCTCTAAGAACACGAAAGTCTAAACAAAAGCTCTGAGCACCAAAAACAGTATCAAAACCGCTATCGTTAGTACAACTGTAGCCCCTATCCCTTCCTCCTCTCTAAGCCTGTAGTGGGCTAAAATGGTATTTGCCATTATTGCTGGGGGCATCGATGCCTCAACCAGCACCGCATAGAATATTTCAGGGCTTGTTTTTAGGGTTAAAACCACGAAAACGAAGGGTATGACTATTCTAAACGTCCCCACCTCAAGAAGCTTCCTCCATTCAAATTTCTGGAGGTTTATACGAGAGCCGAAGTATATTAGAATGGCAGGAATGCTCCACCAGCCAATTTTGTTCATCACGCCCAGCAGTTGCGAGGGAAGCTTAATCCCGAGCAGCACAAGGATGAGGGCAAGTACATTGGCACTGGTGGGCGGAAACTTAAGCGCCCTTATGATGCTTTCTCTAAGCGAGGCTTTTCCGCTCGAATAATGCGCGGCTATGAAAGTAACTAAGGGGAGGACTATTAAGGTGTTTGTGCTTGCGTAGATAATCGCTGGAGTTAAATCATCTAAAAACAGGCTCGCTATCGGGAAACCCATTGCGACTGTGTTTGGATACGTCGAGAGTATCATCAACGCCCCCTGCCACTTTTTATCCTCTACAAAAACCCTCGCATAGAGGAAAGACGCTCCAAGACTGAGGGCAATAACCAAAAAGACATACAGAAAAACAACCTTAATCTCCATCAAATAGGCGATATCCTTCGAGGCAACGTTTGAAAAGACATAGAATGTTAAAAGCACCTGGGATGCAAACTTATTCAAGTGAGCAAAAGGCTTCTCAGATTTTATTATCCTCCGAAGGAGTAGTCCAGTACCTATTAAAGCAAGCATTTCGTAAATGTTCATGCTCTTAGATAAAAAGAAGATTTAAAGAATTTTTCGTTTAACTGTTCATTTTCTCCTCTTTTTCAGGTACTCCTCATACAGCCTTCTTAGATCTTCAAGCTCCTCAAGGTCTTCAAAAAACCCGAGCTTTTCGTAAAATGTCTTTAAATTCTCGATGTTCCTAAGTGAGCTCTTAAATTCTTTGGCAAGGACGTTCTCATCAATATTCACACCAAACTCTTCTTTCAATCTTTCTTCGAAATCATCCCTAAGCTCAAAAATATCCTCCCCATGAACTCCAAAAAGCAAATAAGGGATATTGAACAGCTTAAAAGCCGCCAGAAGATATCCAAGTCTTTCTAAGTCTGGTTTATTGGATGAGGGTATGTAAAGGTACTCAAGTTTTTCATTAAAATAAACCACAAGGTACCATGATTCCGGAGATAGGGGGAACATTTCTGCCTTTTCCTTCCTTACTCTTCCCATGTTAATCACCCAGCCAGACACTGTCTTCTCCAAAGTAGTTCAGCTTAACAACGAAGAGCCTAAATGGTTCCTCCCTTTCGTTTACGACCCAGTGAACTGTCTTTGGTTTTACAAGGTAGATGTCCCCTGGTTTGGCTTCGTATTCCTTTTCCCCAATACCCAGCTTTGCCTCACCGCTGATTATGTAAAAGAGCTCGTACTGCTTCTCATGATAATGCTTTGGAACGGTCTGCTTTGGCTTTATTTCGACTATCTGGGTGTAGCTCCCCTCAGGGAGTTCACCTTCAAACAGAGGTGCTTTTCTATACGTGCCCCTATCAATAAACCCCTTGACTTCTGCCCGCATTTTGACTCCCCAGTGTTGCATTCCGAAGTTATGTTTAAAAATCCTCCATTCAACTCCAACACATGATCATACTTGGAGTGCACGATGGACACGACGCAGGAGCGGTGCTTTTCAAGGGAGAAGAGCTCTACGCCGTAAATGAAGAAAGACTAAATAGGATAAAGAAGTACCGCGGATTTCCAGAGTTGAGCATAAAGAAAGTCCTAGAGATGGGAGAAGTGCGTCCGGAAGAGGTAGAGGTAATAGCGGTGGCAGGCATTTTCAGGAAGCAGTCAAGGTTGTTAGAACTTGAGAAAAACCTCAAATCAATATTCGGTGAAGACTTCAAGAAGAGAGTTCTTTTTGTTGAGCACCACCTTGCTCATGCATCCTCATCCTACTTTACCTCTGGCTGGAGAGAGGCACTGGCGTTAAGCATAGATGCTGCGGGAGATGGACTAAGCTCTTCCATTTATGTGGCAAGAGATGGCGAGATGATAAGAATAGCTCAGAGCACCTATTTAGACTCTCTTGGGGACTTTTATGCTTCAGTTACGGAGCTTCTGGGCTTCAAGCCTATGAGACATGAAGGAAAGGTCATGAGCCTGGCAGCCTATGGTAAGCCAACTTATGACCTCTCACACATAATAGAGCTTAACGGTTTAACCTTTGAGAACAGGCTGAAGGTGGTTGGAGTTGAGGCAACGAAAAAGCTCGCCGAACTCTTAGGGTATCCCCTCTCGAGGGCTAAAGAAATCGCCCAGCAGATGAAAAAAGGTAATTTGGACGGAGAAGTACAAAAGAAAGCAATAGAGATAGCCGCCTCTGCTCAAGCGCATCTTGAAAAGATTATCGATGAGCTTGGGTTAAAACTTAAAAGTTATAACTTAAAACTTGCCTACGCCGGAGGAGTTGCACAAAACGTCAAGGCAAATGCCGTGCTGCGAAAATATTTCCCCGATCTATGGATATTTCCAGCAATGGATGATTCTGGATTAGCTTTTGGTGCCGCAGCCTTCGTCAAAGCCCAGTTCGAAAGGCTCGATAGGAAATGGAAGCCCTTTAAGCTTGAGCATGTTTACTTGGGGCCTTCCTACGATGAGAGCGAAATTGAAGCCCTCTTAAGGGCAGAGAGTCTGAAATTTGAATATCGTGAAGACGTAGAGGGAGTTGTTGCAGAAATGCTTCTTGAAGGCAAAATGGTGGGCTTTTTCCAAGGAAGAATGGAATACGGTCCAAGAGCCCTAGGCAACCGCTCCATCCTCGCAGACCCAAGAAGCAAATATGTTGTAAAAAAGCTCAACGTAGCATTGAACAGAGACGTCTTCCAGCCGTTTGCCCCTTCAATGCTGGAGGAGAGAATTGAGGACTACCTCGAGGAGCCTTATCCAAACAAGTTCATGACAATGAGCTACAAGGCAACTGAAAAAATGGCCAATGAAGCCCCGGCAGTTGTGCATGTGGACAGGACAACAAGGCCACAAACCCTACTTAGAGAGGACAATCCACGCTATTACAACATAATAAAACACTTTGAAGCAGAAACGGGCGTTGGCATGGTTCTAAACACGAGCTTTAACATGCATGGGGAGCCGATAGTTTGCTCTCCAGAGGATGCCCTGAAAACTTTCAAAAAAGCCAAGCTCGATGCCCTTGTTTTGGAGAACTTTGTTGTATATCAGTGAGCTATTCTATTCATCGTTGCCAAATATTTCATGTCGGTAAAATTATAAACATCAAGGAGAAATCCTACTGGTGAAGATTATGGCGCTGAGCGATAGGCTTGAAATGGTGAACCCTTCTGAAATAAGAAAGCTTTTTGACCTTGCCCAAGGCATTGAGGGAATAATCTCACTTGGAATTGGAGAGCCAGACTTTGACACGCCAGAACACATAAAGGAATACGCAAAGGAAGCCCTTGATAAGGGACTAACGCACTATAGTCCAAATATAGGGATTTTGGAGTTTAGAGAGGCAGTTGCAGAGAAGTTCAAAAAGCATAATGGAATTGACGCAGATCCAAAAACCCAAATAATGATAACAGTTGGCACTAACCAGCAGATTCTAATGGGACTTGCAGCCTTCTTAAGGGACAACGAGGAAGTTCTCATTCCCTCCCCAATGTTCGTTAGCTACGCCCCTGCAGTTATTCTAGCGGGAGGAAAGCCCGTTGAGGTTCCCACTTATGAGGAAAACGAGTTCCGCCTAAGTGTCGATGAGCTCGAAAAATACGTGACCCCAAAAACAAGGGCTTTGATAATAAACACTCCAAACAATCCCACGGGAGCAGTATTAACGAAGAAAGACCTCGAAGAGATAGCGGACTTTGCAGTTGAGCACGATCTAATGATCTTAAGCGATGAAGTTTATGAGTATTTTGTCTACGATGGGGTCAAAAACTACAGCATTGCTTCTCTGGACGGAATGTTTGAGAGGACAATAACCATGAACGGGTTCTCAAAAACTTTCGCAATGACCGGCTGGCGCTTGGGCTTTTTAGCTGCCCCAGAATGGGTTGTGGAAAAAATGGTTCGCTTCCAAATGTACAATGCAACTTGCCCCGTAACCTTTATCCAGTATGCGGCTGCAAAAGCCCTAAGGGACGAAAGAAGCTGGCAAGCGGTAGAGGAGATGCGTAAAGAATACGAGAGAAGGAGAAACCTTGTTTGGAAGAGGCTGAACGAGATGGGTCTGCCAACGGTTAAGCCAAAGGGAGCTTTTTACATCTTCCCAAGAATTAAAGATACCGGTTTGAGCAGCAAGGAGTTCAGTGAGCTGATGATAAAAGAAGCAAAAGTTGTTGTAGTTCCTGGAAGCGCATTTGGGCAGGCTGGAGAAGGCTATGTGAGGATAAGCTACGCCACAGCGTATGAAAAGCTTGAGGAAGCAATGGACAGAATGGAAAAAGTGCTGAAGGAAAAGAAGCTTGTTTAACACCCTCCTCAGCAATCTTTTTATCTTTTCTGTCTCACTTTGATGGGGATGAAAAATGCTTCCGGGAAAAGTTCCTCCAGAAGTGCTTGAAAAAATTGTCTTCAATCTTCTAGGGGTTGAAGATGAGAGAGTTATAATAAAATCTGGTGTGGGCATTGATGCGGCTGCAATCGACTTTGGGGAGAATGTTCTCGTTGCATCAAGCGATCCCATAACGGGGGCGGAGAAGCATATAGGCTTTTACGCAATAAACGTGAACGCAAACGACGTTGCAACGTTTGGAGCTAAGCCAAGATGGTTCTTAGCAACAATCCTGTTGCCGGAAAATGCCGATGAGAACCTCCTCAAGGAAATAATGGAAGACATGCATAGGAGTGCTGAAAAGCTTGGCATTTCAATAGTCGGAGGTCATACAGAAGTGACGATTGGACTAAACAGGCCTATAGTCATTGGAACAATGCTTGGCGAAGTCAAAAAGGAAAAACTTGTGCGGTCAAACGGTGCAAAGGCGGGAGATGTCATAATATTGACCAAAGGCGCTGGAATTGAGGGGACAGCGATTATAGCAAGCGAAAGAGAAGAAGAGCTGAAAAATGTCTTTGGGGAAGAGCTTGTTGAGAATGCCAAACGCTTCTTGGAGAAAATCAGTGTGGTAAAAGAGGCATTAATCGCTGCAGAAATTGGGGTTCATGCCATGCATGACCCCACAGAGGGAGGAATAGCCAACGGATTCCACGAGATGGCAGACGCCGCTGGACTGGGATTTAAGGTTTACCACGATAGGATTCCCATAGCAGAAGAGACCAGAAAGCTGTGTGAATACTTCAACTTAGACCCCCTTGCTCTGATAAGCTCAGGCTCTCTCTTAATCGCGGCACCAAAGGAGAAAGCCGAAAAAATCGTGAACGCAATACAAAAAGAGGGCATTGAGGCGGCAATAGTTGGAGAGTTCCTGGAAGACAAGAATACAAAGGTTCTTGTGAAAGATGGAAAGGAGACCCCACTAAAAAGACCAGAAACAGACGAAATCTGGAAAATCTTTTAAAGGTCTTTTTTCTTACTATTTATGGTGGTTACATGGCCGATGTGGAGATGGCTAAGACCCTTATCAAAGTTGGTGGGATTTTAAGTATCATAGAGCCATCCTCATAGCAGTTCTCCTTTTGCTTACGGTAGTAGGGATTTTGTTCGCAATACCATTCGCTATCCTCGGTTACTGGATATTCAAAAGAACCGAAGAGTGTGTTGAGCTCATTGAAAACAAAGAATACAAAAAAGCAAAAGACAAGCTTTTAGTCCCGGCAATAATTGCCCTCATTCTAACCAGCAGAGTTGGAGGTATTTTAATGCTCCTGGGCTTAGTACTGCTGCCTTCAGAGGGCTCTACTTCAACTTCCTGATCTTTCCACCCTTTATGTCTATTCGCCCCTCCTTTTCCAGCATTTTCAAAATCTCTTCAAATGCTCTCTCATTAGTCACGTTTATTACCATGGTACCCTTTTCAGTGGGTATCTCCATGGGCATTGCCTTGAGGAAAGCCCTTGCCAGTTCATCTTTGGGGACTTTCTCGTTGCCAATAGCATTTAGTATCTCACCGGCCACTATTCCCCTTGAGATGAGGGCGAAATAGACACCCATAACCATCTCTTCTTCAAAGTACTTCGCGGCTATGTGCATAGCCCTGTTGATTTTTCCTATTTCAAGCTCCCTAATCTCTATCTCGTATTCGGGGACAAGGTCAACAAATGCAAACTGCTTCGCTATCTGCTCAATTTTCTCAAGGTTTTTTGCAATTTGATATGGGAACCTGAACTGGAATTTGAGCTTTGTGACATCAATGCCATCCTTTAGCTTTGCCCTGTTCCCCTCAACAGCAACCGCATCGTTTTTAAACAGCTGGTCAAGAACGTCTCCCATCCAGTAGCCCTCTTGAAGGAGATGCTCTATTCCCTCACCCTCTTTAAGGTGCTCAAGGGCATGGTTTATCTGCTCCTTAAACGTGAGAAAGCCCTCAAGAAGAATCTCCTTTTCCTCACCTTCAAAAGAGCTTATGGTGTTGTTTATCTCCTCCAGCGTCCCTTCAATCATGTAGCCAATAAATGCCTCATACCCAAGTCTTTCCATAACAGCAAACCTGATTCCTTCCCTCTTAAGCTCGTTTAAGAAGGCTTCCTTTACGACTTCATTCTTTGTGACCAACCTCATATGACCACCAGATGGAAAAGGCTAAAAGTCATTTATAGTCTTTTTGTATAGGTGGGAACATGAGTGAAGAAAAACTGCTTTTGCTGGATAAAACCCTGGAAGCTTGGAAAGGTAAACGCATAGCACTGGCTGTTGGTGGGGATCACTCCTTTACCGGCGTGCTGAAGGATTTTGATGAGGAAGTAATAGTCTTAGAGAACGTTGCCGATGTGGTGGGCAACCGGGGGAAAGCCTTGGTGGTAAAGATAGATGACATAAACTGGATAATGCTCTTAGAGTGATAAAAATGAGGGCAGTTGCGTTTGTAGGGTTTAAAAAGAGCGGGAAGACAACCACGGTAGAGAGAGTCGCAAGAGAGCTCAAGAAAAGAGGGTACAAAGTGGGAATAGCAAAGAGCATGCACACGAACTTTGATAGAAAGGACAGTGACACTTGGAAATTAAAAAGAGTAGCTGATTATGTAATTGTGAGAGCTCAAGACACAGATGCCCTCCTTTTTGAGGCAAAGGACTTAAATGCCCTATTCTCCACAATGCCAGAGGTTGATTTCCTTCTTCTTGAGGGCTTCAAAGATGCCAAGCACCTGCCCAAAGTAATATGTGCGAAAAGCGAAGATGAGGTAAAGACCCTGAACGATGGGCTTGCGATAGCCGTTAGTGGTGTTATCTCAAGCAAAGCCAAAAGTGTCGATGGACTTGAGGTAATAAACCCCCTCGAAAACCCAGAAAAGCTGGCCGATTTAGTGGAAGAGAAAGCTTTTATGCTGCCAAACATCAACTGCGGACAGTGCGGGCTCAACTGCTATGAAATGGCAAAACTCATAGTAAAGGGCGAAAGGAGCACAGAGGATTGCGTCGTATTGAGCTCAAAGCCAAAGGTAACCGTTAGAATAGACGGAAAGGAGCTCCCAATGAAAGACTGGGTTCAGGAGCTTGTTGAAAAGACCATTAAAGGCATGCTCTCCGCCATGAAAGGATACAAAGATGGGAGGAAAATAGAGATTATAATCGAAGACTAAACCACCTCGACCTTAATTTCTTTTATTTGACCGTTTTCGAGAACAAACGCCCTATATTCTCCAATGTTATTTACTATCAGCCATGCGTTTCTCCACAAGTCCATGCCTTTCAAATCCCTGGGAGAGGGATATGGGGGACAATTAAGGTGGGAGTGAAATATCCCAACTATTTCCTTCCCCTCTTTTTCGGCTTTTTCAAGAACTTTGAGCGTTTCCAAAGGGCCTATCTCAAACTTTACTGGGGAATTCAACCGGTTCTCTGCAAAGACTACGTAGTCCACAAAGGCATCTTCCCCTTTCATCGTCCCTATCAAAAACCCGCATATTTCAATGTTGCTCTCTCTAGCCGTGGTTAGAATTTCCTTCAAATGTACACGTTTTATAAAAAGGCTCCGCATAAGTGCTTCTTTTCCCTATCACTTTAAATCTTTTCTGTTCATTGACGAACAAATTAGTGCAGAAAGGCTTATAAATAGGTTTACAATCATCAAGATTTGGTATCCCTGTATTATCACTCAAAGTGATACAAGAGGTGAAAAGCATGCTCGCGAGAATAGTCTACTACAAGAGGAATTCCATTCCCGAAGAGGAGATAGTTGTGGTTAGCAAGGTAGAGAAAGCCCTTGAAATAGCGAGAGGGAAATTAGGAAAAGACGTGGTGAGCTTTGAAGTTGAAATAATCTGATCACGATCGCCTTCTTCTCCCCTTTTATTCTATGTGAAGGCTCTTATCATAGCCCCACTCATAGAGATAGCCCATCCTTTCAAGTTTTCCTTCGGAATATTCATAAACAAGCGGCACTCCAGTAGGGATGTTAAGCTTCAAAACCTGCTCTTTAGTTAGCTTTTCTATGTGCATAACTATTGAGCGTAAGCTGTTTCCATGGGCAGAGACAAGTACGTTTTTCCCCTTTTCAAGCTCCGGGATTATCTTTTCTTTAAAATAAGGAATTGTCCTCTCAGCAGTGTCCTTAAGGCTTTCCCCTCCCGGCGGGGCAACATCATAGCTCCTTCTCCACAATAAAACCTGCTCTTCACCATAAATTTTCTTTGCCTCATCTTTGTTAAAACCTTGCAGTTTACCATAATAACGCTCATTGAGATGCCACGACTTATAAACGGGGACGTAATTTTTCCCGTGTTCTCCGTATACTATTCCCCAGTCTTTCATTTTTCCGTTTTCGTGCTCTATCTTCGGAACGCCGGAGGTGTTTTTGCTCATAACGAGCATTGCAGTCTGGATTGCTCTGACAAGTTCTGAGGTAAATACCACATCTATCTTCCACTCTTTTAGAAGTTCCCCAGCATTTAAAGCTTCCTCAATTCCCCTTTCGCTCAAAGGCACATCAACCCAGCCTGTAAAAAGGTTTAGCTTATTCCACAGACTTTCACCATGTCTTATTAGTATAAGTTTGCTCATTAGGTTCACCTAAAAATTGTTGGTGGACTGGTATAAAGCTCTTTCTGTTCAAGGATGGGCAACAGCAGTTTTCCTTTTGACCATTGAAACTCGTAGTGACACTACACTCGTAGAAGATTAAAATTATATAGGTGAATGCACAATCATAAATAGCTATAGCAAAGGAGGGGCTTACATGGAAAGGAGGCTCTACAGAAGTAAAAAGAACAGAATACTCTTCGGAGTTTGTGGGGGATTAGGGGAATACTTTAACGTGGACCCTACCCTTGTCAGGATACTTTTTATAATCCTGCTCCTAGGAAGTGTGGGAACTGCAATATTGCTATACCTTCTTTTAGCTATTGTAATACCGGAGGAACCTGAAAATGGAGGTGAGTTAAGTGGAAAAGAGGCTCAAGAGGAGTAAAAAGAATAAAATATTTTTGGGAGTTCTTGGAGGAATAGCCGAATATATCGACGTTGATCCAACTATAGTGAGGGTACTCTTCATCCTTCTCTGCCTCGTTGAACCAGTTTTCATCCTGGCGTATTTCCTAATGGCTATAGTTATGCCCGAAGAAGAGGAAGAAGGAGTAACTGCAGAGAAAATTCCAGAAAAGATCGAAAAGCTAATTGAAGAGGCCGGAGAAAAAGTTGAAGAACTGACTAAAAAAGCTCCAAAAGTAGAGAAAAAAGACGACACAAAGCTTTTTGGAATCGCTCTTGTCCTTTTAGGGGCAGTGCTCCTCTTAAAGGTTTTCATACCGTTTCCAATCTTCGGACTGAGGGAGATAGTTGCATTGCTTATCCTCTTATTCGGCCTATACCTGATAGCGAGGGGATGAGAAATGAAAAAGCTTCTTGGAGTCTTTTTAACCTTTTTGGGCCTGTTAATCCTTTTAAAAAGCATCAGACCAGAGGTGTACGACTATCTTCTTCCATATGCCCCCTACATCAAAAGGGCGTTCTGGGGAGTAGTACTTATTGTTGCAGGGCTTTATGTACTAGTCAAGAACAAAACGGTAAGAACATCCTTGGCACTGGCCTTTGTTCTGTATCTGGCATTATTCCTCGTAACCCCTGGTGCATATTATTCATGGAGATTTTCCTCCAGGGATGCCGGAGAAATAACTACACTCGGAAAATTTAACTCCTCGGAGATACTAATCGAGAACATTGCCGCAGAAATAACGGTAGAGCAGGGAACAGATGGGATAGAAGTCCTCAGCAACCTGCCGGTGAAGATAGAAGAAGGCGAAACCTTGGTAATCTCATGTCTCGATTGTGAGGACTACAAAAACGGAAGACTCTTGATAAGAGTCGGAGATAACGCCGTAAAGTCTTTAGCCTTAAGGAACACAGTTGGTGACATCAATATTGATCTAGACACTTCTTTGCTTACCTTCGACAACGTCGTTGGTGATATCACTATCTCAGGGACATTCAGCTCACTTGTTGCAAGAAACTTCATCGGGGACATGGAAGTGGAGCTGGAAAGATGCCCAGAAGACGAGGAATACTGCTCTCAAATTGAAGTCTACCGGGGAAGCGGAGAGATTAACATCTCTATTCCAGACGACGTTAATGTTGTCCCCATGATTGAAGGCTCTCTGACTTCAACCACCATAAACAAGGACTTTGAAACAGGGGAGAAAACATTAAAACTGATAGTCAAAAACTTCATTGGAAAAATAGTCGTAGAATGATGGGTATGGACAAGTGGGGAGTGGTCAAGGCTTTTACCCTTGGCTCTCTGCTCGAAGTTGCAGTACCCAAGCCGGGCAACGTAAACAGGTATAGAGACTTTGAAGACCTTACTCTGTACCATTTTCTTTTTGCGCATACCGCCGTTATAGATGTTCTTTTTGAAGCCGCCCATAGAGGGGAGCTCATAAGAGAGGGAAAACTTCAGCCGGAAGAAGCAAAGCTAGGAGAACTTATAAAAAAAGCCGTTGAAAACTCCAAAAAAGCCCAAAACTCAAATCCCAACTTTGGAATAATAACTCTTGCAATTCCCCTTACAATGGCACTTGGGTGGGCAAATAACATTGAACTGGCCCGAGAAAAAGTTAAGCTTCTCATCTCAGCCTCTAACCCATATGACAGCATAGAGTTTTACAAAGCAATAAGGACGGCAAACCCAAAGGGAGTTAAAAAGGGAGTAAAGTATGACGTTTACGATGATTCTTCTTTTGATGAGCTCATAAGGGATAAAATAAACCTAAAAAAGCTTGCTGAGATTTCAAGCGAGAGAGAGTTAATTTTTAAAGAATGGCTTACCGGATATCAGCTTAGCTACTCCACCTTTTACAGACTCAAAGAACTTAGCTTCGCTTTTTCACTTGAGGAAGCTACCATCAAGGTATTTCTTGAACTTCTCTCTAACAACTTGGATACGTTAATTATAAGAAAAGCAGGGATTAAAGAAGCAAAGCTTGTTCAGAAGAAGGCGAAAGAATGCCTCGATGGAAAGCTCAGCCTTGAAGAATTTGATAAATTTCTAAGGGAAAAGAGAGATCTAAGAAATCCTGGCAGTCTAGCAGATATAATGGCAATTTCTCTAAGTCTGCTAATTTTGAGCGATTATTCCCTCAATCTTTGATTATTTTAATCCTCTTCGCCCCTCCAAGCCCCATGCCGAGAACTTTTGAGTCAATAACAACAGCATCCTTTCCAAATTCCTCAACAACCTTGACTTTAAGTCCAGATATCTCGGAAACAGAATCTTCTCCACCAAATTCCTCGTTTACTTGCTCTTTTAAAAACTCGTAAGCCTCTTTCCCAAAGAGCACCAAATCGGGCTCAAATCCATCCATTTTGAGCTCGTTAGCTTTTTCTTCAACTGCACTCAAAACCCTAATAAGTTCTCCTCTCATTAAAATCACCAAAAACATGTTAGAGAGAAAGGACTTAAACTTTTTCCTTAATAATCTCATAGGAATAAGTTACTTCAGTTCCACTGAGCTTTAGATGGGCACTCGCTGAACAATAGGTATTTTGGCTGAGTTCTATAGCCCTTTTTGCCTTTTCTTCTTTTACATCCCCATAAATTCTGTAGTGGATGTGAACTTTAGTATAAATTCTTGGATGCTCCTCCCGCCTTTCTCCACTTATTTCAACCTCTAAGTCTTCAATGGGCTCGCGCATCTTTTGAAGAATCATCACAACGTCAATTGCAGTACAACCAGCCACACTGAGGAGGAGCGTTTTCATCGGTGAAATGCCATTCTCTCCAAAGAGTATCTTTCCGCCTTCTTCAGTTAGAGCTTCAAACTTAGAATCCCCTAGCCACTTGACTTTTCCCTTCATAGAACCACCAACCTACAATAGCAGGAAAGTTTTAAATGTATTTTGTAAACCTAAGGTATATGTACATAAGACCTTTTGATCCCTGGAAGTCAATGCTCTGCACATGCCCGTTTAAGTATACTCTTAACGTTTATACCGGCTGTGACCATGCATGTGTTTACTGCTACATAACCTCTTACATCCCCAATGCCTTCAGAGTAAGGATAAAAGAAAATCTCCTCACAAGCCTGGAAAAAGAACTCCGAAAGTTTAAAGAGAAGCCTCTAGTGGCACTCTCTTATTCTTCTGACCCATATCCAAGAATAGATGAGAAGATGAAGATAACTCGAAAGGTGCTTGAACTCTTCAAGAGATACGAGGTCCCCTGTTTAATCTTAACTAAGTCAAGCCTATTTGAAAGAGACTTGGACATTTTGAAAAATCTAAAATGTGCCATTGGGATTACCGTTACAACAATAGATGAAGAAAAAGCAAGACTCCTCGAACCAAATGCACCTTCACCAAAAGAAAGAATTAAAGCTTTGAAAAAAGCAAAGAAAGAAGGCATCCCTGCTTATGCTAGAATTGACCCAATAATACCATTTTACACATGGGAAGATTTTGATGAGACTCTCGATGCGTTAAGTTTTGTCTCACATATAACGGTATCAACCTTAAAACTTCGACCGGATTCATGGAAGAGAATGGAGGCAAAGTTTCCAGAACTAATGAAAAAGCTCACACCCCTTTACAAAAAAGGTGAAAAGATAGGTGGCTATTATTATCTTCCCAAAGAAATAAGGCTCAAGATTCTAGAGGAGGCAAGAAAGAAGATAGAAGCAAAGGGTATAACCTTTGGCTCCTGCAGGGAAGGTTACTACTCTTATCCAACTTGTGATGGCTCTCATTTGATGTTATAACTCTTGCACCGAAAGGTCCATTGAATTTTTCTCGGGATCTAAGAGGCCAAGCTTTTTCTTTTTGTACTCCAGAGCTTTCTCCACGAGAGCTTTGAACAGAGGCTCCATCTCATCAAGGTACTCAGCCCACCACTGAACACCTATCGCGAACTTCCCTTCCACTTCAATCGCTTCTATTATACCATCCTCTGCATAGGCCACGGGCTTTATATTGTCTCCAAGCTTCTTAATAGCTTGATGATGGAAGCTGTTCACCTCTATAAAAACTTCGCTTGTAGACTCAACACTCAAGTTTTCCTTGAGTACCTCAAAGAGAAGAGAATCCGTCTTTATTCTTACGTCATGAACCTTTACAGCGGGGCTCACCAAAAACTTACCGTTTTTAAGCCAGTTATGCCTCATAGCCCTTGGGATTTCACTCACATCTTGGTATAGGCTTCCTCCCAAGGCAACGTTTATTGCTTGTGCGCCCCTACCTATTCCCAGCATCGGCAAATCTCTCTCTAAGGCTGCTTTAATTAGGGTAAGCTCAAATTCGTCCCTTTGAATATCAAGCCACTCAATCTTATCAGAGAGAGTGTCCCCATAATATCTTGGATGTATATCTGGGCCTTCTGGTATTATGAGTCCATCTATTGCCTCGATAACATCAGTTATTTCCAGAAGTGGTGGAATTGCAACGGGAATCCCACCTGCTTTTTTAATTCTTCTTACATACGTGTCGTTTATTGTGAAGGTTCCAGCTTCCCAATCAAATGAAGCTACAATTCCAATAATCGGCTTCATTCTCCCACCTATGCATATTTATGTGGAATGTATAAATATTTTTCCCGCCAATAAAAAGAAACTACGATGAGTTATTGAATGGGATAAACAAAGATTAAGTTGCCGCATTTTAATCCTCTTCATCCCATAAGGCTAAGCCATTCTCTTGAGGCTTTCTCACTAGTGGTTCCCCAAGAAGCTCTTGGATATAAACTTCCGCAACAAAGACCTCTCCTTCAATTAAATGGCCACCAAAAAGCTTCCCCTCCCTATCGCCCAAGCTCACATGAACATGGACAAAGGGCTCATTGTCCTTTATGCTTATATTACCCAGTGCAGATA
The DNA here is from genome assembly GCF_000430485.1 of Thermococcus sp. PK. Taxonomy (NCBI): domain Archaea; kingdom Methanobacteriati; phylum Methanobacteriota; class Thermococci; order Thermococcales; family Thermococcaceae; genus Thermococcus; species Thermococcus sp. PK. The sequence goes on from NZ_KE387150.1 coordinate 357,084, forward strand.
CCAGCTCGTATGTGCCTTCGAGCTGAATGACCTTGTATTGCTTCTTCTCCTCTTCAAAATAACCTATTTTTGGATTTCTGAGAGTTCCAATTGCGCTGACAGTTCCAATTAATATGTTGTGCTTTTTTGCAAACTCATTTAAAGCATACAAAAACTCCTTCCCTTCTGGGATTCTAAACAGAAAGTTTCTCCCTCTCGAAAACCTCATGGTATATCACCTTTCAAGTTATTAGATTTGTCACAATTTAACTTTTTAGGTGAGAATTCATTCAGCGTTCAAGGGTAATCTCAGCATAGCTCCTTGGATCCTCCCAAATCCTTACTCTGATCTTTCTCACATTTTTTCCTGCTTTTTCTACTACTCTCTCGGCAAACCACTCTGCAATGCACTCCGCCGTTACATTTGGTTTGTTGAGAACCACAACTTCATTTTGGGGAAGCTTTAAGTGTTTACCATTTTTATCTACCATTACATAACCTTCTTCCTTACTAGTTACCCAATCTTCGCTGACAAGTATTTTGTGATCAAGAAGCTTTACGAGATTCCCAAGGTGGTTAAAGTCAAATATCATACCGTTTTCGTTCAGTTCGCCCCATATCTCAACTTCAACATTATATGTATGCCCATGAATTCTGAGACATTTGCTCTCATATGGTAGATCCAAGAAGTGGGAACTGTCAAAGTCTTTATGCCATCTTATTTTCCTTTCAACTATTTTGAACATGGGACATCACCGTGGATAACGTGGAGAGAATGCTTTTAATGTTTTTGAATAAAGCTAATTCCCCGCACATCTTCTCTATTTAGTGTATGCTTTTCAAGAATATGCTGCTTTAGCTCTTCCAGACTTCTCGCTTTGTAGCCGCAAAATGGACACACGAATATTTGAGTATTTTCCATATTCCTCCCTCGAAGTTTGTAATACCTCATGATATAAATACCCTCTGGAAGTTTTTACTATATTAGGAAGTAATTTTTGGCTCTGAGTGTCAATTTATCTCTCAACTTTTACTCGAATTTTTTACTATTAGGCATATCTACTATATTTACAAAATCACATTTAATGAAAAATACAAAGATATATTTATCTTCTGTTAACATGATATCAAATAAAAAATAAACACTTTTTATAAAATAACTAAAATTACTATTGTAAGTATTATAAAATCCACATTTTTTACGATACAAAGTTGTATAAATTGGAAATATGGCTTAAGATATCCTCATGTCGATCTCATAGGTTCACAAAGATTGGGAAGTTGTCCCCATATAAGCCGGGCTCATTATCAATTTTTCCTATTACGATCGAAGGTGGTAATAACTTAATTTTACTTTCGGCCTGAGATGAAAACTTGGCACATGGTGCGTATCAAAATTCAACAACCCATATATTCGCCGTGTATTCTTTAGTTTTCGGTATTGCATCAACATTTCTGTGCTCATTATTATACAATCATTTTAGATATAAGGCACATTATATCCAAAATCTTTGCACAAAAACGAACATTCAGTAGTTCCATTTTATAATGCAACCCCTTTGAGAACACGAGAATATCGTATAAAAGCGAAAACAAAAAACAACCCCACTGGGATAGCATCTCTAGCTGAAACTAGTACACATACCCATACGATGCCAAGTACTCCTTCAAAAGCTTCTTAGTCTTCCTTATATTCTCCAACTGCACGCCTAAGGAGTCTGCCAACCTTTCGTTATCAACTCCCATCAAACCCAAATACACCACATCAGCGAGCTCAGAAGGGGGCATCATCTCATACTCCTCAAACAGCTCACCAAAGTCGAAGAGCTCATTTTCCAATTCATCAAAATCAAAGCCCTCCGGGTGAAGATGGAGACCCGAGTACAATAGAAACTCAACAGCAAACTTCGTGTCCGGATCCTCAAACAAAGCAGGGTCACAAACAGCAACCCTGGCACTTAATCTACGCCCAATCTCCCCAGCAACCCTGCGAACCTTCTCAAAAGCACCCCCCTCTTTTTTGGAATCAATAAGAGATACTTGAAATTCCCAGTTCTGTACTGATGAACCGACCTAACAAACTTATCCGCGCCCAGTTCCTCTAAAATCCTATCTACGTCCTTCATTGCAAATCCCCAAACAACTCTAAGAAATCGATGTATAAAATGATTACGGAGAAAAAAGAAAAGTCAAACAAAGAGCATTCCTACTCCCGATGATTGCGGAGTACTATCCATTTCTCTTGCTTTTTAAGCCGTTCTGCCTACCCGTAAAGTGTGTGTAGGGTGTTAATTTCGTAACGGGTAGGCTTCCAGCCTCCCGTCTTCATTGGCTGGCTTTCGGGGGGAACGGAGACTCCCCACATCTTCAAGGCTCTCGACAGTCCCCATTCGGGCTTGACAAACCCCACATTCTGGGAACTGCTTCACCACAAGGAAGTATAATTAGAGACTATTTAAAAATTACGGAAAACAAAAGAATTCAAAAGTTCCATTTATCACTACCTATGAAACAGCCCCAGGTAATGTGAATCACACGTTGTACGGGCATTACTATAAGGGTGTATACTTAATACAACATTAGTTAGTAAAAATTATCAAAAGATTACTTTTTTATTACGTAATTTTTATTCTATGTAAAAGTTTCATTATTTATAGTTCTAAATAATATTATAAGATATGGTTACAATAAATTTTAATTACAATAACAATATATAAAAGTAAAAAATCACGCTAAAGTTTGAGAGTTGAAGTAACACATTTTATTTTATGCTAATAAAACAATTAGACGTCCATCTAAAAGTCCACTTTTTAAACCCCCCCAATTAGCTCCGATTTGGAAATACTGGCAAAAAACTAACTCTTTCCCCAAAAACTAGTTGATAGTTTTTGTAAATTTATTCTCCTCAAGAGCACCGGAGGAGATAACTTCCGAGCTTTGTTTCTTTCTCTAAAAACTCTCTAGTTAGACATTGTTCTAACACCTTCCCCAACAAACCATGCTTCAATTGGTATACTGAAGTCAGTTTTAAGAGAGATTTCAGTAACCCCGTAATCGGGTTCGACTTCATCACTATACCGTGCCCGTATAGGCTCAAAACATAATTAAAGTTATCACAACCAACGTAGAAACGAATATATGGAGCCGGGACCGGGATTTGAACCCGGGACCTGCGGATTACGAGTCCGCCGCCCTACCGAGCTAGGCTACCCCGGCACACACCCAAGTGTGTTGATAAAAGAGGAATTTATAAGTTTTTTCATACCAGCTCTTTGCCTGTGGTGGTCATGACGAGCTTCCCGTGCTTTACACCTTTTAAGCTAATCAGCCTTTCGGCTATTCTCTTTACCACGCTGGCTTTCCCCTTAACGACAATGACCTCAAGGCAGTTGTGCTCGTCCATATGGACGTGAAGGCTCGAGATAATTTCATTTACATAGTCATGCTGCATATCAAGGAGCTCTTTCACGACATCTGCCTCATCATGGTTGTAAACAATTGTTATGGTTCCGGCGACCTCTTTGTCCCCCTCTTCCCATTCATGCCTGACTATGAAGTCCCTCACCAAATCCCTAATAGCCTCACTTCTGTTAGCATATCCCTTTTCTTCGATGATAGCATCAAACTTCTCCAGCAAATCCTCTGGCATCGAGACACCAAAGCGTACTATCTTCACCTTCAATCACCGCGTCTATGTTTGATGTCTTGACATTATTAAACTTTGGCATAAGGGGATGGGACAAGCATACGATACAATTAACGAAATGGAAATGCAGAGTAACAAAAGACGGAAATTCTACCTATGCCCATAAAACTGCTCCAAGGCCTTTTCCACATCGTAAGGATGCTCAAGGACTAGTACACCCTCCTCTCTCAACGCTTCTAGGTGTTCAAGGTCAATTTTGCGCGGGTAAATCTTAAAGGTCTCCCCATTGGGGGCTTTGGTTTCCACCACTGGCTTGGAATCTGTCGGGACTATCATCAGAGGGACTCTGCTCTTCAGGGCTTGGGATGCACAGCATGAGAGCAAAGAGTCCGCTATGCCTAGTCTTATCTTTGCAACCGTGTTTGAAGTCGCAGGGGAGATTACAAAGACGTCAAACTTGCCCAAGTTGAACGAACCGCAAGAGGGAAACGAATGCCCCTGTTTGGATTCCCTAACGAGAGGGAAGCTTCCTATTCTTTCGAGGACACCATACATTCTGGCAACTTCTTCTCCTGCTGAAGAGAGAAATATCTTAATCTCATGCCTTTCCCTTAACTTTTCGAGTACTTCAACGCTTTCTAGAAGCAAATGACCGGCGCCGCTGATCCCCCATGCAATCCTCACACTGTCTCACCTCTTCGATATTGGGGGCAAGATTTTAAGCATTTTTGCTAAATGTTCTCAGGTGAACAAAATGGAGATTCCAAACTATGGAAGAATTAATGCAAAGACTGTTGTTTTTGACTTAAATGGAACGCTCGGCGTTGAAGGAAAGGTTAGTGAAGAGATAAAAGAGCTTTTAGACAAACTGAGTGAAAAATACAGGGTAGTTGTTCTAAGCTCCGATACGTTTGGAACCCTTGAAGAGGAGTTCAAAGGGATGAAAATTAAAGTGGAGAAAGTCAATAATGGTAACGAGAAACTTCAGAAGGCTCTTGAGTATGAACCCTACATTGGTGTTGGCAACGGCAACAACGACGTCAGAATGCTTGAGAATGCTGAACTTGCCATATGCGTAATAGGAGATGAAGGAGCCAGCGTCGAGGCATTGCTTGCCAGCGATATAGTGGTTAAGGACGTTAAAGACGCAATTAATCTTCTGCTAAACGAAAAAAGATTAATAGCAACTCTTAGGGGTTAATTTTCCCATCGAAGCCTTTTTATCTTTTTGGGCAAAAACCATAACAGCGGATGATGAGGAACTTAGGCGGATTGATGAAGAACCCTATGAGCGCTGACGCTTTTTTCTCTTCTTTTTGGGGAGTAACCTGACTTTACTTCCGCAGTCAGGACAGAGGTTATCAGGGGGCTGGGTTTCGAACTTCTTCCCGCACCCAATGCAAACGTAACGCCATTTTATAATTTTTTTTATGCCCCGCTTCAGTGTTCTAAATCTTAGACCCATGAAGGTTGCGATGTTCTGGAGGTTGTAGTCGTCGGTAAATATCTCCCCCTTAAGCTCATAAGCTAAGGCAAGTATCTCGATATCCGCTTCGCTGAGTTCTCCCAGCTCCCCAGTCTCAAGGGCTTTCTTTTTAACAGCTTCTACACTCTCCTTTGAGGGAACCATTACCCTAACCTTGCCCGCACTAATCAGACTTTCGACAAATAACTTAGATTCCGGGTCTTTAACTTCTTCAAGCACCTTTGGAGTTGTGACACCTTCAACATCAACCCCTTGAATGAATATTGCGGCGTCTATTATCAACATGATACAAAGTTCAACACTAGAGTTAAAGATTTATCCCTTCAAGTTGATTCTAACGTTAGGTATTAGGGAGGTGGTTAAATGAATGAAAGATTCCGCTATCCAATAAGCAATGATGAACTCAACTTCTGGAGAAAAGCCTTTGGGGGAGTTTTAGACGACTTAGACTTCAAGATATACTTTCTGCTTAGAGAAAATGGGCGAATGAGTGACACTGAGATGGCTAAAAGACTTAACGTCTCCGCAACAACAGTTAGGAGAAGGCGTTTGTTCTTACAGGAGAGGGGGTACCTTCAGATTATCGGAATTTTAATTTTACAAGAGCTTAATCTGGCATATGCCGATGTTCTGGTTAAATTTGAAAAAACTGCATCAGAGAAAGAGATACTGTCAGGATAACTGGGGCATCACCTCTTGAAGCCACTCAGTCACATCACCAGGCGGACAACCAAACCGAGAATGAAACCTAACAAAATTATACCAGAACGCAAACAGAAAAACAAACCTGTGAACCCTCCTCCAGTCTCTAGCCCTGAAATTATTCCAGAAACGCTTTGTTCTTTCTTTTAAAGTCCTGAACCAGCGT
>NZ_KE387150.1:363162-371755 GCF_000430485.1 Thermococcus sp. PK
CATTATCACAAATAAAAAAAGGGCAGGATAGAAGTTCAGGCAATAACGAGAATCCTGCCGGGTTTACTGTATCCGGTTGCTGTGAAGATCACAACTTCTGAGAACGAGCTGATTGAACTCCTGCCGGGGGGTTCTGGGAATTTTTATGCTGATGGGGCTTATGATTCAAAGAAAGTTCTGAACACTGTGGTGGAAAAGGGTTATCGGCCGATTGTTAAGAAAACTAAGAACGCTCCAGGTGGTTTTGGTAGTAAGAAGAGAGACAGAGTGTTTTCTGAAGAAGAGTACAGGCATAGGAATCCTCATGAGGGGTTCTGGGGTGCGTTTACAACGTGGTTTGGCAGTAGGATCCCCTGTTTTCTGAAAAAGACTACTGTAACCCGAATCCTGCTTGGGGTAATGTGTTATGGTCTGAAAATCCTCCTCAGAGTCAAATACTGTTTAAATAACAGGGGGTGAAACTAAACACGCCCCAGTACTGCAGTAGATGTTGTTATTGTTTTAATTCCGGAATGTTTTTCAAGCTCTTGGGATATCTGTTTATCATAGCCTTTGCCCTTCACTAAGCTCCCTGATGTACAACCATACATTATAATATTCACTTCAGCGTCAGCAAGCCTCTTTGCAGCATCCCTAGCATAAACTTCCATCTTTATCAAAGCTTCTTCAGTAACGTCAGTAAGATTCATTCTTGCCGTGTAGATTGAAACACCTTCAGGAGCCATTTTCCAAAATTCTGGTTCCATGGTTGTGTTGGAGGAGGGAACTATCAACCCTATTCTTGCTCTCCAACCATACATATAAAAACACCTCCTCAAAAAGGAAGGGAAAATGAAACGAGCATCACATCAAGCCCAAAGCCTTCAAAATCAACCTAATTCCCAAAATTGTTGCTGTAATAACTGCAATACCGCCAAGAACATTGGTAATTGGACCGTTTGTGTATTCTCCTAAGTACTCCTTCTTGTTTGCTGCATATAGAAGCATCCAGGCAACTATTGGTAGGAGAACACCGTTCACAGCTTGAGCAAAGATTATTGCCTCGATTGGTGATCTTCCTGTTGCAAACACCATGGTTCCAAATCCAAGACCCGCAAACATTATGAGCATTAGCCAGAGCCTGAAGTATTTGTCCTTCATATCTCTTGGTAGACCCAAGGACTGTTGAATCGCATATGCGCCAGCCAGAGGAGCAGTCACTGCGGAAGTCATACCTGCTGCAAACAAACCTAAGGCAAAGAACATGGCAGCCCATTTACCTAATAGTGGCTCCAGCTCAATCGCCATGTCTCCGGCAGATTTTATTGTTATTCCTAAGGGATGCAGGGTTGCAGCTGCTGTTATCATGATTGCCCAACTGAAGAGTCCACCAAGGAATATCCCAATTCCGGCATCCCAGCGCATTATCTTTATGCCTTCCCATCCCTTCCAGCCTTTCTCCAGAACTGAGGATGAATGCAGGAACAGGTTGTACGGCACCACGGTTGTTCCTATTAGAGCTAGCACTATTGTGAGAGCTCCTTCAGGAATGCTGGGCTTTACGAGATGAACAGCCACCTGACCCCAGTCGGGCTTTGCGGCGAACATGTCAATGAGGAACGCAAACCCCATTATAACAACAAGGGCTGTTAAAAACTTCTCGACTATCTTATAACTTCCAGTCCAGAGCAGTATCGTAGCTATGATTGCAATAACCCATAGCCATAGGAGAGCTGAATTTCCCAATATTGTATTTAATCCAATGGCTGCTCCTGTTAGATTTCCAGTTTGAAATGCCGCGTTACCTACACCAATTGCCAAAACCACGAGGGCTGCAGCCACCTTGTTTATCGTCGGGTTCTTTGAGAGGCTCGTTCTAATGAATTCAGCTAGAGGTTTACCTGTTGCAATTGCAATTCTTGCGGACATCTCTTGCAATACAATCGTCGCAAACACGGAAAATGTTAATGCCCAAAGGAGCACATATCCATATTTGGCACCCGAGGAAGACGTTGTTGTAACGGTTCCAGGACCAACGAAAGCTGCTGTAACTATCAGACCGGGACCTAAGGCTTTTAATATGGTTTTCCAATCTACGGTTGAAGCTTTTTCTCCCATTTTGACACCTCCTTCAAGATTTTATATCTCCGAAAATCAAAAGCCTTCAAATCTGGCATTACTACACCTAAAGTCAAAATAATATCCAAAAAAGCCTTGTTTATATCATTTTTGATACAAAAATACCAAAAATGATATACATTGAGGCTATAATGTACATTTATGGTGCAAGATTTTCACACTTATTAATGCCAGTTTTAAACACGTAGTATTTTTAACCTAAGTTCAAATTAACAATACTTGGTGATAGCTTATGCAAAGAGTCGATCTCAACTCAGACCTCGGTGAAAGCTTTGGGAGGTACAAGCTTGGGCTTGATGAGGAAGTTATGAAGTACATAACCTCAGCCAACGTTGCATGCGGCTGGCACGCTGGCGATCCAATGGTAATGAGAAAGACTGTAAAGCTCGCAAAAGAGCTGAACGTTGCCGTTGGAGCACATCCGGGTTATCCGGACTTGCTCGGCTTTGGAAGGAGATATATGGACATAACAAGAGAAGAAGCGAGAAACTACGTTCTCTACCAGATTGGAGCATTGTATGCGTTCGTAAAGGCTGAAGGGCTGGAGCTTCAGCACGTCAAGCCCCACGGGGCACTTTACAACGCCCTAGTTAAGGATGAAGAGCTCGCGAGAGGAATCTTAGAGGGAATAGCTGATTTCGACAGGAACCTTATTTTTGTTGGGCTTTCAATGTCAAAGCTATTGGAAATTGCGGAGGAAATGGGACTAAAGGTTGCCCACGAGGTATTTGCCGATAGGGCTTACAACCCGGATGGTACCCTGGTCTCAAGAAGGAAGCTGGGGGCGGTTATCCACGACAAAGAGCTCATAGCCGAGCGCGTCATTTCCATGGTCAAGGACGGAGGGGTTAAAGCCATTAACGGTGAATGGGTGGAGCTTAAAGCCGACACAATTTGCGTCCACGGGGACAACCCACAGGCTGTGGAGATAACAGCCTACATAAGAAAGCGCCTCGAGGAGGAAGGAGTAAAAGTTGTACCCATGAGAGAATTTATTAGGTGATTTTTTATGTTTCCAACTTTTAAGCCGGCTGGCGATTCTGCGGTAGTTATAATTTTCGGCAATGAGATAGACGAGGACCTCAACAGGAAAGTTCACGCTGTGGCAAGAACCATAGAGGAAGAAAATCCGGAGTGGCTTGTTGAAGTAGTGCCGACGTACACGAGCGTTTACGTTTACTATAACCCATTAAAAACCTCATATGCAGAGGCCGTCGAGGCCCTGAAGCCTTTTCTCTCCGCGGAGCCGCGGGAGGAGGAAGAGAGGATTGTGGAGATACCGGTTGCCTACGGAGGGAAGTTCGGGCCGGACATAGAGTTTGTCGCACAATACAACGGCTTAACCGTCGAAGAAGTCATAGAGATCCACTCAAAGCCACTCTACAGGGTTTACATGCTGGGGTTCCTGCCAGGGTTTGCGTATCTTGGAGGCATGGATGAGAGGATAGCAACGCCGAGGCTGGAGAAGCCGAGGTTAAAAGTTCCGGCTGGAAGCGTTGGAATAGCCGGAAAGCAGACCGGATGGTACGCCATTGAGAGCCCAGGAGGATGGAGGATAATCGGAAGAACGCCGCTGAAAACGTTTGATCCTTCTAAAAATCCGCCAAGCATAGTGAAGGCTGGAGATTACGTCAAGTTTGTGCCCATAAGCGAGGAGGAGTTCTGGGAAATCTATAAGCGAGAGTGGGGTGAAAAGGCATGATAGAGCTGGTAAACGTTCCTTCGCTTACGACGGTTCAGGATCTGGGAAGAATAGGCTACCAAAAGTTCGGCGTTCCGGTAAGTGGGGTTATGGACGAGGTTTCCGCGAGATTGACTAATTATCTTGTTGGGAATTATGATAACGCACCTCTGCTGGAGTTCGTTCTAAGAGGGCCCACCATAAGGTTCCACTCCTCTGCCGTTTTTGCCGTGGGTGGGGACGTGGAAGTTAAGCTAAACGGCGTTCCCATAAACCCATGGGAGAGCTACTGGGCAAAGAGAGGGGACGTTTTAGAAATAGGAACACTAAAAACCGGAATGTACGGATATATAGCATTTGCCGGAGGGATATGTTGTGAGCGGATTCTTGGTAGCTGCTCCACCTATTTGAGGGCAAACTTTGGCAGAGCGCTGAAAAGTGGGGATACTCTAAGCCTGGGCTACGCAATTTTAACAGGGAAGGATGGTAAAAAGCTTCCGGAGGCGTTTGTGCCAAAATATTCAAACGAGAGTGAAGTTAGGGTAATTTTAGGGCCACAAGAAGACCACTTTACAGAAGAAGGAATTAGAACATTCCTGAGCTCAACTTACGAGGTAACACCAGAATCCGATAGAATGGGCTACCGGCTGGAGGGTCCGAAAATAGAGCACTCAGAAAAAGGTGCCGACATAATCACTGATGCCATTCCCCTCGGCGCGATTCAAGTCCCAAAAAGCGGCAAGCCGATAATAATGCTCGCCGATAGGCAGACAACCGGAGGATACGCAAAGATAGGGGTCGTTGCCAGGGTGGACATTCCAAAGGTTGCTCAAACGAGGCCCGGAGGAAAGATTAGGTTTAGGGTTGTAAGTGTCGAAGATGCTCAGAAGGCTTTAAGAAGGCGCGAGACAACCATGGAAGCCATAAAGATGTTCCTCCTGGGGGAACTGAAGGCCTACAAATTGAAAGCCTTGGGAGAAGAGGTAATAGCCTTTACAAAAGTAGAAAAGAAGAGATAGTTACTCTTTTTCCCGTATAACGCGGGCAAGCTTATATTTTTTCCCATCACATTCAAAGTCTCCAAGAACTTCAAGAATCTTGACAACATCCCCTTCAAAAAGCCCCTCGGGTCTAACCAGGTTTTGCTTCTCTGGGTCACTGCAGTCCACAAAGCTTAGCTTTATCTTTGACCCAACTACGGCAACTCTCGGCTCTATTGCTACGTCTATTGCCGGTTCCACTACTTCAACCACCCTTACCTTCCCCTCGTGGAGAGGACAGGAGTGCTCTATGTTTCTGACCCTTACAACTTTGTACCTCCTTCCTGGTTCAAGGTTACCTACGCAGACCCTTGCCAACCTGCAGCTTTTGCATGGATCTGCTGGACCATAATAGATGAACTCCACCCCGGGTTTTGCGAGTTTTTCTCCAACCAGCGTGATTACCATTTTAACACCTCCTATGAATGATGATCATATTACACCTGTTATTTTAGCCGCTTTCTCAGCAGCCTCTCTTGTGAGGCCATCTTTGCCCAAAATCGTATACCTATCAGGCCTAATTGTGTGTGCTATTGTTAATGCTTCCACAATATACTCCGGATCAATTCCCAATTCGTATGCATTAGTAGGTGCTCCAACCTTCTTTAAGGTTTCCCTAATCCTCTGCCACTTAAGGCCGTGGAGATAGGCCATTATTATCGTTCCCACTCCACACTGCTCTCCATGAAGGGCAGGCTTTGGAGCTATCATGTCCAGTGCATGGCTGAATAGGTGTTCCGCACCGCTTGCAGGTCTTGATGAGCCGGCTATACTCATTGCTACGCCGCTTGATATTAGGCCCTTTATTACCTTTCTCACACTTTCCTCGTTGCCTAGCCTTATGATATCTGCGTTTTTAATGACCATCTTTGCGCTCATGAGGGAGAGAGAAGCAGCGTATTCACTGAAATATTCCCCCTTTATTTTATGGGCAAGCTCCCAGTCTTTTACTGCTGTGAGGTTGCTTATCATATCCCCGACTCCAGCTGCGAGGTACCTGTAGGGGGAGGTTTTTATAACCTCCACATCCGCAACAATAGCTATAGGGGGGCGTGCTTTTACTGAGGTTTTTGCACCGAGGTCTTTGATTGAGGCGTTTGCACTCGCTATGCCATCGTGAGAAGCAGTTGTAGGAAAGCTTATGAATGGGATATCAGCTTTAAAAGAGGCCAGCTTAGCTACATCTATTATGCTTCCTCCTCCAACGCCGATAACCCAGTTTATATCCTCGTTTTTTATCACATTGAGTGTTCTTTCAACTTCCTTCATTGAGGCTTCCTTAACAATCAAACACTTCACGTCAAAGGAATCCGTTAGGTGTTTTTCCACATCCTTTCCGGCAATTTCCTTAGTTTTTGGGCCGTAGAGAATTAAGGCCTTTTCACCCAATTTGAGCCGTCTGGCAACTTGGCTAACCTTATCCTTGAGGTTTTCACCGAGAAGAACTTCCCTTGGCAACTCCATTAAATGCATGATCATCCCCTTTCTATTTTTGTCTCTTAGAGCTTAAAAAATAATTGGAAGAAAAAGTTTTAACCAACCGCAGAATATTCCTTCCGGTGGTTAAATGGGTATTGGAAAGATTTTTCAGAGGTACTTCATAGACCCAATAAGGTACAACGAAGGCTATAATATTGTAAACACTCTCACTTATGCCATAATTCTCGGATTGGCAGCCCTTGGAGTGTATAAGATTCTTAAAAAGCTCGGGATAAAGTATGACAATGCCTTCTTCAGGGCCCTGATTCCCTATATGATCCTGGGGGCTTTTGGAAGAGCCCTTACGGATGCAACGATAATACCCAGAACTTACCTCACGGTTACACCGGGCATATATTTTCTCGTGTTTGCGATAACGTTTTCCGCTCTTTTGATAACACATAAACTCTTCGAAGACTGGAGAAAGGTCTTCCTGTACTTTGGATGGGGTCTTGTTGGAGGGGAAGTCCTGCTTCTGCTCATCAATTTGGACAAAGTTCGCTTCAACTTTGAAGTCTTAAAATACTTCATTCCATTTGCACTGCTCGCTCTGGTTGTGGTATATCTCCTTTCCACAAAAATAAGGCTCGTTAGAGAAAACTCCTACCTTTTCTACGCCCACTTCTACGATGCGACAACAACGTTTGTGGGAGTTGATTTTCTCGGCTACTGGGAGCAACACGTCTTGCCGAGGTACCTTATAGACCTAACCGGAACCGCCGCAGTCATGTACCTCTTGAAGTTTTCAGTTCTGATGGTTGCACTTTACCTGATGGAAGAACTTGAGGAGAGCGAAAGCGATAAAGAGCTCATGGATTTCATAAAGATGGTGATGTTTATCCTTGGCTTTGCCCCGGGGACTAGGAATCTTTTGAGAATGCTCATGGGGGTCTGAGCAATGTATGAATGGAACGAGATAGCGCTCAACCTCGCGAAAGATATTGAGAAAGAGATAATGCCCCTCTTTGGAACAAAAAAGGCGGGAGAATTCGTTGCTGTTAGCCCTAGCGGCGACAAAACAAAACTTGTAGATAAAGTAGCGGAAAATGTAGTTTTAGAGTACCTCAGACCTCTCGGCGTAAACATAGTAAGTGAAGAGATAGGGAACATAGATACTGGAAGCGAATACACCGTAGTCGTTGATCCTCTAGACGGTTCCTTCAACTTTATTCACGGCATCCCCATCTTTGGGTTCAGTTTTGCAGTTTTCAAAAATGAAAAACCTGCTTACGCCATGCTCTATGAGTTTATCACAAAGAACGTCTATGAGGGAATTCCCGGGGAGGGGGCTTACCTAAATGGGAAAAAAATAGGGATCAAGCCCCTAAACGAGAAGTCCGTTTCAATAAGCTTCTATACACGGGGCAGAGGGGCAGGACTCGTTCAAAAAGTGAGAAGGACAAGGGTTTTGGGTGCTATAGCAGTTGAGCTTGCCTACCTTGCGAGGGGTTCTCTCGACGGTGTGGTGGATATAAGGAACTATGTAAGACCAACAGACATAGCGGCTGGCTATGTAATTGCAAAGGAAGCCGGGGCCATTATAACCGACGACAGAGGGGAGGAGATAAAGTTTAGACTGGATGCAACGGAGAGACTGAATATAATAGCGGTGAACGATAAGCGACTTCTCGGGATGATACTGGAGGAAATTTAAGGAAAAGGTTAATCTTTCAAGTATCTCATATGGGATACTGTTAGGATAACTGGGGCATCACCTCCTGAAGCCATTCAGTAACATCACCAGGCGGATCACCAAAACTAGAATGAATTCTGACAAAATTATACCAGAAGGCAAACAGAAAAACAAACCTATGAACCCTCCTCCAGTCTTTACCCCTGAAATTATTCCAGAAACGCTTCGTCCTCTCCTTCAACGTCCTAAACCAGCGCTCAACACTGTTCCTCGGCCCGAAAGTCACATGCAGATAACCCAACCTCAAACTCTTAAAAGCAGACTTATACCAGCTCGCCCTGTCAACCAGAAAGACAGGCTGCCCTTCACACGACTTTAAAACAACCAGAATGAAATCCCTGGCAACCCACCAGTTTCTAACAGTCGTAATCCAGACTGCTAAAACTTCCTTGCTCTCAACGTCAATTGCAGCCCAGAGGTATCTTTTCTTCCCGTTGATTTTTATTACTGTTTCGTCAACTGCGATGAAGTTTTCGCTGTTTTTTGACTGCGAGGATTTTTGGCTTTGTAAACTGCTTCTGCTATTTTTGAATTGGCTTCCCAGACGGTTGTGTGGCTGATTCCGAGGATTCTGGCGGTTTG
>NZ_KE387150.1:371855-380643 GCF_000430485.1 Thermococcus sp. PK
TTTTTACATCTCCTCGATATTTTGTACATACATTCAAATAATTTCATGTACACTACAGTATTTGTTTTGTATCCATGTCTGGTTATATACCTTACGGTCATAAAGGGCGTGTTTAGTTTCACCCCCTGTTATTTAAACAGTATTTGACTCTGAGGAGGATTTTCAGACCATAACACATTACCCCAAGCAGGATTCGGGTTACAGTAGTCTTTTTCAGAAAACAGGGGATCCTACTGCCAAACCACGTTGTAAACGCACCCCAGAACCCCTCATGAGGATTCCTATGCCTGTACTCTTCTTCAGAAAACACTCTGTCTCTCTTCTTACTACCAAAACCACCTGGAGCGTTCTTAGTTTTCTTAACAATCGGCCGATAACCCTTTTCCACCACAGTGTTCAGAACTTTCTTTGAATCATAAGCCCCATCAGCATAAAAATTCCCAGAACCCCCCGGCAGGAGTTCAATCAGCTCGTTCTCAGAAGTTGTGATCTTCACAGCAACCGGATACAGTAAACCCGGCAGGATTCTCGTTATTGCCTGAACTTCTATCCTGCCCTTTTTTTATTTGTGATAATGGTTGAGTCTGCTTGAGTGCTGGCGTAGGGTAATTTCTGGAGTTTTTTCAGGAGGTGGTTTGTCAGTTCTTCGAGGTTCAGCTTTTTCTCCCAGTTGTGGAGGGTTGAGTAGTGAATGTTTGCTCCGAAGAATTTTCTGCCGTAGTGCTGGGCGTCTCTGAGGGGTAGGTTGTAGTATTGTTTAAAGAGGAGTATTGCCAGTATTGTTTTTACTGGAAATTTTTTGGATTTTGGCAGGTTCTTCAGCTTTCCTTCTGATTCGAAGTCTGCTAAAACGTCAAGAATTGCGAATGCCACGCTTTCAGGGTCTTTGAGTCTGTGATCCCATCTGGGGATCACGACAACCACCTGAAAGAATTCAGCAAAAACCCTAATAAAGGTTACTATAAACACGCCCCGGTCATAAACTTTTACTTGCCCGCACATCATTAATTCTAGTTATTTGGGGCTATGTTGTTGAAAATTTCAGCGGAATGTTTTTATCTTGATCAAAGAGTCTTTTAGAAGGGTTTGTCTTTAAAAGAACTTTGCCATTACATATGTAGGGGCAAGGCGATGTGAGGGCCAGAACGCTAGATTTTTATGGTAGAACTCAATGCCTCATAGGGGATAAAAATGAAGGTTATCATGACGACCAGTGTTGATTTGGCTTCCATGAACATCAAGCACAAGCTGGTTGAACATTTTGGATTCAAAGAAACAGAGCAAGAATTCGATAAAAGCCCTGTCTATCGTTGGAAGGACGTCCTTCTATTGACAACAGATAGAGAAATGATATACTACGATAATCTAGACATAGAGATAGCAAAGCAGCTTAACATAACCCCGGAGATAATAATCTTCGCATCGAGGCATTCAAGTGAGAAGAAGCTCCCGGCTTTAACGACCCATGTCACTGGAAACTGGGGAAAGGCTATGTACGGAGGGAAAGATGAAAGCTTAGCTATTGCAGAACCAAGGGCAATGAAACTTGCTCTTCTAAAGCTACACGAATTAAATACTCTGGATTGGACAGTATGTTATGAGGCGACCCATCACGGCCCAAGTGAACTTGAAGTGCCCTCTCTTTTTGTAGAAATTGGCTCCAGTGAAGAGGAATGGAAAAATGGGGAAGCCGGTGAGATAGTTGCGGAGACAATTGTCTATGTTTTGGACAACTACCAAAAAAGTAAATTCAAAACCGCAGTTGGGATCGGCGGGGGTCATTATGCTCCAAAGCAAACAAAAAAAGCACTGACTTCGGATATTGCTTTTTCCCATATAGCCGCAAAATACGCACATCCCTTGTCGAGGGAAATGCTTGTTAGGGCCATAGAAAGAACATCAGGGAACGTTGATGCAATTTACGTTGATTGGAAGGGTAGTAAAGGGGAAACCAGACAAATTGCAAGGAATTTAGCTGAAGAACTAGGCTTGGAATTTATCAAAGACTAACAAAAGAAGCGAAATGCTTAAAGCTTTAAAAGTACACATTTAAATATCGGCTGAACTAATTTGGCTAAGGTTTATATATGTAGAGAATGTGAAAAAACATTTAGAACTGTTATCGATATGGGAGGGTGAAAAGATGTTGAAACTAATTGAAAACGCGATAGAAAGAACCTCCGCCGAGGCAAATGCTCCAGTTGAAGTACAAGCCCCGTCTTCTGACATTGATGAGGAGCTTAAGAAAATACTCGAACAAGTGCAGGCAAAGATATATGTTGTTGGTGTCGGTGGTGCGGGCTGTAACACCGTTAATAGAATGATGGAAGTTGGAATTCAAGGTGCCAAAATAATTGCTGTTAACACTGATGCTCAGGATCTTTTAAAGATAAAAGCTCACAAAAAGATACTTATTGGTAAAGAGCTTACAAGGGGGCTTGGTGCTGGAAACAATCCAAAAGTTGGCGAAGAGGCTGCAAAAGAAAGTGAGAGGGATATTAGAGATGCCCTCGAAGGGGCAGACATGGTCTTCATAACCTGCGGTCTTGGAGGGGGAACTGGAACTGGTGCCGCTCCAATAGTTGCAGAGCTAGCAAAGAAAATGGGGGCGCTAACAGTTTCTGTAGTAACGCTTCCGTTTACTGTTGAAGGAATAAGGAGAATTAAAAACGCTGAATACGGTCTTGAGAGGCTTAGAAAGAACAGCGACACTGTTATAGTCATTCCGAACGACAAGCTTATGGAAGTTGCGCCCAATTTGCCAATTCACATGGCATTCAAAGTTGCTGATGAAATTCTTGTTCAGGCTGTTAAGGGCATTACAGAACTAATTACAAAGCCAGGTCTAATTAACCTTGACTTTGCTGATGTGAAGGCGGTCATGAAAGACGGCGGCGTTGCAATGATTGGCATTGGTGAGAGCGATAGTGAAAAGAGGGCTTTGGAAGCAGCAACACAGGCATTAAACAGCCCATTGCTTGACGTCGACATAAGCGGTGCTAAAGGGGCTTTAATAAGCATTGCGGGAAGTGATGTTAAACTTGAGGAGGCACAACAGATAATTGAACTCGTGACAAGCAAGCTTGATCCAGAGGCTCAGGTGATATGGGGAATACAGCTTGATCCAGAACTCGAAAAGACCATCAGAGTAATGGTTGTTGTGACTGAAGTCAGCTCTCCATATGCAGTAGTTGAAGAATCTGAGATCTCATATTCCCCAGAGGAAGAAAAGAAAGTTATTAAGCTCGACTTAACCGAGCTTTAAATTTTGTTTTAATTTCGCTAGCTTTTTGTTCTCCCTTAACTTTATAAATAAACTGAGAGGATATAAGCATAACTTTTAAATAGTCGGGGAATAGTCAAGTCTGAGAGTCGTGAGGGGTGTTAAAAATGGCAGAGAGCTACACAGAAAAGTTTAAAAGCTTCATATCTGAGTCGAAGAGAGTTTTCCTCGTGACCAAAAAGCCAAGTTGGAAGGAGTATAAGCTTGCTGCTAAGATAACGGGCATTGGGATTATTTTAATAGGCCTTATCGGCATGCTTATTCACATTATTGGTACATTGATAGAAGGTGGGGCATAACTCCCTTGGTGATAGAGATGGAGTCGAAGATATTTGCAGTAAGGGTAACAGTTGGACAGGAAGAGAACACTGCCAAGCTCATTTACAGTAAGGCAAAGACCTACAACCTGCCTATTAGGGCAATTTTAGCTCCTTCCAAGGTTAGAGGGTACATCTTTGTTGAGGCCGCAGAGAAAGCAGCGGTGGATGAGGCAATCAGGGGCATCAGACATGCAAGAGGAACCCTACCTGGTGAGATAGCCTTTAGCGAGATAGAGCACTTCCTTGAAGAGAAACCCGCAGTTAGCGGATTTGAACCTGGAGATATTGTCGAGCTTATTGCCGGTCCGTTTAAGGGAGAAAAGGCTAAGGTTGTCAGAGTTGATGAAGCAAAAGATGAGATTGTTGTTGAGCTCATTGGAGCTATAGTACCAATCCCCGTTACAGTTAGAGGGGAATACGTTAGGCTTATAAGCAAACGCTCAGAGGAGTAGAGGGGTGAAGAGGATGACAAAAAAGCAAGTTGTTGAAGTGTTGGTTGAAGGTGGTAAAGCTACTCCCGGTCCCCCATTGGGTCCAGCAATTGGTCCACTTGGATTGAACGTTAAGCAGGTAGTTGATAGAATAAACGAGGCAACAAAAGATTTTGCGGGAATGCAGGTTCCAGTTAAGATCATTGTAGACCCAGTGACAAGACAATTCGAGATTGAGGTCGGTACTCCCCCAGTAAGCCAGCTTATCAAGAAGGAGCTTGGCCTTGAGAAAGGTTCAAGCGAGCCAGTGAGAACCATTGTTGGCAACTTAACAATGGAACAGGTCATCAAGATAGCAAGGGCAAAGAAGCAGCAAATGCTTGCAGCTGATCTAAAAGCCGCTGCCAAAGAAGTCATAGGAACGGCACTGAGCATGGGAGTTACCGTAGAAGGTAAAGACCCAAGAGAAGTGCAGAAGGAAATCGACGAAGGAGTTTATGATGAAGTGTTTGCAAAGGCAGAGTGAGGGAAAAGTTTAAAAATCTCTCCTTTTACGAACTTTTGATTTTTCCTTTCGGCTTAAATAAAAAAAGAGGGAGGTCAAAAAAATGGCCTTTGACAAGCAAAAAATCGTGGAAGCGGTGAAGGAGGCTAAAGCCCGGGCTAAGCCGCGCAACTTCACACAGACCGTCGAAGTGGCAGTAAACCTCAAGGATATTGACCTTAGAAAACCTGAAAACAGGTTTAAGCTTGAGGTTGTACTGCCACACGGCCGTGGGAAGGAGCCAAAAATCGCGGTCATCGCTGATGGTGCCGTTGCCGAGGCGGCTAAAAAGCTCGGGCTTGATGTAATTAGTGGTGAGGAATTGGATGAATTGGCGAGCAACCCAAGGGCTGCGAGAAAACTAGCCAAGAAGTATGACTTTTTCATAGCAGCTGCTCCGCTGATGCCAAAGATTGGTAAAACCTTGGGTAGGTTCTTAGGTCCAAGAAACAAGATGCCTGTGGTAGTTCCACCTACAGTAACGGATCTTACTCCGTTTGTTGAAAAACTTAAAAAGACCGTGAGAATACAGCTCAAGAACAACCCAGTAGTGCACGCTCCAGTTGGCACGGAAGACATGGACGACGAAAAGCTCGCAGAGAACATTGAGACAGTGCTCAATGCAATAATCGGAAAGCTTGAAAGAGGAGAAAACCAAGTTAGGTCAGTATACGTCAAGACAACAATGGGCCCAGCTGTAAAAATAGAGGGGTGATATAGATGGCTCACGTTGCTGAGTGGAAGAAAAAGGAAGTTGAAGAACTTGCCAAGCTTATCAAGAGCTATCCAGTGGTTGCCCTCGTAGATGTAGCAGATGTTCCAGCTTACCCCTTATCAAAGATGAGGGAAAGCCTTAGGGGCAAGGCTGTGCTTAGAGTTTCAAGGAACACATTAATCGAACTTGCAATCAAGAAGGCAGCTCAGGAGCTCAATAATCCAGAGCTTGAAAAGCTTGTTGATCACATACAAGGTGGAGCGGCTATCCTTGTTACAGAAATGAACCCATTCAAGCTTTACAAATTCCTGGAAGAGAGTAAAAAGCCAGCTCCAGCTAAGCCCGGAGTTCCAGCTCCAAAAGACATTGTGGTTCCTGCTGGACCAACACCTCTCTCACCAGGACCTCTCGTAGGTGAGATGCAGGCTTTGGGAATTCCTGCAAGAATTGAGAAAGGTAAAGTTTCAATTCAAAAAGACACCGTAGTACTTAAAGCTGGCGAGATTATAACTCCTCAACTTGCTAACATCCTCAACCAGCTGGGAATTGAGCCTCTCGAAGTGGGGCTCAAACTGCTCGCTGCTTACGAGGATGGCATTGTTTACACACCGGAAGTCCTCGCAATTGACGAGGAACAATACATCAGCATGATTCAGCAGGCTTACATGCACGCATTCAACTTGTCCGTAAACGTTGCATACCCAACAAAGCAAACAATCGAGGCAATCATACAAAAGGCATTCCTTGGCGCGAAGAATGTTGCTGTGGAAGCAGGATACATTACCAAAGAAACTGCTGGAGATATACTTGGCAAGGCATTCAGAGTTGCTTTGCTCATAGCCCAGCAGTTGCCAGAGGACTTGCTTGATGAGAAGACCAAAGAACTTTTAAACCAACAAGCACAAGTTATAGCGGCTCAGCCTCAGCCAGCTGAAAAGGCTGAGGAAAAGGTTGAGGAAGAGGAAGAAGAAGAGAAAGAAGAGGAGGAGGCTCTCGCTGGATTGGGAGCTCTGTTTGGTTGATGCGTATCAAATAACAAAAAATAAAGATAACTCGGAGGTGTAAGGAGATGGAGTATGTATATGCTGCTTTATTGTTACACGCCGCTGGTAAGGAGATAACCGAAGAGAACATAAAGGCTGTACTCCAAGCTGCTGGAGTAGAGGTTGACGAGGCAAGAGTGAAGGCTCTCGTTGCAGCCCTTGAGGGCGTCAACATCGAAGAGGTTATAGAGAAGGCCGCAATGCCAGTTGCAGTTGCAGCCGCTCCAGCTGCAGCTCCAGCTGCTGGAGCTCCTGCAGAGGCTGCTCAAGAAGAGCAGCAAGAAGAGGAAGAGAAGGAAGAAGAGGCTCTCGCTGGACTTGGAGCCCTCTTCGGCTGAACTCTCTTCATTTCTTTATATTTCGTTTTCCCAAATTTACAGAACGGATTTTTTGCTGTGTAATATAAAAGAAAAGGAATCATTTCTTGGATTTTCTCTTGGATAAAACTAAATGTTGGCTTCCCTGATAACTGCCCTTGTACGGATTGCGCGCTGGCTCTTCAAGTCTTATGAATGCTATCTGTACGAACCTCTCCCCGTAATGGAGGACTACTTCTTCTTCAGAACTGTTAAACAATGCTAACGTGAGGTTCCCGTCCCATCCCGGATCTACCCATGCAAAGCTCCCCAAAAGACCTTCCCTTGCAAAGGTGCTCCTCAGTCTCATGTCTCCCATGATGTCATCAGGGAGCTTCACTCTTTCTAGGGTCAGGATCAAGGCATGTCCTTTGGGGGGAATAACCACCTTCCCTTCTTTTTCAACATCTATGAACCTTCCATTGACCATGGCTTCTTTTCCGACCCTTAAGTCGTAGCCTGCTGGTTGAAGAGATTCTTCGCTGAATGGTTCTATTAGGATTTCCTTTCTAATTTTGTGGTCTGGCAGTATCATTTTATCACCGCAACTTTTATTTATGCATACATTATAACTCTTTTGAGGGCCCGTGGCCTAGGGGATTGGGCGTCGGCCTTCGGAGCCGAAGGTCCCGGGTTCGAATCCCGGCGGGCCCGCCACATACTTAAAGCCATTAGCTAAAGAATAGTCGAAATTTCAATTCTGCTCAATGTTCTTTAAAGTTGGACTGTGGAGGATATTGTTTACTTATTGTGAAGGGGATACTTCACTTACTCCCTAAAGAGTGAGTCTTGAAACGAAAAAGCATTTAGTTCTACATGCTATTGCAAATCTAAGGAGCTGAACAAGTACGCAAGCATAACTCTTTGTTAAATCTATGACTATCCAATGAGTATTCTAAAAAGACCTTAAAAAGTTAGGTAGCAACTTAATACACAGCACATAGGTGCCATACCTTATAGACAGGGGGTGAGAGAAAATGAAGCCTGCTCAATATTATGAATGGTTGAAGAGGGAATGGGCAAAGGTGGGTCTGATTCTTTCTATTTATCTCGTTGTTTTCTTGTTTGTGTTTGTGCGCAATTATGATTTTGTAGTGTTCCTTATCCTATTGCAAACACCTCTCTACATGCTTCATCAGACAGAAGAGTACGTTTTTCCAGGAGGATTTGATAAGTTTTTCAATACAAAAATACTCAAGACAGAAGCAGAAAATGGGCCTCTAAATCCTACCTTCGTTTTCTTTTTAAACGTTCTCTTAATATGGGTAGCTTTACCATTGTTTGGTTTGTTGTCAACTATTAATTATAAATTCGGTCTCTGGATTCCGTATTTTTCACTATTTGCAGGGATAGCTCATATTTTGTTGTCAATCAGGGCTAGGAGGGTATATAACCCAGGGCTGTTTGTAAGTTTGTCTCTGAACATTCCTGTGAGTCTGTGGTCAATTATTTTCCTAATGAATCAGGGTATTCTTAGTAGCTTCTTGAACTTCCACTTCGTAATAGGACTAGCTATAAATGCCTCACTTCCAATTATGGCAGTAATTCTGCTTAGAAACTATAGAAAAAGAGAAACTTTAACCTCTTCTAAATCCTAAGGAAAAAGATGTTCTCCTTTCTCTCAACTTTCTTCTTGTTAGCTAAGGATGTGGAATGCAGAGTTATACATTCTGGACTCTCATAAGAAGCATTGACTTTTAACTATCTGGAACTTAAAAACGCATTGTATTGTCTTCCGCTAATACTGGGGAAAAGTGGTGGGCCCGGGGGGCTTTGAACCCCCGACCACGCGGTTATGAGCCGCGCGCTCTGACCAGGCTGAGCTACGGGCCCACAAAGACTGGCGCCGCCGGCCCGACTTGAACGGGCGACCACCGGATTAACAGTCCGGCGCTCTACCGACTAAGCTACGGCGGCACGAACCCAATCATAGGGAACATAAGTGGATTTATAAATCTTACGGTGGTGCTGGGCGTGTTTAGTTTCACCCCCTGTTATTTAAACAGTATTTGACTCTGAGGAGGATTTTCAGACCATAACACATTACCCCAAGCAGGATTCGGGTTACAGTAGTCTTTTTCAGAAAACAGGGGATC
>NZ_KE387150.1:380743-480548 GCF_000430485.1 Thermococcus sp. PK
TTTATAACTTTTTTGTTAAAATCGGGCGTGTTTATAGTAACCTTTATTAGGGTTTTTGCTGAATTCTTTCAGGTGGTTGTCGTGATCCCCAGATGGGATCACAGACTCAAAGACCCTGAAAGCGTGGCATTCGCAATTCTTGACGTTTTAGCAGACTTCGAATCAGAAGGAAAGCTGAAGAACCTGCCAAAATCCAAAAAATTTCCAGTAAAAACAATACTGGCAATACTCCTCTTTAAACAATACTACAACCTACCCCTCAGAGACGCCCAGCACTACGGCAGAAAATTCTTCGGAGCAAACATTCACTACTCAACCCTCCACAACTGGGAGAAAAAGCTGAACCTCGAAGAACTGACAAACCACCTCCTGAAAAAACTCCAGAAATTACCCTACGCCAGCACTCAAGCAGACTCAACCATTATTACAAATAAAAAAAGGGCAGGATAGAAGTTCAGGCAATAACGAGAATCCTGCCGGGTTTACTGTATCCGGTTGCTGTGAAGATCACAACTTCTGAGAACGAGCTGATTGAACTCCTGCCGGGGGGTTCTGGGAATTTTTATGCTGATGGGGCTTATGATTCAAAGAAAGTTCTGAACACTGTGGTGGAAAAGGGTTATCGGCCGATTGTTAAGAAAACTAAGAACGCTCCAGGTGGTTTTGGTAGTAAGAAGAGAGACAGAGTGTTTTCTGAAGAAGAGTACAGGCGTAGGAATCCTCATGAGGGGTTCTGGGGTGCGTTTACAACGTGGTTTGGCAGTAGGATCCCCTGTTTTCTGAAAAAGACTACTGTAACCCGAATCCTGCTTGGGGTAATGTGTTATGGTCTGAAAATCCTCCTCAGAGTCAAATACTGTTTAAATAACAGGGGGTGAAACTAAACACGCCCTAAACTCACGAAAAGCTTATATACTCCAATCGAAAGCTGGAGGTAGTGAGAGGGTGTACCTTCTAAAAATTTTAAAGGGGGCAATTCTCTGTGACGGCGAAAAAAACCTTTACAATATTTGATCATGTGTTAGTTCCCGAGCATAGAATACTCAGCGAAGAGGAAAAGGAAGAGCTACTTAAGAAGTACAAGATTAAGCTTTCTCAGCTACCCCAAATCAAAGCAAGCGATCCAGCGGTTCAGGCTCTTGGAGCTAAGCCTGGGGATGTTATAGAAATAAAGAGGAAAAGCCCTACTGCGGGGGTTTACTACTATTATAGGATTGTTGTGGAAGACTGAAGTTTTTGGGGTGAGAAAATGAGAGGTCCTACTGTTGTTGAGGTTACTTCAGATGATCTTTGGGAAGTTATGAAAAGCTACTGGGACGAAAAAGGACTTGTAAGGCAGCATCTCGATTCTTACAACGCTTTCATTGATTACGGAATGCAGGAAGTAGTTAACGAATTCGGTGGAGTCAAGCCAGACATTCCAGACTTCGAAATAAAATTCGGAAGGATAAGGCTAGGTGAGCCAGAGTTTCAAGAAGCCCACGGGCAGAGGAAGCCACTCTACCCGATGGACGCAAGAATTAGAAATCTCACTTACTCAGCACCAATATTCTTGGAGATGATACCTGTTGTCAAGGGCATTGAGCAGGAGCCTGTTGAGGTCAGAATTGGAGAACTGCCGGTAATGCTTAAGTCAAAAATATGCAGACTTTATGGATTAAGTGATGAAGAGTTAATTGCCCATGGAGAAGATCCCAAAGATCCGGGAGGATATTTCATTATCAATGGTTCTGAAAGAGTTATCGTATCTATCGAGGATTTGGCACCCAACAGAACACTTGTAGAGTCTGACGAGAGGCAGAACAGATATGTGGCAAAGTGCTTCTCCTACAGGCACGGTTATAGAGCTTTGATAACAGTTGAGAGAAGAAAAGATGGCATACTTTATGTATCTATTCCAAACGTGCCAGGTGTTATAAAGTTCGTTTACGTCATGAGGGCCCTTGGACTTGAGAGTGATAAGGACATTGTGGATGCCGTGAGCAACAACCCTGAGATTCAACAAGTTCTCTTTGACAACTTGGAAGATGCGAGTGACATACAGACCCAAGAAGAAGCCTTGGACTACATAGGAAAGAAAGCCCTGCCAGGACAGCCGAAGGAGTACAGGTTAAAGAGGGCTCAGTCCATAATTGACAACAACCTTCTCCCACACATGGGTGTTTCTCCAGAAGACAGAATAAGAAAAGCCTATTACCTTGGAATGATGGCCCTTAAGGTTATCGAACTCTCACTTGGGCTTAGAAGGGAAGATGACAAAGACCATTATGCAAACAAGAGGCTCAAACTTGCTGGTGATCTACTGAAGGATCTCTTTAGGGTTGCCTTTGGTCAGCTTGTGAAGGACATGCAGTATCAGCTTACCAAGACCTACCAGAGAAAGGGTGAGAAATACACCTTCCAGGACATCCAGAGGTTCGTGAGGAACTCTGTGAGACCCGACGTGCTAACAGAGAGAATTGAACACGCTTTGGCAACTGGAGCATGGCCGGGAGGAAGAACCGGTGTTAGCCAGCTTCTGGACAGAACTAACTACATGTCAACACTCTCCCACTTGAGAAGAGTTACATCTCCTCTGGACAGAGAGCAACCTCACTTTGAGGCGAGAGACCTTCACGGTACTCACTGGGGAAGAATCTGTCCAACAGAAACTCCCGAAGGTCCCAACTGTGGTCTGGTTAAGAACCTTGCACTTATGTCTCAGATAACAACCGCCATCCCAGAGGAGGAAGTTTTGGAGTATCTGGAAAACCTTGGTATAGTGCATATTGAAGAGAAAAGACCAGACCCAGATGACTGGAGAATCTACTTGAATGGTGTTCTTATCGGAACATACAAAGATGGCATTGCCTTGGTAAACAAGATCAGAGGGGACAGAAGGGCAGGAAGAATTAGCGATGTGATAAACGTTGCTTACTATGAAGACGTTAAGGAAGTTTACATTAACAGTGATGATGGTAGAGTTAGAAGACCCCTCATCATTGTTGAAAACGGTGTTCCTAAGCTTACAAGGGAGCATGTCGAGGCTATAAAGAAGGGAGCTCTCAAATGGAGCGACCTCGTAAGGATGGGAATAATTGAATATCTTGACGCTGAAGAAGAAGAGAACGCTTATGTTGCAATGTGGCCTTGGGAAGTTACAGAAGAACACACTCACCTTGAGATACTGCCTGCCGCTATACTTGGATTGCCAGCATCACTCGTTCCCTACCCAGAGCACAACGCTGCTCCAAGAAACACCTATGGGGCAGGTATGGCCAAGCAGAGCCTTGGTTTGGGCTGGGCGAACTTTAGAATAAGAGTAGACACGAGAGGTCACTTCATGCACTACCCGCAAGTTCCACTCGTTAATTCAAGGATTATGGAGGCAGTAGGTTTCGAGCAGAGACCAGCAGGTCAAAACTTTGTAGTTGCGGTTCTCAGTTACGGTGGATACAACATGGAAGATGCGGTTATTATGAACAAAGCCTCTATCGAGAGAGGACTTGCGAGGTCAACGTTCTTTAGAACTTACGAGGCTGAAGAGAAGAAATACATGGGTGGACAGACAGATAAGTTCGAAATTCCAGATCCAACCGTTAGAGGATTCCTTGGTGAAAAGTACTACAGACACCTTGATGAAGACGGTATAATTTTCCCAGAATCAAAAGTAGGAGGAAAGGATGTCTTGGTTGCGAGAACTTCACCACCGAGGTTCCTTGAAGAGCAAGCTGGCTTAGGTGCTGGCATACTTCAGGGAAGGAGAGAAACGAGCATAACTATGAGACCTGGAGAAGAGGGAGTAGTTGACAAGGTTATACTGACTGAAACAGGAGATGGAACAAAGCTCGTTAAGGTAACGGTTAGAGACCTCAGAATTCCAGAGCTTGGTGACAAATTTGCTTCAAGACACGGACAGAAGGGTGTTATCGGTCTTATAGTGCCTCAAGAGGACATGCCATGGACAGAGAGCGGAATAGTTCCAGATTTAATAGTCAACCCCCACGGTATCCCAAGCCGTATGACCATCGGACAGCTTATCGAAGCAATAGGCGGGAAAGTTGCTTCACTAAAAGGAAGAAGAATAGACGGAACAGCTTTCATCGGAGAGCCGGAAGAAAAGCTTAGAAAAGAACTTGAGGAGCTTGGCTTCAGACACAATGGAAGAGAAGTCATGTACGATGGAATAACCGGAAGAAGGCTTGAGGCGGATATATTTGTCGGTGTTATCTACTACCAGAGACTCCACCACATGGTAGCAGATAAGCTGCACGCACGTTCAAGAGGTCCGGTGCAGGTTCTCACCAAGCAGCCAACAGAGGGTAGAGCAAGAGAAGGTGGTCTCAGATTCGGTGAGATGGAGCGTGACGTTCTCATTGGACACGGTGCATCGATGCTCCTAGTGGAGAGATTACTGGAGGAGAGCGATAAAACAGAGGTCTGGGTATGTGAGAGCTGTGGACATTTGGCAGTCGAGGACAAGCGTAGGGATAAGGTTTACTGTCCAGTCTGTGGAGAAGAGGAGAAGATAAGCAAGGTAGAGATAAGCTATGCATTCAAGTTGTTGTTGGATGAGATAAAGGCCATGGTTATTAGACCATCATTAAAACTCAAGGAGAGGGTGTAGAGCTATGCACTCAATGAAAAAGGTTATCGGAAGCATTGAATTTGGTATATTGTCTCCTCAAGAGATTAGGAAGATGAGCGCTGCTGAGATAACTGTGCCAGATACATACTCAGAGGACGGTTATCCAATTGACGGTGGATTAATGGATAGAAGGCTTGGTGTTATAGATCCAAACCTTAGATGTGAGACCTGTGGAGCAAATTACAAAGAATGTCCTGGACATTTTGGACATATAGAACTCGCGAGGCCCGTCATTCACGTAGGGTTTGCAAAGACAATACACAGAATCCTTGAAAGCACCTGTAGAGAATGTGGAAGAATTAAGCTGACCGATGAAGAAATAGAGGAGTATATGGCAAAACTCAACATAAATGAAGCCAGAAAAAGCGAGATAGATGCTCTAATATCAGAGATACACAAGAAGGCAAAGGAAAGAATGGTCTGCCCGCACTGTGGTGCTCCCCAATATCCAATAAAGTTCGAAAGGCCTACGATATACTGGGAAATAAGAAAAGACGAGGAAGGAAATGAGTATAGGCATAGAATGATGCCAAGTGAAATTAGAGACAGACTGGAAAAGATTCCGGATAAGGATTTACCTCTTCTTGGTCTTGATCCCGAGAAATCAAGACCGGAATGGATGGTCTTGACAGTTTTGCCAGTTCCTCCAGTTAATGTGAGGCCGTCAATTACCCTTGAAAGCGGTATAAGAGCTGAAGATGACCTAACGCACAAGCTTGTTGACATAATAAGAATCAACGCTCGTTTGAAGCAAAACATCGAAGCTGGAGCTCCGCAGCTCATTATCGAAGACCTGTGGGATCTCCTTCAATATCACGTGACCACATACTTTGACAATGAAACTTCCGGAATTCCACCTGCAAAGCACAAGAGCGGAAGACCACTCAAGACGCTCGCTCAAAGACTTAAGGGTAAAGAGGGAAGATTCAGGAAGAACCTTAGCGGTAAGCGTGTTAACTTCTCTGCAAGAACTGTTATCAGCCCAGACCCAATGATAAGTATAAACGAAGTTGGCGTGCCAATGGTCGTTGCGATGGAGCTCACCGTCCCAGAAAAGGTAACCGAGTTCAACATTGAAAAGCTTAGAAAGATGATCCTCAATGGTCCGGAGAAGTATCCGGGAGCCAACTATGTAATAGACCCACAGGGAAGAAGAATCCGTCTCATGGAAAGCAACAGAGAAACAATAGCCAACATGCTTGACATTGGATGGACAGTTGAGAGGCACCTTCTCGATGGAGACATAGTTCTCTTCAACAGACAGCCATCCCTTCACAGAATGAGCATTATGGCCCACAGGGTTAGGGTTATGCCCTACAAGACATTTAGGCTTAACCTTGCAGTCTGTCCTCCCTATAACGCTGATTTCGATGGAGACGAGATGAACCTCCACGTCCCACAGACGGAAGAAGCACAGGCTGAGGCTAAGATCCTTATGGAAGTACAAAATCATATTCTCTCCCCAAGATACGGAGGACCAATAATAGGTGGAATTCAGGATCACATATCCGGTGGCTATCTGCTGACAAGAGAAGGGGCATACTTCACAAGATACGAAGTTGAGCAGATGCTGATGTTTGCGGGTGTTGATATCAAGGAGCTTCCAGAGCCAGATAAAGTTGAAAACGGCGTCGAATACTGGAGCGGGAAGACAGTATTCTCTCTTGTGCTGCCGAAGGACTTGACGATCTGGTACCGCAACAAGCTTTGTGACGATCCATCTCAATGTGAGCCGATTGAGAAACTCATTGAAGAAAAGCTTGTGCCGAGTGAAGAAGAAATCAGAAAAGTCGCTACAGATGGCTTTGTTTACATCCGCAATGGAAAACTGTTGAGTGGTGCAATAGACAAGAAAGCTTATGGTAGAGAGGACGGAAGAATCCTTGACATTATAGTCAGAGAGTACGGTGTCGAGAGGGCCAGACAGTTCTTGGACCAGGTTACAAAGCTTGCGATATGGGTCATTACTCACAAAGGATTCACAACCGGAATAGATGACGAAGACCTTCCCGATGAGGCGAAGGCAAGAATTAGAGAGATAATAATGGAGGCAGAGGACAAGGTTCAAAGGCTAATAGAGGCATACAAGAACGGTGAACTTGAACCATTGCCCGGTAAAACCCTCGAAGAGACCCTTGAGAGCAAGATAATGGCTGTGCTCTCTGAAGCGAGAGATAACGCAGGTAAGGTTGCCGAGAAATATCTGGGTATGACCAATCACACGGTTATAATGGCCAAGACAGGAGCAAGAGGTAAGATTCTCAACATCACTCAGATGGCCGCTATGCTTGGACAGCAGTCGATTAGAGGTAAGAGACTTTATAGAGGTTATAGAAACAGGGTGTTGAGTCACTTTAAACCTGGAGATCTTGGAGCGAGGGCAAAGGGCTTCATCGTGAACTCCTACAAGAGCGGATTGACTCCACAAGAGTACTTCTTCCACGCAATGGGTGGTAGGGAAGGTCTCGTTGATACAGCTGTTAGAACAGCCCAGAGCGGTTACATGCAACGTAGATTGATCAACGCACTCCAAGACCTCAAGGTAGACTACGATGGAACGGTAAGGGATCCAACTGGAATTATAGTGCAGTTCCGCTACGGTGAAGATGGAGTAGATCCAATGAAGAGCTGGGGCGGAAAAACAGTAGACGTTGATAGAGTGATAATGAGGACTTTAATAAAGCTCAGGGAGAAGGGGTGAGATGTTATGGTCTCAAGCTCAACTATTAAAAAGCTTGTAGAGAGCAAAGCCTCCCAGTTGCCAGAGAGAGTTAGAGAGGAGCTTTTGGAGAAGCTCCTCGCTTACAACGAAAAGTACAAGTTGCAGAAGGCAGAAGTGGAGGCAATAATTGATGAGGTCGTTAAGGAATACGAAAAAGCCCTAATAGAACCTGGAGAGGCCGTTGGAACAGTTACCGCACAGTCAATTGGAGAGCCATCTACACAGATGACCCTTAACACCTTCCACTATGCGGGTGTTGCTGAAATTAACGTTACCCTCGGTCTTCCAAGAATCATTGAGATTGTCGATGCAAGAAAGAACCCCTCAACTCCAATTATGACCGTTTACCTTGATGAAGAACACAGATATGACCCAGAGAAAGCTCGTGAAGTTGCGAGAAGAATTGAAGGAACCACCCTTGAGAATCTTGCCAGAAGTATGACGCTTGATGTACTTAATATGGAATTTGTAGTTGATATTGACCCAGAACGCCTTGAGAAAAGCGGTTTAACAATGGAGAAGATCCAAGCAAAGCTTGAACGCTCATTCAAGGCCGCAGAAATCGAAATTGATGGGTATACAGTGATAATCAGATTGAAAAAAGCTAAAAATGTTTCAACATTAAGAAGGCTCGCCGATAAAGTTAAAAAGCATCGCTTGAAAGGACTCTCAGGCGTAGGAAAAACAATTATCAGAAAAGAGGGCGATGAATACGTCATCTATACAGAGGGCTCAAACTTCAAACAGGTACTCAAAGTTCCTGGCGTTGACCCGACGAGGACAAGGACAAACAACATCCACGAAATAGCAGAAATACTTGGCATTGAAGCGGCAAGAAATGCCATTATCGAAGAAATAACAAGAACGATGCAAGAGCAGGGTCTTGAGGTTGATGTTAGACACATCATGCTCGTCGCCGATATGATGACCCTCGATGGTATTGTGAGACCCATTGGAAGACATGGTGTGGTTGGTACAAAGGCAAGTGTGCTCGCTAGAGCTGCATTCGAGATTACCGTTCAACACTTACTTCAAGCTGCCGAAAGGGGAGAAGTTGACCCCCTCAACGGTGTGGTTGAAAACGTGTTAATTGGCCAACCCGTTCCGGTTGGAACGGGAATCGTTAAACTGGCAATGAAGTTACCGATTAAAAAACCCATAGAAGAAGAGTAAGGAGGTGTAGGTAATGGATTTGGCATTTGAGCTTAGAAAAGCCTTTGAGACAGGAAAAGTTGTCATCGGTTCAAATGAAACAGTTAGGCTTGCCAAGACTGGTGGTGCAAAGCTCATCATTGTTGCTAAAAACGCACCAAAGGAAATCAAGGATGATATTAACTACTACGCAAAGCTCAGCAACATTCCAGTTTATGAGTTCGAGGGGACAAGCGTTGAGCTTGGTACAATGCTCGGTAAGCCCTTCGTGATTGCATCCTTGGCAATAGTAGAGCCTGGAGAGAGCAAAATACTTGCACTTGCTGGAGGTAAGTGAGCATGCCACTCAAGCTAAACACAGACCAGATAAAGTACATTGCACTCTTTGAGAGCTTTACAGGAGCAACAGTGCTCGACTGCTTAATTGACTCAGCAAGGAATCGCTTAATATTTGTCATCAAGAAGGGAGAAATGGGTTTGGCATTAGGCAAGAGGGGCAGCAACGTTAAGAGAATACAGGGAATGTTGGGGAAGGACATTGAGCTCATAGAACATTCAGAGGATCCGGAAGAATTCCTCAAGAACATTTATAAAACAATGGGCGTAAGGATTAAAAAAGTTCACATAACTGAAAAGAAAGATGGGAAAAAAGTTGCCCTCCTTGATGTGACTCAAAGAGATAAGCCCAAGGCGATAGGTAGAGGGGGGCAAAACATAAATCTCGTCAAAGAATTAATGGAGAGGCACCACGGGATTGAGGAAGTCATGGTAATTTGAGGTGATGATCATGGCTGGAAAGAAAGCTCCTTACGGAGAATTTGCTGGAAGAAAGCTCAAGCTTAAGAGAAAGAAGTTTAGGTGGAGCGACATAACTTACAAAAGAAGAGTACTCAGGCTCAAGGAAAAGAGCGACCCGCTTGAAGGTGCACCACAGGCGAGAGGAATTGTCCTTGAAAAGATTGCAGTTGAGGCTAAGCAGCCAAACTCAGGTATGAGAAAAGCTGTTAGAGTTCAGCTCATCAAGAACGGTAAGGTAGTTACAGCGTTCACACCAGGTGACGGTGCTATCAAGCACATTGACGAGCACGATGAAGTTATCATAGAGGGAATTGGTGGTCCAAAGGGTGGAGCTGTAGGTGACATTCCAGGAATTAGATACAAGGTTGTCATGGTTAACAGAACATCCCTCAAAGAAATAGTTAAGGGTAGAAAAGAAAAGCCAAGAAGGTGATGCTCATGGCTAAACCATTGGAAGAGAGATTTTTTGTCCCAAAAGACCTTAAGGTTTTCGGAAGATGGAGCGTTGAGGATGTAGTAGTTGAGGACCCATCACTCAGACCTTATATTAACCTTGAACCAAGAATTCTCCCACACAACCACGGAAGGCACGCTAAGAAGCAGTTCGGTAAGGCCAATGTCCATGTGGTTGAGAGACTTATAAACAAAGTCATGAGAAGCGGTGCTTCAAGCTACAAAGTAGGCGGCCACTTCATGAGGAGAGAACACCGCTCATTAATGAGCAAGAAAGTTAAAGCTTATGAGGTTGTAAAAGAGGCCTTTAAGATCATTGAGCAGAGGACAAAGCAGAACCCAATCCAGGTTCTTGTTAAGGCAATTGAGAACTCTGCCCCAAGGGAAGACACCACAAACATCATGTTCGGTGGAGTTAGGTACCACATCGCAGTTGATATCTCCCCACTGAGAAGACTTGACGTTGCTTTGAGAAACATTGCCCTTGGTGCATCAGCAAAGTGCTACCGCAACAAGACAAGCTATGCCGAAGCTTTGGCTGAAGAAATTATCGCAGCAGCAAACAAGGATACAAAGAGCTTCGCATACAGCAAGAAGGAAGAAATCGAGAGGATTGCACAGTCCTCAAGGTGAGCTCTTTTATTTCTTTTCCACTTTCGGTTTATCATTAATTCTAACAGCTGGTTATCGAATTAGGCTTTTTCCCACCATGTCTTCGGGTTTTTCTATCCCAAAGAACTTCAATATGGTGGGGGCTATATCGTAAAGGCTGGCGTTTTCAGTATTTACATTTTCAAACCCCCACAAAATCAGCGGAACTTTCATTACTGGCTCGTTCATCGAGCCGTGCATACCCCTTGTCCAGTAGCTCGTTCCCTTAATTCCATTGCAAAGCCTGTGAGAGCAGAACCAGTACCCTTCCTTGGCGGAGACTATGAGCTCCCCGCTGTTTGGAGTGTTCAGATGGGGCAGATCATCCCTGGAAAAGACGTATTTAACTCCCGGGGCTCGTTTTAACAGCGGATACGCCTCCTCTGCTTCTTTTGGGTCTTTTAGATAAACGTGCACTCCCCCTCCGGATGAGACCCTCAGCGTTTCAATGCCGTGTTTTTTAAGGTAATTCCTCAGGTTTACCCACGTGTGGACTTTTTCCTGTCCATGGTCTGCAAAGATTATAAATGCGTATTCATCCCTGAGCCTCTCCCACAAAACGTTTAATGCTGTATCCACGGTTTCAACAGCTTTCATGGCTTCATCGCTTAGGGGCCCGTAATCGTGTTGCATACCATCAATCGAGCAGAAGTGAACCAAGAGCAAATCCGGTTTGCACTCTTCATAGAGGTAAAGGGCAGAATTTAAAACCCATTTATCTTTTCTCCAGTCTCTTCCGTGTTCCCTATAGAGGTTATCGTCGCTGAAAAACGGGGGAAATATTCTAACGTGGGTACCGCTGAAGGGAGGCATTGTATAGCCGCTAACAGAGGCACTCCTTATTCCCTTCTCCCGAAGGATGTCGACTATCGTTTTTGCCTTTATGACTTTATGGGGGTTAAAAGCGACTTCATACTCGTAAAAATTCACCTTTCTGTCGGCTATTCTATCATAGTAGCCGTTTTCTACAACACCGTGAACCCTTGGCGGAACCCCCGTCATAACGCTTGTGTGGACTAAATCCGTGAGTGTGGGAAATATTGAGTCGACCGTTATGGAGAACCCTCCTTCCGCTAGCTCACTTAAGAAGGGCATGTGCTCTAAATTGTAAACTCCGCTACCGTCGAGGCTTATGAGGGCGAGTTTTTTTCTCATAAATTATCCTAAGAAAAGCTGGTTAAAAAGTTTAAGCTTCGGAAGTTTTGATATTAAAATGTCCTTTGATAGTTGAGGTAATAGTCGAGTGTTCTCTGCTTTCTCATCCTCAGAATCCAGCTTTTTTCTAGATATTTCTCAAGCTTTAGCTCAAGGAGTTTTCTGAGTTCATTGAAGGCTTCTTGGAGTGTGTTAAATTTTCCTACCTGATTCTCCATGGCTTTCTTTACCCCCACCCTTATCTGCCACACACCTACGGGAGCGTAGTACTTTGGAGTTACTTCTCTGAACACTATTATTCTTGCCTGCCTCCTTCTTCTCCTGAGGCTTTCAAGAACGCTCAAACGGGCGGCATAATACGCCCCCGTGGTCTCTTCAGCGTACCCCTTAATCCCGTGAAAGTCCTCATAGTCGTGGATTACTTCAGGCTCGTCACTTCCAAACAAAGAGCCTTTGAGCCAGACCTCCAAAAGTTCAAATGCGTAAGTTTCGGGCATCAAAAGCACGGCATATCTGTTGCCGAGGAATTCGTAAAAGTAGAGCTCAAATTCGTTTATAGGCTCATAATGCAGGATTTCTTTTCTCAGCTTTTTCCCTATTGTATCCTGCACAGCTGTGATGCTCCATCTTGTTGGAACGAGCTTTCTGTTAATGCCCAAAAGTCCTGCAGAGAGGAGTCTTATTATGTAGTACTCATCAAAGCCCCAGTTGTAGAGTCTCATTATTGCTTGCTCGGCTTTCAGCTCATCCCCCACAACGTAATCGGTTTTCCTCGGTATTTTTGGATTCTCTGTGAGCTCGAAGTCGAGAAGTTCTGCCTTTGGCCCTATGGGCGGGGCAAATTCACTTGGAAGGACTTTTAAAATCGGCTTTCTCTTGAGAAGGATTTCGCTGTCCACAGGCTTTATCGACATTGCCAGCTCCTGAACTTCTTCAAGAATTCTTCCGCTCTTTCTCACGTTAATATCAGCCTGCATTTCCCCCATAACCAGAAGGGAGCGGTAGTAAAGGATATCCCTTATTGTTTTGTTCTCCCACTTTAGGGGACTGTCGAGATGGGAGGTGTTCCCCTCTATCGGGGGAACGAGGGGCCCGATGCGGACTTTTGGATAGCCGTATTCACCAACGAATATGCTTGGAGGGGAGGAACCAAAAATCTCTCTGCGGTTTATCTTTTGCTCAACAGTCCTCACTACCCTAAAGCGTTCGAGAATCGGGCAAGTAGGCCTTCCACAGAGGAGTTTCCTTCCTTTGCACAGAGCACACAGCTTTGAGTTAAAGAGCTCCATCAGCTTTAAATGTACCGAGGGGGTATTTATACCTATCTTCAATGTTGCCGTTTGCGAAAACTTTAAATACCCTCCCAAACTCCTTAATGTTGGTTAATGTAGGACGTGCCGCGGTAGCCTAGCCTGGTATGGCGCCGGCCTGCTAAGCCGGTGGGCGCAGTCCCTCCGGGGTTCAAATCCCCGCCGCGGCGCCAAAATATATTCTTCGGGAAAAAATGCCGGGATAGCCTAGAGGTGAGGCGGCGGACTGCAGATCCGCTTTACGGGGGTTCAAATCCCCCTCCCGGCTCCATTAAATGTTTTTCAGTCCAGAACCGGTGAGGAGGATAAGCACTTTTGCGCCTTTTTCAAAATAGCCTTCTTCTAAGAGCAGCTTAAATGCAGCATATGCTGTTGCTGCTGTTGGCTCAACTAAGAAACCCATGGAGATGAGGTCTTCTATGGCATCTGTGATTTCTTTATCTCCTACGGAAATACAGATTCCATTGCTTTCTTCTAGGGCTTTACGCATCTGCTCTCTTCTGGGAGGTTCGGGAATTGCTATCCCCTCTGCAAGCCTGCTTTTTTCTTCACTCATCTTGCACAGGCTTTCATACCCTTTTCCCTGGACAGCGATCATTCTGGGAGTTTTTGTCCCTTCAAGTGTCTCCAATTCTTTAAACCCCTTGTAGAGGCCTAAAAACAGGGTTCCACTTCCGGTGGGCGCTAATGCATAATCTACACTCCCTATCTGCTCATAAACCTCGTAAGCTACCGTTTTTGTTCCCTCAAGGAAATACGGGTTGTACCAGTGAGATATGTAAATTCCCTCCAGAAAGCTTCTTGCCTTTTCATGCACTTCCATTCGTGACCCTTCAACTTCATGAACCTCTACTCCCAGCAGCCTGAGAAGTCTCTTTTTTCCTTCGCTTGTATGTTTTGGAATGAAGATGTGGGCTTTTATCCCCTCGCTTTTTGCAAAGAGGGCTAAACTTAACGCTGCGTTTCCTGAAGAGTCGAGCGTTACCTCGCTTATGCCTTCTTCCTTCAGCTTTGCGATGGTTACATAGGTGCCCCTGTCTTTGAAGGACCCGCTTGGCATTAAGTACTCGAGCTTGAAGAAAACGTTAACCCCTTCAATTTTTCTCTCCACTATCGGGGTTATTGGAGTCGTAAGCCTCGGCAAAAACTCCTCTTTTAGGGGCAAGAAACTGAGGTATCTCCTTATGTCTAAGAATTCTTTTCTCAACAAGCTTTCAAAATTCCCCCTCTTTTCTCCAATGTATTCAAGGGCTCCACCGCATTTGCACATAATTTTAAAGTCCTCGTAAGTTCTTCCGCATTTCAGACATCTCAGCATTGTCTCACCATTTGGGGTAGGGATTTCATTTATATATCCCTTTCCAAAATTCATGTGGAGGTGAGAGAAATGAAAAAATTCATGCCTGCGGATAGGCCTCAAACGGAAGAAGGATACCAGTACCATATAGCCTGCAAGCCCGGTGATGTTGCTAGATATGTTCTGCTCCCCGGCGATCCTGAGAGGGTTCCCAAGATAAGCTCTCTCTGGGATGAAGCGAGGGAAATAGCGTTCCATAGGGAGTACAGAACACACACTGGAAGGTACAAGGGTGCTCCTATAAGCGTTACCTCAACGGGAATAGGAGGACCTTCAACGGCAATAGCGATAGAAGAATTAGCGGCAATAGGTGCTGACACTTTCATTAGGGTCGGCTCAACAGGGGCAATTCAGCCCGGAATAGAGATTGGGGATTTGATAATAGCAAAAGCTGCCGTTAGACTTGAGGGAACATCAAAGCAGTATGTGAGAGTAGAATATCCGGCAAGTGCCGATGTTGAGGTCACTTTAGCTCTGATCGAAGCTGCGGAAACATTGGGGGTTAGGTACCACGTTGGAATTACCGCTTCTACTGACAGCTTTTATGTAGGTCAGGCAAGGCCTGGATTGAACGGCTACTTCCCGAGCTTTGCAAAGCACCTCATAGATGACCTGAGACAAGCCAAAGTCACGAACTTTGAGATGGAAGCGGCTACACTCTACACCCTTGCAAACATTTATGGTCTTAGGGCAGGCTGTGTTTGTGCGGTTTTTGCGAACAGAATAACCAATGAGTTTGGAAAAGCCGGTGAAAAAGAAGCAGCATTGGTTGCTAGTGAAGCTGTCAAAATCTTACACGAATGGGACGAAGAAAAAGAGAAGAAGGGTAAAAAATACTGGTTTCCAAGTTTGAGGAAGCTTTGATTTCTTATTTAATTTTTGTTGGAAGAATCTATTTTTCAAGACAAGTTTCTCAGAAAGGAGTATGATTTTACAAAAGTGGTGCGGGGGACGGGATTCGAACCCGCGCAGCCCTACGGCAACGGATCTTAAGTCCGTCCCCTTTGGCCAGGCTCGGGCACCCCCGCTCATAAGTGAGAGAGCAAAGTCTGAATAAAAATCTTTCGGTATTTCAAAAAGGTAAAGCTTAAAAAGAAATGCTTGTAAGTGAACACAGTCAAGATCATGGAGGGATTAAAATGGCGAGGTTTCCTGAAGCTGAGGCAAGGCTATTTAGGAAGTACATATGCATGAGGTGTGGTGCTACTAACCCCTGGAAAGCAGAGAAGTGCAGGAAGTGCGGATACAAGGGACTAAGAGCAAAGGCTAGAGAACCAAGAGGAGGAGCAGGACGTTAGAGTCATTTGAGCTTGTTCAGCATTTCTTCTATAAATTTTATTCCTTCTTCGAGAAGTTTCTCTCCCTTTTCCGTAAGCTTGTAGTATTTTCTGGAGGGCTTTCCAGTCTCGCTCTCCTGCCATTCTGAAGTGACGTAGCCTTCGTGTTCGAGCTTGTAAAGCACTACATAACTGCTCACGGTGGCAGGTTCAAATCCAAATCTCTCCCTTATCTCATTTTTGAGCTCATATGCGTACATAGGCCTTTCTTTTAGCAGTCTCAGTATGTAGATCCACATAACTTCTTTTGTCATCTTCTCTTTGAGTCTTTCCATAGGTGTTGCCATATGTATCACCCTCAATGACACATATTATTTGCTCTTAAAACATTTATGCTTATATAAGATAGTTTTTATACAATTTAAACATTTTGCCACTGTAAAATCCAAAAGCAAAAGGGTTTTAATTGCAGAAACCTAAAGACAAATGGTGAGTCACTATGAACTTCGACTTTGGCGGAATAATGGGTGATATGGGTATAGGGGCTGCTGTTGGGTTTATCACAGGTTATGCGCTTAAAAAGTTCATAAAAATAGTACTCACTTTGATAGGTGCATACATTTTAAGCCTTTTCTGGCTCCAGCAAAAAGGAGTTATAACAATAAACACCGATGCCCTCTTTAACTTTGCGGAAAGTGCAACTACATCAACCTTAAGCTTGGCTGATAAAGTAGTGGGGATTTTACCCGGAACAGGGGCATTTGTTGCGGGCTTTTATTTGGGCTTCCGCAAAGGTTAAATTCTGCTTTATTTATTTTCTCTTATGAGTTATGAGAGAAAAGTTATGCTTCGGCATTCAATAGCGAGTATAGTTGCCCTCGCTCTCTTTGGCCTCAGCAGGCTTATTTACAGCATAGTTATCTCAAGAAGATTCGGTGTCGAAGTTTTGGGAAAGGTAAATTCACTTATATCGCAGGCATTTTTACTGGCAGTTCCCCTAAGCTTTTTTGCAGTTGCTCTGGGGAAGTATGCCTCCGAGTTTCTAGGGAGGGGAGAAATGGAAAAAATAAAGTCCATATCAACTTTGGGATTTTCTTTCCCTTTAGCTGGCTTGGTTTTAGTTCCTTTTAACTTTTATCTGGCCATTCTGGCAGTCTTGAGGGCTCTCCAGCTGACGTTTCGCAGCTTTATCTATGGCCTTCACAAAGGTGAGGTTTACGCTTATACAATGATTGGAGCGTTTGTGCTATTTATTGGAGGATTTTTATCGGAAAATTACTACCTCCCCTACATTGGCCTTCTTTCTGGCGTGGCCATTTTTGGATTTTTGTACCTTTTTAGGGAGAGGCTGTTTGGAAAACCCTCCTTGGAGACCCTTAAACCTCTTTTGAGGTATTCCAGCTTTGCATTTCTTGGGACAGTTTCGGGGGTTTTTCTTATTCAAGCCCCATACTTCCTAACCGAGAAGCTTGCTTCTCCCGAAGCTGCAGGCATTGTTTCGGCTTCTCTTTCGGCGGCATTTTTGTTGACTTACCTGCCTCAGGTGCTTCAATCTGCGATAATGCCCTTATACTCTTACAAATATGGGAAAAATGAGATGGAATACGTGAAGAGACTTGCTGAAGACTCCACGAAGCTGCTGTCCTTTATAGTGGCTTTGGCGGTTTTTATCCTTATGCTTGTCGGAAGAGAAATTTTATCGCTACTCTTTGGGTTTAATCTGGGTAGAGAGTTCTACCTAACTCTCATGGCGGTAGAAACGTATATAGCGTACAACCCCAGCATAGTGGCGCTGAACTCGACAAAATATGTGAAAGAAGGGACCATAATTTCACTCCTGGGCGCTGTGGTTTCTCTCGCTGCTTGGATATTCTCGATAAGCTCTTTTGGAGAATATGGGGCTGTTTTCGGACTCTTTCTGGGATATCTAACGATACTAACTGGCACATTAGTTGTGGCAAACAAGAAGCTGGGAGTTTCGCTTACTTCTTATACTCAATTTGCTGTGGCTCTTCTACTGCAGTTCACTGTATTTCTCTCAAAAACTCTCCTGTTATTGGCTTTTGTAGTATACGTTGGAATATTCAGAAAAGAAGTAAAAAGGGTGTTCAAGCTGTTTAAACCTTTCCGTGATAGAGGATTTTAATGAGCTCCTCTGGCAATCCTTCTGCTTTGATTTTGTCCTCTATGATTTTCTTGTCATATTCAACTTCTACGAATTTTGTGTGCAGATTGTCAACATTTATGAGGGCAAAAGTTGCTTTGTGCTCTTTTCCCGGCGGGAATCCAATGCTGCCGGGGCATACCACCCTTCCGTACCTCGTCATGGCATTAACGGGGAGTTTTGGTGATGCTACTAATAGAAGTTCGTAGTCTTTTACCGGCCTCATGACGGCTTCATAGTATGAGGTAGGCTGTTCTGGAAGAACCTTGCCCTCGAAGGGGTTTAATGGGCTTCCGTAGACCCCGAAAATGTCGTTCTTGCCTATTTTATCAACTAGGTATATAGGCAAATCTCTTATGAACTCCCTTCCTTCATGGCCAAGCTTTTCCCAGGTGTATTTTAATGCCTTCTTTACATACGGCTCGATGGCAAGTTCATCGATATAATCCGGCCCTTCGGCATGGGGATCACTCATGGCTATTATCTGGTCAAATTCTCCCCTGATTATCTTTACATTGTTGGTCTTTATCAGGTCATCAAGAGCATCAAGAACTTCCTTTGGATAGGGGAACAATCCAATTATGTTTCCGAGGATGTAATATTTTTCAATCTCGTAGCCTTCTTCTTTGAGTTCCTCAATTTTTCCGAGGGCTTTCATGAGGGCTGGGAAGTTTCCGTTGATGTTCGCCAGTACTGCCACGTATGCCATTCCTACCACCCCCCAATTTTTCTAACTTTATTTTACTAAAAAGGAGTATTTAAGCTTTTCGAAATTCGGAAGGATCAAAGAACCAGGAGCTTTCTTTTCTTTTTCTTCTTTTGGTTGGTTCCTGCATTGCTGAGCAGATAGAGCATCAACGCGTCCTCTATCATCTCTACCACCTCCAGAATACTACTTTGTTTCGGAGTGGGGAAATGCGGCGTATGAGAAACGCTCTGTATTTTAATTACTAGGCGTTATTTAAAAATTTTTGGTCGTTTTTATTATTGTGGAATATGAGAATAAGATGTGGCGCCCCGGCGGGGATTTGAACCCCGGACCTCGAGGTCCGCAGCCTCGCGCCCTATCCAGACTAGGCCACCGGGGCAACCCAAGAAAACTTTGGGAGAGGCCTTATAAATTTTGCCCGCGAGTTTCTTCATGGTGGTATATGTGGACAGGATGAAGAAATTCTTGGAGTTTCTTCGGGAAGGTAATTATGATGGTGCGCTGATAACCCCCGGCAGCAACCTATATTACCTAACCGGTATGGCCCCTCAGGCGACCGAGGAGAGACTTTTTCTCCTTTTGGTCAACAGAGAGGGAGAAAGCGTTCTAATAGCGCCCAAGCTCTACGAAAACGAGGTTGAATGGGAAAATTCAGTATTCTGGAGCGATGAAGAGAACCCCTATGAAATCCTTGAAAGGGTGTTAGCTTCTCTGAATTTGAAGGGCGGTAAGATCCTGGTGGAAGATACAATGAGGGCGAGCTTTCTAATCCACATTGAGCGACTTTTGGAGGACTGCACTCTCTATCCGCTGAGCGTCATTACAAGAGAGATGAGAATGCGCAAAGATGAAAAGGAGCTAAGCCTGATGAAAAAGGCCGCTGAAATTGCAGACAAGGTTTTCTATGAAATAATAAGCAGGGATTTGGTGGGAAAGAGTGAAAAGCAAATTGCGCTGGAAATTGAGTTTCTCATCAGGGAGCTTGCGGACGGAGTGTCTTTCTCGCCTATAGTGGCTTCTGGGAAAAATGCTGCAAATCCTCACCATACACCGAGTGAAAGAAAAATAAGGCCCGGAGACTTCGTGATACTTGACTTTGGGGCAAAGTAAGGTTACTGCTCCGATATCACGAGAACCATAGCCATAGGGCACCCGAATGAAAAGCTCAAAGAAATCTATGAGGTTGTCAAAGAAGCCCAAGAGAGTGCTTTTCAGAGTGTCCGCGAAGGAATAAAGGCTAAGGATGTTGACAGGGCAGCAAGGGATTATATATCCGAGAGAGGTTATGGTAACTACTTCATCCACAGAACGGGGCATGGACTTGGGCTTGAAGTGCATGAAGAGCCCTATATAAGTCAAACGAATGAAAG
This sequence comes from Thermococcus sp. PK, assembly GCF_000430485.1. NCBI lineage: Archaea > Methanobacteriati > Methanobacteriota > Thermococci > Thermococcales > Thermococcaceae > Thermococcus > Thermococcus sp. PK. Next base: position 400,489 of record NZ_KE387150.1, read on the forward strand.
GATTCTTGAAAGAGGTATGACGTTTACCATTGAGCCGGGCATTTACATTCCCAATCTTGGAGGAGTGAGAATAGAAGACGACGTAGCTGTGGAAAAAAAGGGAAAGAGGCTCACAAACGCCGAAAGGGAGCTAGTAATACTTTGAACCTCCTACGTAGACATCTAGAACTTTTATGTTTTTCAGTTCTTTCTCTTCAACTTCAAACGGATCCTTGTCCACCACAACGAAGTCTCCGAATTTACCCTCTTCGAGGGTTCCGAGGTCATCTTCGGCGTGCATTATATATGCAGAGCCGTATGTGTAACTGTAAAGGCTTTCTTCTAGGGATAGACATTCGTCTTTTGTGTGCAGGTAGGTCTCAACATTCTCAAATTTTCCTCTGGTAACTGCTGCGTAGATTGTTTCCCACGGATTTACGGGTTCTATGGGAGAGTCAGTTCCGAAGCCTATCACGATTTGCTTCAGCATGCTCTTGAAGGGGTAAATCCACTTTGCCCTCTCTTCCCCAACTCTCCGTACCGCCCACCAGTCGCTTATTACAAACCTCGGCTGAACCGAGGCAACAACTCCAAGCTCTTTCATCCTTTTTATTTGGTCTTCCCTCAAAATTGATGCGTGTTCTATACGGTTTCTCTCTCCCCTGAACTTTTCGTAGACGTCTAGGATCATATCGGTTGTTTTATCACCTATTGCATGGACAGCCATCTGGAGGTCCAGCTGGCGGGCTTCTCTCACTATCTCTTCGAGTTCCTCCTTGCTTATGTTGGGATGTCCGGTTGTTGGGGCGTCTGCATAGGGCTTAGAAAGCCACGCTGTTCTGGCTCCAAGGCTTCCATCCGCAAGGACTTTTATCCCCATGATCTTTACTCTACTACTTCCAACCTCTTTGGTGAGCCCCAGGCCTTTTAGTTCTTTAAGAAGGGAAGGGTTCAGATACACAAAAACTCTAATGGGGAGCCTTTCTTTGTTATCTAACTCCAAGAGGGCCCTAAGGCTTTTCTCATTTACACTCACAAAGCCAACCGCTGTGACGCCCTGAGAAAGAACGAACTTTGCCCCCTCTTCGATGAAGTGTTTGTAGTCTTCGAGCGTTAAAGTTTCATTGATAACATCTCTCACCTTTTCTAGGGCGTTTTCTTTTATTATTCCGGTTTCAGGGTCTGCGTCTTCATCTTCGTCCAAACCTACGATTTCTATAGCTTTCGTGTTCAGTACAGCCGCGTGGAAGCAGGTTCTATACAGAAGCACGGGCTTGTTATCGACGACCTCGTCCAAATCTTTTCTCGTGGGATACCTTCCAAGTTCCTCTTGGTCCCATCCAAAGCCAAGAATCCAGCTCGTGCTTGTTTTTTCTGCGTATTCTTCGAGCTTCCTCTTTAGTTCCTCTATGCTTTTTGTCCCCTTTAAATTGAGCATTTTCAAAGACTGTCCGAGGGAGTTTAGATGCATATGTGAATCAATAAAGCCCGGCAGAACAGTTTTTCCGCCCAGATCTACTACTTCTCCTCCGAGCTCTTCGGCAATTTTTTGGGCCTTTTCACTTTTTCCCTCGTAAATAACCTTTTCATTGGCTATTACAATAGCTTCTGCAGTTCTCAGTGGTTTAAAAGAGACGTATATTTTTCCGTTTACAAAAGCCCGTATCAAGTTATCCACCCTTTCTTAGTCTGTCGATACTCTTTTATATCCCCTTTGGTTGGCTATCAAAAAGTCCTTAAACTGGAAGGGCTAATTTCTCAATAGCCGATGAAGAGCGGTTTCGGAGCTGAGATGTGATGTAACCAGCTATCGCTGAGGCTCATATTTATAAGTTCATCTGGTGATCACAACCCGGTGAGGGCGAATGTTTGGAAAACTAAAGGAAAAATTAAGCTCATTCGTGGATAAGGTGGCTCAAACTGAAATAAGCGAAAAAGACGTTGAAAACGCACTCTGGGATCTTGAGCTGGAGCTTTTAGAGGCTGATGTGGCCTTGGAAGTTGTTGAGGAGCTTAAAGAAAAAATAAAACAGAAACTTGTTGGACAGAAGGTTAAGATAGGTACAAACAAAAAGGAGATTGTTGAGAAAGCGGTTAAAGAAGCAGTACTTGAAGTCTTAACGCCTGAAAGGCGCATAGATTTGTTAGAGATGATAAAATCAAAACAGGAAAAGCCGTTCGTGATAGTTTTTGTTGGCTTTAACGGAAGTGGAAAAACCACTACAATAGCTAAGCTTGCCAACTGGCTTAAGAAAAATGGCTTAAGCGTTGTTATAGCCGCTAGCGATACCTTTAGGGCAGGAGCAATAGAGCAGGTAGAGGAACATGCGAAGAGAGTGGGGGTTAAGCTCATTAAACACGGTTACAAATCTGATCCAGCTGCTGTGGCTTACGATGCCATAGAGCATGCAAAAGCGAGAGGAATCGACGTGGTTTTAGTTGATACAGCCGGAAGAAACGAGCTTAACAGAAATCTCATGGATGAAATGAAAAAAATAGTCAGGGTTACAAAGCCGGATCTGGTTATATTCGTAGGAGATGCACTTGCCGGAAATGCAATAATAGAGCAGGCGAGGCAGTTTAATGAGGCGGTTAGGATTGACGGAGTTATTCTAACAAAACTTGACGCAGACGCAAGGGGGGGTGCTGCATTAAGCATAGCCCATGCCATTGGCGCGCCAATACTTTTTGTTGGGGTTGGCCAGGGGTATGGGGATTTAATGCCCTTTGACGAAAAATGGATGCTGGAAAAAATTTTTGGTGAGTGAAAATGCTCTTGTTTTTTAAGACATTTCTTTATGTATTTGTAACCCTTTTTGCAGTGATGAACCCCATTGGAGCTGTCCCAGTGTTTCTTTCTATTGCCCAGCACTGCAGATCTTATGAAGGAATGAGAAGTCTGGCAAAGAGAACATCAGTGGCCGTTTTTATGACCTTGATAACCTTTGCACTCTTAGGAGAGTGGATATTCAAATTTTTTGGCTCCACAATAGATGCATTCGCAATCGCAGGAGGAATTTTGCTCTTCAGAATGGCCTTGGAAATGCTGAGTGGTAGTCTCTCTACTATAAAAATAACCCATGAAGAGGAGGAAGAGGCTGTAAGTTTAAGCGAGATTGCTATAATTCCCTTGGCAATTCCTTTGATTTCTGGTCCGGGTTCAATAACAACTGTGATGATACACATGGCAAAAAGCAGCGACTATTTGGGAAAAATAGTCGTGATTCTTGCGATTTTTGTGGCAAGTCTTTCAGTTTACTTGGTGCTCATGTCCGCAGAAAAAGTGCAGCGGAAACTTGGTAAAGTTGGAATAAGGCTTATTACAAGAATGATGGGGCTTATACTGGCTTCAATGGCTGTTCAACTTGTAATCAACGGAATTAAAGGGGCTTTTGGACTTTAATAGTAACATTTTTAAATTTTTTAGGTAACCCTAATTGTGGGTGAGAAATTGATACTAGCTGAAAACCTAACAATTTACTACGACAACTATAAAGCAGTTGAAGATATCACTTTTAAGCTGGATAGTGGAGAGACCCTTCTTCTGCTGGGTCCAAATGGTGCGGGAAAAACAAGTCTTCTTAGAACGATTGCAGGGCTTCATAAGTCATATACGGGCAAGCTTCTTGTTTTTGGGAAGCCTCCTGCTGAAGTAAAGGATTTAATTTCTTATGTTCCCCAGAGTCATTCTTTAAACGAACGTGTGCCTTTGAAGGCTATTGAAGTAGTTGCAATGGGTGCCCTTTACAAAAGAGGCTTCATCCATTTTAATATCCCGAAATCCGTCTTAAAAGAAGCGGAAGAGGCTTTAGAATTTGTGGGATTAGGTGATATTAAAAACAAAAGGTTTGCAGAACTTAGCGGTGGACAAAAGCAGAGGGTTCTATTGGCCAGAGCACTCGTTTCAAAACCCCAGCTCCTCCTTTTAGACGAGCCGTTGTCTGCCCTGGACCCCAGTGCCAGGGTAGAAGTCGTTTCAGTACTTGCAAAAATAAAGCGCGAGATGGGGTTAACGATGATAATAACAACTCATGATCCTAATCCATTAACGGAAATAGGGGACAAGATAATGCTTATCAATAAAAGACTTATAGCCTTTGGAGCTCCGGAAGAAGTTCTTAGGGATGAAATTATAACCAAAGTCTACGGACCTCTGTCCAAAGCGGTTAGAGTGGGGAAGAGAATGTACTGCTTTATAGGAGACGTTCACCTTCACGGGAGGGGAGAAGTTTGATCCCCGAGTACTTGCTCAGGGCTCTCTTAGGTGGTGTAATAGTCAGCGTTTTACTGGGTATACTGAGTCCCCTGATAAACATGAAGGGTTTAGCTTTTCTTACCCATGCTACTTTCCACTCCTTGCTCTTTGGAGCTGTTTTGGGAATGATACTCGGGCTAATATTTTCAAACTTTTCTCTGGTTCTGTGGGTGGCTCTAATAATCACGATTTTTGTTGTTATCTTAATAGCTCTTCTCGAAAATAGAGGATTCAGCAGTGACACTGCAATAGGAGTAATAGCAAGCTTTATAGCTGGCTCGACAGTATTGGCATTTGGAGTTCTGTACAAGGTTATGGCAAGCAGGCCCTATTTTGCCCTCTCCCAGAGTGTGGTTTCATATTTAACCGGGGAGCTTTTTCTGATAACCCTCAACGACTTGATGTTTTTGGTCTTGGGGGGTGCCGTAATATTCTTTGTCATGCTCGCATTTTACCGTGATTTCCTGTACGTCAGCTTTGATGCTGAGGGAGTTGAGGCTTATTCTGGCAATGCGAGGCTCTACCTTACTCTGCTCTATGTCCTCGTAGGGGCCACTGGTGCGTTGATAGTCAGAACTGTCGGGCTGATAACCCTGCAAGTTGTGGCAGTTCTGCCTGGGACAATAGCCGTGATGCTCAGCAGTGATTTGAGAAAGATTCTCGGGATAAGTTTGGGTTTAACCCTCTCAGTGCAAGTACTCTCTATAGTACTGGCTTACTTAACAGACATCCCTCCAAGTGGAATAGCCACAATAGTGCTGGGACTTGTCTACGGACTCTTGGTTTTAAGGAGGTAAGGGAAATGAAGATGGGAGGAATAGACGAAGCCGGCAGAGGACCTGTTATAGGGCCTCTTGTAATTGCAGCAGTAGTTGTTGATGAATCTCGTATAGGGGAGCTTGAATCTCTGGGAGTTAAGGATTCAAAAAAGCTAACACCCAAAAAAAGAGAGGAGCTTTTTGAAAAGATCGTTAGCATAGTGGATGACTATTTTATTCTCAAACTATCTCCAGAAGAGATAGATAGTAGGGAAGGCACAATGAACGAACTTGAAATCGAAAGCTTTGCCAGAGTGTTAAACTCCCTTAAAGTTAAGCCGGATATCCTCTACATAGATGCTGCAGATGTCAAAGAGGAGCGCTTTGGCGATATCATAGGGGAAAAGCTTTCCTTCTCTCCGAAAATAGTTGCAGAGCATAAAGCCGATGCCAAGTACATTCCAGTTGCGGCTGCGTCAATACTGGCTAAGGTCACCCGCGATAGGGCTATAGAGGGGCTTAAGGAAATCTATGGGGAAATAGGTTCGGGCTATCCAAGCGACCCCGTTACAAGGAAATTCTTGGAGGAATACTACAAGAAACATGGAGAGTTCCCTCCAATAGTCAGAAAAAGCTGGAAAACTCTCAAAAAGATAGAGGAAAAACTGAAAACCAAAAAAGCTCAGCCCACTATTTTGGACTTCTTAAAAAAGCCTTAATCCTTTCGAAGATTTTCTTTATTCTTATTAAAATGCTCTTCACCCACTTCCAGTACATTTCCAGTGATCTCTCGAAATACTCCCACTTTATTATGTCGTATGCCATTACTCCGAGTGTTACCGCTCCCGCGGGAACTAATGGGGTGGCATAAAAGCTGAACTGGGTTTTTCCACCCAAAATCCACTGGAGAGCATAAAAAGCTATTGTGCTCCAGAATATTCCAAAAGGCACCAAAAGCTTTCTTCTTTTTGTCGCAGCATAGGGAATTGCGAATATAAACACCACCATAGAAAGCATCAAAATTGGGTCTGTTGCCGCGAAGATATCGGGGTTGTAGTGGAAAGGAAATGGTTTAAGGCTTATGAACCACTCCCAGAAAGGTGAGGTTGCGGGGTGGTCTCCTTTGTAGCTAAGATGCCATCCAAAGCTTCCGATGAACTCGGAAAGCCATGGGAAGAAGCCTATTGCCTTTATTATCGTAATCTGCGGGAGCAAAAATCCGAAGGCAGGTAAAATGAGTGTCGAGAGGAGTATCTCTTTAACTTTGATTTTGCCCCTTGGGGTTTTTATGAGCAGTATTGGGTATGGAAAAGCACCGTTTAGTTTTGCGGCTGCGGCGAGACCTATGGAAAGACCGCTCGAATTGTATTTCTCAGAAATCAGGAAGTACATGAAAACTGCCGTGAAGAATGCCACGTGTATATCAAGCATCGCAGCAAGGGACGTTGCATACAGGAGGGGTCAAAAGCTGAAAACACAAGCGCTATAAAAGCAGCGAGATAGCTCTTTGAGATTTTGTATGTAGCGAGAAATACGAGAACGTTTATTATCGCATGCTCTATAAGGCCTGGCAAACGCCAGAAGATAGGCTTGTCCTCTATCAGCATTCCAAGCATTATTATATCCTTCGCTAAAAATGGGTGCTCCGTGTTCAGATAGTTTTGGATGTTCTCCTTATCAGGATAGCGGAATCCCTTTACAATTTCAACGCCTTCCAGGATTTTAACTTCTTCTACGAATTTTTCAAGGTTTTCGCGAGGGATTTCATAGTAAACGCCGTCAAAATTGTGATAGGGCTTGTAGTAGGTGTAGTTGTACTTTTTGGCTATTATCTCGATTTTATACTTAATTTCGTCAAAATCGGAGGGCTGGGTCTGGTTTATGGGTATAAATTCAACTCTTATCCCCAGTTTTGAGAGAATTGCGGGAGTTTGGAGGTTTACGTTTCTTGTATAAGGTCGTGTAAATTCGAGCCCGAGAGCAGAAACTTTTACATAGCCCTTAATCATCTCTCCGCTTGCGATTATATTTACCCCTTCCGAATTCGCTGTCTCGTTCACATAATGGAGTTCAACTCCAAGCTTATGGAGGACGTTTCTTGCCGCGGGGACGTACCAAACTTCGTCTCCAATGTAGTCGTACAGCTCAGCACTTGAGGCTTTCTCATATGAGTACCAGAAGGTTCCGATTATTATCGCAGCCACTGCTACAAAATAAAGCTTTTTTCTAAGGTTCATGCTTTCCCCCACCAAATTTCACCTGCCATCTTTAAATTATTTCCCATAAACCTTTAAAAATTGAATGAAAATGGAACAAGGGTGAGAAAATGGAAGAAATGGAAGCGCTTATTGAGCAAACTGTTGATATGATAAAGCGAGGCCTAGATGAGAAGAAAATACGGGCGAGACTTCCGAAAGAGAAGGCTGACGAGATAATCGAGATAGCAAGGGCTAGGATAAGGGCAAAGGATAAGTTCTCAAGGACTGACCTATGGATGGACTTAGAAGGCCTTAGGTATGCCACTCACGAGATTGTGGCTGAATATAGGGCAAAGAGAGTTAAACCAAAAAGCATAGCTGATGTGAGCTGTGGAGTTGGAATCCAGCTGATATTCTTCGCGAAGTATGCCGAAAAAGCCTATGCTATAGACATCGATGAGAAAAAGCTTTTCTACGCAATGAAAAATGCCGAGAAATATGGCGTTAAAGATAAGATAACCTTCATCCACGGGGACAGCTTAAGTAAAGAAGTTGTCGAGCAGGTAGATGCGGATATGATATTCTCTGACCCTGCGAGACCACCCGAGATGCCTGAAAGGAGGCTTGAAGATCTTCTTCCGAGTCCTCTTGAAGTTTATGAGGCCTATAAGCACAAGACCGATGCTTTTATCTTCGACCTTCCCCCCCAGATAAGGAGAGAAAAAGTCCCGTGGAGAGGCGAATTTGAGTACATTGATTTATACGGGGCACTCAACAGACTGACTTTCTACTTTGAGCCATTGGCTAAGGCAGAGCGCTCTGCGGTTATGCTCCCCAAGGGGGCTAGAATCGAAAGCAACCCCAACCTTGAAAACATTGTCGAGTGGAGCAAAGAAGTAAAAGAGTATTTGTACGAAATCCCACAGAGCATTGACTATGCTGACTTGATAAATGAACTTTTCCATGCGGTAAAAGGCAACTTACAGATGCTCATTCGGGAAAAACGCAGAGCAGTTGCGACGAGCGATGAAGAAATTGAGAGTGATTACTTCAAGAGACGCTACATCGTAAGAAAGGTTCTCGACTTCCATCCGGTAAGGATAAACGACTTTCTAAAGAAGGACGGGTATGGTAGGGTTACATTAAAAATCTCGATTCCCGATAAAGATTACTGGCGATTCAGGAGAAGAGTTGAGCAAGGTCTGAAAGGAGAAAAGAGGGCTTACCTATTTAAATTCAAAGACAAAGCAATAATAGCCGAGCCCCTCGATTAATCTTTCTGAATTTCGACTATTTTTGCTCTTTGTATCCTTTTTGAGCCAATTCGGAGGGCCTTAAAATAGTTTATGTGTTCATCGGGTAGAAACAAGTCCAGCTTGGTTGATTTGAGCCTCTTTTTCTTGTGTCTTGTGTTTTCATTTCCACTTCCCAGCTTAATTGAACCGTTTATGAATTCATCAAGTTTTTTCTCCATTGACCCACCCAAGATACTAAGGTTGCTTGGGATATATAGGTTTTTTGGAAGTTTCTCTTGTGCTATTTTGAGTCTTCTGGTATTGGGTTATCAGTGCATAGCTCAAAAATCAAAAGAAATCGTTTTGAACTATATTTTAAGGGAAACGCCGAAATGAAGTAAAGAACACAATGATTGCAGTAACAGTTTTATGGAAATCTTTTTTAATTTGTTTAGACCATTACGATTCACAGTACAAAGAGCGGAGGCAGCGCAATGTGCGGTATAATAGGCTACATCGGAGAGAGAGAAGCTGCTGAAATCTTGGTAGAGGGGCTTAAAAGATTGGAGTACCGAGGATACGACTCAGCTGGGATTGTAACAGAACATGGAGAGCTTTTTATAAAAAAAGGTGCCGGGAGAATAGATGAACTTAAAGAAAAACTCAAACTCTACGAAATGCCCGGCCACAGGGGAATTGGTCACACAAGATGGGCAACACACGGAATTCCCAATGACATTAATGCTCATCCTCATACGGATTGCACTGGAAAAATAGCGGTTGTTCACAACGGGATAATTGAAAACTATCTTGAGCTTAGAAGTGAGCTTGAGAAAAAAGGCCACAAGTTCAAGAGCGACACTGATACAGAAGTGATAGCTCACCTAATTGAGGAGGCCCTAAAGGATTCATCTACATTCGAAGATGCCCTCCGCAAGGCGTTGTTGAAGCTTAGGGGCTCATTTGCCCTCGGAATAATGTATGCAGAAGATAAGGAACACCTCTACTTCGTTAGAAATGAAAGCCCCCTTGTCCTCGGAATTGGAAACGGGGAGATGTTTGCGGCATCTGATATTCCAGCGTTTTTACCTTACACAAATAAAGTTGTGTTTCTGGATGATGGGGAGTATGCAGTGGTTAGCAAAGATGCATTTACAGTGAAAGACCTTAAGACAGGAAAAGAAAAGAAAAAGGAAATTCACGAGATTAACTGGACTCTTGAGATGGCTGAAAAGCAGGGCTATCCCCACTTCATGCTTAAGGAAATCCACGAACAGCCAAAGGCTGTAAAGGAAGCAATTTACGGCAACTTGGAGACAATAGAGCAGGTAGCTAGAGAAATCGCCAAATATGAGAAAATATTTGTTGTGGCTATGGGGACTTCTTATCATGCAGGAATTGTTGCGAAGTATCTCTTCCAGAGGCTGGCAAACAAACCCATCTTTGTGGAGGATGCGAGTGAGTTCAGGTATGAGTTCGAGAACATAGTTGACGAGGATTCCCTTGTAATCGCCATTACTCAAAGTGGAGAAACTGCCGACACTCTGGCGGCAATAAGATTGGCTAAAAAGAAGGGTGCGAAAGTTCTAAGCATCGTTAACGTCGTTGGTAGCATGGCCACCCGGCTGAGCGACCTTGTAATCTACACCCATGCAGGCCCGGAAATAGGGGTGGCAGCAACAAAGACGTACACAACACAGCTTACCGTTTTGACTATGCTTGCAATAGCCCTAGCCAAGATACTCAACACAGTTGATGAGGATTATCTTAAGAAGCTAGAAGCCGAACTTTTGGAACTCCCAAGGTACATTGAGGCTGTGCTTGGATATGAGAACAAGATAAAATCACTTGCTGAGGAGTTGGTAGATAGGAGAGATTTCTTCTACATAGGAAGGGGGATAAGCGTTGCAACAGCTCTTGAGGGTGCTCTAAAGCTTAAGGAAATCAGCTACATCCATGCGGAGGGTCTTTCTGCTGGAGAGCTGAAGCACGGCCCTCTAGCTCTGATTGAAGAAGGTGTTCCAGTTGTTGCAATTGCGCCCAGCGGAAAGACGTTTGACAAAATGGTTTCCAACATACAGGAAGTGAACGCAAGAAAGGGATTTGTAATTGCTCTTGGGGATAACGAGGAGCTGGAAAAAGTCAGCAACGTCTTTTTGAAGATGCCCAAGATAGATGAGCTTTTAAGTCCAATTGTGTATACAGTACCGCTTCAACTGCTCGCCTATTATTTGGCTGTGTTAAGGGGTAACGATCCCGACAAGCCAAGAAATCTGGCAAAATCTGTAACTGTAGAGTGAGGTGGTGGAAATGGTTGGAACAAAAGTTGGGGAAAAAACTAAGAGTGAAAAACCATCCTCTTTAGACTTTTCAAAAATCAGGCTTTACCTTTTTCCAATATTGGTAGTGATTATTGCTTTTATTGGCTACAAGATTAGAGCGGCAACTGGGCAAACGAAGTACTTTATCGATCCAGATACGTTCTATCATTTTGAAATATACAAGCTCGCGATAAAGGAGTGGATTCCCAAATACTACCCCTTGGCTGATGCTCCCTTCGGTTCCCTTATTGGAGAGCCTCTGGGACTTTACATCATTCCTGCGGTGCTTTACAAGATCTTATCTGCTTTCGGACTTGAAGCAATTAGAGTTTTCAAAATGTGGCCTCCGCTTGTTGGGTTTTTCAGTATAATAGGCATCTACCTCCTTGGACGAAAGCTTCACTCTGAATGGGCAGGGCTCTGGGCAGCATTAGCCATGATGTTCTCCATAGCCCACTGGACGAGAACTTTCTCCGGAAATGCCAGAGGTGATGGGCCGTTTTTGATGTTCTTTATCTATGCAGTCTTGTTCATGTTTTACTATCTCGAAGCCACTGAAATTAAGAGAAAAGTCATTTTCGGAGCTTTGTTTGTATTCTCTGGAGTTCTAATGCTCTCAGTGTGGAACGGTTCTCCATTTGGTATCATGGTTCTCTTAGGCTTTGCGAGCTTATATGTGATTGTGGCGTTTATTTTCGGGAAAGTTGAAGACGTCAAGAAGTTCGCCAGGGAATTTTACCCTGCTTACGTTGTAATGCTGCTCCTCGGCTATGCATTAACTCCAAGTGGAATCGTGAAAGTTGGAGGGCACATAAGGTTCGCCTTTGAAGCCTTCCTCGGACTGGCTCTGCTTACGGGAATAATGCTCTATGGAGGCAAATACCTGAACTACTCCGACAAGAAACACAGATTTGGGGTTGTTGCAGTTGTAGTGCTATTGGGCTTTACTGGGGCTTATCTTTACGTTGGTCCAAAGCTATTTTCCCTTATGAGCGGAGCTTACCAATCAACCCAAGTTTACGAAACCGTTCAGGAGCTTGCAAAGACAGAGTGGGAGGATGTGCAGAGATATTACTCAGTAAAGGGAACAGATGGACTATTATTTTTACTCTCGCTTATAGGGATTGCGATAGTTGCTTTTAGACTTTTGAGGTCTCTAACTCAGAACAACGTTGATGCTAAGGCCTTGTTCCTCATTGTGTTCTATGGACTTTCGCTATACCTCATGTGGACAGCGGTGAGGTTTTTATTCCTTGCCTCGGGGGCAGTTTTGCTAACTTTTGGAATTCTTGTGGGAGAGCTCTTTAGAATAGTGGAGAACCTGCAAGAAAAAACTTCAACAAAAGCTCTATACGCCCTCCTGTTAATCATTCTATTCATCCCAATTCCTATAGTCGGAGCAAACACCACATACAATTCGGCAAAAGCCGGAGGGGATGCTGTAACGCCGAGCTGGGAAGAGACTCTCCTATGGCTCAGAGAAAACACAAACGAATATGACACAGCAACTTCTTGGTGGGACTATGGCTACTGGATCGAGAGTTCTCTCCTTGGAAACAGGAGGGCAAGTGCGGATGGAGGTCATGCGAGGGATAGGGACTACATAATAGCAAGGTTCCTTGCTGGGGATGGAAATCAGAGTGAAGTTGACTTTGAGAGCTGGCAGCTTAATTACTTCATTGCGTGGGTTCAGGACTGGGCTAAGTTTAACGCTATAAGCTATCTGGGAGGGGCAATAACAAGATATGAAAGAGACAACAGGGGCATGATACTTCCATTTAATCAAAAAATAGATGATAACGCTTTTTACAGTCCATATGGCATTCAGCTTCAGATAGTGGAACAAGAAGGACAGAAAAAGGTGATAATCTTAGCTGGTAACCAGCAAGGAGAGCCAGTGCAGACAATAATCATGCAAACTGGGGAGGTCATAACAGGTAAAGGGGACTTTCCATACGTGGCGTATGTTTTCCCGAACTATGCGATAGCAGTTTATTACAAGGTGGCAACGAGCAACTTCCTAAAGCTTGCATTCCATGTTCCGGTAAGTATTGAGTCCGATTTTACCCAAAAGCTGCTCTCAAACTTCAGGCTTGTAAAGACCACTGGAGATCTCGCAACCTATGAGTTTGTTCCATTTGGAGTGTATAGAATTGAAGTTTACAAGAATGAGACATGGACACCAGTGTCAAAGCTTATTCCTGGGGAATACAAGGCTAAGCTCTACATATCTGCATTTGGAAGAGACGTTAAAGATGCTATCATAAAGTTTAGGGCTTATGATGGAGATAAACTCGTGAGCGAGCAGGTTATAGCGCAGAACGTTAACATAGACCACCTAAACGAAGCACCAATAGAAGTTGAGCTTAATGTTCCAAACGCTACAAGATACCAGCTTGTCCTTGTGCAGAAAGGCCCCGTTGGGGCTCTTATAGATGCTCCAAAACTAAATGGCAGGCTTGTCAGCCCAATAAGAGTTTTAAACGATGGCCAAAGTGGAGAACTTGAGCTAAAGGCTGGCTTCAGAAAGGATTACTCCAACTTAGAGCTTTACCTTAGGGCTACGGTCATATATCTGGTCAGAACAGAGGGAGAAAGCAGAGACGACCCAAAAGCTGCGTTTGAGCCTCACATGGACATAATCCATTACGAAAAGATTGCCGATGGTCTGAGCACTTCCAGCAGGGAACTTCACTTCGAGGGGCAGGCAAGCTTTCCAGAGGTCATCCAGCCCTATGTAGAGAAGCTTAAGAATGACTATGGGGACAGAGTGGAGATAAGGGGAATAAGAGTCGAGCCGGTCTTTATCACAGACAAAGAATACATTATATATGAGGGCTGATCCCGTTATTGTCTCCTTTTTTGTTTATTTTAAAAGGGGGCGTGTTTAGTTTCACCCCCTGTTATTTAAACAGTATTTGACTCTGAGGAGGATTTTCAGACCATAACACATTACCCCAAGCAGGATTCGGGTTACAGTAGTCTTTTTCAGAAAACAGGGGATCCTACTGCCAAACCACGTTGTAAACGCACCCCAGAACCCCCTCATGAGGATTCCTATGCCTGTACTCTTCTTCAGAAAACACTCTGTCTCTCTTCTTACTCCAAAACACCTGGAGCGTTCTAGTTTTCTTAACAATCGGCCGATAACCCTTTTCCACCACAGTGTTCAGAACTTTCTTTGAATCATAAGCCCCATCAGCATAAAAATTCCCAGAACCCCCCGGCAGGAGTTCAATCAGCTCGTTCTCAGAAGTTGTGATCTTCACAGCAACCGGATACAGTAAAACCCGGCAGGATTCTCGTTATTGCCTGAACTTCTATCCTACCCTTTTTTTATTTGTGATAATGGTTGAGTCTGCTTGAGTGCTGGCGTAGGGTAATTTCTGGAGTTTTTTCAGGAGGTGGTTTGTCAGTTCTTCGAGGTTCAGCTTTTTCTCCCAGTTGTGGAGGGTTGAGTAGTGAATGTTTGCTCCGAAGAATTTTCTGCCGTAGTGCTGGGCGTCTCTGAGGGGTAGGTTGTAGTATTGTTTAAAGAGGAGTATTGCCAGTATTGTTTTTACTGGAAATTTTTTGGATTTTGGCAGGTTCTTCAGCTTTCCTTCTGATTCGAAGTCTGCTAAAACGTCAAGAATTGCGAATGCCACGCTTTCAGGGTCTTTGAGTCTGTGATCCCATCTGGGGATCACGACAACCACCTGAAAGAATTCAGCAAAAACCCTAATAAAGGTTACTATAAACACGCCCTCAAGGTAATTAAGTGATGTCCCGATGATTGGAACAAGAGTGAGCTGAAGGATGATGACCGACTTCTCGCTGAGGGCATTTTACTTTTTAATTTGGTTATTGCTCAAAACTTTCAATACATCAATATACGTTTTTAGACATCAATGTATGGTAAAAATGCTTTTTGAGAGCTCTTCTTCCAGAAATCTTTTTTAGATGTTTTTTGTTTATTAGAAAATGTATGTACATAACCTTTTGTTTAAAAATATCGGTTCTCTAGGCACTTTCATCGAAAAGTTTATATAGGCTATTGCTCAAGTTTGTATCGCCAATCACCTAAATTGGAGGGATGAACATGGTTGAGCAAGACCCATTTGAAATTGCTGTTAAGCAGCTTGAGAGGGCTGCCCAATATATGGATATAAGTGAAGAAGCTCTTGAGTTTTTAAAGAGACCACAAAGAATTGTTGAGGTCAGCATCCCAGTCGAGATGGATGACGGTTCTGTAAAGGTTTTCACAGGATTTAGAGTTCAATACAACTGGGCTCGCGGTCCAACAAAGGGTGGTATCAGGTGGCACCCTGAGGAAACCCTTAGCACCGTCAAGGCTCTGGCTGCTTGGATGACCTGGAAGACAGCTGTTCTTGACCTCCCATACGGCGGAGGTAAGGGTGGAGTTATCTGTAATCCAAAGGAAATGAGCGAGAGAGAGAAGGAGAGGCTTGCAAGAGGATATATCAGGGCTATTTATGATGTTATAAGCCCATACACAGATGTCCCAGCCCCAGACGTTTACACTAACCCACAAATCATGGCTTGGATGATGGATGAATATGAAACCATCTCAAGAAGAAGAGACCCATCCTTCGGTATTATAACCGGTAAGCCACCAAGCGTTGGTGGTATCGTAGCAAGAATGGATGCCACAGCAAGAGGTGCTGCCTTTACAATTAGAGAGGCTGCAAAAGCCCTTGGATGGGACGGCCTCAAGGGCAAGACCATAGCCATCCAAGGTTACGGTAACGCTGGTTACTACCTCCACAAGATAATGAGCGAAGAGTTTGGAATGAAGGTTGTTGCAGTCAGCGACAGCAGGGGCGGCATCTACAACCCAGACGGACTCCCACCAGCTGATGAGGTTCTCAAGTGGAAGAAGGAACACGGCTCTGTCAAGGACATGCCAGGAACCCAAAACATCACAAACGAAGAGCTCCTTGAGCTCGAAGTTGACGTCCTTGCACCATCAGCTATCGAAGAGGTCATTACAAAGAAGAACGCTGACAACATAAAGGCCAAGATCGTTGCTGAAGTTGCAAACGGTCCAACCACACCAGAAGCTGATGAAATCCTCTACGAGAAGGGCATACTCATTATCCCAGACTTCCTCTGTAACGCTGGTGGTGTTACAGTCAGCTACTTCGAGTGGGTACAAAACATAACCGGCGACTACTGGGACACCGAGACCACAAGGGCCAAGCTTGACAAGAAGATGAGCAAGGCATTCTGGGACGTTTACAACACACACAAGGAGAAGAACATCAACATGAGAGACGCCGCTTACGTACTCGCAGTCAGCAGAGTCTACCAAGCAATGAAGGACCGCGGATGGGTCAAGAAGTGATTTTTTCTCCTCATTTTTCTCTTAATTCTTGTTTTAGAAAAAGAGATAAAAATTAGAAATTTCTTGGCTTTTCAATGACTCTTATGTTCATAATGCTTTTGTCCAGTATTCCCTCTCCTCCACCATGGCTTGGATCATTTCATCTTCGTCTTTGAACATGGTTCTCCTTGAGGGATTTTGCATGCCGTAGAACTCCATGAAAGGGCTTGGCCTCTTTTTAAATGGGTAATAGAGATAGATAGCTCCGAGAGTCCTATATGCTTCCGCCATCTCACTTATGACCCCTGCGGAAACGCCTTCAGCGTAGTGATAAACCGCTATAGCCTTGCTTACATCCACTAGATTGAAGTCCCTCTCAACAAGTTGCCTCCTCAAAATGTCTGTGGCTTGTTCTATGTCCTCTCTGTCTAGCTCTTCTATCTCTTCTCCGTCCCAGATGTTCCTAATTTTTATTCTCTGCACCTCTGGATTTTTCTCCACTTGAGCATCATACTCCGCAACAATCCACCAGTCATCAAGCGCTCCGGGGTCTAAAACCGTGAAGTACTTGCTGAGCTTTTCGTAAAACCCTCTAACCCTATGATAGTATTCCTCTTCGTGTCCCGTCATGGGGTAGCTCAGATATACCAGAGGTTTCTCTTTTTCATGGAAAATCAAATCTACAAACGTCTGAGGCGGGTGTCTAATTCCAAAGTGCAGGACGTATCTAACTTGAATTCCCTCTTTGTTAAGCTCATGAACGAGGGTCTTTACGTGGTTTATTGCATCCTCACGCCACATAACAAGGGTAGTAAGCTTGATGTTCTCTTTGTCTTCTCCGAAGCGTTCAAACCACTCCTTGTCGTGAATTATTCTTCTTCTGACGCTTAGAATGTCATCAAGCATTATGATGACCCTACTCGGTCTTAGAAGCTTCAGGTTGCTCAGGGTGAAGCCCAAAACGCTCCCACTTCCCCATCTAAAGAGGGCCGGGGTTGAGACTATATGGAATGCCTTTTCGCTCTTCTCGATTTCGTCTTTTATCCTTTTGAAAGCCTCATCTCGAATGCTGTTCATTAAGTCCGGATGGCTTATTGCAAAGTCTAAAACGTTTTTTCTTGTTATTTTGACGCCTTTTTCTCTTCCGACTTCCTTCAGGTAATCAAACACATGATAATACTGAAAGCTCTCGTTTTTTGCAAGTTTTAATGCGTCTTCCGCATATTCATCTCGCCCATTAAGGGGAGGACCCGTGAGGAGTATTATTTCTTTCATATTTCATCCCTCGCTTTTTGTAATTAGAATTTAGACTCCTCCCCTTTTCAATTTTGTGGATGTTTAAATGAGTTCATGCAAAAATTTTAAAAACATCCCACCTAATAGGACAGTAGAAAATATTTGCAAAAGCTTAGGCTTATAAAGTTATCAAACAAACCACTTGAGGTGATGCTCATGCCAAGGAACGATAAAAACAGAACTTTTGAAGGGGAGGAAGTTATTAGGGTTCCTCTTCCGAAGGACAACCAAGTGTTTGGAATAGTGGAGCAAGCACTGGGTTCAGGCTGGATGGATGTCAGATGCTCAGATGGAAAGGTTAGAAGATGCAGAATACCAGGAAAGCTTAGAAGGAGAATGTGGATTAAGGTGGGAGATGTGGTTATAGTCCAACCATGGGAAGTACAGAGCGACGAGAGGGGAGACATAGTTTATCGTTATACAAGGACCCAAGTTGACTGGCTTATCAGGAAGAACAAGATTACTCAGGACTTCCTTACCGGCGGCTTGACTCTGTGATGGAGTATGAAAATTCAAGACATAGATAGGGAAATAGCACGCATCCTAGGATTAGAAGAACACAGAGAAAAGGATAGTGAGCTCTATAAAGTGTTTAGTGAGGTATTCGATAGGACTACAGTTGATACTCTTTCCTACTTCCACCGAAGGGGAAACATAGAGAAACTGCTCGGTGTGATTTCAACGGGAAAAGAGGCAAATGTGTTCATGGGCATTGATGCCGAGGGCAATCCCATTGCTGTTAAAATCTATCGCACCTATACAACTGAATTTAGGCGAATATGGGAGTATCTGGCAGCGGATCCAAGAATTGGGTATCTGCCGAAAGACATCAGAAAGCTTGTCTTTGTATGGACCAGGAGGGAATTTAAAAATCTCCAGAGGGCCATGAAATACGCTGTTAGGGCCCCGGAGCCAATAACGTTCAGCAATAACGTGCTCATAATGGAGTTTATCGGAGATGAATACCCCGCTCCAAGATTAAAAGACGTGGAAAAAGAGCTCAGCAAAGAAGAATTTGAAGAGCTTTATAACTTTGTCATGGATTCAATTGAAAAGCTCTGGAAAAGGGGAGACATGGTTCATGGTGACCTTAGTGAGTATAACATCCTTATATGGGATAAGCCAGTGATAATTGACTGGTCTCAGGCAACGGTAAAAAGGAATAGGATGGCACTCTCACTGCTTTATCGTGATTTGAGAAACATCATCAATTACTTCGCCAAAAAAGGAGTGAGCGTTGACAACCTTGAGGAGAAGTTTAAGGAACTGACGGGTGATTGATATGGACGAATTTGAAAAGAAGCTGAAAGAGTATGAGTATGTGGACAAGGAGGGAGAACCGGAAAAGTCCTTTGAGATTGAAGAGTTTGAAGCTCTTGGCGAGCAGGAAGAATTCGTGAGGATTCCAAAAGAGAGAATTGGAGTGGTTATTGGGAAAAAGGGCGAGACAAAGAAAAAGATTGAAGAGGCTACAAAAACCAAGATAGAGATAGACAGCCAGACTGGAGAGGTATTCATTACTTCTACAGAAAAAACCGACGATCCTTTGGCAGTATGGAAGGCGAGAGACATTGTGTTGGCCATCGGAAGGGGATTTTCCCCGGAGAGGGCATTTAGGCTGCTTAATGAAGGTGAGATTCTCGAAGTGGTTGACCTGACCGACGTTGTTGTAGGGAACGAGAAGAATGCACTTCCGAGAGTTAGGGGGAGAATAATCGGTAGAAAAGGCAGGACGAGAGAGATAATCGAAGAAATGAGCGGAGCAGATATAAGCGTCTACGGGAAGACTGTTGCCATCATTGGAAATCCAATCCAAGTTCAAATAGCTAAAACTGCAGTTGAAAAACTTGCAAAAGGTTCTCCACACGGAACCGTTTACAAATACCTTGAAAGAAGGAAGAAGGATTTAGAACTTGAAGGAGGCATGTACTATGGCAAATTCTGAAGCAAACAAGCTTTTTAAAGAATTTAAAATCCAGAGCGTCAGTGAGTTCTTTAGAAGAAATGCTGCAATGCTTGGTTATACCGGAAAAGTGCGCTCCTTTACAACCATTATTCACGAGGCTGTAACAAACTCTCTGGACGCTTGTGAAGAAGCTGGCATCCTGCCTTACGTTAGAGTCGAGATAGAAGAACTTGGAAATGAGCACTATAAAATAATCGTCGAGGACAACGGCCCTGGAATTCCAGAAAAGTTCATAGCACACGTCTTTGGTAAAATGCTTGCCGGTACAAAGGCCCACAGAAACATTCAAAGCAGAGGGCAGCAGGGTATTGGTATTAGCGGTGCTGTAATGTTTGCTCAAATCACCAGTGGAAAAGCTACCAGAGTTATAACCTCCACTGGTGGTGATGAGATAATAGAAGCTTGGGTCGGCATAGATGTGGAAAAAAACGAAGGAAAAATTTTCAAAAAGATAAAGCACCCCAACCCTACAGGATGGAGAGGAACGAGAATAGAAATGGAAGTTAAGGAAGTTCGTTACATCCGCTCCAAGCAGGGCCCTTACTGGTATCTTAAGCTCACCGCTATAGCCAATCCTCATGCTCATATTGAACTTATAGAACCAGATGGAAAGCTGATAGTCTTCCCAAGGAGCAGTGAAGAAATTCCAGAGCCACCGGAGGAAATGAAGCCACATCCAAAGGGAGTAATGACGGATGACATTTACAGGATGGCCAGGAGGACATCAAGGACAACAGTGAGAACGTTCCTTATAGGCGAGTTTTCGAGAATAAGTGACAAAAAGGTAGAGGAGCTTGTGAAGTACATCGCGGCATTGAGGCTTATAAAGGAAGAGGAGGAGCAGAGAGTTAGAGAGCAACTCCTAAAGAGGCTCGCCGAAGGGGAGGTCGATAAAGTACTCGCAAGTTTTGGAAAGAAAGGCAAAAATGCCCTCAAGGAAGCCGAGAAACTCATGGAAAAGCCTCCTGAAAAGCTCACTTGGCACGAAGCTGAAGAGATTGTAGAGGCATTTAAGTACATGACTTTCTTGGCCCCACCCACCCATGGATTGAGGCCAATTGGAGAGGAAAACATAGAAAAAGGACTTTCGGGCATTTTAAAGCCAGAGTTCGTAACTGCCGTAACGAGACCTCCCAAAGTCTACCGCGGGGGGATTCCTTTCCAGGTAGAGGTGGGTCTAGCCTTTGGGGGAGAGCTAAGCAGTGGCTTTGACGTTCTTAGGTATGCTAACAGAGTTCCTCTGCTCTTTGATGCGGGTTCGTGTGTTATAACTTCAGCAGCAAGAAGCATTGACTGGAAGAGATACAGGGTGGATGATCTCGAAAGAACGCCGCTGGTGCTTTTGGTTAATGTGGTCAGCGTGCACGTCCCCTACACTTCTACAGGAAAGCAGAGTATTGCCAGTGAAGATGAAATATATGAAGAAATAAGACTCGCCATAATGGAAATCGCTAGAAGGCTTGCCAAATATCTCGGAGGAAAACACCGCAAGCTCTACCAGGTGAAAAGAAGGAAGATATTTGAGAAGTATGTCCCTGAGGTAAGTAGGGCCTTAAGCATCCTAACTGGAGAGCCTGAAGACACGATAAAGAACCTCCTAATAAAGATGATTGAGAAGAAATTTGAAACAGTAGAAGAAAACAAGGCGGAGGCTGATGGAAATGCTTAAACGTGAGAGGCCCAAGGAACGCTTCAGCTACGACCCAAGAAAGGTCCTTCAGAAACTCGAGGAATTTGGAAAAGAAATCCTTGAAGAACTAAAAGCTGGCAGGAACCCCTTCATAGATGTTCCCACCAGAGGTCTCAGCAACGTTTACTTCGACGAAAAAGACCGCGTGATTAAGATGGGTGACAAGACTTCAAGGAGATATCTCTTTAACGTTGCCCATGCGAGAAAATTCATGCAGACGCTCTTGATAGCGGCTTATATAAAGAGGTTAGTTGCCGAGGGCAAACACGCGAGCTTGAGAGAAGCCTATTATGCAAACAAACACACCATTCCCGGCACACATGAAAATACCTTCGAAGACCAGAGCGAAAGCGATCCTATAATAGAGGATCTGGAGAGAATGTTCGGAGTTTTGAGAGAGGAAATGCACATAACTGCAGACAGAAGAGGATACATTTACGGGGACATAGTCATTAAAGATGGCGAAGACGAGTTCAACGCTTCAAAGCTTGGTATGGGTGGATGGGCAGTTCCTGGAACAGTGGAGCACATAGAGTTCCCGGAAATCAATGTGGATTACGTCCTTGTAGTAGAAACCGCCGCTATGGCCGATAGGCTTATAGAAGAAAAGTATCCGAAGAAGGAGAAAGCCTTAATAGTGGCAACTCAAGGTCAGGCTTCAAGAGGTGTTAGAAGACTTATACACAGGCTCCACTACGAGGAAGGTTTGCCAATCATCGTCTTTACTGATGGTGACCCCTACGGATGGTATATATACTCTACAATCAAGCAGGGCTCAATAAATCTCGCTTACCTCAGCGAAAAGCTTGCAACGCCAGAGGCAAAATTCGTTGGTATGACGATGGACGATATTAAAAAATACGGTCTCGAAAACGTTACAGAAAAGCTCAAGGGAATCCCACCGAACAAGAAAGGCGGTCCAACGGGAGATTACAAGCGTATCATAGAGGAGATGAACTACCCATGGTTCCAGAACAAGGAGTGGCAGAGACAGCTTAAGTTGGCTCTCAAATGGGGAGTAAGGATTGAACAGCAGGCTCTGGCAAACAAGAGTTTGGAGTTCGTTGCGAAGAAATACCTCCCCGAAAAAATTGCCAACGAGGAGCTCCTGCCATGACGACAACTGAAGAGCTTATAGCTCAGATAAATAGGGTTTTGGACGACATAAAAACAAACATGAACAGGTTATTTGAGAATTTTGACCCTCTTTATTTAGCTTTTAATTTAAACCGCAATCTTGCCTTTCTTAGAGACCTGGAAGATGAACTTTCCCGCAGAGTTGGTGAAACGCTCTCTTATGCAACATCAAGTAAAAAGGAAGTAGACCCACATATTAGAAGAATTCTGTTAAGAAATCACTACCGCATGCTAACCCTCGAGCGGCTTAGAACAGCGATAACCGCCCATAAGATGGCTCTTGCCACAATTGAATCCAACTATACCTTCTACAAGGGGAAGAAAGTCATCGAGATTAAGGACATTACCAACAAAGAGGACCTTGATTCAATGAAAGTGTCTGAAAAGCCCATTAAACTTGGGAGGATAGAAATACTGCCATATCTGGCTTATTCGGGGGATGTCCTTAGGATTCTAAGTCAGAAAGACACCAAGACCAGAGATACATTTAAGGAAATAAAATCCAAGCTCAAAGAAAAAGGACAGGTGCAAAGAAAGGGAATGAGGATAGAGGTAGAGTACTGGCAGGGCGGGCGGTTAAAGAAGGAGAAAGTCGAGCTTCCGCTGGACGCAGATGTGGACAGAGAACTCAAGAAGCGCTTTGGCCAGAAGTTCAGATGGAGGCTCTTAACCTACGTGAAAACCAAGGGGGTTCTTATAAACAGCCACTACACCATAGATAATTTGGCGCTTGCCTATGCTTCTCTCTATCCAGAAGAGGGAGCTAAAATCCTTGCCCTCGATTTGTTCAGGTATTATTACCTAACCTCTGAAAAAGAAAGAGAGACAATCGGCTTATATCCTCAGCTAAGGCCGTGTATAGATTGTCACTACTCAATTTTTGATCTGCCGTTTATGGATGAGCCCGGGTTCCGTACCGGATTTGGCAGCATGCTTCTCATTAGAAAATGCGAGGCTGAAACCCTTTTAAGCGGGAGAAGGAGCGAGATTTCAAACATTCCAAACTACCTTTTGGGCGGAGTTATCCTTTATGGTGTTAGCCCGTTCGATGAGAAAAAAGTCAGCGAGCTACTTGGGATAAATGAAGAGGAGCTTAAGGAGGCTATCGAAAAATTCGTACTTTCTGGCCTGCATATGAGTCTGTTTGAGGATACAAGCAAATTTGAGAGGTTTATGCCGAAGAGTGATAAAGCAAAGCAATTTTTGGAGCTTCTCCAAGGGTGAGGGGATATGAAGATCGAGATAAAGGCGAGGAATAATGATGACCTTTTGAGGAAGCTAGAGGAGAAGCTCAATAAAGACGTCACCGAGGTTTACATAAATCTCCGGCCGACCAAGATAATCCTTGTGAAAATACTTGAAAGGGCCCCAAATGTGAAGGTCATTGGATGCCCTCCGAGTTTGTATCCAAAGGTTTCCAAAAAAATCATTAAAGCACTTAACCAAATGGGAATCAAGCTTGTCCCTATGAACCACGCCCGAGGAAGACCTAAAAAGTATGATCCGGCTACATTAAAGCTTATTGAAGAGCTCATTAAAAGCGGAAAAACGCCTAGGGAGATAAGTGAAGAACTTAACATCCCCCTGAGGACCGTCTACTACATAATAAACGGGCGGTAGATATGAGGCAAATACTGCCATTTTTGCTTATGTTGTTGCTCTTTGCCGTGCTCTTTAGGGCTACTGTGGAACATGGACAAAGCACCTTCAACATCGAAGTGATTTACATCCTGTGGGCGGCACTATTTTTTGGACTTCTTGCCTATTCAGTATGGTTTCTCTTCGAGAAGGGGATCCCCCTGCAGTCAGTTAAAAAAAGAAAGCGAACAAAAGGAGATTATCTCCGAGAGCTTGTAATTATTCTGGCGATTGTAATAGCTCTGAGGGCTCTTTTCAGCAGGAGGGTTGAGCCTTATAGGGGCGTTCAAGCGCCTATAATAAAATACCCGAAGTTCAGCTTCTTTAATGATACTTTCAAAATAACCTATGAACCCCTTCCAGGCTATGCTTATCTTGCCCCAATTTTCGTTTTTGCCCTTATCCTTGTTCTTCTTTTCATAACTAGAAGAAGGAAACCAGAAAAACTTGAGATTGCCAAATTTGATCCTGAGATAACTTTTGATTCAATTGAAGGAAGTCCCGAGGAAAGAATAATCAAAATGTACAAAAACGTCGTTGCGGGGTTAATAAGGAAAGGCTATCCCTATCAAAAAAGCTGGACCCACTGGGAGCATGAGGACAAGCTAAGGGATATTTTTGAGGATCTGGAGGATTTGGATAAACTTACCCGCGTGTTTGAGAAAGCAAAATACGGGTATCGACTCAACAGGGAGGATATTACTGTAGCAAAAGAAAGTTACGAGAAGCTTATGAGATTTTTGAGATAAGTTTAAAAGAACCGATTAGGTTCTCCTAATGGAGGTGAGAAAATGTTCGAGACTCAAGAAGAGATTCCAGAGATCAAAGAGAGACTTCACAGAGTTGGCATAACAAACTTGAGAACAATAGCGAGAATAAACTGGAAAGGTAAGCTTTACACCTTTATCCCGACATTTGAGATAACGATAGACGTTCCTGAGGAAAAGAAAGGCATTCATATGAGCAGACTTGTTGAAAGCATCACCGAAACAATGAGTGAGGCCGTTGAGGAGGAAGTGAAAGAAGCACACACTTCTCTTGAAGAACTTGGTCTCGCGGTGATAAAGAGGTTGGAAGGAAAGCATCCCCATAAGAGGGCTGAAGTGTGGATTAAAACACAGCTTATCATGGAGAGAGAAACACCTGCCAGCAAAAAAATCAGCCTTGAGACTTATGATGTTGAGGTTGGGGTAATAAAAGAGCCCGGGCAAGTTGAGAAAGTTTTAAGGGTGGGGGTAATTGGAAACACCGCTTGTCCACACGCGATGGCTAACAATCAAGGAAAGACTCACATCCAGAGAGCAGTTGCGACGCTCGAAATAAAAACAGACTACAATGAGGAGATAGCCCTGGAAGATATGATAGATGTGGTAGAGAGTTCTTTTAGCTCCCCGACATATACCTTATTGAAGACCATTGATGAGAACGCAGTTGTCCAAAATATGTACTCAAATCCAAAATTCGTGGAAGATGTTGCGAGAGAAATAATATTCAAAGCAAAGCAGAAATTTATGGGCAAAATCCACGTAAGGGTCATAAGTCACGAGAGCATCCATAAGCATGATGTTATAGCGGAAACCTGGTATTGAGCTTCTTCTCTAAATTTTTAATTTTTAAAAAGAAGAGAAATCAAAGGAGCATTCTAGCATCAACTGCAACTGCACTGTCTTCGTAAGCGAAGATGGGGTTTATGTCAAGCTCCTTGATCTCTGGAAGCTCCAAGGCTAATTCACCAACTTTGACGATTATATCTGCAAGGGCATCGATGTTAACTGGCTTTTCTCCTCTTGCTCCAGCAAGGATTGGGTAAGCCTTTATCCCTTTGATCATCTCAAGGGCTTCTTCTTTGCTTATTGGAGCAACTCTGAAGCTTACATCTTTGAGAATCTCGACGAATATTCCACCGAGACCAAACATCACTGCGGGGCCAAATTGTGGGTCTCTTATCATACCAACGATGACTTCCTTGCCAAGTGGGAGCATCCTATAAACTATAACACCCCAAAGGTCAGCATCGGGTTTATAGTTTCTTGCATTTTGCATAATAGTTCTGAAGGCTTCTCTAGCCTCTTCGTCGTTCTTTATGTTGATCTTAACACCACCAGCATCGCTCTTGTGGATAATTTGTGGGGAAACTATCTTCATAACAACTGGATAGCCTATTTCTCTTGCGAATTGAACAGCTTCTTCCTCATTTCTTGCAACCTTAAAATCTGGAACTGGAATGCCGTAAAGCTTAAGAATTTCCTTTGCCTCCGGTTCCACAAGTGGTCTGTTCTCAGCTTTTGCCTTTTCGATTATTTCCCTAGCTTTTGCAACTCTATCCATCTCTACCACCTCGATTATAGTGATGACAGTTTCAGTTATGTTGACAATGTTAAAAGTCTTTCCATTTCGAATGTGATTGAAGCCGTCGATTCCTATAAATAGAATGAGGGTGACATCCTCTTGGGTGATTGAAATGAAGCGAAAAATTGTTGGAGGAGTTTTAGTGGTTTTTGTTCTTCTAGCCATGATTGTATTCCATCAAACGAAAGCTGAAGAGAGCCACACTGCACTTGCACTCTATGATTCAGCCAAGATTGGAGTTGTCGAGAAGACGATTCAAGTTGAGCTGAAAACAGGGATAAATAAAGTCCCTCTAGATATGCTTGAGGGGCTCCGAATTGATGAAGTTACATTAAAGCCTCTTGACGAGAAAGTGAAGGTACTCGGTGTTGTAAGCAAGGGGACAGCGGGAAAGAACCTTATGGAAGCGAACATAGGAGAAGAGATTACGGTAAAACTGAAAAGCGGAGAAACCGTAAGCGGCGAGTTTTTGGGGTATGAAGACGGGAAAATAGCAATACAGGGAGATGGATATTATCTGGTAAGCTCTGAAGACATTGCTTACATGAAAATGGACTCAATCGGAGAAGAAAGCACTGCAGAGATCTATGCCATAGTAAACGCTGAGGAAGATGGAAAGTACTTCTTTAAGCTCATTTACAGGGTTGGAGGAATAAGCTGGAGCTCAAGGTACAAGCTCTACCTTAGAGACAGGGCCGAGTTTTATGGGTATGTGGTGATTGACAATCCTACGAACAAGAGCTTTGAAAACGCTGATGTTCTGCTTGTTTCGGGAGATGTTCAGTTTTACCAGCCTCCTCAGGTGATTATGGGAAGATACTATACAATGGAGTCAGCTACAAAAGAAGTGCCTCAGCAACCAATTCAGGGAACAAAATTAGAGGCCTTTTACCTGTACAAGCTCGGAACCCTTGACATAGCGGCATTTGAGAAAAAACTCATCCCGTACATCTACCAGGAGAGCGAGTTCACGAGGGAATACCTCTATGAAAGCTATCCCTATGGCGGAAGCCAGGATGTTTATGAAATAATATCCTTAAAGACGAGTGAGGTTCTCCCCGGAGGTGTTGTGGAAATCTACAAAGAAATGGAAGACAAGAACGTCTTAATTGGGGAGCAGGTTATAGATCACACTGCAAAGGGGGACAGTTTAAGGCTTAAGCTTGGCAGGGATGTAGACTTGAAAGGAAAAACGGAGGTGCTGGAAGAAAGGCGGGGAGACAGATATTCCTACTATAAAATTAAAGTCACTCTGGAAAACTTTGGCAACGAAGACAGGGAAGTAGTTGTCAGACACTACAAGTGGCGTGGAAAAATCTTAGAGAGCTCAGTTAGCCCAATAACAGAGACCGCAGACTATGTAGAATTTAAAGTAACAGTTGGCCCGGGAGAAAAAGAGGAAATAATCTTCGAGTACGAAGTGAACTATTAGAGCTTTCTCAAGAGGATTTCGTAGCTCTTGTTTTCTTTTACTATTTCCAGCACAAGGCTTTTCTCATAGTCCAAAAATCTTGTACCCTTTAAAGTGTATCCCTCTTCTTTTAAATGGTTCATTATGCTCAGTCCAAGGTCTCCAAAAAGCTCCGCCGCCATCGTGGCAAAACTCGGCTCTTTTATGCCCAGCTCAACATGATATTTTTTAGCCAGTTCAAAAACGTCCATGTTATCACCCGTAGGATAATTAGCATTAAGAACTTTAAGCTCTTTCGATTCCCAGAAGAGTTAAGATTTGTAGTGGCGGGCCGGACGGGATTCGAACCCGCGACCACCGGGTTAAAAGCCCGGTGCTCTAACCAGGCTGAGCTACCGGCCCTCGATAAGTTAGGGATTACAATGCGCTTATAAATTTTTTGGTCGGTGCTTTGCCATTGTGAAGATAATCACAGAACAACGGGGTTGAATCACTATTATTCCTCTGCCCGAAAAGGGAGTTTGGGGCGGGGTGGGATAGGTTTTTGGGCTGAGGAATACAAAATATTGAAAAGAAAAGCTAAAACCCTCATGGAAGCTCTATAATTGCCCATATTGGCCTGTGATCGGAAACCTCCACCTCGCAGAGGCATCCGTAATTCTTGACCAACCATAAACGAACCCATTAGCGAGAAAGCAAAAACATTTTTAAACTCAAAGATGTAAAATTAATAATGAGGAGTAATGAAAAGAACCGTAACAGTAAACCCTAGTTCCCACCACCTGTGAAGTTGTATAATCTGTCCAGATTCACGGCCAGAATCGCCCCTAAAATCCTGACAGCTAACCCCCTCAAACTAACACTCCTGCTCGGCCTCAGAAGAAACTCAGAAAACTTCGAAAACAAAGTCTCAATCCTCCTGCGAAAGTCAGACAAGTACTTGTAAAACTTCTTCTCCTCCAGATTACTAACCTGATTCCCCGCTTTACTGGCGTGTAAACAACGCCAAACCTCAGAAATTCCTCCTCGAGTTCCCCTGTTAACATACCCCTTATCCAAAAACAGAAAACAGCCAGAAAACTCCTCAACAATCACCCAGAACTTTTCCCGGACAACACTCACATCATGCTTATTCGCCGGATCAACAGACAGTAAAGCCAGCAAATTTCCATCAGAGTAACAGGTCAGCTTGTACCCATAGTAAAACTTTTTTTAGAGGGAACAAACCCAACTGCGGGCTTTTCAGAGATGATTTCTGAAGAACCCTTCTTCTCCTTCCTGTTTTTTCTGGCCAACTCCTTGGTCTGAATGGGCTTTGAGTCCAGTATTCTAACGTATTCTCTGGCGTGTTTTTTGAATAATTCTTCCTGCGCTAGGAGCAGGAGTTTTTCGTGCCTGTTCAAGCGTTCTGTTAGTTTGTTGTACCTGATTTTGGGGAACAGCTTCATTTCTTCGATTAGGACTCTGTAAGCGTGCTTGTAAACTCCGTTAAAGTGCAAGTGTGCTAGTATTGCGAAGGTTATTAGGTCGTAGAGGCTGATTATTTCCCTGTGAGTGTTTTTCGGGTAGTGTTTGCTGATTATCGGGTAGATTTCGGATTTTATGATCAGGATTTCCCTCTGAAAACTCAATACAACCACCAATCAATCAAAAGACTTAAGTGCTTATAACTCTAACGATCTAATGGGAACTAGGGTTAACAGTAAAACTCCAACCCTCAAAGGAACAAGAAAAAACTCTTCTTGAGCTAGCCCAAGCTACTGCAGTAATCTGGAATAAAATCAATTACGAGCGGTTAAAACAGTTTAAAGAATTCGGCAAGATAGACTTTGGAACAACGGAAAAGGAAGCCTATTACACGTTCAAGGGCTGGGTTGGTGGTTCAACAGTACAACAATTGGCAAGGAAAAATGCTGAAGCGTGGCGTAGCTTCTTCTCTCTACTTAAGAAGAAAAAGTCTGGAGAGCTACCAGAATGGTTCAAACCACAACCACCAAAATTTGTCAAGGAGGGGAATGAGAGAAAACTCTTTATCATTCCCCTCAGGAACGACCAGTATAAAATTGAGGGCAACACTATCGAGCTGAGAAGGCTCGGAAAGTTTGGAAGGCTAAAAATTCAATTCAAGGGGAGAATTCACTTGAAGGGCAAGCAGGGAAGGATGGAAATAATCTACGACTCTGTAAAGCGGAAATGGCATGCTCACGTTAGTTACACTGTTGAGGAAAAACTAACTAACGGAGAATGGGTTAAAGTTCCAAGAGAGCCACAGAGCAACCTGACGGCAGGAATAGACTTGGGGGTAAACAATTTAATTGCCATTTACATTGAGAATGGTGAAGCTTTTCTCGTGAACGGGAGACCTCTCAAAAGCATTGCCTTTTACTGGCAAAAAAGAATAGCGGAATACCAGTCAAAACTCAACAAGTCGGGATACAAGGCAAGCAGGAAAC
Source organism: Thermococcus sp. PK (assembly GCF_000430485.1). Taxonomy (NCBI): domain Archaea; kingdom Methanobacteriati; phylum Methanobacteriota; class Thermococci; order Thermococcales; family Thermococcaceae; genus Thermococcus; species Thermococcus sp. PK. Next base: position 430,501 of record NZ_KE387150.1, read on the forward strand.
TCAAGAGAATGCATCAGAAAACCAAACTACAGGCGAGGCACTACATTAACACTGCAGTCAGGCAGACTGTTGAAAGGCTTTACGAGATAGGCGTTAGTAAAATTGTAATTGGCTATCCAAAGGATATAGCGAGGAACTCTGATAAAGGTAAAAAGCAAAACTTCATACTCTCCCACGTTTGGAGGTTTAATACAGTAATACAAAGGCTAAAGGAAGTTGCTGAAGAGTATAGTATTGAAGTTGTGCTTGTTGATGAGGCTTTCACTTCTCAAACCTGCCCTCTCTGCGGCCAGCGCCACTCTAATGGTAGAATTTTTAGGGGTTTATTCAAGTGCCGCAGGGAGGGCGTTGTAATGAACGCTGACTTGGTTGGAGCGTTTAACATTTTGAGAAAGGCTGTTGAAACGATAACCCCGAGCCTTTCCGCTCTAGCGGGGGGTAGGGGTAATGGGGGGAAGACCCTCCCCGAGGGGCTGAAAAGCCCTCCTCTAATGGGTTTTAGTGAAGCCCCTCAAACCTCCCTGTCAATGGCAAGGGGCTAAGATAAACCCTCGCCAATGATGGGAGGAGGTCAGCTCTGCCGTCCAGTCCTTCTTCAGAAAGATATAGTCGATGTTCTCGATGTCTATGTTGCCCCAGTTGAAGGTGTATGGTGGCCTCTTCTCAAAGGCGTCCCTATAGTAGCGTGTGAGTATCTCTATTGCTTTTTCGTCCGGTTCGGCGTTGGTGTCACCCGCTATTATCTGCGCAACCGGTTCACTCTGTGCAAATCTTAGAAGCTCCTCCGCCTGCATCGCTCTCTCCTCTTCGTTTAGCCCCATGTGGACGTTTACCAGCACTATTCCAAGCTCTCCAAAGCTCACTTTTTGAGCAGGTCTTGCCTGTCCAACACTCTTAAGGTTGAGCTCTCCTTCTCTCCTCATGTGCCAGTGTGAGAAGATGGCTATGCCATAGGTCCCTTCAACGGCCGGCTTGTACTCATAGGCGTAGCCTAAGTATGCAGAAATCATCAAGGGGACGTCCTGATAGCCGTTGCCAATCATTCCGCCGACGACTTCTTGAGCCGCCAGGATATCGGGTGTCTGCTCCTTCAGGAGGTTAATAAGCTCGTAGCCGTTGAAGGTTCCCTTATACGGCCCAAAGCCTTGGTGGGTGTTGTAGCTCCAGATGAGAGCCTCATTCTTGGCCTCGACGTAAGCTGGTGCCGTGTGGAAAAGAGCAAGAACCACAACCGAAACCACAACCAGACCCACCAGTGGGCCGACTGTTTCCTTTGTGTTCGGAAGCTTAACCTCTGCGTTTTTGCCATAGCCCGCGAAGGCATAAATTATGGAAGCCGCTAGAATAAGGGTTTCAAGCTTGTCCTCCATAAAAGGCAGACCAATGTCTCTGCCCACATAAGAGCCCAAAGCGAGTGTTGCCACGAGAAAGAAGTAAACAGCGCCGATTACTCCGCCTCTGCTACCTTTGGCGTTCTCTACTAGAGCTATGGCCGACGCGAGAGCAACAGGAAGGCCTATCAAACTGAATGGCTTAACAAAGAGTGTCGCTGTACCTAAAATGAGAAGGATATAAGCAATGTTCGGTTTTTTAGCTAAGTATGGCCCTACAACAATCGCCAGGCCGATAAGGAGGGAATACCCTATGAAGTGTGGGAGGTAATATTGGGTAATTCCCGAGTAGCGCATGATTGCATTCGGGTAGAGTAAGCCAAGCTCTATCAGAGCTGCGAGGGCATAGAGGCCGAAGCCGGGCTTCTTTAGGGTTCCTGGCTCTTTCCATAAAGCAAAGGCCCCAACTAATATTAGGACCGTGAGAATGGCCCTTGTGTGCGGAAAATCTATCGGTTCCCCTCCGACCGCAAGAACCCGAAGGCTTAAATCAGCTACAAAGCCTATCGTCAGGTATTTTACCTCGAGTTCCTTGACGAGTGCTAGGGCAACTGGAACTGCAAGAGCAGCTATCAGATGGCTATACTCAGTGGCATCCGCAGCAAAGGAAGCCACTGCGTAGGCTGCCATTAGGACCGCTCCGACTTTTCGGCTCATTCTGCCAACAAAGATTGCCGCAATTATAAAGAGGAGTATACCAAATCCCGAGGGGAACTTCACGCCGTAGAAGAACGTTTTTTCAATGCTTGAATAAGCACCAGCAACGAAGACCCTCAGGCTCGATGCCAGTAACACTCCTGTCCCGATTCCAAGAAGAATTTTATCTCTTTCGTTTACTTTCGTTGGTACCACCTAAAACTTAATTTTGACAGAGTTGGCCTTAAAGTTTGCTATCTTCCAAGTCATGTTAATCACAATGCTTACTAGGTGTTGTCGCTAGACCACAGGTATTATAAACCCTATGCCTTTCTTTTCTCCAAGAGGTGAGATAATGAGAAAGGGCCCGGTATTTTTGGGTAAGGCTCACATTCACTGGTGCGAGAAGTGCAATGTTCCCCTGATAAGCGAGAAGTGTGATATTCACGGTGAGGGTTTCAGGGTAGATTTAACTCCGCCTGCTGATGTGAGGTTTGCCTTCGAAAAGGATATTGAGTTCATTAAGAGAGAGTTTAAAGCCCACTATGGCGTTGATGTTGGAGAAATACTAGATGGCAAGATAGTTCTTTTGAACAAAACCCCCGGTGAAGATGATGTGTATGAGATAATTGTGGACGGCTACATCTTTGGATGGCTTCGCTTTGATCCGCTTGAGCTTAAGTGGAAGCCGGGACTGAAGATTGAAGGCGCTATGGCTCTATGGAAGCGCTTTGGGAAGGAAATGAAAAAATGGGTTATCGTGGATAAAGGTGCAAAGGAACCAATAAAAAACGGTGCAAGTGTTTTGCCTGTGGGAGTTCTCGAGGCAGAAGAAAGCATTAGAATTGGAGACGACGTTATAGTGGTCTGTGAGGATGAAGTGATTGCCACAGGAATAGCTAAAAAGAACTACGAGAAGCTGGTCGACAAAAACGAGCGCGGCACCGGAATAAAGACGAGGCACCAGAAAAAAGTTCAATATCGGGAAGGTAAAAAGGCCACGATGGAGGAAGTACTAAGAGCCAACAGATCAGCACTGGAAGAGAGAGTTAGAGAGGCCAGAGAGTTCATGAGAAAAACTGCTCAAAATACAAATAAGTCAATTGCCGTTGCCTTCAGCGGCGGAAAGGACAGTTTGGCTGTTTTGGGTCTGGCCCTTGAGGAGTTCGATGATTTTGCTGTGTTCTTTAACAACACTGGAATAGAGTTTCCGGAAACCCTTGAATATGTAAAAGAAATCAGGCAGGAGCTTGAGAAGAAGAACATAAAATTCATCGTTGCTGATGCGGGTAATGCTTTCTGGAGTTCTCTCAGTGTTTTTTCACCTCCCGGGAGAGATTACAGGTGGTGCTGCAAGGTTACAAAGCTCGGCCCAATAACCCTTGCAATAAAGGAACACTACCCAAATGGTGTCCTGATGTTCGTCGGCCAGAGAAAGTACGAGAGCCTGCAGAGATACAAACAGCCCAGAGTGTGGAAAAATCCATGGGTGCCCAATGAAATTGGAGCCTCTCCAATATTTCACTGGAACGCCCTTGAGGTGTGGCTCTACATATTCTCCCGCAAGCTAAAATACAACCCCCTTTATGAGAACCGTCTGGATAGAATTGGTTGCTTTATGTGCCCAAGCTCTTCTCTGGCTGAAATTCAAACGCTAAAGGAGGAAAAGCCGCAGCTGTGGGAAAAATGGGAGAGTGAGCTTAGGAAGTGGAAAGAACGCTTTGGAATGCCAGAGGAATGGATAACCTACGGCTTCTGGAGGTGGAGGCAGTTAACTAAAGGACAGAAGGCCATTGCAAAAGAACTTGGAGTAAAGATTCCGGAAAAACGGACATGGGAACCTATAAGATATTCGCTTGAAGAGAAAGATGGAGAGTTTATTCTCAGAATAAACACGAGAATAATCCTGAAAAGAATCAAAGAAGTAGCCCCAATATTAGGTGAAGTAAGCGAAGATAAAAACTCCATAAGAGTAGGTACTATAGTATTTACGGAGGATGGAGTCAGGACAAAGAGCAGAGAAGATGCTATAATGGCATACTACCTAATAAAGAGGGCATATGAGTGTGTTGGGTGCGGGGTTTGTGTTGGGAAATGCCCAGAAAATGCTTTAAAAATAAACCAGCGTACAAGAAAGATAGAGGTTGACCCAGCAAAATGTACTCACTGTGGGGAGTGTATGGAAGTATGTCCGCTGTTAAAAATAAAGAATCCTCAAGAAGGAAGTCAGCTTTAATAGCCATGTTATCTCTCCTACTCGTGCTGTCTAACTTTGTAATTTCCCAGGAGTACGAATATGATTTAGATAGCTACTCCCTTTACTTTGATATTCTGGAGGACTATAGGGTTAAAGAGACCATTGAGCTTGTTCTGTTTCCAAACGTTCCCCTTTCCCATTACACTTTCTACTCTGAGTACCCAATTGAAAACCCTGAAGCTATAATTGAAATCGACGGTAAAACTCAGATAGCTAACATAAGCGTTTCCAAAATTGTGGGAGACATAAATGCCGTCTATATAGCGTTCCCTGAAGTTTCTCCCGGAAGCAGGGTGAAGATAAGGATAAGCTTTTATTCAGAGGGGATGCTCCAAGAGGTTAGTGGGAAAAAGCAGTTTTCATACTATGTGAAATTTAGCCAGCCGGTGGGATATTTTTACGCGAGACTCTACGTTCCTAAGGGTTATGCAATTTTATCCCCTATAGTTCCTTCCCCGGATAAAGTCGAAAGCACGGGGAATGCTCTCATTTTGGAATGGAAAAAGACAGACGTTAGAGCTGAGGAGGAGTTTTATTTTATAGTGGGATTCTCAGGAGAAGTGGAGAATCAGTTCCCGCTGGTGACATTTCTCGCAACAGTGCTTATAGCGTTTGTAGGTGGCTTTTTTGCCGGGACCCTTTATAGGGGGAAAGAAAAGGGCGCAATCGACCTGCGTTCAGATGAAGAAAAGGTTCTTGAACTGCTTAGGGAAGGACCACTCTACCAAAGCGACCTTGTAAAGCGGCTTGGCTTTTCAAAAGCAAAAGTCAGCTTGCTGTTAAAGGACATGGAGAAAAAAGGCCTAATCGAAAGGGTTAAAGAGGGAAGAACGTATCTGGTCAGATTAAAAGAAAGCTGAGCTAATCTTTATAAAGGAAAATCATCCAAAGCTGGAAGGTGAGGAAAATGGAAGAATATTTTGTATGTCCTGAATGTGGAAGCGAGGAAGTTGAGGTTATATCGGAGAGAGGAAGAGAAGTAAAGCTGAGGTGCAGTGAGTGCGGTCATGTATGGCAGATCACACTGAGCAAGATCATTAAGGTGCCTATAATAGTCAGCAAACATGAGAGAAGCTTCAAAAGACTTGCAGAGCTTCCTGCTGATGAAGAGATAAAAGTCGGTGACATAGTGGAGATTGAAGACGACGAGGTCAGAATCACCGGAATTGAGCTAGAAGATAACAAAAGGGTCGAAACAGCTCCGATAAAGGACGTCAAGACGCTCTGGGGCGAAAGCTTGACCTATCCAAAGGTGATTGGAGTTTCAATTTACCTTCCTAAGGGTATTACACAGTCATTCAAGGTCAAAGTTGACAGGGATGAAGAGTTTGCTGTCGGAGAAGTCCTTGAAGTTGGAGGCTACACCTTCAAAATAGAGAAAATAAAAACGGAAGATAAAATGCTAAAGCATGGAAAAGCTAAAGCAGACAAAATAGTTAGAATCATGGGGAGGCCCCTAAGGGCAAGGGCAAGCAGAAGCCTTGAAATTTACAGAGGGTATACAAGGGAGAATAATCCATAAACTTAAAATCCCTCTTTTACAATTTTTGTACGTGAAGGTTATGGAAGAGGATGAGCTGTATAGAAAATGGATGAGACTTGTTGAGAACCTTGAAAGGGAAGGAATAATCAAGAGTGAAAAAGTAAAGAGGGCGTTTCTTCGAGTGCCGAGATATAAGTTTGTCCCCGAGCGTTATAAGGCGTATGCTCACGTTGATGAGCCCCTTCCAATTCCAGCAGGTCAAACAATAAGTGCTCCCCACATGGTCGCTATAATGCTGGAGCTTGCCGGGCTGGAGGAGGGAATGAACGTCCTTGAAGTGGGAACCGGAAGCGGGTGGAATGCCGCTTTGATCTATGAGCTCGTTAAAAGGGATGTCTATACAATCGAGAGAATTCCTGAGCTTGCAGAGTTTGCCAGAAGAAACCTTGAGAGGGCGGGCTACAAAGATAAGGTGCACGTAATCGTTGGCGATGGAACTAAGGGATTTCCACCAAAAGCACCCTATGACAGAATAATCGTTACAGCAGGGGCTCCCAAAGTTCCCGAGCCTCTGATAGAACAGCTCAAAGTTGGGGGCAAACTTTTAATCCCTGTAGGAAGTTACCACCTGTGGCAAGAGCTCCTTGAGGTTATAAAGATAAGCGAAGACAACAGGGTAAAGATAAAAAACCATGGCGGCGTGGCATTCGTGCCCCTAATCGGAGAATACGGATGGAGGGAATGAGATGTACCTCATAGCGTTTGATTTAGAAGGAACCTTGGTAAAATCCAAATCAAGCTGGGTTGAGCTTCACAAAAAGTTTGGTACGTGGGACAAAGGGAGAGAATACGCCGAGAGATTCTTCGCTGGGGAGTTTGACTATGCAACATGGGCAAGGTTGGACGCTTCTCTCTGGAAGGGGAGAACGAAAGAGGAGATTATGGAATGGGCAAATTCAGTTGAGTATTTTGAAGGTGTGGAAGAGCTTTTTCGATTCCTGAGAGAGAGGAACTTTAAAATTGCAATAATCAGCGGCGGCCTTAAATGCCTTGCCGAGAGAATAGGGAGAGAGCTTAAGGCCGATTTTGTGTATGCAAACGAGCTTGTCTTTGATGAGAAAGGTAGAGTAACGGGGGAAGTCCTTCCATGGGTGGACTTCAGAAACAAAGGAGATATATTGCTTGAGCTTAAAGAAAAGCTCAGGCCGAAGCTGACCATAGCTGTGGGTGATGGGCACAACGATATAGCCATGTTCAAAGTTGCGGATGTGAGCATAGCAATTAACCCCCACGAGGGCGTTGAAGGGGATTACCTCGCAAGAGACCTATATGAAGTGATGGAGATCATCGAGAAAATTCTGAAAGAAAAAGGGTAGGTCAGAGAAGGGCGTGTTCATCATAATCAGCAAAGCAAAAGTTCATCATCCCTTTTCTGTGTTTAGTTGTGCCAAGGTATTTTTAAAATTTAAAGCCCGATGCTTTTTAGCACAAGCCACCAGAATAAGTCGCCGTAAAACACTGATATCAAGAAGCCCAAAAATAAAGCCGGTGCAAAGGGCATTGCGTTTCTGACAAGAAACTCATTCTCCAGTGCTCCTTCATTCACAAGAGCTTTGAGGGTTTCTAGATCCTCTTTTTTGAGACCTTCAGCCGTTGGCGAGGCGATTAGTTTGTCGTATTCAACTCTCAGCGCATTTAGGTCGAGAGTCCTTAAAGCCCGAACAAGCTTGTCAAAGGAACTTTCCCTGTCTCTGTAGATTTTGCCGTCCTTTTCATATATCCACTCGCCGAGGATGTCCCATTCTTTGAGTTCGTCAACAGTAACTCTTTTTGTCAATACTTCCTCTCTTAAAACCTTCACAAGGGAGAAGAACACTTTAAAGGCATAAAATGTTGCGGCAAGTTTCAAATAGCTGTAAATGATTTCTGGAGTCTCAAAAGCACCGTAGGCAAAAAGCAGTATCCCAACAACATCTCCGACCTTTTGCAGTTTTGCTAAGATAGCTATCGTTATTGCCCATATCAAAACCCCAAAGTGGAGAGGAAGGGCTTCCCCAACAATTCCGAGAACAACAAAAGCCGCGGATACCCAGAGGGCGACTTCAAAGGGTTTGGGCCATTTATCGAGGAAAACCTCTTTCAACCGGGTGGTTCTTCTCCTTACCACTAACACTGCGAGGGAGTAGAAGAAGATAAATGGAAACACCGCAAGTATGCTGTTAAATAGGAGTGTTATGCTGTGCAAGGGATATCTAGCCGCATACGGGGGGACTATCTTCGCATAGCTTGATGCATATGGGAAGAGAGCCGAGTAACCCATTAAGATAACAACATCTCCACTTGCCCAGCCTCCCATGAGATAGAGCAAATAACCCAACAAAAATCCGATGGCGAGTCCTATTAATCCAGAAAACGCGTAGAAAAGGTCATGCTTTACGGCAAGTCCATAATAAAGGTAATACAAAACCCCAATTCCAGCAATTGGAAACACATGTTTGTCCTCTATAAAGCCGGTTTTGATATCGGTGTAAGAGGTTAGAATTCCCATTATAACCCCGAGAGCTATCAAAAGGAACTCCATCGGATCACCTCACAGGGTTTCGAGAATCTTGTCCTTTATGGTGTCAATATATCCGGTTACCGATGAATTTATTGCCTGAACACTCGTGAGAACAACCCTTATGGTTACCATAACCAGTATCAAAACAGCGGCCAGTATAAACAAATACTCAAGTGCACTTTGAGCTCTTCGCATTTTCTCACACCACATATGTTTGGTCTTCAGATGATTTAAACGTTTTCATTTTGTGCAACCTTTTTAAAGTATTCGTCCCACAAAGTAAGGGAGCCATGAAAGTGTACAGATTATATGTTAGGGATGAATATCTTGAGATGATAAAAAGCGGGAAAAAGACCATAGAGGTTAGAGCGGCATATCCACAGCTGAAAGACATCAAGCCCAAGGATAAAATTTTATTTAACAACGAAGTTCCTGCAGAGGTCATCTCGGTCAAAAAATATGAGACTTTTAGGCAGGTTTTGAGAGAGGAATCGATAGAGAGGATTTTTCCAGATAAGCCCAGCTTTGAACAGGCTGTAAAGAGGTTCCACAATATGTATCCAAAATGGAAGGAGAACCGCTATGGGGTAATTGCCATAAAATTCCGCCTCCTGAAACCAAGGAGGGAATAAAATGCGGAATCTAAAGTTCGATGGGAGATACAAGGACTTGCTCCTCAGCGGGAAGAAAAACGCCACGGTGAGGGTAGGCAAAGTTAACTTAAAGCCCGGGGATGAAGTTCTTATCCATGCGGGAGGTTATGTTCTTGGAAAGGCCAAAATAAAGAGAGTTGAACGAAAAAAGGTTTCCGAGCTTACTGATGAAGATGCCATTAAAGATGGGTTCAACAATAAAGAAGAGCTTTTGGAGGCTCTTAAAGAACATTACAGGAACTTAACCCCGGATACAGAGGTAACGGTTGTTGAATTCGAGTTCACAAAGCTGCTGGATAAGCCCATATTGTCAGCAGATTTTCCCTATGAGGGCAACAATCCAATCGAGATAGCGGAGCTTGCACTGAAACACCTGAAAGATTTAAGTTTTGAAGAGGTTGCACTTTTAAAGCTTTTTTTGCAGTCAGGCAGTCTTAGGAAAGCGGCATACAAGCTTGGAGGGCTCAACAAAAGATATAAAATCAGAGAAGTGTTGAGGAAAGCTTATGAAGAACTCAAAGAAATGGGCATTATGGAGCCGAAATTATAAGAGGGCTTTTGAGGCTATACTTAATTTTTCACAATAAAGGGTTTTTAAGACAAAAGATAATTTTTATAGTGGTGATAAACAATGATAAAGGCGGTGTTTTTTGATTTCGTTGGCACACTCCTAAGCAAAGAGTATGAAGATACCACCCACCAGAACATAATAAGGGAAGTTTTGAGAGACGCCAAGGCAGAAAACGTTGACCCGATGAAGGTATGGGAAGAATATGAAGCCATTACAAGCGAAAGATTCAGGCAATTTGCCGGGAAACCCTACAAGCCAATTAAATTGCTTGAAGAAGAAGTCATGCAGGAGCTTGCCGAAAAATATGGTTTTGAGCTCTCTCCAAGATTCTGGGAAATTCACCTCAAAATGCACCAACAGTATGGACGGCTCTACGATGAGGCCATTGAAACTCTAAAAACCTTAAGAGCCAATGGATATCATGTGGGACTCATCACGGATTCTGACAATGACTATCTCAAAGCCCAGCTAGAAGCCTTGGGTATTTTAGAACTCTTTGACAGCATAACAACAAGTGAGGAGGCAGGTTTCTACAAACCCCACCCACGGATATTTGAGTTAGCTCTGGAAAAGGCAAATGTTAAAGGGGAAGAGGCAATATACGTTGGAGATAATCCTCTCAAAGACTGTGTAGGCGCTAGGCAGGTTGACATGGTTAGTGTTCTGCTGGATAAGAATGGAAACAAAAAAGAGCTGTGGGGAGAATGCGAATTTGTTATAAGCGACCTTAGAGAGATAGTGGTAATAATTGAAGAGCTAAACGGTCAGTAACGGCAGGGCTCTTCACAGTTCCGCTAGCGAAATTTTCATCATCCCGTTTTAGCTTTTCCTCTCAATCCAATCTTTTCTTCGCTTCCCACAATCTTTGGAATGCCGTTATCCACGCTAAGACGGCAACCGCATAAACACCAATATCGACCCTGTTGAAAAGGGCCGTTACAATTATTATGAGGAGCCTCTCTGCCCTCTCAGCTATTCCAATCGCGAGAGTACCGCTTCCAGCAAGTTCCGCCCTGCATCTCTCGTAACTAACCAAATATGAACCTATGAGCGCAATAACTGCAATCTCCCATTTTACCAGTCCCCCATATGCAATTCCAAACAGCACTGCCCCATCGCTTATTCTATCGAAGGTCGAGTCCAAAAAGGCTCCAAACCTGCTTGTCTTTCCTGTAATCCTCGCCAAAGTTCCGTCGAGGGCATCTACAAGTGATCCAAAGAGCAGTATTAATGCGGCAATCCTCTGAGAGCCTTGAGCAAAGAAATATGCCCCTAACAGAGATATCAGCAGTCCAACAAATGTAAGCTGGTTTGGAGTAATGCCCATTCTGACCAAGGGCTTTACTATGGCTTCTAAGTACCCCTTAACGTGTGGACGGTATCTATTCAACATCTTTCTGTTCCTCCAAGGAGATTACTTTTTTCCCTTTTTCTTGCGGGATTATCTTAACCTTCGCGTTTTTGAATTCCTTTTTAAGTCCTTTTCCTTCGAGGAGTCTGTCTAGAAATACAGCTAGCGCTGCAACTTCACTGTGTGGCTGATTCCCTACGGCCACGTTGTAGTGAGCAATCTCATACACTTCCCTTGGAACTTTTTCCGCCCCAACGACGATCAAAATGTCTTCCTTGTCTAATGCTCTCCTTATTTCTGGGATAGCTTCATCTATGGGTATTCCATACATGGTCAAGTGGACTATTTTTCCTTTCCACTCTCTCAGAACCTGCCTCCAGTGAGGGTTGAACTCAATCTCAAACGGCCCTCCCCAGCGTTCTACAACATCCGAAACGCTCTCGTACACATGCTCATCCTTTTCAGCTGCTATTATGATTTTATCCGCTCCAAAAGCCCTCGCAGTTAGGGCTACATGGGTTGTTATTCTTTTGTCCCTTTCCGGCCTGTGTCCCAATCTGAGCACTACTATCATTTGTACACCTCCGCCAAAATGTTCCAGTACTTCCTAAAGTCTTCTGGCCATAGTTTGTCCTTATAAAATTTGTAGAGTGCATCAACGTTTGTTGCAAGACTCTTTGGATCGGCTTTCTGAAAGACCATGTTTAGCTCTGCTTCAGGAGCGGAAGCAAATAGGAACAGGGCAAAAATACGCTCATTCTGGTTCATATTGATTAGCACTATGGATAATTTTGGCCTTACTGGGGGATCAAGTCTTTCTGAAACGACTTTCTTTAGAGATTCTTCTATATTGGCGAGGTACTCGGGGCTTACATCCAAGTGCTCATGCCCCTTTTCCTCTTCCGGTGCGTGGGCAACAAGATTGTATGCCTCATTTGTCATCATCTGGTAAATCCTGGGAAAATGTGGGGTTGCTATGTATTCTTCCCTCGGACCAAAAAAGCCTCTTTTGAAGTCCACAACGTGCCATTTTCCTGCGGAATAAAACTCTGCGATTGCATTTTCCGTGCAGTCTTCTCCGTTGTAAAATGTTACAACTCTAGCCGGGATATTCAGGGATCTTAAGATTCCTGTGAAAAGAAGTGTGCCCTCTTCGTAGCTTATCCTGTTCTGGGGAAGTATGTTGGAGGGATTTGTGGTTGTTGTGACATCTCCAAGGGTGTATCTGCTTTTAATCATGTCGTAGACAGCTTTTGCAGCCTCAACTTCTGAAGTGGCGTTTTTAACAAGCGATATTGAGATATTCCTTAATAAACCCCGATCTATTCTGGATGTGGAATTAAATTTCTCTTTCCAAAATCCGTCAACAAGATAAGGCAACTGAATCCAATAGTATTCTTCTTCATATGCCAGTCTCAAGGTTTCATTATCGTAGCTCCACGGCTTCCAGATTATTTTAATGAACTTGTTTTTGAGCTCTCTCTTTTCTTCTCCGTTTTCAATATAGAGTATGGAAATCGCCATATATCCCTCCTCTGGTATGTAGGGGGCTTTAAGCACGTATCTCAATCCATGTTCTTCTCCGGGAAGGATATTTGTGGGAACATCTGGCTCCCTAACAATTTCCATGCCTTCTAACAGTTTTATTGAGATTTCTCTAAGTGTTATAGGGCCACTACCAGTATTTTTCAGCTGTATATCAACTCCAAACTCATTTCCCCCTTCGACTTTTTCTGGTGAAACAACGTTCACACTTAATGATCCAAATGAAGGTATCTCGCTTTCTTTTTCCACGACGTTTATTATCAATTCTTTATAGAATCCGCCCCATGTTCTCTGAAGCTCATCTACAATCTCTACAGAAGCTTTAAGCATATATCTGCCGGGGTTTGATGGAGCCTGAACTATCCATATAAGCTCTACAATCTCGCCGACTTTAAGGGGTTCTTGCAGAGAAGGTGTCTGAAGTATCTTGAATTCCGGATTGCTAAGATACAAGTTAACTCCCGTTATTGCTACTTTTCCCGTGTTGTTAACTTTGACTATTATATGAAAGATATCCCCTTCCTTAACAGCATTCTTGTCAATATTAATTTCAACCTTTGCGGGTTCCTTAACTAGACAGCCAGAAGAGAAAATCAGGAAAATGAGTATAAGTGGAATGAACTTTGAATACCTCATGCTTTCCCCCCAAAGTTCTTTTAAAGATAAACCTTAATAATTTTTAGGTGGTGCCAGTGATAACTCTAACTACAGATTTTGGCATCAAAGGACCCTATGTGGGAGAAATGAAAGGTGCTATTTTGACAATAAATCCGGAAGCAAAAATAATTGACATTACTCACTCGATAACACGTCACAGCATTGTTGAGGGCTCTTTTGTTATGGAGCAGGTAGTGAAGTATTTCCCTCCAAATACCATCCATGTGGGAGTTATTGACCCGGGTGTGGGTACCGAGAGGAGGGCAATCATAATAGAAGGTACACAGTTCTTAGTACTTCCCGACAACGGTTTAGCAACGCTTCCCCTCAAGTGGATACAGCCAAAAGCGGCATACGCAATAGACCTCAAAAAAATGGAAAATATCATAGGGAGAAAGATAAGTTCGACTTTTCATGGAAGAGATGTATTCGGGCCCGCAGGCGCGCTGCTTAGCTTGGGCTATGAGCCTTCAAGGCTTGGAGATGAGATTGATCTTGAGACAATCGCCAGACTTGATCTGGAACCGAAGAAAGAGGGAGATTCCTGGCTTTTGAAGGTTATCTACATCGATGACTTTGGGAACGTCATCTTAAACATCGAAAACTATGGGAAGCCGAAATATGTGGAGATTTTGGGCAGAAAGATTCCCTATTTGGATACTTACGGTAAGGTAAAGCCCGGAGAACTTCTCTCTCTCCCGGGAAGTCACGATTATCTTGAGATAGCGGTTAATCAGGGCTCAGCGGCAGAGTTTCTGGGATTGAAAGTTGGGGATGAAGTTAAGGTAAAGCTGATTTATGAGGAGGGGTAAACGATGAGGGGTCTCTTTGTTGGTAGATTTCAGCCGGTACATAACGGGCATTTAAAAGCTCTTGAATATGTTTTTGAGCAGGTTGATGAGGTTATAATCGGCATCGGGAGTGCTCAGGTTAGCCATACTTTAAAAAACCCATTCACAACAAGCGAAAGAATGGAGATGCTAATAAGAGCTCTGGATGAGAAGGGAATTCCAAGGGGAAAATACTTCCTCGTTGCCTTGCCGGATATAAACTTCAACTCCATCTGGGCTCCTTATGTTGAAGCAATGGTGCCAAAGTTTGACGTTGTCTTTACGGGTAATTCACTTGTTGCACAGCTTTTTAAGGAGAGGGGATACAAAGTGGTAGTTCAGCCGATGTTCAGAAAGGACATTCTTTCCGCTACGGAGATAAGGAGAAGAATGATTGAAGGCGAACCCTGGGAGGACCTCGTCCCAAAGAGTGTGGCGGAATACATTAAAGAGATCAAAGGAGTTGAGAGAATAAGAATGCTGGCGACAGACTTGGAGAAGAACGAGAAGGAGCTTCAGGCACCGATAAGGATTCCTGAGTTCTGATTCCTCATTTATTCACTTCTAGCCAGAAACTGAAGAGCTGATGGGAGAGTTTGGTCTTGTGAAGGGCTTTGGCATCTTGGGATTTCACTCCAGTGCATGGAAAAAGATGAAAAACCCTACATTTAAATTTTGTGGAGGCATTTCACGTATATCAGTGCTTCCTCGCCCCACTTGGGGTACGGATCTATCAGAGCAATCCTCACAAAACCTCTCTTTTCGTAAAACCTCCTCGTCTCGTCATAGGGTTTGTAAGAGAGGTCTCCAGAGGTCTTAACTACCAGAACCTCAAAGCCCCTCCGCGCTGCAAGCTCTTCGATGGAGTTCAGAAGCCGAGAGCCTATCCCTCTACCTCTCAGCTCTCTCTTCACGGCCATCCAGATGATTTCGATGGCCTTATCGTTGAGCGGTTTAACCGTTATAAAGCCTGCAACTTCTCCGTCTTCGACCGCTATGAAGGTCTCCTCCTTCTTCAAGTCCCTCTCAATTCCCCTTTTCCCGTTCTCGTTAAACCACTCGGGTAGGTTTTTTGCTATCTCAAGGCAGGCAAACCTCTCTTCTTCACTTTTGAGTTGCTTAATTATCATTCCAGCCATCTCTCCAGAGAAGTTTTTTCTGAACACTAGGACGTTTGGCTCCTCAGTCTCGTGAGGAAAACCCAAGCCTTTTAAGGTCTGGTAGGGGAGGTTTAACCCCTCTAGGAATTATTACTCTGAATTCGTTTTTCCTTCTCTTCAGCGATCAGGTCTGACCCCACGGATTATCGGTTCCATTTTCATCACATCAAGAAGGACTCATCCGGATATTTATACCTTTGCCCTCCTTGGGGCGTGTTTAGTTTCACCCCCTGTTATTTAAACAGTATTTGACTCTGAGGAGGATTTTCAGACCATAACACATTACCCCAAGCAGGATTCGGGTTACAGTAGTCTTTTTCAGAAAACAGGGGATCCTACTGCCAAACCACGTTGTAAACGCACCCCAGAACCCCTCATGAGGATTCCTATGCCTGTACTCTTCTTCAGAAAACACTCTGTCTCTCTTCTTACTACCAAAACCACCTGGAGCGTTCTTAGTTTTCTTAACAATCGGCCGATAACCCTTTTCCACCACAGTGTTCAGAACTTTCTTTGAATCATAAGCCCCATCAGCATAAAAATTCCCAGAACCCCCCGGCAGGAGTTCAATCAGCTCGTTCTCAGAAGTTGTGATCTTCACAGCAACCGGATACAGTAAACCCGGCAGGATTCTCGTTATTGCCTGAACTTCTATCCTGCCCTTTTTTATTTGTAATAATGGTTGAGTCTGCTTGAGTGCTGGCGTAGGGTAATTTCTGGAGTTTTTTCAGGAGGTGGTTTGTCAGTTCTTCGAGGTTCAGCTTTTTCTCCCAGTTGTGGAGGGTTGAGTAGTGAATGTTTGCTCCGAAGAATTTTCTGCCGTAGTGCTGGGCGTCTCTGAGGGGTAGGTTGTAGTATTGTTTAAAGAGGAGTATTGCCAGTATTGTTTTTACTGGAAATTTTTTGGATTTTGGCAGGTTCTTCAGCTTTCCTTCTGATTCGAAGTCTGCTAAAACGTCAAGAATTGCGAATGCCACGCTTTCAGGGTCTTTGAGTCTGTGATCCCATCTGGGGATCACGACAACCACCTGAAAGAATTCAGCAAAAACCCTAATAAAGGTTACTATAAACACGCCCGCCCTCCTTGAAGTCCAACACAACCGCACAATCATCCCCACGGTATCGTAACGCTGCTGTTGATGCCCCCGCGCAGATAGACAACTATCCCGCTTGCTTCTGCCTTGGGCACTATCCGCAGGACGGGAGCCCGCCCCAACACTGGAAGGTAAGCAGTTGTTTCTTCCCCCCAGGGGAGAGACGTTGAGGTTGCTCTCTTCTCTTTGGAGCACGTAAACTTCAGGTACAGTTTACCGTCCAGAAGGGAGCACCCGGAGAGTTCCAGGCTGGAGACCTCGGGGATCTTTAGAAAGACGCTCCCGTTTTCCACCCTCATGAGGACACCATCTCTCTCGCTCCAGCCTTCTACCGGAAGCGAACTCTCATTGAGAACCCGGTATTCGACGAGACCGCTACATTGGTCGCCCCAGAGGATATCATCCGGTTCTTTTTGGGGCTTATTGCGTTCATAGTGGGCATAATAGGTGGTTCCGACTAATATCAATGCAAAAACAAGGAGATACAGAGGTAAGGCTTTCTTGGTCATACGGCCTCACCTCCAGAAGGGCCCAAAACCAACACACTAAGCAACAGGACACTTAATAATTCCCGTCGCACTGGCATCGCCTGGGAGCTTTTTCGTAATATTGTGTGCGTTCAGATTATTTAAAGGCTTCTACCTTGTAGGCGTAAAAATGTCTAGAAAAGCCTTCCCCGAAAGTCCCTCCCAGAGGAAGTCGTGGTGGTCCTCACTCTTTATTGAACTTGGTCTGGAAAGGACTTATTTTGAAAAAGAAAGAGCTTAAACCATCTTTTTCCTGAACACGAGGACGTTGGGTTCATTGGTCTCGTCCCAGAGGAAAAGGCTAAGCTTCTTCAGGTCAGGAACGACGGGTTTCACGTCACTTGGGAGCATTATCTCAAACACCTCATTACCCTTTTCTTTGGCAACCCATGTCATGGCCGGTAGCATCGTCCTCATGTTCTCTAGCCCAGTTGAAAGGGGCGTGAAGGTCACTCCATCCTTTGTGGCGAGAAACTTTAAACCGGCGGTTTCGTAGGCCTCACCCTTTCTCCTGAGCCACTTCAAGGCTTCTTCTCCACTGTGCACGAACTTCCACCCCAGAGGGATTATCTCAAGGGCTAGGTCTCCAATCTCAAGCTCTGCTGGTGAGGGTTCCTTAGGCTGGAAGGTATCAACTTTCGCACCGAGGTCAAAGAACTTTGCTATCACCGAGAATCCGTCCTTTTTCGCCATCGCTATGCTCTCGCGGTTGAGGAAGTAAGTCGCAAACTCTAGAGCTTCAATTTTTCCCTCTTCGGCGAGCCTCTTCCCGAGGTTGACCATGAAATTGTGAATTAACCTTCCGTAGCCCTTTCCCCTGTAATCGGGGTGAACCCTGAGTCCCTCCATCCACCCGACCTTTTCCGGGAGAAGGGTTAGCTTTGCGGTTCCGATTACCTTTCCTCCAACCTCAAGGACGTAGAAGTTGTCGCCAAGCCACTCGTCGAAGACGTCGGCGAGATAATCCTCTCCACCCCATGTGAGCCTTGCTATCTCCTCGATGAAGGGTTTATCCTCAGGTTTGGCTTTGCGGATTATCGGTTCCATCGTTTTCGCCTCTAAAAACTTTCTCACTAAGGTTTTTATACCCTTCCATCAGATGTCCATCGTAACCGTTAAATATTTATAGTATTGGATTTAAGATTTTTTGCCATGGGAAGCTCACTAAAACAACTCCTCCGGTTATTGAGTTATCTGCGAGAACATAAATTACACTTTGGTATTGGCTTAGTCCTGGTTCTGTTCATGTCTTACACCAACGGTGTAATCCCGGTTCTAATAAGAGAGGCTATAGACAAAGGCGTAACCACCGGCGAGTATAGGGTTGCCGTTCGCTACGCCCTCCTTGTTCTTCTAGTTGCTGTCCTCAACGGGGCCTTCAGCTTCAGCGGGAGATACCTTTTGGTTAAAGCCGCCCAGCACGCCGTCTACCACCTCCGAATGGACGCCTTCAGGGCAATTCAGCGGCACAGGATGGAGTTTTTCGACAAGACCTACTCCGGTCAGCTCATAAGCAGGATAACCAACGACACCGAGAGGATAACGCGCTTTTTATCGTTCCGCGTGAGGATGTTCGTCTATTCCGTCTTCCTCATCATTGTCTCGCTCTACTACATGACCCGCATGAACCGGACCCTCACCGGTGTTGCCCTCCTCACGATAGCCCTCGTTGTCGCTTTAAACACCACCTACGCGAAGAAAGTGAGACCTATATATGACGAAGTGAGGCACCAGACGGGAGTTATAGCCTCGGTCTCGACGGGTAGCATAGCGGGGGTCAAGACAATAAAGGCCCTATCTGCGGAGGAAGAAATCCAGGAGAAGTTCCAGAAGGAGAACGAGAAACTATACGAGCTCAACGTCAAGGCCACCAAGATAACTGCCCTCTACGGTAACGCACCATTTCTCGTGATGGGAATGGCCATGAGCGTCATGCTCTACTACGGAGGAAAGGCAATAATGAGCCAGAACCTGACCGTTGGTGAACTCACTGCCTTTCTAACGTACATGCTCACTATGACATGGCCCCTAAGAGCCCTAGGCTTCACCATAGGGGACATCCAGAGGAGTCTTGCCGCTGCCTCAAGGCTCTTTGAGGTTACCGACTCTGCTCCACCGGAGATTGATCCGCCCGACGCTGTAGAGCTTACCAGCCCGCGCGGGGAGATCGAGTTTAAGGACGTTTACTTCACGTACCACACCGGAAAGACCGTCCTAAAGGGGCTGAACCTGAAGATAAACCCCGAGGAGAAAGTTCTCATAACCGGTCCGCCCGGCTCCGGAAAGAGCACCCTGCTAAAGCTCATAGCCCGCTTCTACGAGCCGGAAAGGGGAGAAGTCCTGATTGACGGTGTGGACGTGAGGAAGATAAAGACGTCCTGCCTGAGGAAAATAGTCGCCTATGTCCCGCAGGAGCCCTTCATCTTCAACAGGAGCATAAGGGAGAACATAGCGCTGGCGAAGCCCGACGCGAGCCTTGAGGAGATCATCAGAGCTGCCAAAATAGCGAAAATCCACGACTTCATTTCATCGCTTCCAGATGGCTACGACACCGTTGTCGGCGAGAAGGGCGTAACCCTCTCCGGCGGCCAGAGGCAGAGGATAGCTCTGGCGAGGGCGCTGCTCCTTGAGCCTAAGATAATCCTCCTCGACGATCCAGTATCAAACCTCGATGCAAAGACCGAGGAGAGCCTGATCGAAGACCTTAAGGACATCCTTCAGGGCAAAACTGCCCTTATTGTCTCCCAGCGCCTTTCAATGACAAGGCTCGTAGATAGGGTAATCGTCATGGTCGATGGCAGGGTCGTTGAGGATGGAAAGCCGGAGGAGCTGGCAGAGAAAGGCGGGCTCTTCAGCGAGATGCTCGGCAGGGGTGGGTGGAATGGCCAGTGAAGTGCAAAAGTCATCACTTTCACTTCTGAAAAGGTTCATAGGCGAGGCCCTGTCCCATAAAAGGACTCTTGCGATAGTCGGTGTGAGCATAGTGGGTTCCGCCCTGGCCACCCTAGCGCCGCCATACATCCTGAGGATAGCGATAGACCGCTACATCCTTGCAGGCAATTATTCCGGCTTTCTGGTTGTGGCCCTTCTCTACCTTGCCTCTCTCGTGGCCCAGTGGTTCTTCGCGACGCTCCAGACTTTCTACATTGAAGTCTTCGGCCAGAAAGTCCTCCGAGACCTGAGGGCGAGGCTCCACGAAAAGGTTCTCCTCTCAAGCCTGGACTTCTTCAAGGACAAATCGACCGGAGACCTCGTTTCGAGGATAGTGAACGACACCGGAATAGTGAACGACGTCCTTGTATCGGGCCTCCTCGGCAGCCTCGGGAGTCTGCTCAGCCTCATAGGCATAATCATCGCCATGCTTCTCCTCGACGTAAAGCTGACCCTCGTAACCCTCACGAGCGTCCCGCTGATGGTCATCATAGCTTACTACTTCGGCGGGAAGATGAGGAGGGCCTACAGGGAGACAAGACAGAAGATAGCGAGAATTTCGAGCGTCGTGGAGGAGAGCGTGGCTGGAGTTGAGACCATAAGGGCCTTCGGAAGAGAAAGCGACGTCGAGAGGGAGTTCTCGAAGGTCTCAAGGGAAACTATAGGGGCCTACCTCAGGGTGGCTGTGTATATGGGCGTCTTCTGGCCGCTCATGAACATAACCAGCCTGCTCTCGGTCATAGTCGTGATCGCCTATGGAGGCTACCTGGCCTATCAGGGCGCGGTTAGCGTTGGCGTCGTCGTTGCCTTCATCCAGTACACCCAGCGCTTTCTCGGGCCGATAAACGAGGTCATTGGCCTCTACGACAGCCTGCAATCGGCTCTGGCCGCGCTGGAGAGGATATACGAAGTGTTGGATGACGGGAACGTCGAGGACTACTCCGGAAAAGAAGTGGAGAGGCTGAAGGGCGAGATCAAGTTCGAGGACGTCTGGTTTGAGTATGAGAACGGCGTCCCCGTCCTCAAGGGGATAAACCTCCACATACCTCCAGCCACAAAGGTGGCCGTTGTCGGGAAGACTGGAGCCGGAAAGACCACGATGGCGAACCTGATAATGCGCTTCTACGACCCGACGAGAGGCAGAGTGCTCTACGACGGGATTGACGGAAGGGAAATAAGTCGGAAGAGCCTTAGAAGGAGGATAGGCTACGTCCCGCAGGAGACCTACCTCTTCCCGGGGACGATAATGGAGAACATCCTCATGGCGAATCCCGAGGCGAGCGAGGAGGACGTTATAAGGGTCTGCAAGCAGCTTGGCGTCCACGAGTTCATAGAGAGGCTCCCGCAGGGCTACCACACCTCCGCGGGAGAGGCCGGAAAGCTCCTCTCCGTTGGTGAGAGGCAACTTATATCCCTCGCAAGGGCCCTCTTAAAGGATCCGGACATAGTAATCCTCGACGAGGCACTCTCAAGCGTTGACCCGAAGACAGAAAGGCTGGTGCGGGATGCCATGCTCAGGCTGATGGATGGGAGGACGAGCATCATAATCGCCCACCGCCTCGGTATAACTCGCTTCGCCGATAAGGTCGTGGTTGTTGATGATGGAAGAATAGTTGAAGAGGGCTCTCCGGAGGAGCTGCTCGCGAGGAGGGGCCACTTCTACAGGCTCTACACATCGCAGATGGGAAAGGTGTGAGTTTTTACTTTCTTCTGCGATTCACAGGAGGAATAATTCAGCCGTTATGAATCCAGCAAGGCTCGCGCTGTAAGGCAGCATCGGGTGGATACTCGCCAAAGCTCCAGCTGCAATTGGTGTTACGAGTCCAAGGGCTCTGTTGTAGCTGTAGTTGGAATATGGCTTTTTATCCTCTCTGCTGGCTTTCACAATATCGACAAACATCAAAAATGTTGTCCATGTTGATGCTCACCACCCATATACACACTTGCTTTCTCTGCATTGGTAACAAAAAACATGAAGTGGAGGGGATGAATTAAGCCATTATCTTTGTACTATCTGACCTCCTCTTCGCTCTGAAGGGCGAGGCTTTCGAAAAGGAAAAGTAACTTTTATTCAAAGGGCCCTCCTGAACACCAACACATTGGGCTCTTTGGGGTTATCCCAGACTTCAAAGCCAAGCTCTCTGAAGGGCTCAAGTAATTCCTTCCTTTCTTCAGGCACCATAATTTCAAGGTATTTTTGATTTGCTTTCAAGGCTTCTTGGGCCATGCAGGGGAGGAGTTGTTTTACATATGGCTTTGAAAGGTGAAACGGTACAAAGGCACTTTCGGAGTCTTTGGGCATCATGAACTTGGTTCCGCCGCATTCTTTGATAATAGCTTTTTCTTTAAGCCAGTCTAAAGCTTCCGGGACTTTATGAACGAACTTCCATCCTACTGGGATATACTCCTCGTATTCAAGCT
Source organism: Thermococcus sp. PK (assembly GCF_000430485.1). NCBI lineage: Archaea > Methanobacteriati > Methanobacteriota > Thermococci > Thermococcales > Thermococcaceae > Thermococcus > Thermococcus sp. PK. Next base: position 452,568 of record NZ_KE387150.1, read on the forward strand.
CTTCTAAAGAGGCTATTGTGCTGTCGGATGGCTTTGAAGGTTTAATTTCTTCTACAGCTTTCCCCATAATGTAGTAGCGCTTGACGATCTTAAAACCATCTTTCTTTGCCATTGCTATGCTCTCCTTGTTGAGGTAATACGTTGAAAATTCCAGAGCCCTTATAATTCCTTCTTCCGCAAGTCTTTTCCCTTTTTGCAGCATGAAGTTTTGGATCATCCTTCCGAATCCTCTGCCGCGGTAATCTGGATGTACTCTAAGTCCTTCAAGCCATCCGACTTTATCCGGCAAAAGAGTTAGCTTCGCAGTTCCAATTACTTTTCCATCAAGCTCAAGAACGTAGAAGTGCCCATCTTTTACCCAGCTCTCAAAAACCCTTGCGAGGTAATCCTCACCATCCCACGTTAACCTTGCAATCTCTTCAATGAAAGGTCTATCCTCTGGTCTAGCCTCTCGAATTACGGCGGTCATGATGTTCTACCTCCAAGATGTATGGAAATTTTTTGCCCATCCCCTTTAAGCCCTTTTTGCTGAGCATACGGTACAGGGTATAGGCTTTCAAATATTGGGAGCTATCTCAAAATTTTTTAATAAATATTCAACTAATCCACTTAAGGTGCTGAGATGATTCCCCAAACACACCTCAAAGTTCTCCGTAAGCTGTACGAGAGGTTAAAGGACAGCAGTGTGAACTGGGTCGTTACAGGGAGTCTTGGGTTCGCGCTCCAAGGTGTTCCTGTTGAGCCCCATGACATTGACATTCAGACGGACAGAGAAGGGGCTTATGAAATTGAGAGCCTCTTTTCCGAGTTTGTAGTTGAGCCGGTAAGATTTAAGGAAAGTGAGAGAATCCGCTCGCACTTTGGGGCTCTGGTTATTGACGGGATTAGAGTTGAGATAATGGGGGACATTCAAAAGAAAGTCGAGGGTGAATGGGAGCAACCTGTGGATATAAGCAGATACAGGCGCTTTGTGCAAATCGAAGGTATGCAAATCCCTGTTTTGGATTTGGAATATGAGTATCAGGCATATCTCAAGCTGGGAAGGGTTAAAAAGGCAGAGATGTTGAAAAGGTTTTTGGAAGAGAGGGGAAAAGAGAAACTTTAAATGCATTGAGCCGTCTTATTTCCGGAGGGTTTGTTGTGAGAGTTGTCCTTGTCCCGATGTACGTTAAATACAACAATTTCAACGCCAACTGGGAGGAGTTTGAGCGGAGGTTTGATGAGGCGATTGGTTATAACCTGGACTTTGTGGTATTTCCCGAGTACTGCTTTACCGGATTTAAGGAATGGGACTTCTCAGGGGCCGAGCTTTATGATGAGATTGTCGAGCGGGTGAGCGAATTCGCAAGGGAGAACAACGTTTATGTCATCTTCGGCCTTCTTGAGCCCTACAAGAACTGCACCTACAACTCGGCTCTGCTGATTGGGAGAAACGGCGAAGTCCTCCTCAAGCACCGCAAGTTTCAGGAGCCGATGAAGTTCTGCACTGGCAACACCGTCAAAACGGTGAAAACCGAGTTCGGCAAAGTGGCCATTATCATCTGCGGTGACCTCTACAACAAGCGCATATTGAAGTGGATTAAACGCAAAAAGCCTGACTATCTCTTTGTGCCGATGGAGTACTCACCGGACTACGGAGAAATAAACGAGAGGGATATCAAAGCGATGTCGGAGCGTGTGAAACTCTTTAGAGCTAAAACTTTCATTGTGAATAGTTTTCCACCGGGTGGTGCATGGGTTTTCGATGAAGCCGGAAATCTTCTTGTTGAGGCTATTGGTAATGAGCTCTTAGTCTTCGCTGTTCTCTAGTGGCTTTTCCAGTAACAGCTCCAAAAGCCTATTGTTAAAATCAATCTTGACAGCCCCATTGCCAATACTAAAATCCAAATGGTAATGATGAAAAAGGTGTGCCCTCCCCGACCGACTCCCGGTCACCACTCCCGGAAGTGTGAGAGGGGAGGGCACTGAAAATTTGGGGGATGAAGATTTAAGTGTTTTCTCCGACCTGTCTCGCTTCCTCAGGTTCGCCCTTCCTTCTGCTCTCGTTCTTTATGACCTGAATAACGTAATCTATGAACTTTCTAACCTCTTCTAAATCCTCTTCTGGGATATCTTGAATCTTCTTGTTCTTTGTTTTGTACGTAAGCAGTTTTAGGAGTGCCAATCTTCCGAGTGCTGTTTTTGTGCTTATCTCGCCCTCTTTCCAGTCGTGCCATATAGCGTTGGCTATTCCATAGAATTCAGGTATGCTGTCCAGCCCCGGATCACCGATGTCCAGCACTTCTTTGCCAAGATACTTGTACCTCTCTTCCTTCTCCTCCTTTGTGAACTCTTTTGACTTTTCTTTAATATACTGGTGCACCATTCACACCACCTCCAAAAATACATTGATTCCAATGTTTATTAACTTTTTGTTTCTAAAATGCATGGATAAGCTTATAAGCCCCAATAAGATACATGTCTGCACCTTAATACGGCGGTGAAAACAATGAATGAACTTCTCTACCTTTTGCTCTCATTTGGGGTTATAATAGGGTTCATAAGGCTAAAGGTAAATGTAGGGATTTCTATCTTCTTGGGTTCCCTTCTGCTTGGAGTTCTCTTCGGATTAGCACCGGAAGACCTCATACGCTCCCTTTACATATCCTCCACCGAGTGGCCAACTTTGAGGCTTATTTTAATTATAATCTCGATAATGGCTTTGACTAGTGTCTTTTCTCAGATTGGCTACCTCAAGATGATGGAAAAAGCTACAAAGGAGCTGTTTCCAAATGAGAAGTACTCCCTAGCAGCACTGCCGGCTTTAATAGGCTTGTTGCCAATGCCCGCTGGGGCTCTTGTATCCGCTCCCATGATAGAGACTGTAGCCAACAAGCTCAACCTTTCTCCGGAGAAAAAAACTATCATCAACTACTGGTTTAGGCATATATGGGAGCACTCCTGGCCCATGTATCAGGCGATAATAATTGCCTCAGCAATTTTGGGAATTTCTGTAAGAGAATTCAGCAGTAAGATGTTTCCATTGACAATAATCATGGCCATGGTTGGGTATCTTTTCTTCCTCAAGCCCATAAAACCGCCGAAAAAGGAAAAGGGCAACATAAAAGAGGGCTTAAAACTCTTCCTCAAAAGCACGTATCCGATAATTGTAATTATCATTATCTCCATTGTTCTTGGATATGATATGGTTTATGGCGCATTTATAGGATTTTTATCTGCATTGATACCCCATTTTAGGAGAATAACTAAAACAGAAGTTGTAAAGCAGGCATTACAGCCAAAGATAATATTTCTCCTCTTTTCAGTTATGTACTTCAAAAAGCTTCTTGAAGTCACAGGAGCTGTTGAAGCCCTTCCGAGGGTTATCTTGGAGTTAGACCTCCCAATAATAGCAGTAATCGTTATAACCCCATTTTTGGTTGGATTGATGACCGGCATAAGCTTTGCCTACGTGGGCATGACCTTCCCATTACTTGCACCGTTTTTTGGAAGCTTTGATAAAATTGCACTTGCCTACCTGAGCGGCTACATGGGGATGCTCTTCAGTCCCGTTCACCTATGCCTGGTCTTCTCCGCAGAATACTACAAAGCCGACCTAGGAAAAGTCTATAGAGCGATGCTGATTCCGGGTTTGCTTCTTTTCATACTTGGGGTTCTTTACATATCTTTACTGTGAGCATCAGAACATCATTTAGTTCTTTGAGGCTTTATTCTTTTATGGTTTCCTGAAGCTGTCAGCAATATGGCTTTTTCGTTACGTACCTAAAAATAGTGGCGAGTCTCACAATTTCTTCTTTGTCATTTATCTTGATTTGGGGCAAAAACTCCTTTTAAAGGCTTAAAGAATTGTTGATAAAAGCAAAGAATTTATATAAGTGGAAGGTTTAAATAATAACAGAGGAGGGCATATGGATAATGCACTATTACTTTCGGGTCAGATATCCAGTCTTTCTGCGAAGATAGTTGGAGCTCTATTTTTAGCTTACGTTTACTGGAAGCACAAACGAAAACCTGCTCTTTGGTGGTCTCTCTCTTGGGTAGCCGCTGCTTTTTCAATACTTTCTGATATTACCGGAAACATATACATTCTCTCACTATCAGAGGCACTCTGGGCGTCGTTTTTGTTTTATGGCACGATTGTACTTATGGAGGAAGAAGGAATTGCAAATGAGACACTGTCAGGATAAGCAGTGGGACGTTAGGTTTAAGTTTCTGATACCTCTTCAGAAAAGGGGAGAGAAATGAGGACTGAAACCATTATTTACTTACTGGTTTCAGTCTTAAAAACCTTTCGCCGGAACAAAATCCCAGCAAAAAAGAAAACCAGGGCAATAAACCTGTACCTGCACGGACTAAGTTACAGACAGGTAGGAACAATCCTCGAAATCAGCCACACAACAGTCTGGGAAACAGTCCAAAAATTCGCGAAAGCAGTTTACCAGCCGAAAATCCTCGCAGTCAAAAAACAGAGAAACTTCATCGCAATTGACGAGACAGTGATAAAGATCAACGGCCAGAAGAGATTTCTCTGGGCTGCAATCGACGTTGAGAGCAAAGAAATCCTAGCAGTATGGATTACAAGCGTTAGGAACTGGTGGATTGCCAGGGACTTCATTCTAGTTGTTTTGAAATCCTGCGAGGGACAGCCAATTTTCCTGGTTGACAAAGGGCCGTGGTATAAATCAGCGTTTAAATCTCTCGGGCTGGATTATCTGCATGTGACTTTCGGGCCGAGGAACTGTGTTGAGCGCTGGTTTAGGACTGTTAAAGAGAGAACAAAGCGTTTCTGGAATAACTTCAGGGCTAGAGACTGGAGGAGGGTTCACAGGTTTGTTTTTCTGTTTTCATTCTGGTATAATTTTGTTAGAATTCATTCTCGGTTTGGTGGACCGCCTGGTGATGTGACTGAATGGCTTCAGGAGGTGATACCCCAGTTATCCTGACAGTATCTGCAAATGAAAAAGTAAAGCTTTTATCAGCAATCCCCGTTATAGTAAGCCTCTATGGTGCTTTAGTAGATGTTTTGGGACTTTCTTCTGATTGGTTTGCACTTGTTGGTCTGTCTTATGCAGTTTCAGCTTTTTTAATGGTTATCTCCGGGCTCTTAATAATATCTCTCAAAACGTTTTACAACAAGAAAGCATTGTATTTAGGCAGCGCTGTTACTCTCCACGGACTTCATGAGCTTGACTACCCCATCTTGAGACTGGTGGAATGGTTTGCTCCAATAGGGTTTACCTTAGGGGCCATACTTGCCCTCCTAGTTGCGTACTTTATGATACGATTTGTTTTTACGGAACAGTTCATAAAGGGAATCAAAAAGCCCCCAGTGGAAGTACATTTTAAGCCGGGAGTGATGATGCTCATGCCCGAAGAGTACACCACAATAAAAGAAAAGCTCGAAAAAATTCCTGTTTTGGGGTTTGTTCGAGACCTCAACATTCCTGAGAGCTGGAACGTTTTCTTCATAACGAGTATAGAGGGAAGAAACTCTATATCCCCAACCAACTTGGCAAGAATTACTGATATAACGGTCAGATACTTAAAAGAAGCAAAAGAAAAGGGATTCGGAGGAACCGTTGTTGTAGATTGTCCCGAGTATTTAAAAACATACAACGGCTTTGAAGCTATTGTTAAGTTTCTCTCTGCTCTAAAGGATTTCACGCTTTTCTACGGCGGAGTCCTGATACTGGTAATCGACGAAGGGGCTTGGGAAGAAAGGGAGCTTGTGACACTGAAAAGGGTTCTTACTTGATTCCAAAAATTTATAACTTTTCTTTTCTTCAATGCTGAAGGTGAAAATATGGGAATTGATAACATAATTGCAAAGCTGGCATCAGTTGGGGCTGACCTAAGTACAAGAAATGCCATAAGAATGGCACTTTCTTTAATAAGTGAGGATGAGGAACTTACCGATCAAATATACGTTGAGATAAAGAACAAAGCGTATAAAGAGGAGTTTGCAAAGGTTCCTGTTGAAAAGAGAGCCGTGTTTATTCCCCAATGTCTAAGGAACGTAAAGGAATGCCCGGCGGAGTTTGGCGAGTACGGGTGGAAATGTACAAAGTGCGGGAAATGCCCGATTGGAGATATAATTGATTACGGAGAAAAGCTCGGCTACAAACAGTTCTACATAGTACCGGGAGGAAGTTTGGTAAAAAAGGTATTAAAGGAGAAGGTGCCTAAAGGAGAGATAAAAGCTGCAGTAGGGATAGCATGGTGGCCCGAGCTTGCAGAGGCTAACGAGAAGCTTTCCATATTGAAAATCCCGCTTCAAGCCGTGCCTCTGTTGAGAGCAGGGTGTATAAACACCCTTGTTGATCTTGAAAGAGTTAAGAGAACACTTGAGATTGGGCTTAAGCATGAAGACAGGAGTTCAGTTCCTTCAGCGGAAATAAATCCTCAGCCAACTCTTTAGCTGTTTTCGTTTCTTATTTCATTCCAGATTGCAGTCAAAATTAACAAAGCACCTATGTAGCCTTTTAAGCTTAACACCTCCCCGATAGTTAAAAATGCCGAGATGTGTCCAAAAATAGGTTCAGCGGAATATATGAGGGCTGCTTTATGGGCTTTTGTTTCTTTTTGGTACTTTACCTGAAGGGTGAATGCTATTACCGTTGCAAAGATTCCCGTGTAAAGGATGCCAAGCCATGGAGTCATCTTTACAGGCACTACGAACCCTTCAAAAACAAGAGCATAGATTGTTGAGAACACAAAGTTCCAAAATATCTGCCAGAAGGCTAGGCTGAGGTAATCTTTTTCTCCAAATTTCTGGATAAGGACTATCTGGAAGGCAAAGGAAATTGCACAAAAAATCGTCAGCAGATCACCATAGTTAAACTTTAAGCTTGCTCCCGAGATTAAATACAAACCAATTATTGCAACAATAAGAGATAGAAAATCTCTCGCTTTTAGCTTATCCCCCAGGAGAAAGTATGCTATAAACGGCGTGAAGACCACGTAGAGAGAGGTTATGAATGCAGAGTTGGATGCAGAAGTGTATTTTAAACCGACGATTTGAAAGCCGTGCCCAAAAACGAGTGTTAATCCCAGAATAAGCCCTTCAAATAAGGTTTCTCTCTTCAGGACTCTCTTTCTAAAAATGAGGAGCATAAGGAGAGACGCTACTCCGAAACGGTAAGCCAGAAATAGTATTGGGGGCATATAACCGAGGCTAACCTTCATTGCCGGAAATGTAAATCCCCAGATGGCTGTGATTCCAAGGAGTATTAGTTCAGCTCTTTTCATGCCTCAATCTAAAGGTTTCTACTTTTTAAACATTTTTCTTTCAGATATTGGCTTAAACGCTCTAATTTTCGTAACCCTTATATAAAAAGAAAACATAATCATTTTTTGGTGATATCATGGGTGAGGAAGGAGTTCATGAGGCCCCGCAAGAGAAAATCGAGAGAATTTGGATCCTAATAACGCCAGACAAATGCAGCGGCTGCAGGCTTTGTGAGGTTGCATGCTCCCTTGAGCACGAGGGAATAATATGGCCCGAGGCATCAAGAATAAGAGTCTTTGAACTTTTGCCCGGAGTTAATGTCCCACATACGTGTGTCCAATGTCCTGATTATCCGTGTGTTAACTCCTGCCCCACAAAAGCCCTAAGCGTTGATGACAAAACCGGAGCAGTCATTGTTGACGAAGCAAAGTGCATAGAGTGTGGAGCGTGTGTGACAGCATGCCCGGGAAACGTTCCAAGGATTCCCGCTGGTAAGGGAAGTGTGGTCATATGTGACCTATGTGGAGGAAATCCGAAATGTGTTGAGGTTTGCCATGAAGCAGGGCACGATGCGTTAAAGATTGTTACAGGAGACTATAGACCTATCTTTAGGACATTCGCTAAAGACCCGGTGGAAAAGAGCCATGAAATAGCGAGAAAAGTCTTTGGGGAGGAATTCTTGGGGTGAGTAAAAATGTACGCATATGCCGGAAAACTCCTTGATGTGGACTTAACAAAAGAGGAAATTAAAGAGGTCGAGCTGGATGAAGAAATCTTAAGGAAGTTCTATGGCGGGAGAGGGCTTGGAACATACCTTCTCTGGAAAGAGCTCGGGGACAAGTGGGAAACTGTAGATCCCCTTGGCGAGGAGAACCTCCTTCTGATACTAACAGGACCGCTAACCGGCTATTACCCGGGTATGAAGACTGCTGTTGTTTCCAAATCTCCTGAGAGCAATGGTATCGTGGGGAGTGTTCTAAGCAGTGAAGTAGGTTTGGAACTCAAGGCATCAGGATATGATGGGATCATAATCAGAGGAAAAGCAAAGGCCCCAGTCTATCTCTTCGTTCACAACGATACGGTGGAGATAAGGGACGCAACAAAATACTGGGGCATGGGTGGCGTTGAGCTTCACAAAACCCTCTTGAAAGAAGTTCATGAGGAGATAAAGAAGAAAGAAAAGCTGAGAGGAATTCCCAAAGAGCCCGCGATGATGTACATTGGCAGAGGGGGAGAAAATAAAGTCCGCTTTGCTGCAATAATGACGAAGCTCATGCATGCCGCTGGCTATGGTGGCTATGGAGCGGTAATGGGAAGCAAGAACCTCAAGGCAATAATCGTAAAAGGAAGCAAATCTCTTCCAGAAGTTTACGACAAAGAAAAAATGAAATCCCTCCTCAGAGAGTTCTGGAAAGAGCTCTTTTCAATGACTACCTTTAGGGAATGGGGTACCGGAGCTGGAGGATATAGCGTAGGGCATGACCGCTCAAGTGAGCCAATAAGAAACTGGCAGGAGGAATACCACGACAACGAGGAGATAAGCGTAGTTAATTTCGAGAACAGAGCTTGGATAAAGAAATATTGGGCTGATTACGGGTGTCCGGTAAACTGTATGAAAATCTCATATCTCCGTTATGGTGAGTACAAGGGTGCAATTACAGATGCACCGGACTATGAGCTCATGGCATATATGGGAACTAACCTCGGAATATTTGAACCAGAAAAAATAGTTTACCTGTCATATCTGGTTGATGAACTTGGCTTGGACGGAATAAACGCTGGAAACACCTTAGGATTTGCAGCGGAGCTTTACCAGAGGGGAATTCTTACAAAGGATGACATAGGATTCGAGCTTAACTGGGGCGACGAAAAAGCCTTCGCAAAGCTTTTGCACTTAATAGCTGAGAAGGAGGGCATTGGAGAGATACTTGCGGAGGGCACTTACAGAGCAGCGTTGAAGATTTCACAGCTTAAAGGTGTAGATGTAACAAAATACGCGGTTCACGTGAAGGGAATCGGAGTCGGTGCTCACGGGGTGAGGAGCGAGCTCGACTATACAAAGGACATAAGCTATGCTGTCTCTGTCCAGGGAGGAGACCACACCTCCACAGCAGGTCTTCCAGCAAGGAGCTACGAAGGGGAGATGGTAAACGCATTCTACGACTCCGCGGTTGTGTGCAACTTCGTCACGAAGCCCGGATTTGAAAGAATCCTCGAGTTTGGAAACGCTTTGACAGGATTCAACATAACCCCCGAGCAGTGGCTTAACGAAGTGGGTCTGAGGATAATCCACCTTCAGAGAATACTTCTACTCCTTGGTGGACCGGATGTGCACTGGGACCCGAGAAAGGACGACGACAATCCACCAAGGTTCTATGAGCCACTGCCGAGCGGACCAGTTAAAGGAAAAGCCCCAAGCAGAGAAGACATTAGGGCAAAGGTAAAGCAGTACTACGAAGAAATCGGCTACGACGAAAATGGAATCCCGAGGGAAGAAGTTCTTGAGCAACTTGGCATAGGTGAAGCAAAGCGTGAGGTAAAGAGGATTAAAAAGCGCTTGAACCTCTAACTTTTTCTTTTAAACTTTTGGTTTTGATGAACTTTTTAAGGCTTTATTGTCAAAAATATATGGTGATTGTATGGTTGAATACAAAGATATGACAATAAAGGTTGTTGGAGAGAGGCTTTCTCCAACAAAAATGAAAGTTAAAGCAGGAAACTATGAAATTGTGCTTGACAAACTCGGTGGGGAAGCCCCGAGTCCAATAGACTACGTTCTCGCAGCCCTTGCAGGATGTTTCAATATTGTCGCAACTCTTGTAGCCAAGGATATGGGAATAAACATTGAAGACCTGAAAGTTGAGGTTGAAGGTGTCTTCAACCCCGGAAAGCTCTATGGACAGGGTAACGAGAGAGCGGGATATAAAGAGATCAAAGTCAAAGTTAAAGTAAAGACAGACGCTGATGAAGAAACCCTCAAGAAGTGGCTTGAGCAAGTTGAGGAACGCTGCCCGGTTTCCGATAACTTGGCCAATCCAACTCCAACAAAGGTCGAGTTTGAAAAGTGTTAAAAGTTTTTAAACTCTCTTTTCTCACCTTTTTCCCGGTGGAGTATATGTGGCGTGAGAAGCTTAGGCAGGGTTTTCTCGAAAACGACAAGCTCATGATTGAGCTCAGCATAGGGGGAGAATGTGGGGAATGGTTTCCAAGTTTAGCTTTATACGACAAGGAAAACGACACTTGGTATTATTTTGACAATGACATTCCTCCCGGGGCTACCGAAGAGGAGGCATTAAAAAACGCGATTGAGTTTTTTGAAAAACTGATTATTGGACTGGAAAAGCCCAAAATAAAGGCTTCACCCTTAAAAGAAGCCCCTGAAGAGATATATGAAAAGCTAAAGCAGTTTTTGGAGGAGCTCAAACGTGAAGATACGGGTTAGGCTCTATGGCGAGCTTGCCCTAAAACATGGTGCAGAGATTGAACTGGAAGTCAGAGACGGAGCTACTGTTGCTGATGTTCTCAATACTCTGAGAATAAGCGCTTCGGAGCATCATTTAATCCTCAACGAAAGAAAAGTCTCAAAAAACCATCCACTAAGCGATGGGGATACATTGAAAGTCCTTCCCGTGGTTTATGGGGGTTAGCTTTCCCCGAGTCCAACATCCTCTCCAAAAGTGAGCGTCAGGTAGAGCTCTATCATCCCTTTCTTGATGTTCTCCAGAATCTTCTCCTCCAGCGTCTCAGCTTCCTCCGGGGAAAGACATCTATCCTCTTCCAAAACCTTGATTTTAAAGCTTTGTCTATCAAATACGATCGTTCTTTTCTCCACTATAAGAGGAACATACCTTATTCTAATCCCATAAAGCTCTTCAGCATAACCCGCTTTTCGGTTTATGTCCTCTAGATACGGTTTCAGCTTTTCCATCAAACCACCGCAACTCTTAATACTCTCCTTGACTTTAAACTTTTAGGGTGACATAATGTACCAGAAGTTTGGATATCACTTTCATGCTTACCAGCCCGGGGATGTTATATACATACACGATGGCTCGGGGTGGGATCCGATAAAATACTCCGAACGATTGAGCCCCGTGTCTCTGAAGATAAGGGACGTAGAGGTAAAGTCCAGAAACTGGACAAGAACCGTTATCAAAGCCTATGAATACACGAGCGACGCTTTAGGCTCTCTAAAATCCGGGTCTGTGAGCGTTGATTTTGAGCCGTTCACTCTCTACATGATTCTAAGATACAAACCAAAGATATATGGGGAAATAGTCGATCTGCTCATGAACAAGGTAGAGCCAGTTGTGACAACACCATTTCACCCAATAGTGCCCCATCTCAGCACCTTTGAACAGGAAATCCTTGCGAGAATCTCCTTCGACTTCTACGAGCCCTTTATCAAAGATAGAGATGTCGTTGGTTACTGGCTTCCCGAGAACGTTATAACGAGAGAAGCAGCTAAAATCGTTGCCGAATCCACTCAGAAGGAAATACTATTCCTTTTGGACGAACGGCAGTTTGTGGGTCTTCACCTCCCCCAAGCGAAGTTCTCCTGCAACACCTACAAATGTGATGATAAAACAGCGTATGTCTTTGGACGGGATCACCAGCTAAGTGATGCTTTTGCCTTCAACACACTGGACGTTGACGGTCTTGTGAGGGCCGTTGTGGAAGGAAGGGTGGATGTCTTCAAAGAGAATGCAGGGATTCCATATTTGGTTTACCTTGCAAGCGACCTTGAGGCCTTGCTGAGCAACCCACAGCAGCTGGACAAGTTCCTCGGCTGGGTCGCAAGACTTGAGGAAAAAGGGGTTGAAGCGATAAATGCGGTGGAGTTCATTAGAAAGAAGAAGCGGGAAGAATTCAAAAAGCTTGAGGGAGAATGCACAGAGAACTTCAGAATCAATGTCAAGGACTATTCAAGCTGGAGCGACTATTATGACCTAAGCATAGATGGAAGGACGAGCGACATGAGATGGCTTGGTATGAGAAGAGAAGACGGTAAAGTCATTAACCGTCTTTATAAAGGAAATAAGGTTTCACAGCTCTGGAAATATGCCTTCACAAAGCTTTTCAGAGAGCTCAACAGGAGCATACGATTTGGTGTTGTTGACTTAATCCGCAAGTATCTTCCAGAGGCGGAGATCGATGCTATAAAAGAATTCCTGGTTAGATATGCGAGGATATTCTTCAGGGAGCACTATGAATACTTCGAGATGGACACAACGGTTGAGTACGTTATGGGACCCATTAAAGACCTCGACCCAACGCTGGCCTTAAGATTGGGAAGGATATACTATATAATGCTGCTCGCCAACCACTCCTGCCCGCGCTTCTGGGAGAACATCGACACGAGAGTAACTTTTGGAAACGTCTCCGCAATCAGCAAAGCTTTGATAGAGCTTATGAAAGTTTATATCGAAGAGAACATGCACGAGAGGGCAAACTACATTCTCCTCGAATATATGAAGCTCCTTGCATTCCCGCAGCTTTACTATGATTACGAGCTTTTCAAGATGCCCGGGCTTGAAGGGTGGGAGACGAGTGAACAAGCGTGGTTTGAGAGCTTAAAGAGTGAAGTTCCAAACTGTGATTACAACGTGGTAACGAGGGCTGCTCTCTTCGTTGGGAAGGAAGACCTCCCAGAAGATATCAAAAGTGCAATAGAAGTTCTCTACGATTTGAGAAAAGCTGTTGCAGATACTGGACACATCCCCGGAGAAATGCACGGAAACTGGGAAAACAGGGAATGGTGCGAGCATAGGGCTAAACTTTAGCCCTTTATGTTCCATTTTTCTTTGCTGAGGAAGAGGTAAGCTTCTTCCTCAAGCTCCGGAGGGACGAGATTTATTAAAATCTCCGCATTTTTTATTGGCTCCCTTAGATTTCTGCCAAGAGCGACTTGATTTTTGGCGAGAAGCTCTTCGATAACGTCCACTATGCTTTCCTTAACCCTTTTCTCCGAGTACAGCTGCTTTCCCCGTATCCAGACCTTCTGGTTCTTTGCATAAAAGTCGAGTGCCCTCTCGCTCAAGAGTTCCGGGCCGGGTTTTAAGATTACCCTAGGCCTTTCTACTCTATCGACTTCAAGCATAATGAACGCCTTCTCAGCGTATCCCCAGTTTGAGTCAAAAACCTCAAAGCCTTCTCTCCGCAGGCTCTTTTCAAGCCCCTTTGCGCTTCTCTCAAGCTGAGGAAGGAGAACATCGTCCACAAGCTCAGGCTTCGGGAAGAGAAGGGTAACAAGGTTTGTACCCTTTTCTCTGATCAGGGATTTGTAATCTTCAGCTTTTGCTCTTGATGGGAAGAAAAACTCAATTCTGGGGCTTTCTATGAACTCCATGGCTTTAAAATAAAACACTCCAAACTTTTCCCAGCTAAGAGCGGAGGCAACGTTTCTTCTCGGGTCAACGGGATCTATGACGACTAGCGGCCTTTCCTTTTCCCTTTCCACAGTTTTGTAAGCTATCTCCGGTTCTTTCTTTAGCCAGCCTTCAAGGTCTATTATCTTGCTCTTTCCCAGGAATTCGACGTTTTCAAGAAGGTTCATGAAGGAGTCGTACTTTATTATCAAAAGCTCCGTTAAATAGCCGGAGAAGCCTCTAACGTAAACTTCACTGCCGTAGGCGTTTATCCCCTTCAAGAACTTTTTGAGAAGTCTCACCTCATCGTTTTTCCCGTTTAAGTGACTTATCACCCACTCTGTGTGGAGCAGTGACCTGTCAACTGCCGTCTTTACTTCTCTCCAGCTTTTCACATTGTAGCAGGGAACGATGTCAACTTCAAAGCCCCTGTAGAGGGCTCTCACGTATGGATGTTCGGCGTAGGCTATTTCATAGCTCCCAAGCCTCTTGCCAATGGCTTTTCCAAGTTCCAAACCTGCTTTCCTTAACTCCTCAAGAGGGACTTCGAGAGGAAACGCCAAGAAAAGATCAACATCGTGGTCTCCAGAGAGATAGGTGTCCTTCGCTATTGAGCCCACCAAACGAGGAGTAACGTCAAGCTTTCTTTTCTCTATCTCTTCCCCTGCAATATCAACTATTTCCTTCGTTACTGCATTTACTACAGCCCTTTCCTCTTCTGAGGGCTTTATCTTCTCTAGAACTTCTTTCAGGAGTTCCATCAATGCTTCACCTAATCCTGCAGCTCAAATCTTGCGATTGTCTCATAAATCGGGCCCTTTGGCGTTAGGGTGCTCTTCTTGAGCTCTATTGCGTTGACCTCAAACTCTCCAAAATCCTCGTTAGCGAGTTCTTTCAACGCCAGCATGAGCTCAACCTTGTCCTTCACAAACTTTACTCTTCCGATTGTTATGTGGGAAACAAAATCCTTTTCTCTCTTAAAACCAAGTTTGAAAAGTGCATCGTCTATCTCTTTTGCCATCCTCTTTATCTCTTCATCGTTTTCTAGTCCAGCCCAGATAACCCTGACATAATTGTAACTCGGGAACACCCCTATGCCCTTAACTCTTACGATGTGCTTTCTGTGCTTTTTGGTTATCTGCTCCAGGAGTTTTTTAATATCCTCTGCTTGTTCCTCCGTTATTTCACCCAAAAATTTTAGAGTAAGGTGAAGGTTTTCCGGCTCAACGTATTTGATTTTTGCGGATTTTGTTTTTTCTATTTTTTCCTGAGCTCCTACGAGCTTTTGTCTTACTTTATCGTTAACATCAATCGCTATGAAGGCCCTCATTCCCTAACCACCACTGGGAATTCTTCCCAGGGGAAAACTATCCACTTGTCTGTTCTGAAAACGTAGAAGTCTGGAACAACTGAAGTCCAGGGTTTCATAGCCAAACAGGCCACCTTAATGTCCTTGGCGCCCCTGTTTTTTACTTCCTCAATAACGACTTGGAGAGTCTTTCCGGTATCGCTGACGTCGTCTACTATTACAACCTTCTTTCCTTCGAGGTCTCCATGGAGGGGGATTGTTATCACAGGCTTTTCTCCTCTCTCTCCTATGTCCTTGTAGAACTTTACGTCGATTACCTTGAACTCCACATCTCCGAGGATGTGGCTAAGCCTTACTGCTGGAATAAGGCCTCCCCTTGAGATTCCAACGATGAAGTCGGGTTTGTATTCTCTTAAGCTGTCAGCAAGTGAGAAGATTGCCCTATCAACCTGCCACCATGTGAGATAAACTTTGTCCATTCTCTCACCCTCCCCTTTGATATATGGTAAAGTAGAAGGGTGAGAGTTTAAAAACCCAGCGTTTTCGAGATGTCGGGGGTTCAGGTAAGGGGAGAATATCACTTCGTCATTCATATTTCATAACTGGTGAGAAGGTAGAGGATGTCAGGAGTCTTTTTGGAACAGGCCGTGGTTTGGGTTAAGGTGCCTTACATTTCAGCATTTCAACTCTTTTAAAGTCTTATTGGAACAAGAAGACATCGACAACCAAATCCAAAACATCAAGGAACTTTCAATTCTTCTAAAGTCTTATTGGAACTTGAAAGAGAAAGAACCCCAGAACGTTACAATTCAAGACCTTATAGAGCTTTCAATTCTTCTAAAGTCTTATTGGAACTTTCGAACCTTTGATTTTTCCATGAAATTTTATCGAAACTTTCAATTCTTCTAAAGTCTTATTGGAACTACAATTTCTTTCATCTCATCCAGTGTCATAACTGTCTTTCAATTCTTCTAAAGTCTTATTGGAACAAAGGATTTTCTGTCATCCCTATGTTCTCTGGAAAGAACTTTCAATTCTTCTAAAGTCTTATTGGAACTTCTTCGCTATTTCATCTAGTTTTCTGTGCTTATAATCTTTCAATTCTTCTAAAGTCTTATTGGAACTTTCTTCACCTGGTCATTAAACGCCCTTTTGCTTAGTGCTTTCAATTCTTCTAAAGTCTTATTGGAACTTGGGAAGCATATACATACACTTTTCAGGTTCAACCTGCTTTCAATTCTTCTAAAGTCTTATTGGAACAGGGGGCAAATTTTCTTTAAATCCCCTATAGAGTAATTAGAGGGCTTGAAATTTATAAACTTTTCCCCGAAGGGTCAATAAAACAGTATTTTGGAGCCTTTAATTCCAGTGATTAACTAAGAGTTTAGGCTTGTTTTGTAAACGAAAACCTTCAAATTTCTCCATGTCCAATCTTGTTCACGAGACTTCCAGAGAGAAGACAGAAACCTAAAACAAAAATAAAACCACAAAAAAGCATTAAATCCAAAAAGGTTAAATTTCCACGAGGAGAGAATATCAAAGAAGTCCTGAGAAACCTCCGCTCAAAATTTCGAAAAAATTTCGTTACAAAACCTCCAAAATACCATAACTCTTTGTCTGATAGTAACTTTTAGTTACTAAAGACTTCCAGAGCAACCTTAGAGCCTTAAAATCAAAACTGGCCCACCAGAAGAAAGAAAATCCAAAAAAGGAAAAGCTAAACGTGATACAAAGAATCTTCGGCTATTCACTCACGTAGTAGTATTCCCCTATCTCTTTCTGTTCTCTGTCCTTGACGCTCCCTTCTTTATTTGCCCTTGGCCTTCCGGTGTCCGGGTCTCTCCTAAAGGTTATGCCCACGTTTGCTAAAAACCTGTTCATCCCTTCCCTCATACCCATTGGGGGCAAAGCCCTACCGTGTTTGCCTGGCTCGCCTTCAAATACCATTATGCGGTCGCTTATGTAATCTATCATCAGCACATCGTGCTCAACTACAAGTGCGGTTTTCTCGTTCTTTTCCATTAAATGCCTTATAGCCCTTGAAACCGCCAACCTCTGTTCGACGTCGAGATAAGCGGAGGGCTCGTCAAGGAGGTATAAATCGGCATCTCTTAGCAAACAGGCTGCTATTGCTACTCTCTGCAGCTCACCACCGCTTAGGTCATTTACAGCTCTATCGTAGAGGTCTGGGATTCCCAGAGGATTGAGAAGCTCGGTTTTATAGAAGTTGCTCATGAGCTTTACAGCGTCTATCTTGCTCAAAAGTTCATAAACTGTTCCCTCATAGTCGACTTTTATGTACTGGGGCTTGTAGCTTACTTTAAGCTCCCATTCTACCTTACCTTCCGTTGGTTCTTCAACTCCGGCCAGCATTTTCACAAAGGTTGTTTTACCTATACCGTTGGGCCCTACTATGCTCACGACTTCTCCCCTATACAGCGTTCCTTCCTCTGCTTCTAGTCTAAAGCCTCCGTAGTCCTTGACGAGCTTCGGATACTCCACAAGGACCTCTCCCGCCTGGCTCTGCCTTTCGCTGAGCTTTGTGAATCTTATCTGGTAGGGCCTGAATCTTACGTTCTCTTCTGGGAGATACCCCTCCAGAAAAGCGTTTATGCCCACTCTGGTTCCTTTGGGCATTGAGAATATACCATATGCTCCCGGCTTACCGTAGACTATGTGTATGATGTCACTCAAATAGTCAAGAACAGCCAGATCGTGCTCAACGACCATAACGGATTTTCCTTCCTCTGCGAGTTTTCTAATTGCCCTTGCCACTTTGAGTCTCTGCTTTATGTCGAGGTATGATGAGGGTTCGTCGAAGAAGTAGAAGTCCGCATCTCTTGCGATAGCTGCCGCTATCGCAACCCTTTGCAATTCACCACCACTCAACTGCTGAATCTCTCTATCAAGGATATTTGAAAGCTCAAGCTCTTCAACGAGCTTGTCCAGTACCCCTTTTTCATCTGCCTTCTGAAGGAGGTCTCTCACTTTCCCTTTAACAACCTTGGGGATTAGGTCAACGTACTGGGGTTTGACTACCTTCTTTATGTTGCCCTCTTTGAGCTTTTCAAAGTAGTTCTGGAGCTCATTTCCTCTGAAAGCCCTTATGACGTTATCCCAGCTGTCGTTGGAACCGCAAAGGTTGGGAATCATTTCTCCCGCAAGGATTCTAACGGCAGTTGTCTTACCAGTACCGTTTGGACCCAAGATACCTACTACCATGCCCTCTTTTAGCACCGGCAACCTGTAGAGAGCAAAACCGTTAATCCCATATCTGTGCACACATCCTTCCTTCAGCTCTTCCGGGAGATTAACTATCGTTATAGCATTGAAGGGACATTTATGGACACATATTCCACATCCGGTACAGCTGGCTTCTTGTATCACCGGTTTGTAGTTGTCTTCGTCGATGATTATAGCTTCTCCACCCATTCTATTCACTGGACATACCCTCTCACATAGGAAATGACCGCACTTGTCAGGATTACACTTGTCGTAATCGATGACCGCGATCCTCATGAGCCTCACCGGTTACCATTTCTGGAATGCCTTTAAAAAGTTGTTGAAGAATGGAAAACGATTTAAATTTAAAAGAAGGAGTTGCTATGATGGAGATTTTTAAAGAGCTAGAGAGTGAGATTGTAGCCCTTAAAGAGTTTAAGCCTAAGCGGGGTAAATACGGCTCTTTTGAGTTTAAAAACCCTGAAGTAAACAAGTTAGTTGAAGAAATGGGGTTTAAGCTCTATAAGCATCAGATTGATGCCTTGAAAGCCCTCTACTTGGGGAAAAACATCGTGGTAACGACTCCAACTGCCTCCGGCAAAAGCGAAATTTTTAGACTGGCGATATTTGACAACTATCTTTCAAACCCTCAGGACACGTATCTGCTCGTTTATCCAACAAGGGCATTGATAAATAACCAGTATGAAAAGTTCAGCGTTGAGAACTTCCACTTTTTTCAGATTACGGGAAAGACTGTTAGCGCGAGGATTCTGACTGGAGATGTGGAGTGGAGTGAGAGGAGAAACCTCATCAGGGAAAAGCCGAGGGTCGTTTTCACAACCCCGGATATGCTGCATTACAACATCTTACGAAACAAAAAGGATTATGACTGGCTTTTGAAGAACGTGAGATACCTCGTGGTGGATGAGCTCCACATTTACAGAGGTGTTTTCGGAACTAACGCCGCTTACGTTTTTAAACGGCTTCTCAAGGCGCTGGAAAGGTATGGGAAAAAACCACAAATAATAGCTTTATCAGCAACACTGAGGAACCCAAAAGAGTTTGCGGAAACCTTTTTTGGAAAGCCCTTTGATGCTATCACAAAGTCTGCGAACCCCTTCCCAAAACGATACCTCGTGATGTTCGAACCAAGACGGCTTAATGAGATGCAGCTTTTAAGGGCAATCGTCGAAAAGCTGGCTGAGAAGGGCATTAAAACTCTTGTTTTCTTTGATTCAAGAAAAGGGACTGAAAAGCTCATGAGGTTTCTTTTGACGTCTCCAGCGGTTTACAAAACCACTACTTACAAGGGCACCCTTCCAAAGAATATCCGCTGGGAAATCGAGAAGGACTTTAAGGAAGGGAAACTTCTCGTGCTTTTGACGACAAACGCTCTGGAGCTCGGCATTGACATAGGGGATCTCGACGCTGTTGTAAACTATGGAATACCTCCCGACGGCCTGTTCTCCCTTATCCAGCGCTTCGGAAGGGCAGGAAGAAAACAGGAAAGGGAAGCCATAAATGCAATCGTTTTAAGAAAAAACGGCCTAGACTATTACTATAAGGAGCACGTTGAGGAGCTGGTGGAAAAGCTCGAAAAAGGAATAATTGAGTACATGCCCATAAACCTCAAAAACCGACTCGTTGTGAAAAAGCACCTCCACTACCTTCTGAGTGAGCTCAAGATTCTTGATTGGGATGAGCTGAACGAGTTTGAGAAGGAGCTTGCCATGGAGCTCGTGGATGAGAAAAAAGCAAAGCTCTACGATAATCCAATTACGGGTAAAAGGGAAATCCGCATCTTGCAGCCGGCATTTACTTACTCCTCTATAAGAGCGGCAAGTGATGAGAGCTATTTCCTCCTGCTCGATGAACCATGGATAAGGTACAAACTTCTGGAAAAGTCCAGTGTAAGAGACTTAATCCGATTTATAAACTGGCTCAAGCTTAAGGACTACGTAATAGAGGAGGTTGACAAACCCGAATACTACCGCTCCCTTTTACCGGGGATGGCGTATTTCTCCAGGGGAGAGTTGTATATTGCAAAGGACAAGCTCGGTCTTGGAAAGTTCCATTTTATCTTCGCCTCTCCGCTCAACAGGTTCTGGGAAGTTGACACATTCCCTTCAAAGAGAGAAGACGTAGAGATCCTCGATATCTACAGCAGGAAGGAGTACAAAGGGGTAGAAATTTATATCGGCCGGCTGAGGGTTAAGCACCACTACTGGGGGTTTGCCGTCAAAGGAAAAGATACTCCTCTCTACCTCCAAGAGCTGTTGAAGCTCAAGGAAGAGGGAATTCTGAAAGGAGAGATTTACTCTCCAATGCTGGAGCTCAAAGAGAATGCTGAGGTCGATGAGGAGTGGAGCATTCTTAACTGGGAAAAGTTTGCGAAGGTTGAGTTTGATGAGCCTTTCACGTGGGAGTTTGAAACTGACGGTATCTGGCTTGTGTTTCCCGAGAGCATTAGAGAGATTGCAAACGAGGAGTTTAGGGAGTTCTTCAAGATTGCTGTGGAAAAGGGTTATGAAGATATTGCCTTTAGTCTTTACGAGCGTTTGGACAGAAGGTCTCTTTTCCCCGAACTTTTGGGCGCAACGAGTCACTACCTAAGAAACTACATCAGAGAGAGCCTAAAGAATTCAAAGATTGAAGATGAGATGCTTGCCTTTGCAATAAAGAAACTTGTGGACAGCAAAGATGGAATCGGGAGCGGGCTTCATGCAATAGAGCACAACATGATTAAAATAGCCCCAATTTTCACATACGTGGACAGCAGGGAGCTCGGCGGCTACAGTTACGAAAGCTTTCCAAATCCCCCCTTTGTGGGCAAGCCCATAGTGTTCATCTACGATGGAAACGAAGGCGGCTTCGGACTGGCAGAGATTCTCTATGACAACGCCGAGAAGCTCATGGAGAAGAGCCTTGAACAGATGAAGAAGTGTAAGTGCGAAGACGGCTGTCCGTTGTGTGTTTATTCTCCAAAGTGCGGCACTTTCAACGAGTTCCTCGACAAATGGCAGGCAATAAAGATTTGGGAAAAACTCCTCAGCGGAGATAGTACTGAATAAGCTTTCTCAGTTCCAAATTTCGCTCAATCTTTTTTCCTAAAAAGCGCTTTAACTGGGAGTTTTCTGCGAGAAGGGCGTTGAGCTCGATTGCTAAGAGCTTGTTGTCTTCGCTGACCCCATAGGCTTTGTACCTCAGCGGCGCCCACTCCTTTTCCAGCTTTGCTACTTTTTTCTCAAGTTCCCTAACTTCGTTTTCAAGAACCTCTACATTGCCTTTTGGCTCTCTGAAGCTTTTGGAAATGATTATCTCAAGAACTCTTTTCTCATCCACAGCATAGCGCTCGCTGAGCCTGTTTATTTCTTCTACAAGCTTATCCGGGAGCTCAACTTCAATTTTTCCGAGGCCTTTTTTAGGCCTTATTATCAATTTCACGCCTTCTCTCCTCCAGCTCTTTTTTAAGCTCTTCGTTTTCCCTTCTCAGCTTTTCCCTAACGCTTGTCATCAGCTCTTTATCCCTCAAAGCCTTTTCATAGAAAGCCCTGAGGTCTTCCAACTCATCTTCGATTTCCCTCAGCTTTTCTTCAAGCCTCGCCTTTTTCTCGATGAGAAACGCCTCCCTCTCAGCCTGCAGAGTTTTCTCGACTTTGGAAAGGTTTTTTTCTATAAGCTCCAGGAGATCCAGTTTTTTCAGCTCTTTAAACCTTTTTCCTTCCACCTTTATTTCTACTGGCATTTTTCATCATCTCGGTCTTTCTGTCATAACAGAGAATATAAAACGCGAGCAGGGACTTCCATTTTCCATACGGCTCGATGATTTCCCTGACGTCTTTCTCCTTTACCTCTTTGGGATTCAGGTTAAATATCTTTGCTATTCCCCTTCTCAGTCCCAAATCTCCAGCGGGATACGTGTTTTTCCCGAGACCATAGGCCAAGAAAAGCTCGGCACTCCATTTCCCGATACCCCTGAATTTCGTGAGGTATTTTATGGCTTCTTCCTCACTTAGCTCCTCAAGGTCTAACCGCAAATTCCCCTTGACGTGTTCTTCCGTGAGAGATTTTATGTAAGCCCCTCTATAGCCGAGCTTGGTCTCTTTGAGCTCTTCGTCACTTAGGTTTAAGATGTCCTCGGGCTTTGGGAATACGTAGAGGTCTTCGATCTTCTTCCCCGCGAGCTTCACGAGGCTGTTAATTGTTCTCATGGCAAATTCAAAACTCACCTGCTGCTGGGCTATTACCTCTACGAGGGCTTGATATTTGCTCGGTGCCCTCGGGATAGTTAACCCATAAAACTCCTCAATTAAGAACGAAAATTTTGAGTCTCCTATCTCTGAGTAAAACTTCTCGAGGTCAGTGTCCAGGCCTAGAACGAATTCAAGCTTCTTTTTGGCACCTTTTCGTTCTTTTTCTGAGAAATGCTCCGGAAAATAGAAGTTCTCTCCGTCAAAACCCACTATACCATTATCTAATGCCTGTTTGAATATTCCGTTTTCGAACTTCCAGGTACCGTTTTTTATCATCTCGTGGGCTACCTTCTTGAGGTCGATCACTTTAACCATCTGTCCAGCTTAACAGGGTTTTCCTTTATATCTTTTAGCGTTGAGACATAGAGCCTCTTCCCATCTGAGGAGCGGTGGATTTCAAGTTCTCCTACCTCTTCCAGAAAACGCATGATTTCCTTAACGTCTTTCTCCCTTATTCCAAAGTTTTCTCTTAAGAAATCCCAGTAAGGCTCAGCATTGGAGTATTTGGCCACCTGTCTAATTAAACTCCACGCGGCCTTGATTTTTTCATTCCCCTTAGACAGCTTGAACTTCTTTATCTCTTCCTTCATGCTCTCCCATAGGATTTTTGGGTTCCATTCTTATTAACTTTTCTTGAGAAAACTTAATTAAGTTGGAGAACAATATCTACACAAGGTGGTGGTTATGAGAAAAATCATTTTTATCTCTCTGCTTCTGCTCATATTCTTGGGCCCAGCGCTAGCTGAAGCAAAAACCGTTTACGTTGCTCAAATAAAAGGTGAGATAACTCCCTACACATACGATCAGTTCGACAGGTACATAAGCGAGGCTGAGAAGGCAAATGCGAATGCCATAATAATTCTTCTTGACACTCCCGGTGGTAGAGCGGATGCGATGCAAAACATAATCGAGAGAATAAAATCTGCTGATGTTCCTGTTATAACCTACGTTTATCCACCTGGAGCTATGGCGGCCTCCGCTGGAACATATATTGCCCTGGGTTCACATTTAATAGCCATGGCACCCGGAACAAGCATCGGTGCGTGCAGACCTATTTTAGGCTATTCCCAAAATGGAAGCATTATAGAGGCTCCTCCAAAGGTCGTTAACTTTTACATCTCCTACATAAAGAGCCTTGCAAAGGCCAGTGGAAGAAATGAAACAATAGCAGAAAAGTTCATAACGGAGGATTTGGCCATAGATCCCGAAGAAGCCCTAAAGTATGGAGTTATTGAGGTTATTGCAAACGATGTAAATGAGCTCTTGGAAAAAGCAGATGGTATGAAAACCAAGGTCCCCGTAAGGGGCGAGTACGTTACTTTAGATCTTAAAGGGGCTGAAGTTAGATATCTAGAACCGAGTTTAAAGGATAGGGTGATAACATACATCACCGACCCAGCAGTTGCCTACGTTCTCTTAACACTCGGCATATGGGCTCTTGTTTTGGGATTCTTGAGTCCGGGGTGGCACGTTCCAGAAATGGCTGGAGCAATAATGATTGTCCTTGCCATAATAGGCCTCGGGTACTTCGGCTACAGGAGTGCGGGTTTGCTGCTGATAATCCTTGCGGTGATATTCTTTATAGCAGAAGCCCTAACGCCTACTTTCGGTCTCTTTACAGTTGCTGGCTTTATAACGTTTGTTTTGGGCAGCATAATGCTCTTCAGTGGGGGTGGGGGAGTGGACTATCTTGTTTCAAGGGAAGTTTATTCCCAGATTAGATTGATAATAATAACAATCGGTGCACTGCTTGCTTTGTTCTTTGCATTCGGAATGGCAGCTGTGATAAAGGCTCATAGAAGGAAGGCACAAACCGGAAAGGAAGAGATGATAGGTCTCTCGGGTGAAGTTGTGGAACCTTTAGCCCCGGAGGGGATGGTAAGAGTCAGAGGAGAGCTTTGGAGGGCAAGAAGCCGGGATGGTGAACTAATACATATCGGCGAGAAGGTTAAGGTTGTTGAAATGGATGGACTCAAACTTATCGTGGTTAGGGAAAAAGAGAAAAAGGATGAAAGGGAAAATACTGATGAGGTGAAGTAGAATGGCCTTTGAGTGGATTGTGTATGTTGTTATTTTAGTTTTTATTTTGGTGTTTTTGTCCTCAGCTATAAAGATAGTAAAGGAATACGAAAGAGCAGTAATCTTCAGGCTTGGTAGGGTTGTTGGAGCAAGGGGCCCCGGATTGTTCTTCATAATCCCAATATTCGAAAAAGCCGTGATAGTTGATTTAAGAACTCAAGTTTTGGATGTTCCAGTTCAAGAAACAATAACAAAGGACAACGTTCCGGTAAGGGTTAACGCAGTGGTTTACTTTAGAGTTGTTGACCCGGTAAAGGCTGTTACTCAGGTTAAGAACTTCATAATGGCAACGTCCCAAATTTCCCAGACGACCCTGAGAAGTGTAATTGGCCAGGCACATCTGGACGAGCTCCTCAGCGAGAGAGAAAAGCTCAACAGAGAACTGCAGAGGATAATCGACGAAGCAACAGACCCATGGGGAATAAAAGTTACAGCAGTGGAGATAAAAGATGTCGAGCTTCCAGCGGGAATGCAAAGAGCTATGGCAAGACAAGCAGAGGCAGAGAGAGAAAGGAGAGCAAGGATTACACTTGCTGAGGCAGAAAGACAGGCTGCCGAGAAGCTTAGAGAAGCTGCAGAGATTATCTCTGAGCATCCAATGGCGCTCCAGCTTAGAACCCTGCAAACAATAAGTGACGTAGCAAGCGATAAGAGCAACGTTATAGTACTAACACTCCCAATGGAGATGTTAAAGCTATTCAGGAGCCTTTCTGATACAGCTGAAGTCGCAAAGAAAAAGTTAGAGGAAGAAAAGGAGTAGCCTTTTCTTTACGTTTTTAACTGCCCTTTAATTCTTTTTAAGGACAAATTGAGTTAAATATAAAAAGTTAGACATCAGTATATAGGTTAGATACATTAATTACGAATTTCGTACATTTAATTAAAAGACACGGAGGGATTAAATTGGGAAGGTCTATTGTTTTTGCCTCTGGAAAAGGTGGTACGGGTAAAACCACCACAATAGCAAATGTCGGTGTTGCTTTGGCACAGTTTGGAAAGGAAGTCATAGTGATTGATGCAGATATTACTATGGCAAACCTGAGCTTAATTCTCGGTATGGAAGATATTCCGATAACGCTCCACGATGTTCTATCAGGAGAGGCGGATCTTAGAGATGCCGTCTACGAAGGGCCAGCAGGTGTTAAAGTCATTCCAGGTGGGCTAAGCCTTGAGAAAATAAAGAAGGTAAAGAACCCGGAAAAGCTGAAGGAGCTCATAAGAGAGATATCATCAATGGCAGATTTTGTTTTAATCGATGCCCCTGCTGGTCTGGAGATGACCTCAATTACCGCCCTGCTTATAGGAAAAGAACTTATTTTGGTAACAAACCCAGAGATTTCTGCGATTACCGACTCCCTTAAAACGAAACTTGTAGCAGAAAAACTTGGAACTCTCCCCTTGGGAACTGTTCTAAACAGGGTAACAAATGAAAGAACAGAACTAAGTAGAGAGGACATTGAAGCCATCTTAGAAGTCCCGGTACTTGCAGTAATACCCGAAGACCCAGAAGTAAAAAGGGCAAGTGCTTATGGAATACCCCTAGTTATCAAAAATCCAATGTCGCCGGCGGCAATAGCCTATAAGCAGCTCGCCGCAAAGCTTGCGGGAGTTAAATATAAGCCTCCGGAACCAGAAAGCCCGATAAAGAGGGTCTTCAAAGCCCTGTTTGGAGGGGGAAGAAGATGAGCCCACTTACTTTTCTGGTCATTATCCTCTTGGCTACAAATATAATACTAGCGATACTGTACATAGCGGAGAGAAGATCTCCATACTATGTTGGATATGACACGGAAACGAGGGATACCTTGAAGAGGAGGGTTACCCACCTAAAAGAAGAGCTGGAGTCAGAATTAGTCGATTTCGATGTTGAGGAATGGGAAAAAGCTCTTGAGGAATCTCTGGAAGAGGAAATACGAAACCTATGACCTTTTCTGCCCTTTAAATTCTTTTGGCCTTAAGGAAAAACTTAAGTATTCTCGGGTAATATTGTTAAATCCCCGCTCATTCGGGGGGTGAAAACATGAGGGCAAAAGTGAAAATTCTTGACGTAGAGACAGGCAGATTTATGGTAGTAATCAACGAGGAAGATGCCAAGAAAGCAAAACTCCACCCGGAGGATTTAATCAAGATAGAAACCGCAAAAAGGACGATATATGGGGATGTAGTTATAAGCAACATGGTTCAGTCAGGAGAAATAGGAGTTACAAAGGATATAATGCGCGCTTATACCTTTTCTGAAGGGGAAGGGCGTGTTTATAGTAACCTTTATTAGGGTTTTTGCTGAATTCTTTCAGGTGGTTGTCGTGATCCCCAGATGGGATCACAGACTCAAAGACCCTGAAAGCGTGGCATTCGCAATTCTTGACGTTTTAGCAGACTTCGAATCAGAAGGAAAGCTGAAGAACCTGCCAAAATCCAAAAAATTTCCAGTAAAAACAATACTGGCAATACTCCTCTTTAAACAATACTACAACCTACCCCTCAGAGACGCCCAGCACTACGGCAGAAAATTCTTCGGAGCAAACATTCACTACTCAACCCTCCACAACTGGGAGAAAAAGCTGAACCTCGAAGAACTGACAAACCACCTCCTGAAAAAACTCCAGAAATTACCCTACGCCAGCACTCAAGCAGACTCAACCATTATCCCAAATAAAAAAGGACAGGATAGAAGTTCAGGCAATAACGAGAATCCTGCCGGGTTTACTGTATCCGGTTGCTGTGAAGATCACAACTTCTGAGAACGAGCTGATTGAACTCCTGCTGGAGGGTTCTGGGAATTTTTATGCTGATGGGGCTTATGATTCAAAGAAAGTTCTGAACACTGTGGTGGAAAAGGGTTATCGGCCGATTGTTAAGAAAACTAAGAACGCTCCAGGTGGTTTTGGTAGTAAGAAGAGAGACAGAGTGTTTTCTGAAGAAGAGTACAGGCATAGGAATCCTCATGAGGGGTTCTGGGGTGCGTTTACAACGTGGTTTGGCAGTACGGATCCCCTGTTTTACTGAAAAAGACTACTGTAACCCCGAATCCTGCTTGGGGTAATGTGTTATGGTCTGAAAATCCTCCTCAGAGTCAAATACTGTTTAAATAACAGGGGGTGAAACTAAACACGCCCCGTCATGGTTTCTCGGTTCTCATTCAAGATCTAAAAATATTAGGGCTGTATAACAATGTTATTTTAGATATACCCGCCATACCTGGGAGAAAGGTTTATATACCCTTAACCAACTTTAGAATGGCTAATATCCATAATACAAGGGCTGAATAAGCGTAGAGTGTAAAAATCCAAATTTGAGCCCTCAAATTCAAAAATAGGCGGATTTGGTGTGGGAAATGGAGACAGAATTGAACTCTGATGAATCCCCCCTATTAAGGGCAACAAGCCTAGAAGAGAAATTAGGGATTTCGAAAATCTATCTAAAACTAGAAGCAGCAAATCCAACAAAAACACACAAAGACAGGATCGCAAAGGCACACGTTAAACAGGCAAAAGCCCTCGGCTTTTCTGGGATTACTGTGGG
>NZ_KE387150.1:480648-485828 GCF_000430485.1 Thermococcus sp. PK
TTTAGGACTGTTAAAGAGAGAACAAAGCGTTTCTGGAATAACTTCAGGGCTAGAGACTGGAGGAGGGTTCACTAGGTTTGTTTTTCTGTTTTCATTCTGGTATAATTTTGTTAGAATTCATTCTCGGTTTGGTGGACCGCCTGGTGATGTGACTGAATGGCTTCAGGAGGTGATACCCCAGTTATCCTGACAGTATCTTAGTGGGCGTGTTTATAGTAACCTTTATTAGGGTTTTTGCTGAATTCTTTCAGGTGGTTGTCGTGATCCCCAGATGGGATCACAGACTCAAAGACCCTGAAAGCGTGGCATTCGCAATTCTTGACGTTTTAGCAGACTTCGAATCAGAAGGAAAGCTGAAGAACCTGCCAAAATCCAAAAATTTCCAGTAAAACAATACTGGCAATACTCCTCTTTAAACAATACTACAACCTACCCCTCAGAGACGCCCAGCACTACGGCAGAAAATTCTTCAGCAAACATTCACTACTCAACCCTCCACAACTGGGAGAAAAAGCTGAACCTCGAAGAACTGACAAACCACCTCCTGAAAAAACTCCAGAAATTACCCTACGCCAGCACTCAAGCAGACTCAACCATTATTACAATAAAAAAGGGTAGGATAGAAGTTCAGGCAATAACGAGAATCCTGCCGGGTTTACTGTATCCGGTTGCTGTGAAGATCACAACTTCTGAGAACGAGCTGATTGAACTCCGTGCCGGGGGGTTCTGGGAATTTTTATGCTGATGGGGCTTATGATTCAAAGAAAGTTCTGAACACTGTGGTGGAAAAAGGATTATCGGCCGATTGTTAAGAAAAACTAAGAACGCTCCAGGTGGTTTTGGTAGTAAGAAGAGAGACAGAGTGTTTTCTGAAGAAGAGTACAGGCATAGGAATCCTCATGAGGGGGTTCTGGGGTGCGTTTTACAACGTGGTTTGGCAGTAGGATCCCCTGTTTTCTGAAAAAGACTACTGTAACCCGAATCCTGCTTGGGGTAATGTGTTATGGTCTGAAAATCCTCCTCAGAGTCAAATACTGTTTAAATAACAGGGGGTGAAACTAAACACGCCCTGAAGGGGAAATAGTAAACATAGTTCCGGCAGGAACTCCTGAAAGTGTGAGGTACATTAAGAAAAAGATGAACGGTCAAAAGCTTAAGAAAGTTGAAATAGAATCTATTGTGAAAGACATTGTCGACAGGAAGCTCAGGGACATAGAGATAAGTTCTTTTGTGACTGCGCTCGAGATAAATGGGCTTGATATGGACGAGATTGCCTGGTTCACAGTAGCAATGGCAGAGACTGGAGACATGCTGGATATAGATAGAAAACCAATTATGGACGTCCACAGCATAGGTGGGGTTCCTGGAAACAAAACAAACGTGCTTGTGGTTCCAATTGTTGCTGCAGCCGGATTGACAATTCCAAAAACCTCATCAAGGGCGATAACAAGCGCCGCTGGAACCGCTGACGTGGTAGAAGTCCTCGCTCCAGTGACTTTCTCATTGGATGAAATAAAGAGGATTGTGGAAAAGATAGGTGCCTGTTTAGTGTGGGGCGGAGCCCTTAACTTAGCCCCCGCTGACGACCTAACGATTAAAGCCGAAAGGGCCCTAAGCATTGACCCAAGGGGGCTTATGCTTGCGAGCATAATGTCAAAGAAGTACGCCATGGGTTCCCAATACGTTCTCATAGACATACCAACGGGAGAGGGGGTAAAGGTCGAGACCATAGAAGAAGCGAGGTCTCTTGCAAAAGACTTCATAGAGCTTGGAAAGAGGCTTGGGCAATACGTGGAAGCGGCAATTACTTATGGTGGTCAGCCTATAGGACATACCGTTGGCCCTGCACTTGAGGCCAAAGAGGCCCTAGAGACCTTAATGACAGGTAAAGGTCCGGGAAGCCTGGTGGAGAAGGCCACAGGCTTGGCAGGAATTCTGCTTGAGATGGGTGGAGTGGCACCGGCAGGGATGGGTAAAAAGATGGCAAAAGAAATCCTCGAAAGCGGAAAAGCATACGAAAAGCTGAAGGAGATAATAGCCGAACAGGGCGGAGATCCAAATATAAAGCCCGAGGACATTCCAATAGGTGACAAAACCTACACCTTCGTAGCTCAAACCTCTGGATACGTAACAAAGATCGACAACAAAGCGATAACGACAATAGCAAGGGCTGCTGGGGCACCGGAAGACAAAGGGGCCGGAATTTTGTTCCACGTTAAAGTTGGAGAAAAAGTTAAGGAAGGGGACCCACTCTTTACAATACACGCAGAGAGCGAAGTTAGGCTTGACCAGGCAATAATTCAGGCAAGGAGAATGGAGCCAATAAGAATAGAGGGTATGGTGCTCCAGAGAATTGGAAATATCTAACGTCTTCCGTGCTTTTCGTACCATCCCCATTCTTTTTTGCTTCCAAAACTTCTTACACCTTCTTTCACGAGCTTTATTCTGAGTTCTTTGGCCAGCTCGGGGGTTATCTCGCCATGCTCTTCCATCCAGTTAATAATTTCCAAAGCTTCCTCATCGGTCTCGCATCTCCTTATAAAGTCAATAACTGTCGGGTTGTACCCGGAAAAATCCATCAATTCTTCCTCTTCTTCCTCTTCCACTCTATAGCCTTCGATAACAAGGCCGGGTTCTTCTTCAAGTTCCTTAGCTAGGTGAGGGTATTTCTCCTTAAATTCTTCCTTATCATACTCCTGCCATGGAAATTCATCAATGGGACGTTTTTTCTTTTTATCCACCATCTTGGGCACCTCTTTCAGATTTTTGTTCCAATAGTTGCTTTATATACTTTGTTGCCTTGCCCTTGCAAAGCCCTTATATATTCTCTTGCAGAGTTCTAAACATGAAGGGCTCCTATCTTCTTGTAATCTATCTGGAAAGAGATGCAAACATAAGAACAAAAGCCCGGGAGTTTCGTTTGAAAAAAGGATACTACATTTACGTTGGCTCTGCAATGAACTCCCTTGAAAAAAGAGTTGCAAGACATTTCAAAAAGAAAAAACGTCTTCACTGGCATATTGATTTTCTTCTTCAAAAAGCACGGCTTTTGAGTGCTTATCTAATACCCAGCTTTTAAAGGGATTGAAGGCTTTGGGGCAAGTGATGTTGGGGTAAAAACGAATTTATATTACTCTGCAATTCCTCCGGATGGAACAATATGTAACATCTTAAACTCAAGAGGCCCCAGGTGGAAAAGAGTTAAAAGTTACGAAGATATTATGAACTGGAGGGAAGAGAATGCTGAGAATGGGGAAGGTTGAATCATACATTCATGAGAAGCTCGAGAAAGAAAAACTTCACTTTGTTCTCCTAGACCCGGATGATGTTTCTCCTGAAACTGCCGGGAAACTTGCCAAAATGAGTGAGGAACTCGGTGTGGACGCAATAATGGTAGGTGGCTCCACAGGAGCAGAGGGAGAAATTCTTGATGAGGTCGTTAAGTCAATAAAAGAGAGCTCCAGCTTACCTGTGATACTTTTCCCTGGTTCTCATGGGGGGATAAGCAAATATGCAGATGCAATATTCTTTATGAGCCTCCTCAATTCGCGGAATCCCTTTTTCATTACTGGTGCCCAGGCGCTTGGAGCTTTTACAGTAAAGCGCTACGGGATTGAGCCCATACCAATGGCTTATCTCATAATAGAGCCTGGTGAAACTGTTGGGTGGGTTAGTGATGCCAAGCCAATTCCAAGGCACAAGCCAAAGATAGCCGCCGCTTACGCCCTAGCTGGCCAGTATATGGGGATGAGGCTCGTTTACCTTGAGGCGGGAAGCGGTGCTCCGGAGCATGTTCCGAATGAGATGATAAAAACCGTAAAGAGCGTTATAGACATACCTCTCATAGTAGGTGGAGGCATAAGGAGCTATGAGGATGCGAAGGAAGTCGCCCAGAGCGGTGCGGATATAATAGTTACCGGGACAGCGATAGAAAAGGCAGGCTCTCTGGAAGAGGCCAGAAAAAGGCTTGAGAGCATTATAAGGGGAGTTAAAGAAGTTAAGCCCTAGAATTAAAAGGGCTCGCCCTTCTTGCTTCACTTTTTTGAGGTTCCTAAAAGGTCATTAACTAACTCTGAGAGACCTTTCCAAAATCCCTCAAGAAACCATAGGATAAACACTATGACTTTTTCTTTCTCAAGCCTCGCCCTGAAGGGCGAGGTACAGCCAACCATAAACAAGCCCTTTAGCAGGAAAGCAAAAACACTTTTAAACTCAAAGATGTAAAATTAATAATGAGGGACAATGAAAAGGACAGTAACACTCAAACTCCAGCCCTCAAAGGAGCAAGAAAAAACTCTTCTTGAGCTAGCCCAAGCTACTGCAGTAATCTGGAATAAAATCAATTACGAGCGGTTAAAACAGTTCAAAGAATTCGGGAAAATAGACTTTGGAACAACGGAAAAGGAAGCCTATTACACGTTCAAGGGCTGGGTTGGTGGTTCAACAGTACAACAATTGGCAAGGAAGAATGCTGAAGCGTGGCGTAGCTTCTTCTCTCTACTTAAGAAGAAAAAGTCTGGAGAGCTACCAGAATGGTTCAAACCACGATCACCAAAATTCGTCAAGGAGGAGAATGGAAGAAAACTCTTCGTAATCCCACTCAGGAACGACCAGTATAAAATTGAAAACAACACTATCGAGCTGAGAAGGCTCGGAAAGTTTGGAAGGCTAAAAATTCAATTCAAGGGGAGAATTCACTTGAAGGGCAAGCAGGGAAGGATGGAAATAATCTACGACTCTGTAAAGCGGAAATGGCATGCTCACGTTAGTTACACTGTTGAGGAAAAACTAACTAACGGAGAATGGGTTAAAGTTCCAAGAGAGCCACAGAGCAACCTGACGGCAGGAATAGACCTCGGAGTAAATAATTTAATTGCCATTTACATTGAGAATGGTGAAGCTTTTCTCGTGAACGGGAGACCTCTCAAAAGCATTGCCTTTTACTGGCAAAAAGAATAGCGGAATACCAGTCAAAACTCAACAAGTCGGGATACAAGGCAAGCAGGAAACTCAAGAGAATGCATCAGAAAACCAAACTACAGGCGAGGCACTACATTAACACTGCAGTCAGGCAGACTGTTGAAAGGCTTTACGAGATAGGCGTTAGTAAAATTGTAATTGGCTATCCAAAGGATATAGCGAGGAACTCTGATAAAGGTAAAAAGCAAAACTTCATACTC
>NZ_KE387150.1:485928-523114 GCF_000430485.1 Thermococcus sp. PK
GGTGAAAAAGATAACCCCGAGCCTTTCTGCTCTTGCAGGAGGTAGGGGTAATGGGGGGAAGACCCTCCCCGAGGGGCTGAAAAGCCCTCCTCTAATGGGTTTTAGTGAAGCCCCTCAAACCTCCCTGCCATTGGCGAGGGGTTAACTCGTTGGAACCCTCGCCCTTCAGGGCGGGGAGGAGGTCAGACAAATGTGATAATCGAAATAGCCCGTGGGAACAGAGAAATTCTTGAAAAAGCCTTGGACCTTGATAACACCTTCTACATAACTTCAATCACAAAGTTTGAGATACTTATAGGCTTCCCAAAAAAGACGAACTCATCTGGCTGAATTCACTTATAGAGCTCCCCTTTGATGGGAGATCTGCAGGAATAGCGGCTTACCTTTACAAAAAACTCAAAGAAAAAGGAAAACCCTTAGGAATAAGAGACCTCTTTATTGGAGCCACAGCTATGGCAAACGATCTTCCTTTAATAACGCTGGACAAAGACCTTCTAGCCCTTGAAGAGTTTGGGCTTGACGTGAAGCTCCTTTAATTTCTTCTATGGGTTAGCCATCGTCCAGTACTTTTCCTTTTTCAGACCCCTCTTTTAAGCTCTTCAAACTTTCCTTCTGCAATAGCATCAAGAGCTGAGGGGGAAAGGTTTTCTAGGGCTTTTAAAAACTCTTTTTTAGTGTATGCGATAATATCTACTGGTAGAAATTCTTTGTTCAGTTTGTAAAGCTCCCTAGTTCTCTCTAACGGATTGCCTTTTATCTTGTCAGATATTACTATGAGATCAAAATCACTTGCCAAGTTGTAGTCTCCCCTAGCATAGGAGCCAAAAAGGATTACAGTTACATCTCCCTCTAAATACTCCACTATCCTTTCAACAAATGCCTTAAGTTTTTCCAAGCTCATTTTTCAAAGCCTCAACAAACTTGATTATTGCTTCGGAAGAAATACTCAAACGATAATCCATCAGGCTAGGTATTGAGCATCTGGGTAGTATCCCCCTTGAACATAACTCTCATGGGTTGCTAATCTCTTCAAGAGTCTTGATTATATAAGCAATATCCTCTCTACTCACTGCTGGATGCACCGGGAGACTCAAGACTTTCTTTGAGGC
The DNA here is from genome assembly GCF_000430485.1 of Thermococcus sp. PK. Classification (NCBI taxonomy): domain Archaea; kingdom Methanobacteriati; phylum Methanobacteriota; class Thermococci; order Thermococcales; family Thermococcaceae; genus Thermococcus; species Thermococcus sp. PK. The sequence continues at coordinate 487,038 of NZ_KE387150.1, forward strand.
TTCAATTGCATTGGGGCAGATGTCCTTTGGGTAGCCGAGCTTTTGATAGAGCGGCTGGTGATGAACTGGTATGGGGTAATGTACAGCCGTTCCAATACCTTTCTCCCTTAGCTTTGCCATGAGCTCGTCCCTACTCAATGGGAAGTCATCCTCAACCCTGATAACATACTGATGGAAGACGTGCTTAACCCTCTCATCAACGTAAGGTGGAGTTAGGCCATCTATTTTGCTTATTCCATCGCTTAGCAACTTAGCATTTTTAATTCTTTTCTCATTCCACTCTTCAAGCTTCTTAAGCTGGGCCCTCCCGATGGCAGCAGCTATGTTCGTCATCCTCAAATTATAGCCTAGCTCGACGTGGAGGTACTTTTCTGCTTGTCCGTGATTTCTTATCAAATCCGCCCTTCTGGCCAGCTCGTCATTATTCGTTACCACCATTCCGCCTTCTCCGGTGGTCATGTTCTTCGTTGGATAAAAGCTGAAGGCTGCTATATCCCCAAAGGTTCCCACCTTCTGGCCCTCAAATTCCGCTCCATGGGCCTGTGCACAGTCCTCGATGAGGTAAAGCCCATGATCCTCGGCGATCTCTTTGAAAGCCTTCATATCTGCAGGCTGGCCGTAGAGATGGACAACTATTATGGCCTTTGTTTTATCGCTAATTTTCTCAAGGACATCGTTTGGGTCGAGGTTGTATGTTTTTGGATCAATGTCGGCAAAGAGGGGCCTTGCTCCCTGAAAGAGGATTGAATTTGCGGAAGCTATGAATGTGAATGGTGTGGTGATGACCTCATCACCGGGCCCTATTTTAAGGGCCTTTAGAGCAACATCCAAAGCTGCAGTGCCATTAGAAACAGCTATTCCATGCTTGACCCCCAAGTACTCTGCAAATTCTTTCTCGAAGGCTTCAACTTCTTTCCCGTGAGCGAGCATTCCGCTCTTCAAAACTTCAACAACTGCATTGATTTCCTCATCCCCAATTAAAGGTTTAGCGATTGGGATCATTATTACTCCTCCTTAACAGCTTTGAATACCTTAAGAATCCTTTCCATTTCAGCCACTTTAATCTTTCTGTAGTATTCTTCATATTTTTCCAATGGAGTCACCTCTATGCGTTTCTTGAAATCTTTTCCGAGCATTTTTAGCAACTTGTCACTTGGAATTTCTAGAGTTTTATTCCCCCCCATAGCTCACTCTCTCACAAACCTTTTTCCATTAAGTATCTTTCGTAGTCTTCCCTTTTGATTTTAACTTCCTTTCCACAGTGAGAGCACTTGAAAATAATATTATTTTCATCCTCGCCTATTTTTTCTTTTAGGGGCCTTCCGCAGTAACAAACAAACCCTTTAAGTCTTGCCGGGTTTCCAAAAACCAGTCCAAAGGGGGGAACGTCTTTGGTAACAACGGCTCCAGCTCCAACCATTGCATATTCACCAATTGTAACTCCACAGACTATCGTTGCATGAGCTCCTATTGAAGCCCCTTTCTTAACTAAGGTAGGGACTACCTCCCAATCCTGGTTGAAGGCCCTTGGGTAGAGGTCATTCGTAAACGTCATGTGTGGGCCGAGGAAAACGTCATCCTCAACTTTAACCCCGTGATAAACGCTGACTCCATTTTGAATCTTCACGTTATTGCCAATCTCAACGTCAACGTCGATATAAACATCCTTCCCAATGTTGCAGTTCTTACCTATCTTTGCTCCTTTCCTTACATGGGCAAAGTGCCATATTCTTGTCCCTTCTCCGATTTCAGCTCCTTCTTCAACAACAGCCAGTGGATGAACAAAATACTTTTGACTCATTGAAGACACCACAGAGTATTGACTCCCTAAATTATAAAAGCATTGTTGAGATAACTCATGTGAGGTATGCCCATGGATACACGGCCAGACCTAGTAATATTTTCTCATGCATTCCCGCCGGAAAAGGGAGGCAATGCATCAAGGATGGGGGATTTGTATAAGTACCTTATCAAGTTTGGAGTTAATGTTGTTGTCGTTTCTGCAATCGAGACTTATCCCTTTGGCACATTTCCCAAGAGGGCCAAGCTCTCAAAGAGAGAGGGAAACATAATCAGGCTCTTCACGTATCAACCCAAAGAAGACGCCTCAAATATTGAAAGAGCTTTATATTATACCATTTTCCCCCTCCTTGCTAGTATATGGCTGATCTTTAAGAGAAACCTTGCGGATGTAATTCTAATAACATCCCCCCCTCCCCAAATGTATATTGTGGCACTAACTGGAAAATTGCTAAGGAAGAAGGTTATCGTGGATATTAGAGATCTTTTCTTAGATGTTAGCGTGAATTTAGGCTTTATAAAAAAGGGAAGCCTTGTTGAAAGGATCTTTAGATTCCTTGAATCAAAGGCCCTCCAAGAGGCAGAGGCCATCACCGTTGTGACCCCAAAAATAAGGGAACAGCTGGTCGAAGACTATGGAATAAACCCCACCAAATGCCATGTAGTTCCAAATGGTGTAGATTTAGAAACCTTTAATTGTAAAGAACCAAAAAGAAAACTCCAGATGGTCTACACCGGCTACTTTGGCCATGCCCAGGATTTTGACACATTTCTAGAGGGCTATGCACTAGTTGATGAAAAAGATAGAGTACCCTTGGTTTTGGCAGGAAGCGGGGAAAACCTAGAAGAAACCCTCCAACAGGCCAAAGATCTGGGTTTATCAGAATGGGTAAGATATATAGGGATGCTCTCAAGAAAAGAAGTTGTAAAATTATTGTGCTCTTCAGCCATTGGCGTGGCCCCAATAAAGGCTGATGAGAGCTTGAAGTATGCAATCCCCTCAAAGATTTACGAGTATCTTGCATGCGGCCTGCCTTTTATAGGGGTCGGAATTGGAAAGATTGAAAGGGTTGCCAGGGAGAGCCGGGCTGGTTGTGTAGGGAAAACGCCCAAAGAGGTAGCCAAATGTATTAAAAAGCTTTTAAGCTCCAACCTTAAAAAAATGAGAATACGCGGACTAAGGTACGTATCCCAATACAGTAGAGAAAACTCAGCAAGAAAGTTTTTACGAGTGCTAAATTTGGTGAGGGAGCAAAATGAAGAAGGCCATTGAGGAATACCTCCATTCACTGGAGAAGGAGACAAGCAAATACCTACTCTTAGATAAAGAGATAGCCTATATAAAAGACCCAGTGTTTGGAATCGTGAGAAACCGTGTTAGTGCAGAGTATTTAAAGGCCATAATTCGACTTTATGGGGAGAAAAAGAGAGATACAATTGAGAAACTTGTGAACTTCCTCCTCTCAAGGCAAAATCCCAATGGGTCTTGGAATGAGATTCATCCAAACTATAACCAAGAGTCGGCCCTTGTGACCTCCTTCGTTGGAGAGGCTTTGCTCTTATCCCTCCCATACCTAGATGAGGATCTTAAAGAGTGGGCTCAGCAGGCCTTGAGGAGAGCAAAAGAATTTGTCCTCTCCAGCGAAATAGAACCGGGATACTTCCTTAAGTCCAGGCTATACACGGCTGATTACCTTAACGTTGATGCCACATGCGGCGCTTTCTTGGCTCAATATTACAAGGTTTTTAAAGATGATAAAGCATTAGAAGGTGCAAAAAGAGCCGCCAGAAGAGTGTGTAACTTCCAAGAAAAAGATGGCTCATTCCCCTACACTATAAATAGAGGAAGTGAGAAATACCATCTTAAGGTTCCATGCATTCACTACCAAGGAGTCACGCTTTACTATCTCTCAAAGATTCAAGAAGTCATTCAAGAAGAGCAGCTTAAAAAATGCATGCTCAATGGGGCAGAATGGCTCTCAAAAGCCCAAAATGGTAAGAGGTTTGACTGGTCAAAGAGCGGCCTGATGTTTGCCTATTATCTTACAGGAGCCTATGCCTTTGGAATCACATCATTCTTATATGCCTCCCAATGGAAAGAAGAGTATTTAGAAAATGCCCAAAACCTATTTCCCATCCTAAAAGAGAATACTCCCAGCATAGCCCTCAGATGGGAGAAAGGAAAGTGGAAGGATTTTCCCGGAGATATCATAACATCATTCAAAAGCGCCTGGATTGGAGATTACCCCATCACTCACAAGCTCTTCAGACTTGGCTATGCCCTCTACAGGCAGCTGGCAAGGAGAAGGTTCTCCGAGAAAGTCCAAAAGGATTGGGTTTTCAACGTTGTAACAAAGCTTTTTGGTATAAAGAGCTCAACCATTGAGCCCTCCAAGAATTTCCCTGACATGTTTATGACCTCTGAGATCCTTGATTCCTTAAGTTATTCACTTGCTCAGATTTATAAATATCCCTTAATAGGGTTAGATCAAGAGGAGGGAATCAAATGACAAAAAACAAGAAAATTGTCATGGTTCTTTCAAACCCATTTAAACCCGACCCTCGAGTGTATAAAGAAGCTAAAAGTCTTGTCAAAAATGGCTATGATGTCACGGTAGTTGCCTGGGACAGAGAAGGTAGGTACCCTAAATACGAAGTGGTTGACGGTATTAAAATTCAAAGAATATCCCTGAAGGCCAAGTATGGCAATCCTTTCACTCTCCTCATAAAACTCCCTCTGTTTTATATCTTGGCAATTCTCAAGATAATGAAAATGGAGTTTGATATAATCCACACACATGATTTTGACACTGCAATTGTTGGATTTTTGTTTAAAAAGATTAAAAACAAAAAATGGATTTTTGATATCCATGATATATACTTTGATAGGTTACAGATGGAAGGAAGTGAGAGATCATTAAAAAACACCTTTGTATCCTTTTTGTCCAATATTGAAATACTTTTTTCTAAACTCAGTGACTTTGTAATAGTTGCTACAGGGAGCATTGGAGGTAAATATGAAGGTTTACGAGAATATTATATTAGAGGGGGCGTGCCACCAGAGAGAATTATCGTGATATGGAATTCTCCAGACTTTTCAGTCTTTAATAAAGAGAGATATCTAAGCATCAGAAACACGAAGAAAAAAATACCTTTTGTAGTGAGTTATCTGGGGAACATAAGAACGCTTTCTGGATTTATTCCGCTATTAGAAGCGATTTCACTACTTGACGGGGGCTACAAGCTTCTTCTAGTTGGAGCAGGGCCTGCTTTAGAAGAACTTAAAAAAATTATTTCAAATGAATATCCAACCTTAGATGTAGAATTTATCACCCCGGTGCCTTATGATAAGGTTATTGAATATTATGCCATATCTGATGCTGTCTATGCATATTATCCCTTTCGTGAAAACATTAAAAGGGGGTTGGCCACTAAACTACTTGAAGCTAGTGGATTAGGGATTCCGGTAATAGTTTCAAGAGGCACACTGATGGAAGATTTCGTTAGAGAGTACAAATGTGGGATTACATTTGATGAGATCTCTATTAGTGAACTTAAAGAGGGAATACTTACCCTAAAAACAATCAGATTTAATCCACAATTTGTACAAAAAAAATGGAATTGGGAAAAGGAAGAAAGAAAGTTACTGAAGCTTTACGGGGTGATTCTTAAATGAGAGTAGCTAATGCTTCTACTTCTCGCTCCCTTTTAGTTCTTACAAACTCTTACCCGGACTTTGAAGGTAAAAGCTATGGAGGAAGCTTCGTTAAGGGCCAGATTGATGAACTTAAGAATTATTTTAATGAAGTCTACGTAATCTCCCCTCAACCCCTTGGAAAAAACCGATTTTTGAGAGATTATTCCTACGATAACGTTCATATATATTATCCTCGTTTCTTTCACGCCCCAATTGAGTTTTTTAGGAAGAAACTGGGAGAAAACTTTTACAAGGCTGCCTTGAGAGTTATAAACCAAAAGGGGCTGGATTTTGATCTAATCCACGCTCATTTCACGTGGCCAAGTGGTTATGCAGGAGTAAAGCTTTCGAAAGAGTTTGAAGTACCTGTTGTTGTAACGATTCATGAAAATCGAGAGTGGTTTCTGGAGGAATACAATTCCAAAAATGAAAAGATCTACTGGACTTGGAGAAATGCTAATGCATTGATTAGGGTCAACAGGAAAGACGTTCCTTTACTCAGAGAGTTTAATCCTAATGTTTATTCAATTCCCAATGGCTTTAATCCGAATCGTCTTTTTGTAATGCCAAAAGATAAGGCTCGAGAAAAGTTGGGAATTCCACTGGAAAAGAAAGTCCTCTTTAGTCTTGGCAATCTCATTGAAAGAAAGGGCTTCCAATATTTAATTGAAGCTATGAAAACCATTGTCAAATACAGGGATGATACTATTTGTTTCATAGGTGGAAGGGGCCCATTAAAGAAGAAACTTCAAAAACAGGTAGAAAAGTATAACCTTGAAAATTATGTCAAACTTCTCGGCGCTATTCCGGACGAAAAGCTGGCGTTATGGATGAATGCTGCTGATTTGTTTGTCTTGTCAAGCTTGAGTGAAAGTTTTGGTCTAGTTGTCCTTGAGGCACTTGCTGTTGGAACTCCCGCTGTTGCAACGATTAATGGGGGAAGTGAGGAGGTAATAACCTCTGAGGATTATGGTTTGCTCTGCGAACCTGGAAACGTGGATGACCTTGCGGAGAAAATCTTAATAGCACTGAATAAAGAATGGAATAGAGAGAAAATACGAAAGTATGCTGAACAATTTACTTGGAGGAATATTGTGAAGCAAATTTTGGAAGTTTACAGGGGTGTTTGGTGAAAAATATTTGAAGGAGGTAAGGTAATGAACATGTCTATAGCATATTTTGGGTTTTGGGAAGGGAACATTAAGAGACCCTATACTGTGAAGTGGTTCTTTAACGTTTATCGGAAAATTAGAGATCAAGTAAGAACAAAGATATTCATTCATAATAAATACTTAACTAACCCATATATAAACACACCTCTTGCAAACATTCCACTTTCGGTATACTCATCATACCTGGGAAAGCTTTCTTCTCGATTCGATGCTGTGCATGTTATAACGCAGTGGGGGGTTTATTGGAAGGCAGCAAAATACTCACGTGCGAAATTAAAGCTTATAACTTTCCATGATGCTTTTGATCCCTATGGAAATTTAATAGCGAGCATAGACTCAATATTGAATGTCTTTGACATTATCATAACACCCTCAAATTATACGCGAAAATTTTTAGTTGAACTTAATGAAACTGTTGATCCTGTTGTTATATATAACTCAGTTAATACACGAGTATTCTATCCCATGAGCGTTGAGGCTAAGCTACGGCATAAAAAACGCTTTTTTGAGAAGCATGGATTACCAAATGATGAAATTTTATTACTATACGTTGGAACAGACAAACCAAGTAAGAATTTGGAGAGATTAATTGAGTCTGTTAGGATACTTCGAGAAAATTTTGGTGTTTCAAATATTAGCCTCATAAAAGTTGGACCAAATGTACGAAAGCAAGAAATAGTTGATTTTGCCAATGCTCAAGGAGTTAGGATGCTTTTTTACGAAAATGTCCCTGATAATGTGTTAAATATTCTATACAATATCAGTGATATATATGTTCAACCTTCTTTGAGAGAAGGGTTCGGGATGCCCTTGATTGAAGCCATGGCTACCGGAACCCCTGTGGTGGGATCCGCAATAACTTCAATTCCTGAGGTCTTAGGAAAGGCAGGTTTGCTATTCAATCCCTTAGACTCGTGGGACATTGCAAAATCTATCTTTAGAGTGCTTTCAAGAACAAGTATCCAACGCCATCTTTCACAAGAAGGTCTTAAAAGAGTTAAAGAGCTTTTTAGTGTTGACGTTATCGCAGAAACGTACTTGGGATTACTCAGTGAGTATGTCGACGGATAAGTTATGTGATCCTCCCTCAGTTTTAATCCTTCCTACTGCCATTCCATTATTTTTCGTTTTTTTGTAGCAAGGATAAAGCAATAAAACTTAAAATATTTGCTGTACTTTGACTCAGTACTGTCGCAATTGCTGCTCCACTTGCCCCGTAGTAGGAGATTAGTATATAGTTAAGCATTACATTAAGGAGGGCTGTAAACCCCGTTATCTTAGTAAATACCAGCTCTCTTTCAGTTGCATTCAGAAAGCTTCCGAAAAGTGAATTCAAAAACATAAATGGTACTGCAAAGGCCAAAATCCTAAGCACAGAGACACTCTCAAGGAACTCTTTACCAAACACAATAATGATTCCTAGGCGTGCGAAGATAAAATATCCTGCCAATGCTAAAACTCCAAATCCTGTCAACATTTGGAGGCTTTTCTTAAGAAGAATATCCAGCGTTTTCTTATCCTGCTTCCACAGCCTCGCTATTGAGGGCATCATCGTTGAGACAACAATATTTGGGACAAATAGAGAAACCTCAATCAATGTATATGCGGCCCTATAGATTCCGGTTTCATAATCTCCCTTCATTAGACTTAGCATTACCATATCGGTGCGATAGTAGATCAGCGTGAAAAGCCCAATTAACCAGAATGGATACGATTTCTTCAGGAGAGAAAGCCATATCTGCGGATTAAATCGAATAATAATTTTCTTGACGAATTTGGTTCCCCACTTTACTCTTAGGAACTCCCTGATTGTGTAGCCAATGAGAAGCGCAACTATAAACGGTGAAAGAGACCTATAGAAGTAAAGAACGACCCCTCCAACAAAAAATGCCCAAATTCTCTCGACTGTTCTTGCTATGGCCTCATACTTTGTCACTTCATGAGCATACATAAGCTGTACAAAAACTAATGAGATCCAGGTGAGCATAGCCTCAACCCCGACCAGTAGTATAAGGGCTTTAATCCACATTGGTTTTGGGAGGAAGAGAGTTAAAACAACTATAACAACAAAATTAACCAGCACAAGCACAATCTTAAGCCCCAAAACATCTGGGAGAAGTTCCTCAGTCTTACTTCTATCCCTCGCAACCTCTCGCATAAAATAATAGCTAACTCCCAAATCCGAAAAAATCCCCAAAAGTCCCACATAGTAAAAGATGAACGAGTACTGACCAAGCCCATCTGGGCCTAGGGTTCTACTTAGGATAACAATAATGCCATAGGCTAAGAGCTTCGAAATAACTTCAGCACTAAAGAGCCAGCCTGCGTTTTTAAGCAACTTCAACTTTAAACTCTCGGTCATGACAACTTCTCAATAGAAGAGAGAAATTAAAAACCTAATCCCCTCTCTGTATTTTTGCATGTCCACCAACCAAACTTTTCTTAAGCTCGAGGTTTCTTATCTCGCACTTCTCATCGATTATGGAACGCCAAATCGTTGAACCCCTTATAATAGTGTCATCAAAGATTATGGAATCACTCACATCGGAATTCTCTATTGTACAGTTCTCCCCAACATAAGCATAGGGCCCAACTATCGACCTGCCCAAAATCTTTGCACCCCTCTTTATGACCACCGGAGGAATTATCTTTGAATAGGGACTTATCTGAATCTCCTCAATCTGGCTCTCCTTCAAAAGAGTCTTCATGGCCTCCAGATAGCTGTCCGCACTTCCAATATCATACCAGTAGTCATCGAACTTGTAAGCATAAACCTCCACACCACCATTAAGGAGCCACTCAATGAAGTAACCCGGAGAATCCCTGTTGCCCTCTTCAAGGTATTCATCAACTTTTCCCATGACTTCTCTTGGAAAAGCATAAACTCCAGTGCTTATCAGGGTCGACTTAGGCTGCAAAGGCTTCTCTTGGAAATCAACCACTCTATCCCCTTCAAGAACCACAACCCCGTACCTCTTTGCAAGTTCAAAGTCACCAACGTCATAAACAGCTATCAGCGGCTTTCCATTGTAGTGTTTCAAAAAGTCCTCCAGAGAGAAAGAGAACAAGTTATCACCAGCAACTATGAGGTAATCATCGAGGCCGAGCTTTGAGATAGCGTATTTAATTGCTCCAATGGTTCCCAGCTTTTCCTCTTCACTTATGGTTTCCTCCACAATAAGCTCAATGTTGTTCTCCTTGGCCCAGCTCTTAAAGTGCTTTTCGAAGAACTTATTGGTAGAGACATAGACTTCCAAATCAAGCTCTTTTGTCTTCTCAAGGATATAATCGATAATATACTTTCCCCCAACGGGCAAAAGGGGCTTCGGCTTGCCCTTTGTTATCGGCCACAAACGAGTGGCATAACCACCGGCCATGATTAGGACTTTCATAGGATCTCCCTCCATGTTAACCAAATAGAAGTTCGCGTATTCTCTTTAAAAATTCTTCAACATCACTTATGTTCTCCTTGATATAGTGATAAACCATTCTGTCGTCAACGTCCCAATATATGTGCACGAGACGGTTTCTGAATCGGGCCATTAGCATTAAACGTTTGCTTAAATCCTCACTAATGACATTATTCTCCACCAGCACTTTAAAGGAATCGGCATAGTCTCTGGGAAGCCTCATACGGTTTTTAGAAATTATATGGTAAGCAATATCTATGCACGCTTCAATAGTGATTAAGAGATTATACTTGGCACTTGCAATGTAATGTTTGTTTTTTAGGAATTCTTCCTCGGGAAGGTTTGAAAGCTCGTTTAAGTTTTGGAGCGAGTTCTCTGCTTCCAACATAAGCTTCGTTATCTTATCTTTGTCATACTCCAAGAATCTCCCTCCTGTAAATTTTCAAATAATAATCATAGTCGTGATACTCTCTTAAAGTCCATTCCTCAAATTCACACCTAACCTTTTCATCTCTGCTGAAAAGAGGTTCCCCCTCAAGAACTTTGAACCTAAAAGTCACCGGAGCATTATTAATGGTTCTAACATCAACCGGAAACCCCACAATCCGTGTTAGCTCTTCCTCCAGCTCAAGCTCATAAGTTAAATCGTAGTTTCCATCAACATAAATGGCAACATCAATGTCCCTAAACGGGCGATCCTCAATGAAAGAGCCATGAAGGTAGGCAAAGATAATCTCATCCCTTTTAATTAATGCCTCTCTAATTTTCTGCTTTATCTTTTTCTTGTCATCCGGTGTTAGTGTGTATATCTTCATGTCCTAAGATTACACTGCAAAATACTAAAAACTTTTCCTAAAGCTTAAGAACTTTCCAATACAAGTTAGCTTGGTGATAAAATGAAAGTGCTTGTAACGGGCGGTGCCGGGTTCATAGGTTCTCACCTTGTAGATAAGCTCATGGAAGAGGAGCACGAGGTTAGGGTTCTCGACGATTTAAGTGCCGGAGATTTGAGGAACATCGAGCAGTGGATTGGTCATGAGAGGTTCGAGTTCATAAACGGCGACATGAGGGATCCGGAAGTTGTAATAGAGGCAGTTAAAGGTGTTGATGCTGTTTTCCACCTGGCGGCAAATCCCGAGGTGAGGATAGGCTCCCAGAGTCCGGAGCTTCTTTATGAGACCAACGTTTTAATCACATACAACCTTCTTGAGGCTATGAGAAAAGAGGGAGTTAAACTGCTTGCCTTCACTTCCTCATCAACGGTCTACGGCGAGGCTGAAAAGCTTCCCACTCCTGAGGATTACGGTCCGATGGAGCCTATAAGCGTCTATGGTGGGGCCAAGCTCGCTGCGGAGGCCCTCATATCTGGCTACGCTCATACCTTTGATATGAAAGCAATAGTTTTCAGGCTGGCAAATATAATAGGGAAGCGTTCAAATCACGGTGTCATTTATGACTTCATCAACAAGCTGAAAGCAAATCCGAACAGGCTTGAGATTCTTGGAGATGGGACGCAGAGGAAAAGCTATCTCCACGTAAGCGATACTGTTGAGGCGATGGTGCACCTCTTTAGAGAGTTCCTGAAGGAGGAAAAAGCTTTCGATGTCTACAACATAGGCAGCGAAGACTGGATAACGGTTGTGGAGATAGCTGAGATCGTCAGTAAAGAGATGGGCTTAAGCCCTGAGTTTTACTTCACCGGTGGCGTTGATGGAGGAAGGGGATGGAAGGGAGATGTGAAGGTGATGCTTCTCAGCATAGAGAAGGCTAAGGCCAAAGGCTGGAAGCCAAAAATGAACAGCAGGCAAGCCGTTGAAAAGACCGTAAGGGAGCTTTTAGGAAAGGAATAGTCCTTTAATCTCTCCACAATAAAAATATCGCGGTCAAAGTCAGAAAAAATAGCCACAAACAATATGATAAAAATTGGCTAACCTCTGACTTCCTCAGAAGAAAAAATGTCTAGAGCGACAAGAGCCACTTCCACAGGGGCACAACTCTGATTTCCTTACCCTTTTCTCTAATTAGCTCATCTTGATCCCATGTTATGAGGAGCAGATTCCCACATTTGAGCTCTCTTGAAGCTTCGATTAAAGCTGAGATTTCTCTTTCATAGTTACTGTCATTAAGCTCGTGAGTAACCTGAATTATTTGTTTGACTGTCCCGTTCTCTCGTACAACAAAATCTGCTTCCTTTCCATTCTTTGTTCTATAGTAGAATATGTTTCTATTCGGCTCCAAGCCTGATTTTAAAAGTTCGGTAAAGACTAAGTTTTCCAGCAATCTTCCCTTATCTTCAACACCTAGGATCGTTAAAAGTCCATTGTCCACTAAATAGGGCTTAAACCCATAAAGCTCCTGAAGTTTGTATGACTTTATCAGAGGTCTGAGAGGATAGAACACAAGCGAATCTTCTAGATATTCCAGATAGTTTGCAACCGTTGTCTTTCCCACGTTAATGCCAATGCCCTTCAAGTTTTTATATGCTTTGGAAATCGAAAGATGGGTGGAAAATGCAAGCATCCTGAAGAGGAGCTTCAATGCCCTGATATTAACAATTCCCCATCTCTCAACTATATCTTTGTAAATCGTTAGGTCGATTATCTCTCGGAGGATTTCCCTTCTGAGGGAAAAATCTAACACGACCTCAGGATAGCTTCCCCAAAGGAGATACTCCCTGAGCAGCTTTTTGATTTTTGCCTCTTCATACGTGGAGTAAAAGAGTGCAGGTCTTATATTCCGTGATTTCAATACTTCTTTGAATGAAAAGGGATAAATTTTTAGAGATATACTTCTCCCCCTCAGTCCGGTTGCAATTTCCTTAGATAAAAGTCTGGAGGAAGAACCCGAAACTACTACCTGCTGATTTTTATCAAGTAGGAATCTCACAAACTTTTCCCAGTTGTCTATTGTTTGAACTTCATCCAAGAAAAAATAGTTGCGCTTCTTTGCGTTTTCAGGAAATAGGGAGTAGTAAACGTCCAAAAGATTCAGCAGATCTTCAAGTGTGGTGCCTATTGTCCTTGGATCTTCTAAATTGACGTAGAGCGTCTCGTCTTTTCTGACCCCCTGTTTTAAAAGTTCTTTGATTATCTGAAACATGAAGTAAGTTTTGCCGGCTCTCCTAGGTCCAATAATGACTAATGCTCTCTGAATTTTAGGCAGGGTGTATTTTATGTCCCTTTCAATAAGCTCGACATCCCATTCCAAATAATCCCTTATAATTTTGCCCCAGGTCTCCTTTGGTATCATGTACTAGATATAGTACTAGTGATTTATAAAGATTTGTACCGCAAATGGTCCAACCTTAAAGTAGTGAGTGCTATCAAGCCATGTGTACAGCTAATTTTAACGTTATTTCTGCCTCAATTACTGCCGCAATAAATATCAATGCTATTGAAACCCCAACTAGCTTGAAGAATTCTTTGGCGTCTTCTTCAGTTATTATTTCATCCTTTTTGCCTAAGACAAACCTCAACAGCTCGTAAGGTATTTTAAAACCTGCAGCTCCGGCAATAATTAGTGCTGGGATTTCAAAGATGCCGTGGGGGAGGATTAATGAGAGAGTTTCCGTTAGCTCAAGCTGATTTGCAACAGTTTTAACTGCGGAACCTAGGATAAACCCATTGGAAAACAAGTTCACCAAAGTTGTCGTACCAAGCGTTACTGCACCTGTCCATAATAAAAAAGCCACTTTGATGTTATGTTTAAAGAAAAACAGAGCTCCAGGATTTGAATTATCAAAAGGATCGAAGCCAAAATATGCTGAATAATCATGAGATAATGCAGAGGAGAAACCAGAACCTAATCCCAAAAGGAAAAGAAATAAGGAAATCGAAAGGAGTTTTGTATTCATACTCTCCCTCTGAGAGCTTTTTGAATAAGTTCTTTAAGCTATGATAGTATTTGTGGGATTAAGTAGTATCCAAGAATCAAGCCTATGCTCAACCCTATGCCACCTATGATTTTTGTTTGTGGGTGTTTAGCGGATGCTAAGAAACTTCCTAAAGTTAAACCTGAAACAATTGTAAATACGGTGTTCTGGGTGGTTTTGGCTATTAACGGTATAGCGAGTATTATGACAAGAATGTTACTGATAATGTTCTTCATTTTCTCCCTCCAGTTTTAGTTCATGAAGTTAGTGTTTAATATCCAACAACTGCACCAACGGCCAATCCAACTGCTACTCCGACAAGTCCACCAACCGCTCCTCCAACTCTTGCTCCAATACGTGCGCCAATATAAGTTGCTGCTCTTCCGCTTAGATAGTCAATAGCTTTACCTCCTATCCATCCCAACGCTGTCCCAGCGGCTCCTCCAACAATTGCAGCTTTTTCAGGATCGGAGTATCTCTTAGTTAATCTGTATGTTAAGTGGCTGTTGTCAACAGCTCCTCCAACCACAACTCCCAGTGCCATCAACACCAACCCTAAAGCAAGTGTCTTCCTCCACATGGATTACCACCGGTGATTATAATGCAACAACTACGATAAAAAGTTTTTCTTCAAAATGTTGATTACCACTAAGGTGGTATCGATTCGACATTAGCTCTCTGACAAGTGATACTCCAATAAAATAAAAAACCGTCAAAATCCGAGATAACTTAAAATCATAAACCACCCATGGAAAGCTTTCCACACCCTGAGCGACAACTTTAAAAACCAACCTTAAGAGCTAAGAGCAGAAGTTAACTTTTGGGTTAGGTTTATAACTAAATCTTCTGAAAACCAAAGAGGTGATTGAGATGAATCCATTCCACGATTTGGAGCCCGGACCGGAAGTACCGGAAGTTGTTTACGCCCTAATAGAAATCCCAAAGGGAAGCAGAAACAAGTACGAGCTTGACAAAAAGACCGGCCTTATAAAGCTCGATAGAGTCCTTTACAGCCCATTCTACTACCCGGTTGACTACGGAATCATTCCACAAACATGGTACGATGACGACGACCCATTTGACATCATGGTCATAATGAGGGAACCAACTTACCCGGGAGTGCTCATTGAGGCGAGACCAATAGGCCTCTTCAAGATGGTAGACAGCGGAGACAAGGACTACAAGGTACTAGCAGTACCAGTTGAGGATCCCTACTTCAACGACTGGAAGGACATAGATGATGTTCCAAAGGCTTTCCTTGATGAGATTGCACACTTCTTCAAGCGCTACAAGGAGCTCCAAGGAAAAGAAATCATTGTCGAAGGATGGGAAAACGCAGAGAGGGCAAAGCAGGAAATCCTTAGGGCAATAGAACTTTACAAGGAGAAATTCAAGAAGTGATCTTCTCTTTTAAAATTTTGGAGGTAAGAGAATGTACAAGCTTATTCGAGTCAAGGACGTTGTGAGAATCCCCCCGAGAATGTTTACAATGGATCCAAAAGAAGCTGCTAAGATTGTTCTGCGAGAGGCTTATGAAGGAATTTACGATAAAGATGAAGGCGTCATTCTGGCGATTCTTGACGTTCATGAAATTAGTGACGGAGTAATAATCCCTGGGGACGGAGCCACCTATCACGAGGCAGTCTTTGACGTACTTGTGTGGAAGCCCGAGATGCATGAGGTTGTTGAGGGAGAGGTTATCGACGTTGTCCCCTACGGTGCTTTCATAAGGATCGGCCCTATGGATGGTCTGGTTCACATCTCCCAGCTTATGGATGATTACGTTGTCTTTGACGAGAAAAACGCCCAGTTTGTTGGAAAGGAGAAGGGCTACATCCTGAAGCTTGGTGATGCTGTGAGGGCTAGAATAATTGCCGTTAGTGAAAAGAGCAAGATAATCAGGGAGAACAAGATAGGCCTTACCATGAGACAGCCAGGGCTGGGCAAGTTTGAGTGGATACAAAAAGAGAAGAGAAAAGCCCAGAGTGGTGAGTGAGAATGACCGAAAAAGCCTGCAGGCACTGTCACTACATAACCAGCGAAGAAAGATGCCCCGTTTGCGGGAGCAGGGACCTAAGTGACGAATGGTTCGACCTCGTTATAATCCTTGATCCCGAGAATTCCAAAATAGCTCAGAGGCTTGGAGTGAAGGTTCCCGGAAAGTACGCCATAAGGGTCAGGTAGAATGTGCAGGGAATTTTACTTTAAACTCACAGAAGAACTCAGGAAGGAGCTTAAAAATCCTATAGGTAAGCTAATTAGGGGAGAAATGCCGCGGCCCTACTTGATCTCCCGGAAAGAGCTTGAGAATGCACCTTATTTGGTTACGGTTGGGGATGTGGTTACCGAAAACGTCCTCAGGCTTGGTATAAAGCCCTCTATCGCTATCTACGATCATAAAACCAAGAGAAGGGAATATGAACCAGACATTGAGCTCGGAGCGGTTGTGCTGACCACAAAGAACCCGCCCGGAACAATAACGAAAGCTTTATTAAATGCTATCAAAAAGTCCTTTGAACTTGCCAAGAGAGGGAAAAGAGTGTACATAAAAGTGAGCGGTGAGGAGGATTTAGCCGCTATCCCGGCTGTCCTATATGCCCCCGAGGGGGCTCTGGTGGTTTACGGGCAGCCGGATGAGGGGATAGTGCTTATAAAGGTCACACCCGAATGTAAGCGCAGATGTGCTCAGCTGCTTAGAAAAATGGAGGTGGTAAATGATGGAGATTAGGGTTACTGAGGTTAAAGAGAACAGGCTCCTTGGAAGGAAGGAGATATACTTTGAGGTCATCCACGAAGGTGAGCCAACTCCCTCAAGGAAGGACGTCAAAGGAAAGCTCGTTGCAATGCTCGACCTGAACCCGGAGACAACCGTTATCCAGTACATAAGAAGCTACTTCGGAAGCCGTGTTTCCAAGGGCTATGCCAAGGCTTATGAGAGCAAGGAGAGAATGCTCTACATAGAGCCCGAGTACATCTTGAAGAGAGATGGGATAATACAGGAGGGGGAGTGATTTAAATGGCCAAGGGTAAGAAAACCTCCCAAAAGTGGAAGTTCTACGAAGTCAAGGACGGAAAAGTTGAAAGGAAGAACAGGTTCTGCCCAAGATGCGGACCCGGTGTTTTCATGGCAAACCACAAGGACAGATGGGCCTGCGGTAGGTGCGGCTACACAGAGTGGAAGAAGTGATCTCTTTTCTTTTTCGGTGTTTTTATGATTTATCACGGCCTTAAAATTAAGCTCCATCCTCAGGTTTATGAGCCCGCTGAGGACACTTTTTTGCTAGCTGAGAATCTGAGAGTTAAAGAAGGGGACGTTGCCCTTGATGTAGGCACTGGAACCGGGATAATAGCCCTTTTAATGGCCAAAAAAGCCAAGTTCGTTCTTGGAGTGGACATCAATCCAATTGCAGTTGAACTTGCAAAGGAAAATGCCAGGCTAAACGGCATAACCAACGTCGAGTTCCGGCAGAGCGATCTTTTTGAGAACGTTGAGGGAAAATTTGACATAATAACCTTCAATGCTCCATACCTTCCAGGCGAACCAGAGGAGCCGATAGATCTTGCCTTGGTTGGGGGAGAGACTGGAAGAGAAGTCTTGGACAGATTTCTTGAGGATTTTCCTTTCTATCTTAAAGAAGACGGGATAGTTCAGATAGTCCAGTCTTCAATAACCGGCATAGAGGAGACCTTAAAAAAGCTCAAATCTAAAGGATTTGTTGCAGAAATAACGGCTAAGGAGAGATATTTCTTTGAGGAGATAGTGGTTATTACAGCTAGGCGAGCCTGATTCTTGGCACCTCTTGGATAAACCTAACCTTGGGCTTTGATTCCATTTCGCCCTCTTCCTCAAAGAACTCCCTTTCAAAGATTCTCTCACGTGTTTTGATTATAATCATTGGTTTTAGCTCGTGCATGGAAGTTGGATGGACATAGGGGTATTTAAGTCTTTCGCCGAAATATTTTTCGACAGTAAAATATATTGCAAAAATTTTTAAACCTCTTCCCAAAGCAAAGTTAGGTGAGGCTAATGGATGTAAAACCAAACATGCCCGAGGAGATTGCGAATCTTTTTAAGAAGCAACATTACGCTCTCATAGGTCATCACAGCTCGGTTAAGCTCTGTCACTGGTTAAAAGAGAGTATAAAACACGATCGCTTTTGCTACAAGCAGAAGTTTTATGGAATCCAATCCCACCGCTGTCTGCAGATGACCCCGGTAACGGCATGGTGCACGCACAACTGCATCTTCTGCTGGCGCCCGATGGAGGGATTTCTGGGAGTTGAACTCCCACAGCCGTGGGACGAGCCGAGTTACATAGTGGAGAAGAGCATAGAGGCCCAAAGAAAACTCTTGAGCGGCTACTGGGGGGTAAAAGACCAGATAAACGCCAAAAAGCTTGAAGAGGCCATGGAGCCTAAGCATGCTGCCATAAGCCTGTCCGGAGAGCCCATGCTTTACCCAATGATAGGGGATCTTGTAGAAGAATTCCACAGAAGGGACTTCACAACGTTCATAGTCACCAACGGCACTGAGCCAGAGGTTTTGGAGAAGATGATAGAAAGGAATACTCTTCCAACACAGCTTTACGTCTCATTAACGGCTCCAGATGAGGAGACTTATCAGAGGGTAAATGTACCAATGATTCCGGATGGGTGGGAAAGGATAAACAGGACACTC
This sequence comes from Thermococcus sp. PK, assembly GCF_000430485.1. Lineage (NCBI taxonomy): Archaea > Methanobacteriati > Methanobacteriota > Thermococci > Thermococcales > Thermococcaceae > Thermococcus > Thermococcus sp. PK. The sequence goes on from NZ_KE387150.1 coordinate 505,666, forward strand.
GAGCTCATGAGGGATTTGCCGGTAAGGACTGTCATAAGGCTTACCCTCGTTAAGGGCGAAAACATGCACAATCCAGAGGGCTATGCAAAGCTCATAATGAAAGCTAAACCCATGTTCGTTGAGGCTAAAGCCTATATGTTTGTGGGCTTCTCAAGGAACAGGTTAACGATCAACAACATGCCGAGCCATAAGGACATAAAAGCCTTTGCAGAGGAGCTCGTGAAGTATCTGCCCGGATACCACATAGAAGACGAGTACCCCCCGAGCAGAGTTGTTCTAATAATGAGAGATGACATCAGCAAAAAGGATCGCTTTATAAAACACTAGCTCTTCTTCCGCAACCTTTATTTGTTTTGAGTGAGTAATACTTAATTAGGTAATTGGTAAAAGCTGGTTTAGAGGTGCCGAGAATGAAGAGAGTTGTTCCTGTCTTGCTTGTTGTGATGATGATAATCCCTTATGCTGGGGCAGTACCTATTCTTGATGCATCAACGAAGTTCCTGTTAGAGGGAAGAGAGTACATGGAGACCACACAGCAGCTTAGTCTTTCGCTGATAGCACTCACTTCTAGCTACCCTGCCGTTGAGAACCTCACGATAAGTGACATCGATTACTTTGTTGATGCCCTTTTAGCGAGACAAAATCCCGATGGTGGCTGGGGGTATTACGAGGATAGCGTGAGCAACGTGGTTGATACGTCCTATGCAGTAATCGCATTGAAAAAGGCCCTCTCCCTTTATGAGGGTAATAAACGTTCTTTAGTCTTTAAGGCCGTTGAGAGGGGTATTGGGTTTTTGGTTGACTCATATAATGGAAATGGATGGGGATATGTCCCGGAAACTCTAACTGAGTTTTATCCCACTGCAATGGCAGTCTGGGCCCTTGGTGAGAATGGCTACTCAAAAAGCAACCCTCGTATCCAGAGTGCAATTGAGTATCTCGAAGGAGCTGAACATTATGGGCTTCGTGAAGGAGAGGCTCTAGCCCTCAAACTTTTGGCATATCATGCTGTTGGTTACACTCCTTCTGGGTTGGTGGAAAAAGCTTGGGGCTTAGTTAATTCTCCGAACATTACTGTTAAGGAGCGGGCGTTTCTTACCTATGCCCTGCTCGTATATGAGGGGCTAACCTTTGAGACGGCCAAATTGCTTACTACACTTGAAGAGCTGAAAGAGAAGAACGAAAGCTTTGTCTATTGGGCCAATAAGCCAGGTGGGCTGGTACAAAGGGAAGTTTTTGTAACATCGGCCCTTGCAACTTGGAGTTTTGCAAAGGTCAGTGGGGGATTGGAAGCTGGACTGAAGACACCCTTTGAGGCATCTTGTTCAGAACTGGAAAAAGTACAGAACAAAGATGGAGGGTGGCCTTACATAATTGGCTTCTCATCCACAGATAGGGCCACATATTATGCCTTGAAAGCCCTGAAGAAGTGTTATTTTATGGATGAAAGGATAGAAAAAGGTATAGAATGGGTAAAGGGCAGAATCGACAAAAACATGGAGATAGCTTTGAGTAAGGGAGAGCTGTACCCGCCCTACGTCTACAATTTGCTGACCCTTCTGGAGTTTAATCTCGTCAATGAGAGTGAAAAGGCAGAGCATATAGCTTTCATAAAAAGCCTTAAGAAGGGAGACGGTAAATGGGGGGATTTCTTAGGCCTGCAACCATACGACACCGCTCTGGCCATTAAAGCCCTCTTAGCTCTGGGAGTTTCACCTCAGGATGAGGACATCGTCAAGGCAAAGGAATGGCTCCTTTCCTTCCCCACAGATGGGTGGGGAACAGTAATAATGACCAAATACTTTACACGGTTCTTCCCCTCTGAAGTCTCGACTACAGTTGAAGTGCTTGAAGCTTTGGAACCTCTAGTAACAAAAGATGATGTCGAAAAACACCTGAACTGGCTTCTCAGCCAAAGGACTGAGGACGGAGGGTGGCCAAACATCAGGAGAAGTTACATAGCCGGAGTTCTAATGTACCAAGGGGCACCGACTGTGGAGCTTACTATACGTGCTACGGAAGTCCTTCACGCGTTTGGCATTGACTATCGCCAGGAGACCCTCCAATGGCTCTTACCTAAAAAGAGGAATAACCTCTGGGGAAGCAGTGTCGTCGATTCGGCTCTTGCTGCCCTCTATTTCTCAACTTTCGAAGAGCTGCCAAAACCCGTGAATCTCTATGAAGTTATAAGGGCACTTCCAGAGGGGAACTTTAAGATATTGTACACATTTGGGCGAGAAAAGGTTGCACTTTCAGTAAGGGATTCCCTTAACATGTTATTTGAGACCAACATGACAGCTGAAGGGTTTAAAGAACTTGGTGAGGGCAACTATATTGTGCTGGCTGATCTTGCAGAGTTTGACCTCTCTAAATACAACCCGTATATCGAGCTTAAGGTGGATGAGGAAAACGTCTATCTGAATGGAAAGGACTATAAGAGAGACAGTACCATGATAATAGCTCCAGGAAAGACGGGTACGGGATACCTGCTCTTTGTCTTATATCCAAGAGGTTTGGACAGTGCTGTAAAGGTCTTCTTCACCTCCAACATAGTCAAATATCTTAATGGTGTTGCCTGCGTCGTTACATATGAAGACAAAAATCAAAACGGCATTGTTGAGCTTGAAGAACTGGAAGCGGAGTTCGTGAGGTGAAATTGCTGTGAGGGCTTTAATCATTGGAGTTGGCCAGTGTGGAACAAAGATAGCTGACCTATTCGCTTTGGTTGATTTTGAAGCACTAGCCATAAACACTTCCAAGAGCGATCTAGAGTATTTAAAGCACATTCCAGAGGAGAGGAGAATACTCGTTGGGGAAAGTTTAACTGGTGGAAAAGGGGTAAATGCCAATCCGGTGCTGGGAAGAGAAGCCATTAAAAGGGACCTTCCACTGGTGATGAAAAAGATAAGCTCCATGGTCGGTTACAGCGACGTTGATATCTTCTTTCTAACATTTGGCTTCGGGGGAGGAACCGGGGCAGGAGGAGCGCCGGTTCTGGCAGAAGCGCTAAAAGAGGAATACCCTGATTCTCTTGTAGTTGCCATAGGCGCTCTGCCCCTGAAGGAAGAGGGCATAAGGCCCACAATAAACGCGGCAATAACCATAGACAAGCTCTCTAAGGTAGTTGACTCGATAATAGCGATAGACAACAACAAGCTGAAGGAAAGTGCCGAGGACATATCCAAAGCTTATGAAAAGATAAACTACACGATAGTTGAGAGAATAGCCTCCCTTTTGGCTTTAATAGACGTTCCAGGTGAACAGACGCTTGACGCAAGTGACTTAAAATTCGTTCTCAACGCCTTTGGAAGCTTTGCCACAGTGGGCTATGCGAAGGCCGAAGCAAACAAGGTCAAGAACATCTCTCGCCTAATCTTGAAGTCCTTTGAAAACGAAGGGCTTTACCTCGAGGCTAACATAGAGTCGGCCCTTTATGGATTGGTCGCCATTCACGGTCCGCCGGAGCTCCTAAAGGCAAAGGACATCTTTGAAGCCCTTGAATATCTAACAAGGAAGATAAAGGGCAAGCAAATTTTCCGGGGCTTTTATCCGGATCCAAGGGAGAAGGAGATAGAAGTTGTGACACTTTTGAGCGGTATATACGAGAGCAAGAGCATAGAAGATATAGTGGTTACTGCCAAAAAATACGCCCATGCATTCATGAAAGCAAAAGAAGAAGCCGAAACAAAGAAAAAGGAACTTTTAACCGGATTGCCGGACTTTGATGACATTTACCCGGGTGAGGCAGATGAAAGACTCGGTTGAAGTGGCTTTGGAGCTCGATGAGAACGAGGTTTATGCCCACATAGCCAAAGAAAGTGCAGAGGATATGGTAAGGATAATCTCCTCAATAGATGCCGAGAGGGCAAGGAACAGGGGAGAAGTGATATACTACGAAGACGATTGGGACGATTTAATAAGACAGAGAGTCGCAAAAGGAAAAAGGCACACGGCATTTGACTTTTACAACCCTTCCCTTCTTACGATCTGGGAGAACAAAGTTAAAGATATGAAGAGGGTTAAAAACACCTTCAGGCTTGGCTTGGCTTTGATTGGCATTTCCATAGCTTTGGGAATTGCTCTTACAGTACTCTACTCTGAGCCTTGGTTCCTTATACCTTTAAGCACTCTTCCACTCGTGCTGTTCTTACTTGACTACAAAAAGCACTCCTTAGATATAAGCTATTACCAGCTCACCCAGCTTTTCATTGATGAACTGAAGGAGCTTTTAAAGAAGCACAAGCTAAATGCAGAGCAGTATAAGTTTAAGATTTTCAACAATGACTACTTTGGAGTCTCAATTAAAAAGCTCGGGGGGAATGTTTTTGCGGTTGTAACAGGGGAGAATAAAGAAAGTGTTAAATAACTTAGCGACGTTTATTATTACTGAGTGGTGAGAAATATGAAAAAAGGCCAGATTTCGCTTGAGTTTCTTTTTATCTTCGTGCTGTTTGTAGTACTTCTAACCTTCTCGGTTAGAAATATAACTTTCTCAAGTGAGCAGTCTTCAGATATGTTGAGAATTCAGGTTAGTGAGGAGGCAAAGCTGTTCGCGAACACCATTTCCAATGCAATTTCTCAAGTTTACGCCCAAGGGCCTGGCGCGAAGGCTACCGAGTACTTCACGTTCAAATATCTAAATGATGACTACTTCCTTACGAAGGCCTTCTCTATGGAGGGGACCCCGCAGCTTTTAATAGGGTATAAAAACGGAACTTATGTTGTGATTTTGGATAGTGATAATCCCGTTGTGAATTTAAACGAGGCAGACACAGCAAAGAAAAACTACTTCTGGAGCAGATCCCTCTATGCCGTTGATTTATCAAACAATGCTTCAATTTACGCTCCAAACAATACTATAGGAGACTATGCAGGGGTATTTGTGAACGCTACGGATTTGCCCTCGACATTGAGAATTATTGTTGAGTGGAATCCCGATAAGAACGAGACCTGGGTGTTTAACTCCACGAGTGAAGAGCTCAAGATAAACCTTAACCTCGGTGGTTAGCATGAGGGCCCAGATAAGCTTGGACTTGCTTTTTGCGTTTGTGCTGGTAACCTTAACAATGTTAAATCTCATTTATCTCTCAAACAGTGAGATAGCCCATGCTGAGAGCTTTGATGTGATGGCGAAGGTTAGGGTATTCTCAACTGAGATAGTTGATCATACCGCAAAAGTCTATGCTGTAGGCGAAGGCTACAGCCTTAAGGAGGAGCCGCCTCAAATAGAGGGGGCAGAGTTTAATATAACCTTCAATGGAGCAGAAAACAAAATAATAGTAAACGTCACAGTAAACGGAAAGAGCTACTGGGTTGTTAAGAATTCAACGGTCCCTATAGCTAATGCATCTATAGTTGTTGAGAGCGGAGGAGAGTTCTGGATAAAAACAGTGAAAATAGGTGATATGCTCTATGCGAACATCACGCGCTCAAACGGCAATTGAAATGGTGTTTATACTCTCTATCATTTTCATCGGATTAATCCTCATTGTTCCTTCATATGTGGAGAACAACACGAACGTGGCGATAGTGGGTTACGTGAGAAGCTCCGTTTCAAAGGCAGTTGATTACCTAAACACCGGCATAATGACGAATGAGGAACCTTACAGCTATTTAAACCCAATACTGGCAAATATTACAGAAAATCCCCATTTGTCTATTAAGAGCCTGACATCCGAGGAGACTGGGAGCGAAGTTACTATAAAAGTTACCCTATCGACTCCATTCCAGTCAATTGAAACTCTTCCCAGCCTAGCGGAAAATATAACTGCCTTTGTAAAGAAAGACCTCGTCGAAAACTTTAGGTTCACCGATAACAATGGAGTTTTATCTTACGGCGGGAAAACGGTAAATATAGAAATTGATGTGGTGAGAGGATGAGGAGAAAGGGCCAATTACTTTCAATTGATGCACTGCTTTCACTGGTTATCGTTGTTATGGTTGTTGGGGTAGTTATGAATACCAACGATATGATAAAGGCTGAGATAACCGGTCTCCTGGACTGGTTAGGGCAAACATAGCCAACAACATGCTTGATGTCCTGACCAAAAACCCTGGTTATCCTGAGAACTGGGAGGAGGACGTGAGCAGCGTGAGAATGGTGGGCTTGAGAGATAACGATTATCCATTTGCCTTGGATTATGAGAAGATTCTTGCACTAAACAGGTCAAAAGAAGATGTAACAAGTATTTTAAATCAGCTTGTCCGTGGAAAAGACTTTTTGTTTGAGGTCTATGTTTCCAAGTTTAATTTAAGTGTTTCTGGAAGTTTTCCAAAGATTTATTTAAATAACGTCACATTTGAAAATCCAAGGGGAACTCCTCCGGGTGTAAATTTTAATATAACTAAGAAAGAAAGTGAAAATCCGAATAGTGATAATAGTGAGTTTGAAGCAAGTTACATTGAAGTTAGGAATATTGGAGGCATAAGTTATGTGAATGGAGATATATGTGGCTTACTCAAAGATAATAATCTTGTGTTCGATGAGAAAACTGGTTTCTATTATCTAAAATTTATAACCTTGGATTCCATTTGGATAAAGGCATGGCGAGGTCAGGGGGGTGGGGAAAATTGGATTTCTCCTTCCCCACTTGCTTTGCCTCCAGGAGTTGTAATTGAGATCTTTATAAATCCCCTTACCCAAAGTAATTTTAATATAACGTTCTCGCCGGACGGATGTCCACAAAATGGCGCTTCTCCATTTATTTTTAAGTTTACTGGCAACGGTAATGTTGTAGTTAGTGTATCGGGATATGATAATGTTTTCCCAACCTTAAACTCCTCTTACACATCAGCAAGAGACCTCTTGGGTGCTGGAGAAACACTTTATTGGTTTTCCTTAATCAATGGCACCTTTGTGGATGACATTAACCTCATAAAATCCTCAATGGCGAGTTCCCCATGGATAGAGCCGGTTGAGAGAACGATAGTATTTCCAAAATTTGCGTACAACCTTTCCTCCGGACCTTCAGCTGAGGAGCCCCTCATCTATGGCTTCATGAGGTATAATCCATTAGAAGGGACCTCAATAAGGATTAGAGTTAACTCGACCAACTATGGTAACCTAACACTGTTGAGTAAACTTGGAACAGAGATTAGAGCACTTTTTGTCTATGGGAACTCTACAGACCTTAACGCAACTCTGGTGTGGTACGAGAATGGAAATGCAACGTTAAAAGCATATGAAGGGGTTAACGGTACAGTAACAATGTCCTTCGAGGAGCTATTTGGCTCTTCAGATACTACAAATAAACTCATAGGGCTCTGGCTTTATTCCCTAGAAGGATGGAATAGGAGTGACGTCACGATTGAAGTAGTCCCAACCATAGAATATATGCTGGAGCCGAAGTTTGAGAGCACAATAATAAAGCTATGGGTGTGGGATGACAGATGAAGAGGAGAGGATTTGTATTCACGCTTGATGCGTTGATCTCATTGCTCCTAGTGATGGTATTTGTAAGTGCCTTGGTTACAGTGAATAACAACATTAATGTATATTCTACTTACATGAGAGAACATAGTAAATATGACGCCCAAGATATATTAAACATGTGGAGGTCAGTTTCTTTGAGAAATTTAGTTCCTCCGGAGAAAATAGAGGAGTGGAAGAGTGATGGGACACTGGATGAAGTTTTTGTAACTCCTGATATGCCCCCACTTGAGGTTGTAGCTACTTACTGGGCTATAAATAGTACCTTTCAGGTATCACCTTCTTATCAAGAAAGAGCTGAAAAAATACTCAATTATCTTTTAACAGAAATTGTGAACCGTCAACTGGGGTACAAGTACCAGCTTATTATAAATAACTACACAAGCCCATTTTTAACATTTGACTACTCTTATGAAAATGCAAGTGACGTTTCTACCGCTACTGCAATGGTGAGTGGATTCAAGTTTAACCAGACCCCAAGAGGTTATGTGGCTAAGGCATACTTAACAAAAGGAACTTTTGTGAGGCAGGAGTTAATTGGTATACAGAGAGTTTTGGCTGGAGGAACTAAACAATCTAATGCGTATTCCTTATCTCTATCTCAGTTTAACTTCTACTATCAAGCTTATTATTCATCTGGCTGGGATTTTGACAAAAATGATATTCAATCTGGTCAATTTATTGTTCAGGGATCGTATGATAGTTCATCAGTTAACATAAACGATGATCTTGGTAATAACTGGGTAGATTATGATTTTTATTATGATTTTTATAGTGGATATTACGTTTATATGCTTCAAATCTATTCAGGAAATACCGAGGTTATTAGGGCATATACGACATGCATTTCCTATAACCTTGAAGGGAATACATTAACAGAGACCTATAGAATCTCTAGGCTCTATTACTATTATCCTAATGGTGATTACATTAAAATAGACTTTACTGATGGTGTGTTTCTTGAGGTTACGTGGCAAGGTACTCGATATGGGATTTACTACATAAAAGATCATATATCATCATCAAGAGTTTATGAAAATAATCCGACAATTTCGTCGATTACATATTACACGTCTCAATATAACTCCCTTATAATTAACTCTACTGTACTTCTGCCAGATGATGCAAACGTGTTGGATGCTCTTTGGCACGCAGCTCAGAGAGGTCAGTACGAGACAATGCAAGTAAGTATAAATGGAAATACCCTTGCTGATCCATATAATGAAAATGTTACCACATTTTTCCATAATGGAACGAACACGGTAGAGGCAGTTTTTGCAAGCTACGGGGATGATGAAATAGGTCTCGGTAGTGGGAGCTGGCTTTACCTTAAGTACAATTCTTCTGATCCTAGTGTTGAAGATCCAGGATTAGTTAAGCTTTATGATGTTACAAGTGCGGGGACAGGAATTTACTATCTAAACTCCCTCTTTGTTCCAGGAAATATAAAAGCCATAAATGCCACCCTCACCGTTGAGGGTGTCCACGAGGTTAGGATATACTATTCAAATGGAACCGCGTTAAATCTCGTTTATGAAAACACGACCTTAGATGGGGGCATAACTACGTTGGTAATATCCAATGAGACACTTCTTGGGGGAATTTTGAACTATACTACACTTGAGAATTTAAACAAAAAGAACTTCAACCTAGTTATAATGTTGGATGCATATTATGATCCCGCATATGATCGTACTGTTAGATATGCAGGACAGGACTATCACACGGACTGGAGTAATACGCGACGCCTTTATGGTTATCCCAATTCCTCTATAAAGATAACTTATGAGAGTGATATAAAAATAAACAAGTTCTATATTCCACAAGAAGAGTTCAAGAATCTTGATCCTTCTCAGACATACTCTACATATATGACCTTTAATTATTATCTTCCTGACAAGGCTGTTCCGTGGTATATTGATATATGGAGTGCGATAAACTTTTATCACAAGGCTGTTCCGTGGTATATTGATATATGGAGTGCGATAAACTTTTATCTTAATTATCTCGGAGTTCCTGGAACAATAACGCTCTATGAAAATTCTCAGCAATTTATTCAGACACCTCTTGACTATTACCTGATCAGAGTATCCTACAGAAAATTGCAGGATTTCATGATGGTTCCTGGGCAAATTAATACATTCACTATAAGCGCAAGCAGTCAAGATGATTACTATCGTTTTAGGCCTCTCGATAGTAGAGCAATCGTTCACTATTTCCTTTATGGCTATGCCCCCTACGGAGATATCTTTGATGAATATTCTCAAAATGGAACATGTGGATATAATCTTCACTACTACTACAATCTGTCCGGAACTCTCGGTGATGGATACGTTGAGGTAGGATATTGCAGGGATCCTACGAAGTATCTGAATCTGGAGACATCTCAGCTTGAGCCTACCAAATACGCCTTAGATGATGCTATAGTTAGATTATTTGAGAATTTAGGGGCGGAGAGTTATGAGAAAAGCGGTATAATCCCCGGCACTCAGAACAATCGGATATTGGTAAAACTTGATAATCTTAGAATCGACACAATTGGCTTGAGAAATGTTCCAAAGACATTGCATCCAATTGAAGTTACCCTGAGACTTTGGAGGGAAGGCCAATGAGAAGGAGAGGTTTTGTCCTGAATTCCTTTATTCTAATTCTTTTGGTACCTTTACTACTCCTGCTGGTCACTTATGAGGATGTATCTTACTATGTATTACAAGCTCAGGCAGACAGAATATCTGTTGAAAGACTACACAATATAATTTCTCAACTTGAACGTGATTTTAGCAATGCAATGAAGCTTTCTTCCCAAAAGGCAATACTGGTCGCGGTTGAATATGCAATTACTAACACTCAGTTCTTCGATAATGCATCTCGGGCATTAAGTGAATTAATTGTTAATGGTACAATTGAGGGGAGTTTTCAGGATGCTATGAAAAATATAACAATTTCATATTGGGTAAACAACACACTTAACTTTCTCAAGAGTCAGGGATATTTCGTAACTCCCTCCTCTCCAAACAAGATTGTGAATAATATCGAGTTGTATGTCTATCCACTAGACTCATTTCATATCGTTGTTTTGGGACGTGTAAATGGCCTAGAAATCAGAGATCTCTCTGGTAAAATAATCTATAACGGTAGTATACCTCAATCAGACTATGTGTATAGTATAGTCGCGATAGATAATATGGAGGATCCTTTTATTTCAACAATTACGGGAGGGGGATATTCCCGGGTGATAGTTCCTTGTAATAATTCTTATCCCATGCTATTTGGTTCTCATAATGTAAGTAGTTTTTTGGAGTGTGTACGGAATTTTAGATACTTTGGCTCAAATACCGGTCCATCATTCTTGGAGAGATTAGAAGGTAGCATAGTTAACCATGAGTACTATATTGCTAAAGGACTTGAAATGCAGAAAAAATTTGAATTCAGAACTGAATATCCTGTAGGATTAGTTACGTTTCTGGTTCCTGACAGGAACTATGATGACCGGCTTTATAATTATTTATTGAGTGTAGGGGTGAAATTGGAAGATCAAACTTCTTCTGATTATTATTTCCTCAAGTACTACATAGAGGAAGATGAGACTACAAAGAAGGTGGGATATCCCTTAAGTGGGTCAGATACAAATCAACTACTCCTTGATTGTGATAGTGCTTGGGATATATTTAATACGACAAACGTCTTGATAGGATCATCTTGTCTTGGGTGAAAATCATGACCATGGATGAAATCCTCTATAAAGTGGGCGAAGCAGCTGAATCCTTCGCAATAAAGTTTGCAAGGTTTATAAACGAGACCATAAGGGAAATAGCAAAGCCAACACCCTCTCAAAAGCCTCCAACTTTTAAACTCCTCAAAAAGCTTATAAAGAGGCAGCTTACCACCCATGAATTCCTAAGCCTGAAGCTCCAGCTTTCGTTTGTAACCTATCTGGTTCTCTCTCTGGTGATTGTGCTGCTCTTTGGAAGTGAAATTTACCTGGGAGTGCTCTTTGCCTGCTACTTCCTCTACCTGAGGCACTTGATCCTCAAAAACCGTGACTTTTTCATTGAAGTTGAGCCTTATAGATTCTTTTATTACGGACTTACCCTGATAGCATTCCTCTCCTTCCTTGGTTATCTCGTAATAAGGAGGTTCGCAAAAAACGTTTACTACTTCTACGGCTATTTAGTTGCAATTTTTGGAATTGTGCTTATTTTCAGGCACCTTTATAAATCAAAGTTCACCCGGGACTGGACGTATGGAGTTGTTGAAGAGGTCAAGGGAGAGCTTGTAAAGGTGGATGTACATGATGACATAAGGGCCAATGTTAAACCGGGCAAATACTGGGTGGAAAGTGCAGAGAAAGTTGAAGTCGGGGACATAGTGAAGGTCCTCGTGGAAGAAAGAGTCTTCAGGAGTTCCATCCCAAAAAGGATTTTAGAGGTTCACAAGGCAAAGCCCTCATCGTCAAACACCTCTACGGAGCCAAAGGCAGAAAGTGAAAGCAATAATAACAAGTAGAGGGATGTGTAAGGCTCTCTTTTATATGTTTTCACGAACCCCTCTCCGTTTTTAATTATAAGGGGCTCTACATCACTGGAGAGCGGTTTGATTATAATGTCCTCTCCTCTAAATTCACAATCCAGCTTGAGACCTCTGCAAACTCTCTTAATAAACATGTATCCCTTCTTGCGATTCCTTATGGAGAGGCGGTAGTATATGGTGTAACCCATAAGACCACCTACTACAAAGAAAAGTAAAAAATGTAATTTTAAAAAATTTTCTGTTTGCTGGGATGGGATAGTTACTTCTCTTCTAGCTTTCTCAGATCAATTCTTTCTATGCCCAGCTTATCATAAACGTTATCGGAACTTATTATTCTCCCCTGGCAGTTTGCTGCGTGAAATGCATCAAAAACGTTTACCCCGTACTCTTTAATATAAATCGCGGCTTTGAGGTATTTTGTGTCCTCTATGTTGCATATCGCCATAACGCTTGAGGCAATTTTAACTGGATCAAGATCATATCGTTTGGCTAAAAGCATTAGCTCAATAAAAGTGACCTCCGATGTTGTAATCTGTCCCTTGTATTCTTTGAGTATCTTCTTTGCATTCTTTTTCAGCCAATCGTTTGGCTTTAGAAGAGCGAGAAAAAAGTCTGTATCTGCATAAATCATTGTAATTCCTCCAGAGCTTGTTTTAGTATTTCTCTCTTGAGTTCCTCAATTGATTTCTCTGGGAGGCTTTTTCCAATTTTTTCAAGTTCTTCTATCGGATTTTCGGGTTTTGGGATTATTAATATTCCTTCTGGAGTTTCTACCAAATATACCTCCCCGTGGATCCGCTTTCTCATGCTTTTTGGGATATAAACTCTGCCCTTAGAATCTATTTTTGTGAGCATTTATTTCCACCACAATAAAAATGGGTGGGAAATTATTTAAGATTTTCCCAAAAATCAAAGCTCCCCACAGAGCCTGGCAAAGTTTCTGTAAATCTCACTTCCCTTCTCTGTGTGTGCAACCTCCGGATGAAACTGAACCCCATAAATTGGAAGTTCTCTGTGCTTCATAGCCTCAACCAGGCAGAATTCGCTCTTAGCTAAGAGCTCAAACTCTTTTGGAAGCTCTTTGACTTCGTCCATGTGGCTCTCCCAGACCTTAAGCCTTTTTGGGAGTCCCTTGAAGATTTCATTCTCCTCGAGTATCTCAATCTCAACAAGACTGTATTCTGCTTTTTCTCCTCTACCAACTTTGCCGCCAAAGTGCTTCGCTATGAGCTGGTGTCCCAGGCATATTCCAAGTATGGGCACGTTGAAGTCTTCATAGTTTTCTAAGATAGCCTTGCAGTTTCCAGTTCTTTCCAAATCTGGCCCACCTGAGAAGATAATCCCTTTGGGCTTCATTGCTTTTATCTCTTCAAGCGGCGTTGTGTTTGGGATTATTTTGGCTTCAATGCCAAGATATCGGAGCGTTCTCCAAATCCTGTGTACGTACTGACCGTGGTTATCCATTATGAGTATCATTTCGCATCACTCAAACTCAATTGTAGCAGGGGGCTTGTTGGTTATGTCGTAGAGAACCCTTCCCACCTGAGGAATCTCGCTTGTTATTCTGAAGGCTATTCTCTGAAGCACCTCAAAGGGAACGTCCATTGCATTTGCCGTCATGCCGTCTAGGCTCTCAACGACCCTAACTGCCACTGTCTCTTTGTACGCCCTTATATCTCCCTGCACGCCAACGGTTTTAACCCCGAGGAGCACGGCAAACGCTTGCCATGGCTTTAGACCAGCTTTTTCAATCTCTTCCTCCACTATTGCATTAGCCTCCCTCACTATGGCTATTTTCTCCGGTGTCACTTCCCCAATAACCCTCACGGCTAATCCTGGCCCCGGAAATGGCATGCGGTTGTATATCTTTTCTGGCAGACCGAGCTCTTTTGCTACCTCCCTAACCTCGTCTTTGTAGAGCTCCCTTAGGGGTTCAATGAGCTTGAGGTTCAGCCTCTCAGGCAAGCCGCCTACATTGTGGTGGCTTTTTATCTTCCCCTGGCTTTCAATCCAGTCTGGAGCTATAGTGCCCTGAATTAAGAAATCCGCGTTAATTTTCCTCGCCACTTCCTCAAATACATCTATGAACGTTTTTCCTATGATTTTTCTCTTTTTCTCTGGGTCGGTTACACCTTTAAGTGCCTCAAAAAACTTTTCTTGAGCATCTACATAGATTAAGTTCAAGCCGAACTCGTCCCTGAAGGTCTTTACAACGAACTCGGGTTCTCCTTTCCTCAAAAACCCTGTGTTTACAAAGACAGCGTATAGCTTATCTCCAATTGCTTTGTGGGCCAATATTGCGGCTGTCGAGCTGTCCACGCCTCCGCTTAGTGCTATTATTGCCTTTCCATCTCCAACGGTCTCTCTAATTTCATTAACCTTTTCCTCGATGAATTTCTCCCACATGAGTGTCACCTTCGACATAAAATTGTAAAATCTGATTTAAAAATTTTGCTATTTTAAACATAAAAATGTTGAAGATCACCTCTCGAAGGGGTAGTTGGGGGCTTCATTCGTTATGACTATGTCGTGCGGGTGGCTCTCTCTAACTCCCGCGTGGGTTACTATCACAAACTGCCCTTTCTCCTTAAGCTCTTCAATGTTCCTTGCTCCAACGTAGCCCATTCCGGCTTTTAGTCCTCCTATAAGCTGGTAAAGCACTTCGCTTACTCTGCCTTTGTATGGAACAACTCCTTCAACGCCTTCTGGTACGAATTTTCTCGTTTTCATGTGTCCCTTCTGGTAATACCTCTCTGCTCCTCCCTTCATCATTGCTCCCAAGCTTCCCATTCCTCTATATTGCTTGTACTTTCTTCCGTTTATTGTTACTTCCCTTCCCGGGGCCTCTTTAGTTCCCGCCAGAAGGTTCCCCAGCATAACCGCGTCTGCTCCTGCCGCTATAGCCTTGACGATGTCCCCGGAATACCTTATGCCTCCATCCGCTATTACTCTAATACCGTATTCTTCGGCTCTATCTGCCACCATGGAGATTGCCGTTATCTGCGGAACTCCAACTCCCGCTACAATTCTCGTTGTGCATATGCTTCCCGGCCCTATACCCACTTTCACGGCATCTGCAAAGGTTAAGTCGTCGACAGCTTTTGGGTTTGCTATATTTCCGACTATCATCTCTGCGTCGATTTTGTTTCTCATTTCTTTCATCGCTTTTATTGCCTTGAGGTTGTGTGCGTGAGCTGTATCAACGACAATAACATCCACTCCAGCTTTATCTAGGGCAAGAGCTCTCTCCATGTCAAAGGGGGACACCGCAGCGGCAACCCTTAACCTGCCTTCTTCGTCCCTAACTGCGTTTTTGTACTTTTTCCTTGCCAAAAGGTCGCTTATGGTTACAATCCCAACCAGTTTGCCCTCTTTATTCACTATGGGCACTCGGTCTATGTTGTTCTCACCCTAGTTCCCACCATCTGTGAAGTTGTATAATCTGTCCAGATTCACGGCCAGAATCGCCCCTAAAATCCTGACAACCAACCCCCTCAAACTAACACTCCTGCTCGGCTTCAGAAGAAACTCAGAAAACTTCGAAAACAAAGTCTCAATCCTCCTGCGAAAGTCAGACAAGTACTTGTAAAACTTCTTCTCCTCCAGATTACTAACCTGATTCTCCCGCTTCACCGGCGTGTAAACAACGCCAAACTTCAGGAAATCCTCCTGAAGTTCTCTACTAACGTAACCCTTATCCAAAAACAGAAAACAGCCAGAAAACTCCTCAACAATCACCCAGAACTTTTCCCGGACAACACTCACATCATGCTTATTCGCCGGATCAACAGACAGTAAAGCCAGCAAATTTCCATCAGAGTAACAGGTCAGCTTGTACCCATAGTAAAACTTTTTAGAGGGAACAAACCCAACTGCGGGCTTTTCAGAGATGATTTCTGAAGAACCCTTCTTCTCCTTCCTGTTTTTCTGGCCAACTCCTTGGTCTGAATGGGCTTTGAGTCCAGTATTCTAACGTATTCTCTGGCGTGTTTTTTGAATAATTCTTCCTGCGCTAGGAGCAGGAGTTTTTCGTGCCTGTTCAAGCGTTCTGTTAGTTTGTTGTACCTGATTTTGGGGAACAGCTTCATTTCTTCGATTAGGACTCTGTAAGCGTGCTTGTAAACTCCGTTAAAGTGCAAGTGTAGCTAGTATTGCGAAGGTTATCAGGTCGTAGAGGCTGATTATTTCCCTGTGAGTGTTTTTCGGGTAGTGTTTGCTGATTATCGGATAGATTTCGGATTTTATGATCAGGATTTCCTGCTGAAAGTTCATAACAACCACCAATCAACCAAAAGACTTAAGTGCTTATAACTCTAACGATCTAATGGGAACTAGGGTTTGTTCTCTATCATGAGGCTCATTATTTCTTCTATGCTTGCCGTTTCTTTTGCCGTTATGACGTCTTTTGTCATGATGTCCCTAACCTTTTCCCCTTCCCTTGTCGTGATGTCTGTTTTTGTGATTATTCCGACCAGTTCCCCCTCTTCCACCACTGGAAGTCCATCTATGCCCTCTTTTTCCATCAAGAAAAGTGCGTAGTCGATGCTCTCTTCTGGAGAGATCGTGATGACTTCCTCAATAGTTTCTTCCCTCTTAACTTTCCTGACCATCTCTGCCTGCTCTTCTATGCTCATGTTTCTGTGGATAACTCCCAGCCCGCCTTCCCTTGCCATGGCTATTGCCATTTCCCATTCCGTAACTGTGTCCATTGCTGCACTGAGAATTGGGATGTTTAGCTTTATCTCTGGAGTGATTTGGGTAGAAACGTCAACATCTTTCGGCTCCACTTCAGTTGCCTGTGGAATTAAGAGCACATCATCAAAGGTGTACCCCTTTATTGCATTGACAAGCTTTTGTTCAAATTTTCCCATTCTTTTTCTCCTCCTCACCCTTTTTATGGTGAGAAGCCATGGGTCTTTTAAAGTTTACTGTGCCAAAATTTATGCTCGAAACCCTGTGAATGATCAAATTTTTGTTAAAAATTGAGGTTAAGGAGTGAAGCGAGGTGTTCTCGGCTCTCGTTGTGGGTCTTGATTTTCCAATTTTTCCCATTCTAGTGGTCTTATTTTCAAATCAAACCCCTTACAACAGTTTGGAAGTCTTTAGTAACTGAAAGTTATTATCAGACAAAGAGTTACAAAATTTTGAGGGTTTTGTAACGAAATTTTTTCGAAATTTTGAACTGGGGCTTATCAGGACTTCTTTGATATTCTTTCCTCGTGGAAATTTAACTTTTTTTGGATTTAAGGATGTTTTAGGGCTTTGTTTTTGATTTTACCTTTTGTTTTGTCTCTGGAAGTCTTGTGAACATTTTTGTGCATTGAAAGAAAAGTAGTAAGTTCAGGCGAGTGAGTGCTTTAAAGTCTTGTTTGAAATCTTGGATTTGAGCCTTCTTATGGCTGTTTTATTGACCCTTTGTGGGGGCGTGTTTAGTTTCACCCCCTGTTATTTAAACAGTATTTGACTCTGAGGAGGATTTTCAGACCATAA
>NZ_KE387150.1:523214-528224 GCF_000430485.1 Thermococcus sp. PK
TTTGATAGGCCTCCGGGTGATGTTATTGAATGGCTTCAGGAGGTGATGCCCCAGTTATCCTGACAATATCAACACGCCCCCCTTTGTGGAAAGGCTTATAAATTTCAAGCTTTCTAATTACTTTGTAGGGGATTTAAAGGAAAATTCGCCCCTGTTCCAATAAGACTTTAGAAGAATTGAAAGTAATACATCTTTATTGTTTCACTTCCTGAGGCTGGTATAGTTCCAATAAGACTTTAGAAGAATTGAAAGGACAAAGTGCGGTTACTGAATACGGACTATTTAACGAGTTCCAATAAGACTTTAGAAGAATTGAAAGTATATGGATTTTTGGCTCATAGAAACGCTTCATCTCCGTTCCAATAAGACTTTAGAAGAATTGAAAGCCAACACAGCGGCTTTTAGAAGTCATAAAGTCATGGGTTCCAATAAGACTTTAGAAGAATTGAAAGCTTCAGATTATTTCAGTAAAGAAAGTGATGTTTGTTGTTCCAATAAGACTTTAGAAGAATTGAAAGCTAAAAACGCTTATATTAGCTTTAGCGGAATAACGCCGGTTCCAATAAGACTTTAGAAGAATTGAAAGTAATACATGTAAATGGTTGTCTGCCCGTTAGCGGGAAGTTCCAATAAGACTTTAAAAGAATTGAAAGAGCCTTAGTTGGAGTAGCAAAGCTAAGTTAAGATCTCGTCAAGTCTATCTTCTTCAATTGCCTGCCTTATCTCTCTGGCAATTCTCCTTCCAGTGCTCATTGACTCGTTGTATCTGAGCCATGTGTAAGGGGAGCCGTTTATGAAGGGATTCGTCCCGGCAACGATTCTCGCTGAGATTTCAAACACCACGAATTCCATGTCCTCTGTGATAACCCCCTCAAGGCAGAAAGGCCCCCAAAGTCCTCCCATAAGCTTTTCCGCCGCTTTTACCACTCTCTCTCCAGCCTCGATTATATCCATGAGCAGGCTTTCCCTAAGCACTATTGGTATGTTTCCTACGACGGTATAGCTCGTCTCCATCCCAATTTCAAGCTGCTGCTCTGCGCTTATCCTTCCTATCGCATCTGCATTGCTTTCGTATCTCTTGTCCACGCTCATAAGCTCAAGCTCTTTGTTGAGCTTCGAGTAGAAGAAGTGTGGGTAAACGGGAACACCTATGACGTATTCCTGTATCTGGACATGCTTTAGGTCTTCTTTGTCCTTAATCCCAAGCTTTGAAGCTTTTTTCCAGAACTCTTCTGGTGTTTGGGCTAAAAAATACCCTCTGCCACCTTTCGCTCCGTGGGGCTTTACTATAACCGGTCTGTCTATATCATCAGGGTCTTCAATTACTTCTGGCACCCTTATTTTCGCCTCCAGAAGCCATTTTCTCTCAAGCTCCCTGTTGCTTTCCCACCGAAGAACTCCCTTGTTTCCATAGTATAGCGCTCTCATGCTCTCAACTCTCTCGATGCCGAGATAAGCAACAAAAGAACCGGTTGGAATGACTATTGCGTTCCTCTCGATAAGTTCCTTCTCGGGATAATCCTTGGCGATAAATTCATCGGCAACGGGAAAGTATTTTGTATACAGTGGTTTTACCCTCGCCTTTCCAAAAGCTATTGTTTTGAACCCCTCTTGCTTTGCTCCGTGAAGTATTTGAAGTGCAGAGTGAGAGGCGTATGTTCCAATCCTAAACTCCATTTCATCACCAAGAAAATGTAAAAATTTGGGATTTTTAAGGTTTATTTTGGCATAAAAATGTTAAAAATCAGAAGGCTTTTCTAAGGAAGTATTTGTGGAGCCTTGTATCTTCGGTTAGCTCCGGATGGAATTCAAGCCCGATGATGTTCTCTTGCTCAACACCAACTATCCTGTCCCCAAGCCATGCTATGGGCTTCACCCTATCGCTTAAAAGCTCTACAATCCTTGGAGCGCGGATGAAAACTCCCACAAAGGGTTCCTCGCTGAAAGTCAGCTTTAGTGGTGCTTCAAAGCTGTCAACCTGTCTGCCGTAGGCGTTTCTATTGACCTTGACATCAAGGAGCTCTAAGAACCTCTGCTCAGGGGTTGCCCCGATAACCTCTTTGGATAGGATTATCAAGCCAGCACAGGTGCCCATTATTGGAGTTCCTCCCTCTCCGAGTTTTTTGATCCCTTCGAAGAGTCCGTTTTTAAGCATAATCCTTGAGATGGTTGTGCTCTCTCCACCGGGGATAATTATAGCATCTATCCCTTTCAACTGCTCCGGCTTTTTGAGCCAGAAAACTTTTCCACTAATCCCCATTTGCCCTATAGCCCTTTTTGTTGCCTCTATGTGTTCACTTACAGCCCCTTGGACTCCCACTACTCCCACTTTGAGCATCCTCTCTCCTCCAAGGGAGCGTCAGACTCCTCTTTCTTCTAAGCGAACGTCGAGCTGGGAAATCTCAAGACCCTTCATTGGATCACCTATCTCCTTGCTAATTTCCGCAATAACGTCTGGCTCATCCCAGTGATTGACGGCTTCAACTATTGCTCTCGCCATCTTTTCTGGATTTGAGCTCTTGAATATGCCGCTTCCAACGAATACTCCATCCATTCCCATCTGCATCATCAAAGCGGCATCTGCTGGTGTAGCAACGCCTCCAGCGGCAAAGTTAACCACCGGAAGTCTTCCGAGCTTTTTGACCTCAAGGAGAATCTTGTAGATTCCCTCAACTATCTCATGGTAGGTATATTCTTCGTAGACGGGTTCGTTTTCTAAGACTCTCGGTTCAAGACCACTTATCTCCTTTATCTCCAAGGCAAGCCTTAGATACGGCTCTGCGAACTTCTTTGCAACTGCGTAAATTCCTTCGTCTGTCATCCTTTGGAGCAGTCTTATGTTTTCATTTACAAGTCTAACGTGCCTTACCGCTTCAATGATGTTCCCTGTTCCCGCTTCTCCCTTTGTTCTTATCATAGCTGCTCCTTCCCAGATTCTTCTTACGGCTTCTCCAAGGTTTCTTGCACCGCATACGAAAGGTACTTTGAACTTTCTCTTGTCAACGTGGAAGTAGGGATCTGCTGGAGTCAAAACTTCACTCTCGTCAATCATATCAACACCTAAAGCTTCAAGGGCGAGAGCTTCGGCATAGTGTCCTATTCTTATCTTTGCCATAACTGGGATTGTAACGGCATCCATGATTTCCTGGATCTTCTCAACCGGTGCCATCCTTGCGACTCCACCAGCTTTTCTAATATCGGCTGGAACTTTGTGAAGAGCCATAACTGCAACAGCTCCAGCTTCTTCGGCTATTCTAGCCTGCTCTGCATTTGTAACATCCATTATAACGCCGCCTTTTACCATCTTTGCAAATCCCCTCTTCAGCCTTTCAGTTCCCTTTTGCTCAATAATTTCGAATTTCCCCATCTTCCTCACCTAAAGTTGAGTTTTTCAATTATATTCAAGCTAAAACTTGATATAAGCTTTGCGATTAAAAGTGGGAATAATGCAGGGGATAAATAAGAGAAGTGAAACTGACCTCCTCCCCGCCGTGAACGGCGAGATTTAGCTTTAACCCCTCGTCAAGTGCGGGAAGGTTTACGGGCAACTCATAACCTACTCGGCGTTACCACCTTTCGGTTCAGCCCGAGGGGACGGTCTTGCCCCAGTTACCCCTACCGCAAAGCGGATTGGGGTTATGGTTTGGATGTCAAACTTCAGTCTTTGACTGCTTGATAGGGCAGTTTTTGAAGGACGCTGTTAAGCGTCCTAACCACTCCAAGGCGGAGTGGTAACGTAAAACCTTGTCTCATCGGGTTTTTTGAGTGGCCTCTCCGAGGCCTTATTAAAAAGCCAAGACATTTAAGGGTTTCGTCTTTCCAAGGGCTGGTTTTCCAATTACTGCATCCCCGCCCTAAAGGACGAGGCTTTCAAAAGAAAAAAGTAATGAGAACTTACTCCTTAAGCTTTTTGAGGATCTCTCTGGCAGCTTTTCTTCCACTTAGGAACATTCCCCCGAATATTGGCCCCATTCTCGGAGCTCCACTTACTGCGTTGGCTGCCATTCCGGTGACGTATAGCCCGGGGTATATCTCTCTGGTGTTTTCTACAGTCAGCTTCTCTCCCATTTCGGCCCACATTGCACCTTCGCCTGGTATTTTCTCTATCAGTCCTCTTTTTAGGAGGTGTTGTGTTACCTGTGCTCCATGCCCAGTGGAGTCGATAACGTACTTTGCCTCTATTGTTAATGGATCAACATGGAGACTCGTCATTTTCACTGGCGTCCAGTTGATAACCACTCCGCAGACCCATCCTTCCTTTACCACAAGGTCTTCCACTTCTACCATGTTGAATATCTTAACACCCGCTTTAACGGTCTTGCTTGCCAAAGTTGTGGCCACTTCTACTGCGTCTGCGACATAAAGGCCTTCTCTGAATGGTTTGTAATTTATTCCAAGCTCATCTAGGATTTCTCTTGCCTCTTCCTGCACTACTATCTTATTGAATCCCATCCCTCCGCCCCAGATGCCACCGCCAATTGAGAGTTTCTTTTCAAAAATCGCCACCTTTGCTCCTCCTTTGGCGAGATAATACCCAGCTACCATTCCTGAAGGTCCAGCCCCCACTATGGCAACATCAAGGGTTAGGCTGTCTAAGAGCTCCTTCATGTAACTTTCCACTATGGCCCTGGTTATCTCAACGTCTTTGAGCATTTTCCCCTCGATACTGTCAGGATAAGCAGTGGGGCGTCAGGTTTAAATCCCAGACACTACCACAGAAAAAGAAAGGGGGGAACATGCAAGCCGAAACCATTATCAACCGATTAATTTCAGCCTTAAAACCTTTTCGCCGAAACAAAATCCCACCAGAAAAGAAAATCAGGGCAATAACCCTGTACCTAAACGGCTTAAGCTACAGGCAAACCGCCAGAATCCTCGGAATCAGCCACACAACCGTCTGGGAAGCCATTCAAAAAATAGCAGAAGCAGTTTACAAGCCAAAAATCCTCGCAGTCAAAAAACAGCGAAACTTCATCGCAGTTGACGAAACAGTAATAAAAATCAACGGGA
>NZ_KE387150.1:528324-538475 GCF_000430485.1 Thermococcus sp. PK
GCTCCTTCATGTAACTTTCCACTATGGCCCTGGTTATCTCAACGTCTTTGAGCATTTTCCCCTCGATACTGTCAGGATAAGCAGTGGGGCGTCAGGTTTAAATCCCAGACACTACCACAGAAAAAGAAAGGGGGGAACATGCAAGCCGAAACCATTATCAACCGATTAATTTCAGCCTTAAAACCTTTTCGCCGAAACAAAATCCCACCAGAAAAGAAAATCAGGGCAATAACCCTGTACCTAAACGGCTTAAGCTACAGGCAAACCGCCAGAATCCTCGGAATCAGCCACACAACCGTCTGGGAAGCCATTCAAAAAATAGCAGAAGCAGTTTACAAGCCAAAAATCCTCGCAGTCAAAAAACAGCGAAACTTCATCGCAGTTGACGAAACAGTAATAAAAATCAACGGGAAGAAAAGATACCTCTGGGCTGCAATTGACGTTGAGAGCAAGGAAGTTTTAGCAGTCTGGATTACGACTGTTAGAAACTGGTGGGTTGCCAGGGATTTCATTCTGGTTGTTTTAAAGTCGTGTGAAGGGCAGCCTGTCTTTCTGGTTGACAGGGCGAGCTGGTATAAGTCTGCTTTTAAGAGTTTGAGGTTGGGTTATCTGCATGTGACTTTCGGGCCGAGGAACAGTGTTGAGCGCTGGTTTAGGACGTTGAAGGAGAGGACGAAGCGTTTCTGGAATAATTTCAGGGGTAAAGACTGGAGGAGAGTTCATAGGTTTGTTTTTCTGTTTGCCTTCTGGTATAATTTTGTCAGAATTCATTCTAGGTTTGATAGGCCTCCGGGTGATGTTATTGAATGGCTTCAGGAGGTGATGCCCCAGTTATCCTGACAATATCTTCCCCTCACCCGTAAATCTTTTAAAACTCCAGTAAAAACTGAGTTTTGGAATTTAAAAACTTTATTATAACCAAGTTATGGTGATCAACATGAGCCAAATGGAGGAGGCAAGGAAGGGTGTAATTACTGAGGAGATGAAGTTTGTGGCTGAAAAGGAAGGTATTGACCCAGAAAAGCTTAGAAGGAGTGTTGCAAAAGGTTATACTGTAATTTTCCGCAATGTGCGTCACGATTGGGTAAAGCCCGTTGCCGTAGGCATGGGCGTGAGAGTAAAGGTAAACGCCAACATCGGGACCTCTAGAGATATAGTGGACGTTGAGGCGGAAATAGAAAAGGCCAAGATAGCAGTGAAGTATGGTGCTGACACAATAATGGACCTCTCCACTGGTGGAGACCTCGATGCCATAAGGAAGAGAATTATGAGGGCCGTTGACGTTCCTGTTGGAACAGTTCCAATTTACCAAGCGGCTGAAGAGATGCTCGCAAAAGGGAAGGCAATTATAGAGATGAGCGAGGATGATATGTGGAATGCCGTAGAGAAGCACTTTAAAGACGGAGTCGACTACGTCACCATACATGTGGGCGTAACCAAAGAAGTTGTTGAAAAAATGAAGCGCACGAAGAGAATAGTCGGCATGGTCTCTCGCGGTGGAACGTTTTTGGCAGCGTGGATACTCCACTGGGGAGAGGAAAACCCGTTCTACAGGAACTACGACTACCTTCTGGAACTTGCCAAGGAATACGATGTTGTTCTCAGCTTAGGGGATGGCCTAAGACCCGGTGGTTTACCAGATGCTGGAGATGAGCTTCAAATAGCCGAACTCTATACCATAGGAAAGCTTGTGAAGAGGGCAAGGGATTTTGGAGTTCAAACTATGGTTGAAGGGCCAGGCCATGTTCCGATAGACCAGATTCCAATGCACATAAAGATTGCAAAAGTCGCGACTGATAACGCTCCCTTCTACGTCCTTGGTCCAATTGTTACGGACATCTTTCCGGGCTATGACCACATCGCTGGAGCGATTGGAGGGGCAATTGCCGCTATGCACGGAGCAGACTTTCTCTGCTATGTAACTCCAGCGGAGCACTTGGGATTACCGGATAAGGAACATGTTCGCCTTGGGGTAATAGCCACTAAGCTTGCTGCCCATGCTGTGAACCTAACCCGCTTTAGCGAAGATTACATGAAAGATTACCTCATGAGCCTTGCAAGAGGCTTCCTAGACTGGACAAGGCAGTTTGAACTAGCTGTGGACAAGGAGCGCTTTTTGGAGATTAGGAACAAACGGCCGACCTCAACCGAAGCCTGTAGTATGTGCGGGGATTTATGTGCGATAAAGCTCATAAACAGCATGCTTAGGGGAAAGGGTGAGGTTTAATGCGTTTAATTTACAGAGGAAAGACCAAGGATGTCTACGAGGACGGTGACTTCCTAATTTTTTACTTCAAGGACAGCCTCTTAGGTTTCAATGGAGAAGAAGACACAGGCGGGAACGAGGTAGTTGGTGAAAGAGAAGGCAAGGGAAGCGCTGTTTTAAAACAAGCGGAATTTTTCTTCAAACTGTTGGAAAAGAACGGCATAAAGACCCACTTCGTCGAGCGAATCGATAAAAGGAGAGCAAAGTTCCTAAAGACAGAAAGAATCCCCCTTGAGGTCATCTATCGTTTCAAAGCCTATGGCAGTTTCTTGAGGCGCTACGGAGAGATTATCAAACCTCTTCAGGAGCTTGACATTGTTGAGTTCACACTGAAAAGTGATGCCCTTGGCGACCCTTTAATCTGCGAGGAGGCAATTGAAAAGCTTGGTATAGCCTCGAGGAAAGAGATTGAGGAAATGAAGAAAACGACAAGAAAAGTTGCCCAAATTTTGGGGGAATTCTTCAGAAACAAGGGGCTGGAGATATTGGACTTCAAACTTGAGTTTGGGAGGAGGAAAGGAGGGCTCTTAGTAATTGATGAAATAAGTGGCGATACGATGAGGGTAAAGAAAGATGGGAGGGTTTTGAAGCAGGAAGAACTTCTGGGGGTGATTGGATGATCGTCTCGACGATAGCCTCTCATTCTTCGCTTCAAATAGTCCAGGGTGCAAAGAAAGAAGGCTTCAAAACTCGCCTATATGTTTCCCCAAAGAGGAAGAACTTCTATTCCTCGCTCCCGATAATTGATGAGCTCATTGTAACGCCGGATATGAAAGCAATACTTGACGACGATGGGATAATAGTTCCACACGGGTCTTTTGTTGCTTATCTTGGCATTGAGGCAATTGAAAAAAGCAAAGGGAAGTTCTTCGGGAACAAGAGGTTCTTAAAGTGGGAGACAAAGTTCAATTTGGTAGATAAGGCACTAAAGAAAGCAAAAATACCGCAGGTCGAAGCAGTTGATTTGAGCGAGGTTAGGGAAGATGATCTCTACTTCGTCAGGATTGAGGGCCCCAAAGGAGGAAGTGATCATTTTATTGCCTATGGAAGAGAGCTTGAAAAAAGGCTTAGCGAAGTTAAAGAGCCATACAGAATTGAGCGCTTTATTGATGGTGTCTTTGTTTATGTCCATTTCTTCTGCTCCCCAATCTTGGAGAGGCTTGAGCTCTTTGGCGTTGATGAGCGGTTGGTAATAGCGGATGCAAACAAGAGGAGACCCTTCGAACCTCTGCCCTACACGATACTGGGCAACAAAAGCATAGCCTTGAGAGAATCCCTTCTCCCGGAGCTCTACGACTACGGTCTGGCGTTTGTTGAATCCATGAAAGACCTTGAGCCTCCAGGGGTTATAGGGCCATTTGCCTTGCACTTTGCTTACGATGGCGAGTTTAGGTGCATAGGCTTTGCCTCACGCATAGACGGTGGAAGCAACGCCAAACACTGGTACTCCTCGCTTTACTGGGGTGAAGAAGTCATGATGGGCCAGAGAATTGCCAAAGAACTTTGCTTGGCATTGGATGAAGGCCGCTTAGAGGAGGTGATAACTTGAGGTACGTTGGGAGGATGTTGGGGGTTGGGCTGAAGGATGGTAAGCCCTTTGCCTTTTATCGCCTTAACTCTCGCTCATTTCCGGATAGGAAAGCTGTGATAAAAGGAGATGAGGTATACATAGTGAACTTAACTGAGACGGAAAACCCCTACGTGAGCTATCCGGTGGTAAAAATTCTTCCAGACTATGCAGTTGTTAGCAATGGCTCTCACACAACCTTTATAGCCCAAGCACTCGAGTGGGAGAGCCCAAAAAAGGCTCTGATTCATGTGTTAGATGCTATGGATTATGAGCGTGATGAATATAATACGCCAAGGATTGCTGCGATAATCCAAAGGGACAAAGATTGGGCATTTTTGGGTTTCGCGGGAAAAGATGAGTTCTGGGTCAAAAGGGTTACGCTCGAAGAAGGTAGGACATTTTTCATAGCAACCTACAACGTTTATGGTATTGAAACGCTGAGCTTAGACTTTAAAGATGAAAAGGATCTTGCAGAGAAAGTGCTTAGACTAGAGTTTGCCCACCCGGTTCTGGCAATTGGAGTCGTTGATGGTGGAGATAAATTCAGAATTGGAGTGAAGTAGCTTTAGGAAATCTTTTTTATCTCTTTATTCAAATTTGCCATTTCCAAAGTGGTCAGAGCATATTCAAAGCCCTTGTTTAACTTTATTCCTGCCCTGTCAAGTCCTTGGATTTCATCGTCTACTGTTATAACGCCAAATATCACGGGCGTTTCGTAGGTTAAGTTTATATGGGCTACTCCTTTTGCAACTTCATTGGCAACCAAATCGAAGTGATACGTTTCTCCTTTAACGACAGCTCCTAACGCTAAAATCGCATCGTATTTCTCTTTTTTTGCTAGTTCTTTTGTGATAAATGGGATTTCAAATGCTCCAGGAACCTTAAAGATGTCTAAATCTTTGACACCATGTCTCTTAAGACAGTCCAATGCTCCATCTAAAAGCTCCTTAGTCAGCAAATCATTAAATCTGCTTACAACTATACCTATTTTCAAGCCTTCGCCCTTATATTCACCTTCATAAATCATTCTTTCCCCTCCAAAAGAGGCTTTAAATTGTGTCCAAGCTTGAGCATCTTAACCTCTAAATAAGATCTGTTAATCTCGTTAACTTCTCCAAAAATCGGAATAACCTCAACAACCTCTATTCCAAACTCTTCCAAAGCTTTAATCTTCTTTGGATTGTTCGTCAAAAGCTTAACTTTTGAGACTCCTAAAGCTTTGAGCAGTTGGCAGGCAACACTGAAATCCCTCTCATCTTCATTAAAGCCAAGCATTTTATTCGCTTCAACCGTGTCAAATCCCCTATCCTGGAGTTCGTAGGCTTTGATTTTATTCTTTAGACCAATGCCTCTCCCTTCTTGCCTTAGATAGAGCAAAATTCCTCCTTCCTGAGCTATCATTTTTAGAGCATTTGCTAATTGGCTTCCACAGTCACACTTTAGAGAAGCTAACGTGTCACCAGTTAAACATTCTGAGTGAAGCCTAACTAACGGAATATCATAAGGTTCCTTAATTATAGCTATATGTTCCTTAAAGTCAAGCTCGTTCTCAAAGGCAACTATCTTAAAGGTTCCGTATTTGCTGGGAAGCTTTGCTTGAGCAGAAACCTTAACAAAGCTTTTCCTCCTTACAACTTCTTTAAACACCTCTCTGATTGTAACTATTGGCAAATCGTGCTTTTTAGCAAAAGCCCTTATAAATTCAAAGTTGTGAGAATTTCCCTCTTCATCTAAAAGCTCTATTATTACTGCATATCTCTTAAATCCAAGCATTTCAACAAGCTCAAGAGATGCTTCAGTGTGTCCCTTCCTTTTATTTATTCCAATCCCACCCAAAAGGTGCAGATGACCAGGATAGCGGAAGTGCTCAATATTTAATCCCTCAGCAATCTTTTTAGCAGTTAAAGCTCTCTCTTTTGCACTAATTCCCGTGAATGTTTTCGTGTAATCAACACTAATTAGAAAGTTCGTCTCGTTGTTCTTGGAAGGCAACTTGAAAAAGCCCCTTTTTAGAGCCTCCTCTTCATCCATAGTTAAACATAACATTCCCTTAGCTTGGAGCATAAAGTTTATCACTTTAGCATTTGCGAGCTCGGCAGGATAAACTAAATCAGCCTCAACTTCCCTTTCTTCGTCAATTAAAACTATAGGCTTGTCTTCAAGGATGCTCTCTTTAAGCTTTTTCAAATCCATATCTCTCACCTAGAATATTCTTCAGATACCTTGCAACAACGTCTATCTCATAATTTACCTCTTCTCCAGTCCTCAGAAACCTCAGATTGGTATTTTCCCAAGTATAGGGAATCACCTGAACCCAAAATTGATTTTTCTCAACTTTGGCGATTGTCAAGCTCACTCCATTCAGAGCTATGCTCCCTTTCTCCACTATGGCAAATCTCTCTTTAGGCATTTCAAAGGCTAGCCAGTAGGTATTTCCTCTCTTTAGAATTTTTCTTAGCTTTAGGGTTCCATCAACGTGTCCGGTAACTAAGTGTCCATCAATTCTATCGCCAAGCTTCAAAGCTCTTTCAATGTTAACAACTTTTGCTTTCGCCAAGTTTGTCCTTTTTAACGTCTCTTCACCAACGTCAAAGACTATGTAATCTCTAATATCGCTGACAGTCAAGCAAGCCCCGTTGATGGCTAAACTGTCCCCTACATTTACGTTTATTACGTTTTCAACGAACAGTTTTCCATTAGAGAATTTAGCTTTTGCAACCGTTTCAATTATCCCTGAGAACATGGCTTTACCTCCACGTAAAAGCTGTCTCCAAAGCTTTCAAACTTGAGAAACTCGACTTTAAAGGCATCACTAACCTTATCAACGTTTAAGCACTCAAAAGGAGAAATTCCTTTTCCAAAGAGCTTGTTACCGTAGAACAAATGCAGTTTATTAGCAAAGGGCAGGAACTGGCATGCTATTCTCCCTCCCTCAATTAAAACGCTGTCTATTCCTTTTTCGCCCAAAATTTTAAGAATTCTCTCTGGCTTTGTTTCTCTAATTACTTCAGCGTTTTTCCATTCTTTTTTGCTCTCAGTAAAGATTATTACTCTTCCTTTCTCAAAAGCTCTAAAATTTCCATTAGCAGTTAATCCATGCCTATCGAGGATTACTTTCACCTTCTCAGCGCATCCTTCTATTCTGCAAGTTAGTTTTGGATCGTCTTTAAGAATCGTATTAGCTCCAACCATTACTGCCATGTACTTTTTCCTGAGCTCCTGAACTTTCTCCCTTGCTTTTTCGCCAGTAATCCATTTTGAGGAGAAGCTATTTGTTGCTATAAAACCGTCTAAGGTTAAAGCAAGCTTTATGGCCACAAAGGGCGTTTTTGTGGTTATGTACTTTAGAAACACTTCGTTCAACTTTCTTGCCTCTTCTTCAAGAACACCAACTTTAACCTTAATGCCTGCTTTTTTGAGTTTTTCAACGCCTTTTCCATTAACCAATGGATTGGGGTCTCCCATTGCTATTACAACTCTTGAGAAGCCTTCCTTTATTATTCTATCAACACAGGGAGGCTGCTTACCCCAATGGGAACAGGGCTCTAAAGTGACATACATTGTTGCTCCTTCGAGGGAGTAGCCTTTGCTCTTTGCGTCTTCTATAGCGTTAACTTCTGCATGCCTATCCCCAAAACGTTTATGATAGCCCTTTCCTATGATCTTATCCTCTTTTACAATAACTGCTCCAACCATCGGATTTGGATTTGCCCTTCCCTCTCCTTTTTTGGACAGCTTCAAAGCTAACCTCATGAAGTGCTCATCGTTCATAACTCATCAATAGTCTGATTAATGTTCCAAATTTAAAAAATTTTGTTCCAAAAATGGAACATTCAAGAAATAATCAACCCTTAATAATCTCCAAGCTCACGTCAAAGTTCTTCACACTGTGCGTTAAAGCTCCGAGGCTTATAACATCGATGTCGAGCCCCGCGTACTCCTCGATGTTCTCGGGCGTTATCCCGCCGCTTACCTCAATCTTAACCTTCTCCCTGAGCCCCTCATGCTTTAAAGCCTCAAGGACATCCTCAATCTGTTCCGGTGTCATGTTGTCGAGCATTATTACGTCGGCCCCGGCTTTAGCAGCCTTCAGCGCGTCCTCCAAGGTTTCAACCTCGACCTCAACTACCTTATAAATGGAAAATGTCTTTGCCCTTCTTATTGCCTCCTCAAGCGGAACCAACGCTAAATGGTTGTCCTTTATGAGTATCGCATCGCTCAGGGAGAAGCGGTGTGGTTCTCCCCCACCGATGAGGATGGCCCTCTTGTCCATCGGCTTCAGCAGAGTTTTCCTCGTTCCGGCGACCCTGACCTTCGGGTTCACGGCCTTGACCCTCTCCACGAGCTTTCTCACTTCCGTGGCTATGCCGCTCATCCTGCCCATGACGTTTAAGGCTGTCCTCTCGACGAGCAGAATCGCCCGGGCATCACCGAGGAGCTCGATGATAACGTCGCCCTCCCTGACCTCCTCGCCGTCGCGCTTTTGGACCCCAACCTTAACATCGAAGTGCTCGAAGAGGGCTTTAGCCTCCTCCAGACCGGCGATAACCCCATCCTGCTTTGCTATGATCACGGCCTCAGCTTCCAGATCCTCCGGTATGACTGCCTCGCTCGTGACGTCGCCGAAGGGCGCGTCCTCCTCAACGAAGCGCAGGAGATAGTTAACGGAAACCATATCATCACCACCTTGTTGAGTGTAAAGGTAAAGAAAATGGAAAAGTTTCCCTCATACTTAACTACCCGCTCATCTCCAGCATCCTTTCTATTGCCCTCCTGGCTTTTTCAGCAATCTCTTTGGGGACCTCAATCTCGTATTTTTCATCCCTCAGGGATTCGTAGATGTGCTTGAGCGTGATTGACTTCATTCCAATGCAGAAGGCATCCTCACTCGCGGGGTAGAACTTCTTATCGGGATAGAGCTTCTGCAGGCGGTAGCACATCTCCTTCTCCGTAAAGACGACCCACTCGTCATGCTGGCAGGCATTTCTAACCATCCCACCGGTCGAGACTATTAAATCCGCCCTCGCTTGCACCTCTGGACTGCATTCGGGGTGAACCATAAGCTTTGCCTCTGGGTGCTCCTCTCTTGCACGCTCAACGTCTTCAAGGGTGAACTTCCTGTGGACGTAGCAGTGCCCGCCTTCAGGGATTGGGATGATTCTCTTTCCAGTTCGCTTTGCCACATAATACGCTAAATTGTTATCGGGCCCGAAGATTACCGTATCGGCATCGAGCTTCTCCACGATTTTTGTGGCATTTGCTGATGTAACGGTGACATCGGCGTAGGCCTTGGTCTCGGCGGTCGTGTTTACATAGAGGACAACGGGAGCGTCGGGATACCGCTTTTTGGCCTCAAGGATGTGCTCAACCTTCAGCATGTTGGCCATCGCACACGTGGCCCTCTTTGTCGGGAGAAGCACTTTCTTTGTGGGATTCAGGATTTTGGCTGTCTCGGCCATAAAGTCGACGCCCGCGAAGACTATCACGTCGGCGTCAACGTTCACCGCTTTCCTCGCCAGCTCAAGGCTGTCCCCGAGAAAGTCGGCTATGTCCTGAACTTCAGGAAGCTGGTAGTTGTGGGCTAAAATTATCGCGTTTTTCTCTTCCTTAATCTTGATAATCTCCTCAACCAGATTCATGACATATACCCCCTCGAAAAATGCTGGGTCTTTCAAATTCCTCTTTCATGAAAGGATAATCCTCCCTATAGTGAGCCCCTCTACTCTCTCTCCTTTTTAAGGCACATTCTAAAATACCTCTTGCCAGGAGCTTGATTCTCGCATCCACCTCGACGATACTGTTAGGATAACTGGGGCATCACCTCCTGAAGCCATTCAGTAACATCACCAGGCGGATCACCAAAACTAGAATGAATTCTGACAAAATTATACCAGAAGGCAAACAGAAAAACAAACCTATGAACCCTCCTCCAGTCTTTACCCCTGAAATTATTCCAGAAACGCTTCGTCCTCTCCTTCAACGTCCTAAACCAGCGCTCAACACTGTTCCTCGGCCCGAAAGTCACATGCAGATAACCCAACCTCAAACTCTTAAAAGCAGACTTATACCAGCTCGCCCTGTCAACCAGAAAGACAGGCTGCCCTTCACACGACTTTAAAACAACCAGAATGAAATCCCTGGCAACCCACCAGTTTCTAACAGTCGTAATCCAGACTGCTAAAACTTCCTTGCTCTCAACGTCAATTGCAGCCCAGAGGTATCTTTTCTTCCCGTTGATTTTTATTACTGTTTCGTCAACTGCGATGAAGTTTCGCTGTTTTTTGACTGCGAGGATTTTTGGCTTGTAAACTGCTT
>NZ_KE387150.1:538575-550616 GCF_000430485.1 Thermococcus sp. PK
AACTCTTAAAAGCAGACTTATACCAGCTCGCCCTGTCAACCAGAAAGACAGGCTGCCCTTCACACGACTTTAAAACAACCAGAATGAAATCCCTGGCAACCCACCAGTTTCTAACAGTCGTAATCCAGACTGCTAAAACTTCCTTGCTCTCAACGTCAATTGCAGCCCAGAGGTATCTTTTCTTCCCGTTGATTTTTATTACTGTTTCGTCAACTGCGATGAAGTTTCG
Source organism: Thermococcus sp. PK (assembly GCF_000430485.1). NCBI lineage: Archaea > Methanobacteriati > Methanobacteriota > Thermococci > Thermococcales > Thermococcaceae > Thermococcus > Thermococcus sp. PK. Next base: position 538,805 of record NZ_KE387150.1, read on the forward strand.
CTGTTTTTTGACTGCGAGGATTTTTGGCTTGTAAACTGCTTCTGCGAGTTTTTGGACTGCCTCCCAGACTGTTACGTGACTGATTTTGAGTATTCTGGCGGTTTGCCGGTAACTGAGGCCTCGCAGGTATAATTCTACTCCCCTGATTTTCTTTTCTGGTGGGATTTTGTTGCGACGAAAGGGTTTTAAGGCTGAAACCACCCAGTAAATAATGGTTTCAGACTTCATGTTCCCCCTTCTTTTTCTAAAGTACTGCCAGTAACTTAAACCTGACACCCCACAGCTTATCCTAACAGTATCCACCTCGACACCCATTAGCTTTTTTAACCCTTTTTTAAGGCCATTCTCATTCCTTACTATTCCAGCATATTTCCAGAGAATTTCTCTAACACTATCTATATCGCCCAATTCTTGGGTAGTGTCTCTAACGTCATTGGGATGTTCGACTTTAGGATTGTCTCTCATTATCGTTCTAGCAACTTCTAAACCGCTTACCACGCATTCTAGGAGGGAATTGCTTGCCAACCTGTTTGCTCCATGGAACCCATTATCCGCTGCTTCTCCAATTGCATAGAGATTTTTGATGCTTGTTCGGTAATAGAGGTCAACTTTCAAACCTCCTATAGAATAATGGGCAATTGGAGTTACTGGAATTAGATCTTTTTCAGGGTTGATTTTCTCTTTGATCAGGAACGAATAAATCTGGGGGAACTTTTCTTTGAACCCTTTAACTCCTGTTGCGTCCAGATAAACTCTTTTTCCTCCCTGCATCTGTTTGTAGATCGCCCTCGCAACGACATCTCTTGGTTCAAGTTCATTAACAAACCTTTCTCCCTCCTCGTTGATTAGCTTAGCCCCCGCTCCCCGTACAGCTTCACTTATAAGTTTAACCTCTTTTCCGATGAAACCTGTGGGATGAAACTGTACGAACTCTAAATTACTTGTTAAGGCACTTTTCATTAGGGCGTCTCCTGTTAGAATCCCTAGGTTTAATGGGGAGCCTGCTGTAAATTTATATAATGCTGTGTATCCTCCAGTAGCCAATATTATGGCATCAAACTTTAGGAGCTCTCCATTGAGGAAAACACCATAGCATTTTTCGTCTTTTATTGCCAGCGAAGATGCAAAACCCTTTATGAAGTGGACACCGAACTCTTTAGCCCTTAAATAAAGGAGCTTTGTCACATGCTTTCCAGTTTCATTTTTGATTGTGAATACCCTTGGAAAGGAGTGTCCCCCTTCGATTTCATTGTCTTCAAAGCTTAAACCGAGAGAAAGTAAAAAATCATAAGCCTCAGTAGATTTTGAAATCACACTCCATACAGCTTCTTCGTTATTTAAATAACGTCCGGCTTTGACGGTATCTACAACGTGGGATCTGATGGAGTCTCCCTCCAGAATGGGAAAGGCTGTTCCTGCCTGAGCAAGATATGAATTTGTTTCCTTTATCCCTTCTCCAATGATAACTACTTCAAAACCCTTTTTAGCCAATGAAATTGCAGCAGTTAATCCTGCTATTCCCTCTCCAATTATCCCCAGCCTTCTCATTTGATTACCCGAACAATTGTTCGGTAAGTATCTTTTAAGCCTTTTGTTGGAAATGAAGATGGTTATTTTTGTTTAAACACCTAATTCTTCAGTACAAGGTAGTTACGGGAGTTATTTTCTTATTAAATCTCGTTTTAAAATTGAAAAAATGAGTTTTCATTGTTTATATCTATCAAAAAGTGCAAAAAGGGAGAACTTACTCTCCCAGGACATTTGCAAGTGAATTGTAGATATTTTGGGCTTTACTTAGGTTTAGTTTGATTAATTCTTCTTTTCCGTTTGTGAATGTGATATCTCTCCCCGTTACTTCCCCTATCACGGCAAATTCCTTGAACAATTCTTCCACTTTTTCAAGGTTCTCCTTTTCAAAGCTCACTACGAAGCGTCCGTGACTCTCTGAAAAGAGCACTTCCAGAGGGGAGAGTTTTCCTTCTACCGGAACCTTTGTTACATCTGCTTCAAATCCTTTATTTCCAGCAATGGCCATTTCTATGAGTGCAACGGCTAGGCCGCCCCTGCTTACGTCATGAACGGCCTTCACCAACCCGAGCTCTATTGCCTTTAAAATGCTTTCAACATTTTTCTTTTCTCTCTCTAGCTCAACTCTTGGGGTTATTCCTCCTTTCAATCCCAAAACTCTGTAGAGTTCACTCCCACCAAGTTCCTTCTTTGTCACCCCTACAACGGCTATGAGGTCTCCTTCATCTTTGAAGTCCATCGTCATGAGGCTCTCAAGCCTCACTTTTCCGAGACCAGCGACAACTGGCGTTGGTTTTATAGGCCTGTTTCCTACCTCATTGTAAAAGCTAACGTTCCCGCTCACGTAAGCTAGGTTAAACGCTCTCGCCGCATCGGCAAGCCCTTTAATGGTCTCAATGAAGCTCCAGTAAACTTCGGGTCTCTCCGGAGAGGCAAAGTTCAGGTTATCCCCCAAAGCCAAGGGTTTTGCTCCAACGCTTGCCAAGTTTCTAACGACTTCGGCAACAGCACCCATTGCTCCGTGATATGGGTTCAGGTAGCTGTAGGACGGATTTCCATCGCTAACAAAAGCCAGCCCGCATTCATCGTTTATTTTTAGCACCGCCGCGTCCTTTCCGGGCTTTAGAACTGTCCTTCCTTGAACCTCATGATCGTACTGCTGCCATATCCACTCCTTGCTTACTATGTTCGGGCTTGATAGAACTTTGAAGAAAGCCTCTTTGAGTCCTATTTCCGGCGTCTCGACGTCTCTCTCAATGTTGTAGGGCTTTGCTTCCCATTCTATCGTTGGCACTTCTGTGAGGAGGTCTATGGGCAGGTCGGCGACCTTTTCACTATTCCAGTAGACGATATACCTAGGCTCTTCTATGATCTCACCGACAACAGTCCACTCAAGCTCATACTTCTCAAAAATCTTTGTTATCTCTTTCAGATCTTCTTTCCTAACGGCGAAGAGCATTCTTTCCTGGCTCTCGGAAATCATAACCTCCGTTGGAGTCATGTTTGGCTCTCTTTGGGGCACTCTGTCCGCGTAGATTATTGCTCCAAACCCCTTCTTTCCGGCCATCTCCGAGGAGGCACAGGTTAAACCTCCGCCGCCCAAATCTTTAAGAGCTTTGATTTTACCCCTCTTCACAGCTTCAATGGTTGCCTCGATTAAGAGTTTCTCCGTAAACGGGTCAGGAATTTGAACGGCTGAGCGGTCTTCCTCTTCCGCGTTCTCGCTTAACTCTTCGCTCGCAAATGTTACGCCGTGAATTCCATCTCTTCCCGTTTTGTTGCCAACTAAAACCAACAAAAGGCCGCTTTCCTCAACGTAGCTGTGGATTAACTCACTGGGGTGCATCATGCCAATACAGGCAACGTTAACGAGTGTATAGCCGTCAAGGCTCTCATCGAATTCGGTTTCTCCACCGACGGTTGGAACGCCTATTCTATTTCCATAATCAGCTATACCCTTGACCACGTATTCAAACAGATAGCGGTTGCGTTCCTTCTCCAAGGGTCCAAAACGGATTGGGTCAAGGAGAGCTATGGGTCTTGCTCCCATGCAGAGAATATCCCTCACAATCCCCCCAACGCCTGTGGCCGCCCCGCCGTATGGCTCAACAGCGCTTGGATGATTGTGGCTCTCTATTCCAACAACTATCGCCGTGTTTTCATCGAATTTTACAACACCCGCATCCTCTCCCGGGCCTAAAATAACGTGCTCGTTTTCAGTGGGCAAAAGTTTGAGCCACTTTCTGCTTGATTTGTATGATGCATGCTCGCTCCACATTATCTCAAGCATTGCTTTCTCAATTTCATTTGGTTCCCTACCAAGCTTTTCACGGATGATCTTTTCTTCGTGAGGAAACATCTTGACACCTCCTTTATTACCAGAAAAATGTAAAAATTTGGAGTTTTTAAGGTTTATTTATACATAAAAATGTTAAAAACTCTCTGCGAGAATTTTCTGATTTAAAGGATTATATCACAGAAAAAAGAAAAAGCCTACTAAGACATCAAATGAAGTAGGGATTAAATTATCAGGAGATTGAGAAAACTTTTTTCATGCTTTCTTTAACTTCCTTAATTTTATGGGGTTTTAATACGCCGAGTCTCTTTTTAACCATTTGCTTTTCAATGGTGAAAACTACATAAGGCTTTATCACGCTTTGGTAAAGTGGTTGAGTTCCTGCATATCTATTAACGTCGGAATCAGAGAGCAAAACGTTGTACTCTTTAAAACCACTTGGTAGGTTTGAGGTTATTTGAACAGTTATAATGCTGTTGCTGATTTTGTTAAGAACATTATTGGAGACTATCAAAACCGGTCGTAGCTTCTTTTTGCGAAGATTTGTGAATGGAAACTCGAGAAGGATTATTTCCCACTGTTGAAGGTTTCTTTTAGGCTTTATCTGGTTCATAGTCAATTCCTCCGTATTCGTCCCACTGTGCATCAGCCTCGCTCTCCCAGTCTTCTGCAAGAATTGGCTCCATAGCTTTTAGCATGTTTCTGATGTATTCCCTTTCATCGGCTTGGAGATACTTCTTTTTCAGGAGGAATTCTCTGAGTGCATCTTTGATGATCTCACTTTTGTTAGAATAAATTCCGGCTTCAATAAGTTTTTCCATTTCTTTTGCAAGAGCGGGAGGTATTCTTGCAGATACCTTAACCGTTGTAGCCATTTGTCTCACCATTTTATCTATTTGTCGGACAAATTTAAAAAGATTTATCTTATGTGTACAAAATTGCATAAAGTACAAAGGCTGTAAAAATGCTCACGCTTGAGGACTTAGGAATAGGAAGGTAAAGGAAAATTTAGGCGTTTTAGGGACTCAGTCCTAAAGATCACCTCTTAGCATATTCTACCATGCTCTTGAAGATCCTCAACCCGTCCTCGCTCCCCAGCCATTTATCACTCGCTCTCTCCGGGTGGGGCATCATGCCGAGAACGTTGCCCTTTTCATTGCTTATTCCTGCTATGTTCAAGAGAGAGCCGTTGGGGTTTGCATCTTCCGTTATCTCTCCTTTCTCGTCGCTGTACTGGAAGGTTATTCTTATGCTATCTAAGCTCTCGGAGTAGTAATTCCCTTCAGCATGTGCTATTGGCATTCTAATGACCTCTCCCTCTTTGTAAAATTGAGTAAAAGCTGTTTGGGTGTCGCTAACTTTAAGGTAAACCCACTTGCATAGGAAGCTTGGAATCTTATTTGGTCTCAATGCTCCCGGCAGAAGAGCTGACTCCGTTAAGATTTGAAAGCCGTTGCAAATGCCTAAAACGGGTTTGCCTTCATTAGCAAGAGCTTTAACTTCCTCCATTACCTCTGCCCTTGCACTTATTGCGCCAGCTCTCAAATAATCGGCATAGCTGAATCCACCGGGCAAAACAACACCATCAAAGTCTTTGAGGCTTTGCTTGTACCAGACTCTCTCCGCTTTTCCACCAGCTTTTTTAATTGCTTCAACAGTCTCAAAATCGCAGTTTGTCCCTGGGAATACTATGACAGCGAACTTTGGCATTTCACTCACCTAAAGGCTCGATTTGATACTCATAAGTGTGGATAACTGGGTTTGCAAGCAGGCGTTTGCACATCTCCTCGACATCTTTCTCTGGAGCTTCGCTTTCAAAAATGAACTCGAAATATTTTGGAACCTTCAGCTCTTCAACTTTATAGCCTAAGTTTTTGAGCGCCTTTCCAATAACCCTCCCTTCAGGATCGTTAAGACCTTTTTTTAAGCGGATTACAACCTTAGCTTTCCATTTCATGAGCATCACCTTATCAAAAAAATGTAAAAATTTAGGGTTTTTAAGGTTTATTTATGCATAAAAATGTTAATTAAAACTTTTTTCACCACTCTCATAAAAAGTGATTGTAGTAAAGCCATGAAATCGCAACAATAGATCAATCTTCACTAAGATATCAATCCCGTATCTAGGACATAATATGTCATTGCCAAGAATATGACTTAAACTGTTGTGTTAAATGCCTAGACTCCCATAATTTTAAAAACTAGCCCAAAGACATGCTTTGATTTATATCCCCTAAGATACTCTTGAGTTCTCAACGAGCGTTCTATACAGGGAGCATCTTTCGTAGAGTTCCTCATGTTTGCCAGAGTCAAGGATCTTCCCCTTATTTAAAACAAATATCTTATCAGCATTTTTTAGAGCGGTTAAACGATGCGATATTATAATTAAAGTCGAGTCCTTTAAAAACTCTCGAATCTTTTCGAGGACTTGAGCTTCATTTTGAACATCAAGACTGTTTGTGGCCTCATCAAGTATCAAAACCTCCGGTTTTCTTAAAAGTGCCCTTGCCAGTGCTATTTTTTGTTTTTGTCCTTCAGAAAGAGCTTTACTAGTTATATAATCATCAAGTTCGGCAAAATCTATTCCTACAATCTTGAGAACATGAATAACTTCGTCCTCTTGATACACTTCGTCAAGCATCAAATTCTCCTTTAAAGTTCCATCAAAAATCCAGTCTTTAGATGGTAGGTAATATATCCTCTTTCTTAAAGACCTAAGACTATAAACCCGGTAATCTTTCCCATTTATTAAAATGTGGCCAGTCTCTGGCTCACGTAACCTGATTAAAGTTAATGCCAGGGTTGTTTTTCCAGAACCTATGGGTCCAACGATTCCAATTGTTTCGTTCTTTTTGAGTTCTAGAGTCACATTACTTAAAATGCCAACACTTACATTTTTACATTCAATGCTTTTGACCGATTTTAACTCATGCCCCTTATCAAGGTCTTCTTTTTCAATGTTTACTATCTCCTTATAGCGCTCTACGTAAGGGATAAGTGCATTGAGATATGTGAATGAATTAGCCAGATTAGTAAGAGGTTCATAGAATTGCGGTAAATAGTTCGTGAAAGCTACGATTGCTCCCACTGAGGCGAGTCCTTTTGTTGCCAGCCAACCACCAACAAGCAACATTATCAGTCGAGCTATACTGCTTGTGTAATAGTACGATTTCTGGAAGAATATCCTTACCCGCAGGAATCTTGTCATATTCTTTAACCACTCTGAAAGACTCATGGAGAATCTCTCTTCAAAATATTCGTACTTATCCAAACGTTTAATAAAGAAAAGATTATCAATGCTTGTTTTGGTAACAGCAACTACTTTTGACAATGATTCTCTTTCTCGTTTTGAATACTCAATGGATTTTCCTGATGCTTTCTTATAGATAGCATAGTTTATTGGGATTATTAAGACAGCTACAAGAAGCATTGTTGGAGATAATGAATATAGGGTAAACGTTGCTACTGCAATATTAATCAACTGAACACTTAATCCAGGGATTAAACCTGCTAATCCCAGACTGAGCTCTGGTAAGTCCGAAACGAATCTCGCTATTACATCTCCACTGCTTATTTTTCCTAGTTTTGCCCTATGAATAGAGAAAACCAAATCTTGAGAAAATATTTTTAAAGCTTTGATTCCCAATCTCTGGAGCATGAACTCCCCATAAAAACTTCCTAAGTAGCTTAAAAATGTGAGAACCAGCAGAGCTAATCCAATTTTTGAGATTGTTGAAAATTCCTGTAATGATACAAGAGAATCTATAAAATTCTTCATGAGCATTGCTTGGGCGTATCCGAAAATAGAAAGAATAAGGAAAAGAATTATTGTTATGACTATGTCTCCTTTTAGATTTTTTGAGACTTTTATAGATTCCTCAAGGACATCTCTTATATTTACTGACATATATTAAGCACCTTTTCATAATTTATTTCTGAAATCGTTTGAGACCAAGGATGATACAAGATAAATGTGTCTTTATCTCTATTATCGAGAATGATATCTGCCAACTTAAATGAGGGAACATGATAAGAAAATTGAAGAGAAGAAAATAAGTTAAGTGTTTCCATCACATCACCCCTCCATCTTTTTGTTTAAATGAATCAGGATAATAGTGGATTTCTAATGGTTGGATTTGGTCCTCCACCTCCACATCTGATAGCTTCCCCAGAGCATGCCGTTATTCCAATAAATTTATTTGCCCTAATATAGGTTGTGTTTAATACTTTCAGAATCATCAAACACACCTCCTTATTAGGAATTTATGGCAATGTTATATTTTTGATAGTTGGATTTGGTCCTGTACCTCCGCATATGAGAGCTTCTCCAGAACATGCTGTTATTCCGATAAACTTATTTGCTCTAATATAGGTTGTGTTTAATATTTTTAGAACCATTCTATCCTACCCCCTGTACACATCTGTACAGCTTCAGTATGGCTTCAATAGTACTACTGAACCATCTCCTCCACACCAAATTGCCCTACCAGAACATGCTGTTATCCCAATAAATTTAGAGGCCCTTTCATAGGTGGTCTCTACTACTTTCAACATTTCACACCACCTCCTTTTTATTTTGCCTCATCGTTACATCGGCATATTATTCTAAAGACATATTTATACTTAAAACTTTCGTAAATAAATTTCTAAAAAAAAGTAACTAGCAAAAAGATTCTTTCTCCAAATTCGAAGTCTGTAAATAAGTAAACTCTTGAAAAGTAATCAAGAAATTGTAAATCATGTAACCACATTCTCAAGCTCATCCAGCTCAATGGCACGCTTTATCTCAAGAGCAATTCTCCTTCCGGTGCTCATCTCCTTTCTCCAGAGAGCGTTTCCATATGGATGGCCCATCGCCATGTGGATGTTTGTTCCACCACCGGTTCTTGGGGCGACATCGTAGATGTAGAAGTTGAGGTCTTTATCAACAGCCGTTTGAAGTGTGAAAGGCCCAATGATGCCGGGTGGGTAATATTTCTTGGTGGCCTCAACATAGCGCTCGGCCATGTCGAAGACCTTCTCCAAAAGCGACTCCCTTAGTGTTGAGGATGCATGACCGCAGACGGTGTACTCTGGTTCAAATTGATGCTCGGGTAAGGTCATCTGCTGGGGGGCAGGTAATCTAACATGTCCATCCAAACTTGTCTCAAAGCGCCAGTCTATTCCAAGGAGCTCAATTTCCTCATCAATTGGGGAGTAGAAGAAGTCAAAGTTGAAGACTGGGCCAATGATGTAACGCTCAATCCTTGCTTTGGTTAGATCTTCCTCGGTAATTACGCCAAGCTTCATGAGCTTCTCGGCTTTTTCTCTAAATTCTTTGTAGCTTGCGGCAGTGAAAAATCCCCTTTCAAGTCTCTTCTTTGCATGAGGGAGTTTTACTATCACGAGACCAACATCGTCAATCTCCTCTGGTTTGACGGGCTCAGGATAGGGTAAGCCAGCTTTCTCTAAGAGCCAGTAGTAGCTCTTCTCTTCACTTCTCTCTTCGCTCCTTAATAAGTTTCTGCTTCCAAAGAGAGGTACCAGGAACTCATTCTCCACCCTATCAATTCCTGTATAAACCACAAATGAACGGTTGGGAATAAAGATGACGTTTCTTTTTCTAAGCTCTTCCTGAATATCGATGATTTTACCGAACTTTTCCAGAATAATTACCTCATCGATGAATCCCTTTGTTAGGCCGTCCTTTGTTGTCTTCTCTTTGAAGTACTTTGCGTATGTCTTTTCCCTTCCTTTTTGGGCAACTATCAGCGTTCTAAAGCCTTCCTCTTTGGCACCATCTGCGATGTCAAGGGCGGAGTGGCTACCAATAGCCCCGATTGTGATGTTTTCCTTATCATATCTTTCCAAAATTTCTAAAATCTGCTCTCTCTCAATCATTTAACTCACCCCTGAGCTTTTTCATTATCATAATTCTTTTCTCAATGCTCTCTTGAGTTCCCACATCGGTGCGGTAGAAGATTTCTCCATTAACGTGCTTTATTCCATGAGAAGCTATCTTTTCAGCTTCCTCTAAAGAATCGGCTACTCCCACAATAGCCAGAGCCCTCGAACCGAGCATTGTAAAGCTCTCATCTATTGATGCATAGTAAACTTTAGCCCCTTCTTCTCTGATTTTATCTTCGTTGATTTGAAGTTTAACTCCTTTTATTGGATTAGTGGGGTATCCTTTGGGGGCAACATACTTCACAACTGTTGCTTTTTGCTCGAATTCAGCTTTCTTTAAGTTACCATCGATGATTCCCTCCCCGATCTCCACAAGGGAAGTTTTCAAAATTGGTAGAACATTCATGGCCTCTGGATCACCAAAGCGGGCATTGAACTCTATTATCTTCGGCTCATCGTTTGCAAGCATGAACTGGCCGTAGAGAATGCCTTTGTATGGTGTTCCATTTTTTCTCATAGCATCGATTGTGGCTTTAAGCGTTTCAAGGGCTTTCTCGTAGTCATCCTTTGGGATAAAGGGTAGAAGATGGTTTTCGCACGAATAAGAGCCCATACCGCCGGTTATTGGTCCAACGTCGCCCTCATAGGCATGAGGGTAATCCTGGGCCAGAGGCATTGGAATAACTTTCTTTCCATCGGTGAAAACCTGAAACGTGAATTCAACTCCGTCCGTGCGCTCCTCTATGAGAACCTTTCCATCTTTTTCTATCAGGGCCTTTGCATACTCTTTTGCCTCTTCGTTGTCTTTCAGCTGGTATCCGACGACTTTAACTCCCTTACCACCGGTAAGTCCAAGGGGTTTAACAACTACTGGCTTTCCAAACTCATCAATCCATGCTTTCATCTCTTCAATGTCATCAAAAACCCTGAAGAGTTTTCTTCCGGGGATTTTGTATTTCTCCATCAGTTGCCTCGCAAAGGCCTTATTCGTTTCGAGTTGAGCAGCTTCTTTTGTAGGGCCTACGGTTGGGGTGCCGTTTTCCTCAAGGACGTTCACGATTCCCTTCTCCAAAGGGGCTTCCGGACCGATGAACGCTAAATCCACGCCCCATTTCAGGGCAAAATCGAGGACTTTTTGGACATCGGTCTCTTTTGCAAGCCCATAATCCTTTGCTAATCTCATAATCCCCGGATTCTTATGTTTTGCAACAACATAAAGCTCTGCATCCCTCGAAAGAGCTTCGGCAATTGCATTTTCCCTTCCACCGGCACCAACTAATAAGACGCGCATGATCTTCACCATAAATTTGTTAAAATTTGGTATTTTTAAGCTTTGTTTTAACATAAAAATGGCAAAATTTATAAAGGGAAAAAGTCAGAGAACAATGTGGTGATAGCATGAAGGTGCTCGTTGTGATGGGTACTGACCTCCTCCCCGCCGTGAAGGGTGAGGGATTAAGCTAACCCCTCGCCAAGGGCGGGGAGGTTTGAGGGGTCTCATTCAGAACCCAATTAAAGCGGGTCTTCGACCCCTCTGGCCGGGTCTTCGGCCAATTACCCCTACCTCCCGCAAGAGCAGGAAGGCTCGGGGTTATCGTTCAAATGCTGTCTTGGGGTTTTCAACTATTCAGGAGGGTTTTTGGAGGACGCTTTACAGCGTCATCCTCCCGGGGAGGACACGTTTGAAACCCTCTTCTCATCGGGTTGTTTTTGAGTAACCTTTTCAAGGTTTTATTACAATTCAGAGTTTAAAAAAGTTTCGATCATTTAGGGCGTGTTTATAGTAACCTTTATTAGGGTTTTTGCTGAATTCTTTCAGGTGGTTGTCGTGATCCCCAGATGGGATCACAGACTCAAAGACCCTGAAAGCGTGGCATTCGCAATTCTTGACGTTTTAGCAGACTTCGAATCAGAAGGAAAGCTGAAGAACCTGCCAAAATCCAAAAAATTTCCAGTAAAAACAATACTGGCAATACTCCTCTTTAAACAATACTACAACCTACCCCTCAGAGACGCCCAGCACTACGGCAGAAAAATTCTTCGGAGCAAAACATTCACTACTCAACCCTCCACAACTGGGAGAAAAAGCTGAACCTCGAAGAA
>NZ_KE387150.1:550716-560872 GCF_000430485.1 Thermococcus sp. PK
AATGTGTTATGGTCTGAAAATCCTCCTCAGAGTCAAATACTGTTTAAATAACAGGGGGTGAAACTAAACACGCCCCGATCATTTAATGGTTAAGTTTTCAGATTTTGCATCCCCGCCCTGAAGGGCGAGACTTTCAAAAGAAAAAGGTAAAAGCGATTCGCAGATAGCGGAAAAAGTTACTGCAGTTCTTGATGAGTTTGGAGTTAATTACGACGTGGAGGTTGTTTCAGCCCACAGAAATCCTAAAAAAGTTGAGGAGCTTGCGAGGAAGGACTACGATGTTTTCATTGCCATAGCGGGATTCGGAGCTAATTGCCCACATGATAGAACTAAGGACAAGAAGCTCAGACTGGCACTCCCAAGATTATGAAAAAAGAAAGCACTTACTCGTCCCCTAAATACTTTTTCCAACCAACTTCTTCGAGTTTCTTAGCCTTTTCTTCAACGGTTTTTTTCATCTCTTCCCTGTATTTTTCAAGCTTCTCTGCAATTTCTGGGTACTTTATTGAGAGTATCCTAAGGGTTAACAATGCCGCGTTCTTTGCATTATTTATAGCCACCGTAGCCACCGGAACGCCTGCAGGCATTTGGACAATGGAAAGTAGGGAGTCTAAGCCGTTTAAACTTCTGCTCTGCACAGGAACACCTATCACAGGAAGAGTAGTTATTGAAGCAGTCATGCCAGGAAGATGAGCTGCCCCTCCAGCACCTGCAATGATAACTTCAATTCCCCTCTCTTTAGCAGTTTTTGCATATTCATACATTCTTTCTGGAGTTCTGTGGGCTGAGACTATAGTTATTTCGTAATCAACTCCAAATTCCTCCAGGACTTTAGCGGCTTCCTTCATAACTGGCAAGTCAGAATCACTACCCATAATAATTCCGACTTTAGGCATCTCCAACCACCTTAATTATCTTTTTCACCTTATTCGCAATCTCCAAGGCTTTTTCAAGATCCTTATTTACAACGGTCACATGCCCCATTTTTCTTAGAGGCTTAACGAGAGATTTTCCATATATATGAACATAAACTCCCGGATACCTCAAAGCTTCCTTTAGCCCGATGACTTTTGGCTTTCCAGTCCCTTCTCCTAGAAGATTAAACATAACTGCAGGAAGTAGAAGTTCAGGGCTTCCAAGTGGGAGTTCTACTATTGCCCTTATATGCTGCTCAAACTGACTTGTTAGGCAAGCCTCTATCGTGTAGTGCCCAGAGTTGTGAGGTCTCGGAGCTATTTCATTCAAATATATTTTTCCATCAGGAGTAAGGAACATTTCAACTCCAAAAATACCTACCCCATCAAGGGCTTCAACGGCTTTTACTGCTATCTTTTGTGCTTTCTCAGCTAGGTCTTCGCTTATCCTTGCTGGAGCTATGAGGGTATCTAAGATGTTTGCTTCATTAAAATACATTTCAACAACTGGATATGCGGCAACATTTCCTTCCAAATCTCTAGCAACCATTACTGCAATTTCCTTCTCTATTTTTACAAACTCCTGCAACATTGAATCTTCAAGAATTAACTTATCTAACTCATTCTCGCTTCTTATTATCCTTACCCCTTTTCCGTCGTATCCTTCTCTCCTAGTTTTCTGAACTAGCGGAAAGCCAAATTTTAGAGCCTTCTCAATTATTTCTTCTTTATCTGCTTTAACAAATTTAGGCACTGGAATTCCCGCTTTTTTCATAACTTCCATTTGAAGTAGCTTATCCTGAATGACCTCAAGCACTCTTGGAGAGGGGTGAATTTCAAATCCCTCATCTTCTAACTCTTTTAGGGTTTTGACGTTCACATGTTCTATGTCGTAGGTAACAACATCTGAAATTTCTGCTAGCTTTCTTATTGCGTTCTCGTCTTTAAAGCTTCCAACTATATGATAGTCGGAAACTCCTTTTGCGGCTGGTTCTTCTTGGGGATCAAGAATAGCTACTTTAAATCCTAACTTTTTTGCTTCTTGAGCCATCATTTTAGCTAGCTGTCCCCCGCCGAGGATTCCAATCATTGCCCTCATCGATTTTTACATACATTTGCGTAGTTTAAATAGTTTTTTGAAAATATTTGACAAAAATTTGTCAATAACTTCTCTTCCCCACCATCTTAATTCAAATACGGGGATATTCCCACAAATATTAGGAGTCTTCAACACTAAGAGTTTCCTCCTAATTCCCTCTTCTGTAAACCTGCTTTTAGTTTTTATTACGTAATTCGCTCTCCTGTAGACTGAAGCTATGACTTCCTCACCTTTCTTTTCGACCCATAACCAGAAGTTAGTTCCTGTAGGATACTTTTTGCATGCTGTGTGCCTCCGTCTAATTTCAGCGGAGAGCTCGAGATGCCTCCTGGCGTGCCGGTTGCTGCGGTTGGAATTGATAACGGAAAGAACGCGGCATTGCTAGCGATAGAAATCCTGGCATTGAAAGATGAAAGCTTGAGGAGAAAGCTTGAAGAGTACAGGGAGAAAATGAAGGCCTAATATTCTCATTAAAAATTAAAGGGCCTAAAGCAGATGTTTCCTTTTTTCATATTCCTGATCCTGCCATTCTCCACTTCTCGTCCTAAGCTCGGTCATGTGGGCAACCATCTCTGCTTTCCTCTTCGCTTCCTGTACATCCTTATCCCAGGCTAGTGCGACACCCAGTCTTCTCCCTTTGTACGCTTCGGGCTTTCCGAAGAGTCTTATGGTTGTGTTTGGGATGCTCAAAGCCTTGAAGACATTCCTAAACCTTGGAGCGTAGCCTTCTTGATTGGCTAGGATAACGTGTGTAGCCGCGGGGGTTAAGACGGGTAACTTTCTGGTGCCGTTTTCCTCAATGGCCGGAATTGGGAGCCCCAACACAGCTCTAACGTGAAGCCCAAACTCGGAAAATCCTGTGGGATGGGAAGCCATGGTTACCATTCCGGTGTCATGAGGTCTTGGGGAAACTTCGTTGGCCCATACCTTGTCCCCTTTGACAAACATCTCCACGCCGAATATTCCGAGACCTCCGAGAACATCTGTTATGCGCTTGGCTATTCTATACACTTCACGCTCGGCTTTTTCGCTTATCTCTGCAGGTTGCCAGCTTGAGTGGTAATCCCCATCGATCTGGTAATGCCCCACAGGGGCTGGAAAAGTAGTAACTATCTTCCCATTTTCATCGAAGTGCCTCACAGCCAATTCCGTGATTTCGATATCGAAGTCTATATGCTCTTCAACAATAATCTTATCAGCACTTCCCCTGGCTTTTTTCTTTGCAACTTCCCACGCTTTAGGAATATCTTCGGGCCCTTTAACGAAGTACGATCCCTTCCCGCTGGAACTCATTATAGCCTTGGTGTGACAGGGGTAGCCTATCTTCTCGCAAGCTTCGTAGAGCTCATCCAGCGTTTCGGCGTATGCGTAACGGGAGGTTGGAACCTTAGCTTCCTTTGCAAGGGTCTCGCGAGTCCTTTCTCTATGCATGGCTATCCATGTCGCCTTTGCGTTTGGAACGACAAAGTAGCCTTCCTTCTCGAATTCAAAGAGGGCATCGAGGTTTATTGCTTCTATCTCCGGAATTATCGCATCTGGCTTTTCCCTCTCCACAATGCTCCAGAGGAAGTCCTTATCTTTCATATTGCCTACGTAGCTTTTGTGAGCAACCTGCATGGCGGGGGCATTTGGATATCGATCGACTGCGATAACCTCGATTCCTAATCTCTGGGCCTCTATGGTTATCTCTTTTCCAAGTTCGCCACTCCCAAGAAGGAGAATTTTAACAGCAGAATCAGTTAGGGGTGTTCCAATTTCATCTCTAATGCTTATCATGGGTATCACCTAAATTTATTGACGTTTGTATGTTAAAACTTTGGGAATATTTAAGAGTTTTTGAACATAAAAATGATAAAACTTTTAAATCCTTCCCCCAAATACCTTCCGGTGATAATCATGTTGACTTATGCGCAGGCTGGTGTTGACGATGAAAAGACTCAACGGGCTCTAAAAGGAATAATCTCTCTTGCAAAAGCGACTTTTGAGTTCAGGAAGGGAAAACTAGGCGAACCTAAGGAGGATATAGGACACTACGCTGCGTTGATGGACTTTGGAGACTTTTACCTTGCGATGACAACGGATGGAGTAGGAACCAAGACCTTAGTTGCAGAGGCAGTTGGGAAATATGATACCATTGGGATCGACATGGTAGCGATGAATGTGAATGATTTAATATGCCTTGGAGCGGAACCCGTTGCTTTGGTGGATTATCTCGCAGTTAAGGAGCCAAATGATGAGGTTTTTCAGGAGATAGCTAAGGGTCTTTACGAAGGAGCCAAGCAGAGCGGAATAGCTATAGTTGGTGGCGAAACCGCAGTCTTGCCGGAGCTAGTAAACGGCTTTGACCTTGCCGGTACGGCTATCGGTGTTGTCGAGAAAAATAAAGTGATAAACGGAAAGGAAATAAAGCCGGGGGATGCGGTGATAGGTATCTCAAGCTCAGGAATTCACTCCAATGGGTTAACCCTTGCAAGAAAACTCCTAATACCTAAGTACGGACTTGAATATGAATTTGAAGGCAAAAAGATTTGGGAGTATCTACTTGAACCCACGAGGATATATGTTAAGCCGATTCTCGACCTCATCAAAAAAGTTGAAGTCCATGGCTTAGCCCACATCACCGGTGGGGGGTTATTAAACCTCAAGCGCCTCACTAATCATGGTTTTTCTCTTGAAATGCCACCAATCAGCGGGATTTTTAAATTGATCTATGAAAATGGTGTCCCGCTGGAGGAGATGTTCAGGGTATTTAACATGGGCGTAGGCATGATAGCTATTGTTCCTCAGGAGGGGAAGGAGGAGGCATTAAATATCCTAAACAAGCACTTTGAGAGCTTTGAGTTTGGAGTTGTAACAGAAGAACCCGGAATAAGGGTGGAGAACTATAATATAAGGATTTAGTTCTAGTGTCCTGTTTCCATTTTACAATAACTTTTTGCAAATTGCTTGCTATTTTTCAATATTTTTTCTGGATAATACAAAGATTTTTATTGTTTGAATTCAAAAATCTAATGACATAATTTAAGGAGGTATAGGCATGAAAGTACAGGTTCTTTTTGTACTATTTGTTTTTGTTACTATGTCTGGTTCAGCTCTTGCATTTGGAGGGAATGGGAGCTATGAACATCCAATGCCTACTGACATAGAGGTTGGGGATATATTGATTGGCCATAGCCCAGATAGTGACCCGTTAATTCCGGGATATTGGACTCACAATTCTATGGTAGCTTATGTAAAAGATGGAGAATGGTTCGTTGTTGAGGCGTGGTTCACCGGAGTCAGAATAACAAAGCTTTCAGATTACATGGCAAGATACGATGATGTTGCAATACTAAGGGTTTCAGCCTCAAAAGCTCAAAAGAAGCGGGCTGTTAGATTCGCTCTTGCACAGCTTGGAAAACCTTATGATTTTGCACTCTGGACTAAGCAGGTTTATGGACCCAGCTACTACTGTTCCGAACTTGTATGGGCAGCATACAAAGTTGTGGGAATTGATATAGATGCACACCCAGGATTTTCGCTCGAATATTTCTGGGGCGTTGCACCGCAGGAAATCTATGACGATTCCGATACAGTGGAGATTTATCGTAACTCTATTTGAGTACTTTTTCTTTTTGTTAATAGAAGCTTAGCTCCCTAGTTCTGACTAAAAAGTGGAAAATGAAGAAAAAGTTCAGGAGGTAAGGCGCTTGTAGAGTTCTTCATAAGCCGATATTAAATCTCCCTTGTTAAAACGGAACACATCCTTATCTAAACTTTCTTTTGTCTTTGCATCCCAGAAGCGGCAGGTATCTGGACTTATCTCGTCTGCAAGGATTATCTCGCCTTTCTCGTTTTTACCAAATTCGAGCTTAAAATCTACCAATAAAATTCCTCTTTCTTTGAGATATTCTTGTAAAATCTCGTTAACTTTGAGTGCTATCTTTTCCATCTCTTTAATCTCTTTTTCATCTATACCAAGAGTCTTTGCGTGGTAATAATTTATCATTGGGTCTCCAAGGGCATCGTCTTTGTAGTAAAGCTCTACTATAGGTTCTGGAAGTTCAGTTCCCTCTTCTAAGGGAAGTCTCTTTTTCAAGCTCCCTGCAACCACATTCCTAACAACAACCTCGATTGGAAACATTTGAAGCTTTTCTACGATAAGCTTGTTGTCGCCAGCAACACCTATGAAATGAGTTTTTATGCCCTTCTCTTCCAAGATCTTGAAAAGGAGAGCACTTATTTGAGCATTAAGCCATCCTTTGCCCTTGAATTGTTCCTTCTTTTCCCCATTAAAAGCCGTGGCATCGTCCTTGAACTCCATTATCATCTTTCTATCATCCAAGGGAATCATTTTCTTTGCTTTTCCTTCATAAACTTCCATTTTTATCACCATATTCATGTAAAATTGGGGAGTATTTAAGTTTTATTTTATCATTTTTATGTTAATATCTGGGCAAAGTTTTTAAGTTAAGAGTGGTAAATTACAATGGAATATTTGTGATCAATTAACATTTAAAAGTCAAGAATTCGCGGGGGAAGGCTATGAGAGAAAAATGCGGAATCTTTGCAACCAAGGCAGAGAACGCTTCTAGAAAAGCGTACTACGCACTCATGGCTCTTCAGCATAGGGGGCAAGAGAGTGCGGGAATAAGCGTATGGAAGAACAAAATAAGAACTATTTCCGGCAGAGGGTTGGTTTCTGAGGTTTTTAGAGGAAATGAGCTTGCAAGACTTAGATCAAATGTGGCTATAGCCCACGTCCGCTACTCCACATCTGGTTCTCTTAACGAGGCCCAACCCCTGCAGACTTCTTGTTGTGGAAAAGAGATAGCTGTAGCCCACAACGGAACTCTTACGAATTTCATACCTTTGAGAAGAGAATATGAAAAGAAGGGAGTAAAGTTTAGACATTCCGTTGATTCGGAGCTTTTAGGGATATCTTTTCTCTGGCACCTGAAGGAAACTGGTGACGAATTCGAAGCCATGAAAGCAGTTTTTAATGAGGTTAAAGGGGCTTACTCCGTGGCTTTTCTTTTTGATGGAAAGATACTGGTTGCCAGAGATCCCCTCGGTTTTAGGCCCCTAAGCTATGGGGTAGGTGAGGGCCACTATTTTGCTTCTGAAGATTCCGCATTGAGACTTTTTGTGAATGAAATTAGAGATGTAACTCCGGGAGAGGTGTTTTTGATTTCTGAGGATGTTGAGAGTAAAGTTTTAGTTAATGAGAGCCATTATCATTGTGTTTTTGAGTACATATACTTTGCGAGGCCGGATAGTGTTCTTGATGGAGTGAGCGTTTATAAAGCGAGGGTTAAGATGGGGCAGGAACTTGCACGTGAGAGCCCCGCAAGTGCTGATGTTGTCATTCCAGTGCCAGATTCTGGAAGAGCGGCTGCATTGGGCTTTTCTCAGGTGAGTGGAATTCCATATGCTGAGGGTTTGATAAAGAACCGTTATATTGGGAGGACTTTTATAATGCCCGGCCAGTTCTACAGGGAGTTAAAAGTAAAGCTCAAGCTCTCTCCCGTTAGAGATGTTATCGATGGAAAGCGCGTTGTTCTTGTGGACGATTCCATAGTGAGGGGCACTACAATGAAAAGGATAGTAGCGATGTTAAGAAAGGCCGGTGCAAAAGAAGTGCATGTAAGAATAGCCTCCCCTCCAATAAAACATCCTTGCTACATGGGAATAGACATTCCAACCAGACATGAGTTGATAGCAGCTTTTGGAAGTATTGAAAAGGTTAGAAGAGTAATCGGGGCAGATAGTTTATCTTATCTTACTGTTGAGGGCCTAAAAAAAGCTGTAGGAATAAAAGATCTCTGCATGGCATGCCTTACGGGTAATTATCCTGAGTGGGCCTTTCGCTTTTGAATTTTCTTATTCTTGCAGCTGAAAACTTAAATTCTGAGGTTCCTGCTTTGTTGAGGGCATTGTTGGTGATTCTGTTGGCTTTGAAATGGAAGGGAATTGCTACTACTCCTTGAGGCACTTTCCCAATTTCCACCTTCATTCGAATCTTTCCACGTCTTGTTTCAATCTCTACGAGGTCGCCGCTCTTTATATCGAGTTTTTTTGCGTCTTCTTTATTTATTGTGGCAGCTGGTTCTTTCATGAACTTAACCAAGGAAGGACTCCTCAGCGTCATCTCCCCCGTGTTATAGTGATTCATAACTCTAACGGTGGTCAATGCGAATGGGTATTCTTCGTCAGTACTTTCCCATGGTGGGACTTGTTCAACTGCCATGAATCTGGCTTTTCCATTTGGAGTTGTGAATTCCCAAGTGTGAAGCCTCTTTTTTGGAAGAAAGATCCCATCAGAATTCTTGAGCTCCTCTACACTTTTTTCCTCCAGTTCTGGAAATAGACGAAAGTACTCTACTGTTATTTCTTCTACATTTGAATAATCAAAGCCCGGCAACCCAAGGGCTTTTCCCAACATGGTCAATATCTCCCAATCTGGCTTGGAATCGTTCAGGGGCTCAAAGACCCTCTCGCTCCATTGAATTCTACGTTCACTGTTCATATAGGATCCTTCCTTTTCACAGAAACTTGAGGCAGGGAGGAGATAATGAGCATAGCGGGCTGTTTGTGTCATGAACAAATCCTGAACAACCAGCAAGTCCAATTTTCTAAGGGCTTTTCTGACTTTAGCAAAGTTGGCTTCACTAACGGCTGGATTCTCTCCAACAATGTAAAGAGCCATTAAATCCCCTCTTTCAATTGCATCCCAGAGTTCCGTTAGATAAAACCCCCTTCTGGTGGGGAGGTCATCAACCCCCCAAAGCGAAGCAACTCTTTTTCTGAACTTTTCATCATCGAGTGGGACATAACCGGGCAAGAACTCGCTAAGAGCCCCCATGTATGCTGCTCCTTGGACGTTATTTTGCCCCCGTATTGGATATAGGCCTCCTTTCTCACCTATGTAACCCAAGAGAAGGGCAAGGTCTATCATTGCTAGAACGTTTTCGACTCCGGAAATGTGCTGTGTCAATCCCATACCCCACATGATGGCTCCACTTCCAGCTAAGGCAAACTTCCTTGCAACCTCTCGTATAAGGGGGGCAGGAATTCCAGTAACTCTTTCTGCGTATTCAGGAGTGTATTTCATAGTGGCCATTCTAACCTCCGAAAATCCGGTGGTTCTCTTTCTGATGAATTCTTCATTGTAAAGTTCCTCTTGGATTATAACGTGCATCATGGCATTGGCGAGTACTATGTCTGTTCCAGGTTTTATCAAGAGCTTGTAATCGGCAAAATTCATTGTGATGGTCTCTCGAACGTCAACGACGATTATTTTTGCACCTTTTTTCTTAGCGTTCCCTATGTACTCCAAGACCACCGGATGGCTCTCCGCGGGATTGTAGCCCCAGATGAGTATCGCTCCAAAATTTTCTAGGTCTTCATAGGGATTGGTTTGAGTTCCCGTGCCGAGAGTTATTTTAAGGGCATGCACACTGGCTTCATGACAAACCCTTGCACAGTTATCGATGTTATTTGTGCCAAAAAGTCTCGCTATTTTTTGAAGAAGATAGTTCTCCTCATTGCTAGTCTTTGAGGAGGCTATAAAAGCAACAGCATCGGGACCATAAAACTCTCTTATCTCAAGGAGCTTGTGAGATATTTCCTCCATGGCTTGCCCCCAAGTTACAGGTTTTAAGACATTTTTTTCTCGTTTCAGAGGCTTTTTGATCCTATCCTTTGAGAGAGCGAATTCCATAGCGTAGAGACCTTTGGGACATATTCTTCCTTTATTTGGCTCTCCTTTATAGGGCCTAACTGTTAGTGTCTGAGAATCAATGATGAGCTTGCATCCAAAACCGCAGTAAGGACACACGACTTTCACCTTATCACCTATGTACATTTAGATGGCAAAAATAAAAATATTTCTATAAAAAATTGACACGTAAATGATAACAGAATGGCTTCTCCAAGTCTTCCAAGTCTTTTGGCTGAAAAGCCATTAAATGGCTGACCTCCTCCCCGCCCTGAAGGGCGAGGGTTCCAACGAGTTAACCCCTCGCCAACGGCGGAAAGGTTTGAGGGGTCTCATTTAGACCCAAGTTAAAGCGGGTCTTCGACCCCTCGGGGAGGGTCTTCCCCCCATTACCCCTACCTCCTGCAAGAGCAGAAAGGCTCGGGGTTATCTTTTCAACTGCCT
>NZ_KE387150.1:560972-570082 GCF_000430485.1 Thermococcus sp. PK
AGGGTTGGAGTTTGAGCGTTACGGTTCTTTTCATTGCTTCTCGTTATTAATTCACACGTTTTTGGTTTAAAAACATTCTTTTGCTTTCCTGCTCTCTGGCCGGTTTCTCGATTACTGCATCCCCGCCCTGAAGGGCGAGGCTTTCAAAAGAAAAAGGTAAGATTTATAAATACCTCGCTTAATTTAACATCGGGCATAGCCCCGTGGTGTAGCGGCCAAGCATGCGGGACTCTGGATCCCGCGACCGGGGTTCGAATCCCCGCGGGGCTACCATACCATGGGCTCCAGACCAAACCTCTCTTTTTAACAACATTTAAATTCAACAAGTCCCTTCTATAGCGGGAGGTGAAAAAATGTATACTGAAGAACAGCTTTTGAGTGAAATAAAGGAGCTTCTGGAGAATGACGAACTTTACGCCCTCTATGAAGACACTTACCGGAAGTATAGGTACTATTTTGACACAACGAACTACATAGTTCTTAATGTTTATCGGTTTAATGACCACGGTGCGATACACGTTCTCCTGACCACAAGGCGGGCTTTGGAAGTTCTTAAACTTCTTAAAAAATTCGGAATCGAAACAACGGCTGAAAAGCTGGGCAAGCCCTTTGAGTGGAGTAAGTTCATAGTCTCTTTTGGAGCTCTCTTTCATGATATCGGAAATATGATCCACAGGGATAAGCACTACCAGTTCAGTGTTCTTCTTGCCGAGCCTATAATAGATGAGCTTACCAAGAGATTTGAGAAAAAAGATTGGTTGCTTTTGAAGGCATTAACTCTGAACGCTATTTACACTCATGACGAGGCTGTTCCCTGCACCACTATTGAGGGGAGCTGTGTAACGATAGCGGATGGCTGTGATATGGAAGAAGGGAGAAGCAGGCTTGCATATAAAAAAGATAAGGTTGATATCCACGCCGTTTCGGCCCTGGCCATTGACAGAGTTGAAATAAAGGAAGGCGACGAAGACACCCCTATCCTTGTGGAGGTGTGGATGAAGCACCTTGCCGGAATTTTTCAGGTTGACGAGATACTCACAAAGAAAGTTAAGAGCTCTCTCTTGAGCGGAAAAGTTAAAATTAGGATACACGCAGGAGAAGAGACCTTGGAAAAGGTGGTTTGATGTCTTCTCTCCTTTTAGCTTATGATGATTTAAAATACCTCCTGAACAGGGGTTACAGAAAGAAGTATGCCCTTGAGTTTGTTGCAAATCACTACAGACTTTCCCAGAAAGAGAGGCACTTTTTATTCAGATGCGTCTTTTCGGATGGAGAAATTGGAGAAAGAAAAGCTAAGCTTCTCCAGCCAGAGGATTTGGAAGGAAAAGTTCTTGGGGTTGATGGTTTCAACGTGTTGATAACTCTCGAGTCTCTTCTTGAGGGAAAAGCCATTCTGTGCGAGGATGGACTTTTAAGGGATCTCAAGCACCAAGGAGGGTACAAAATAAGCCCAAGAACTCCTCAAACGCTGGCTCTTCTAGTTGACTTTCTAAGAACTCTGGGCTTAAATGAAGTCCGGTTCTTCTATGATGCACCAGTGAGCAAAAGCGGTAAGGTTGCCGGGCTTACTAGAGAACTTTTAGAGGAACATAGCATTCCCGGAAAAGTCAAGTTATCTACGGCTCCGGATCATGATTTGAAAGCTTTTGAGGTTGTGGCCAGTTCAGATATAGGCATAATCGAAAAAGTCCCCTTTGTAGTGGATTTGCCCCAAATGATAGCCGAGAAGAAAGGGTTGAAGTACTTATCCTTTATTGACGTTTTAAAAAATCCAGAATTGTTAAGACTTTAGCTTTTTGGACATTGGATAGCTTTGGGAAAATCCAAATAAGGCAAAGTTTATATCTTTTCTTTCCTATTCTTTTCCATGTTTGGGGAATATGAGCTAAAGACCCAGTTCATCAAGGTTGGCGATAAAAAAATCCACCTTCTTGAGGAAAAAGAAGGGGTAATCCGGTATAGGCGGGATGATGTAGAGAAGCTCATCAAAAACAACGGAGAAAAGCTTAAAGTTCTCCCTTCTCCAGCCCTCGGCTACGGTGTGAGGCTTCTCATGGTGAGGTTCAGAGAACCCGTTGTGATACCTCCTCGAGATTCAATAATGGGGTTTGTTGAGGCCCCGGTGGAAATTGATGTTAAGGTTGGTGACTTAAGCGTAGACCATTTCATAGTCGGAAAAGAGAAGTATGCTCTGTATGGTACGTTGGAAGCTGGTGTAGTCTGCCGCTATCACGTTAGTTCCTTTTACACGAAAGAGCCAGACGCAATGGGAATTGCAAAGCTTATAATCTCTAACCCCTCGCCTGAGTGGAAGTCTTTAGAGAGGATTGTAGTTCCAATACGGGGAACCTCGATGTACTATGAGAGCAGAAAAGCCTACTATCCCCTTGTAGTTGTCACGCTCAAAAACCACAATCCTGAGATTAACAACACAGGAAGGCCACCAAAAGAAGGGCTATCCGGAGTTGGACAGGGGTTATCTCTGCCAAACTTCCTAATGAGGTGGTGAGAATGAGCACAGTAAACACAACTTCCCTCTGGGAACAAGGCATACTCGGAGAGCGGGTCTTCCTCGCCCTAACTTTGGGCGCTGTTGTAAAAGCAGTTTTAGTCCTTGTGGTTGGAGTTATTATGGCAAAGCTCCTTAGGAAGTATCTTCTTAATTTCTCAAGGAGTACCAAGTACGTCTGGATAGTTAACGAGGACACTGCATCGACGCTTTATAATCTAATAGTGGTTATAGCTCTTGTTTATGCCTTTGATGCTCTTGGAGTTCTCTCCATCCCGGTTGCGGGTACTAAGCTGAGCAATCTCATCGCGGCATTTCTTGTGTTTTACTTCTCTTATATCTTCGCCAAAAAGTCAAAGGACTACATCATAATGCGATCTTCGAAGCAGAAGCTTCCAGAGGTTCAGCTCAAAGCGAAGCTCTTCTATTATACCATAGTTACACTCGCTTTCTTCCTTGCCCTCAATATCGCTGGATTTAGCGGGAAGCTGAGCACACTATTAGCTGCTGCCGGAATAACGGGTATCGTCCTTGGTTTTGCTTCGCAGACTGTTGTCTCAAACTTCATCTCGGGCATCTTCATGTACTTTGATAAGCCCCTTAAAATAGGTGACCCGGTAGAGGTGGCAGGCTACTCTGGAATTGTTCACGATATTAGAATTTTTTCCACAAGGATACGGACATGGGATGGTCTTCTGGTCAGAATTCCAAACGAAAAGCTCTTCAACAGCGATATAAAGAACCTACAAAAATATCCAGCCAGAAGAGTGGACATAATCGTAGGAATAGCCTACAAGGAGGACGCCCAGAGAGCCATAGACGTCATCAAGAAGACCCTTGAGGAGATGCCCTACGTTTTAGCAGAGCCAGAACCGGCGGTCTTTGTAGACAACCTCGGAGACAACAGCGTTAACATAGCCGTGAGAGCGTGGGCGCCGACTGAGAAGTGGTTTGACGTTAGGACGCAGATAGTCCAGAAAGTTAAGGAAGCCCTCGATAGGGAGGGCATAGAAATACCGTTCCCGCAGAGGGTGAACTGGTTCGCGGAGGAGCTGAGGGTAAAGGTGGAGAAAGAAGGCTAGTGCTTCTTTTCCTTTTCAATCAGCGCATAGAAGAACCCTATGGTTTTGTGCCTGTGGGGCCAGGCCCTCATCGTCCCTTCGAGAAAGCCCTCATCGTAAGGGCCCCTTAGAGGAATTAACTTAGCATCTGGATGCCTTTCAAGGAACCACCTCACGACTTCCTCGTTTTCCTCTGGAAGCATGGAGCAGGTTGAGTATAGCAACCTTCCGCCCGGCTTCAGGAGCTTCCATGCGCTCTCGATAAGTTCTTTCTGAAGGGTTACTACTTTGGGGATGTTCTTCTCCCGGAGGCGCCACCTCAGTTCCGGGTTCTTTGCTATCGTTCCGTCACTGGTGCATGGTGCATCGAGCATCACTTTATCGGCGATTCCCTCGCCAAGAATTTCTGGTGCTTTTCTTCCATCGGCTTTGATAACCTCTGCAATCTTTACTCCTGTCCTCCTCAGGACTTCTTCCATGCGCTTTATTCTGGCTTTGTCCACATCGAAGGCATAGATTCTACCCTTGTTCTCCATGAGCTCTGCCATGTGGGTAGTTTTCCCTCCGGGAGCTGCTGCTAAATCCACCACTGTCTCCCCGGGCTTTGGAGAGAGAATAAGAAGTGCAACGGCAGAAGCTTCCTCCTGCGCTATGGCATAGCCTTTGTTGAAGAGCCACTCCGGGTTAAAGGGATCGAGAATTCTGATTACGGTTTCAACTCTCTTGCTCCTCTCAAAGCGGATTCCCTTCTTTTTCAGATAGTTCTCAACCTCTTCAACGCTCACTTTAAGGCGATTTACCCTTATGCTCGTTGGAAGGGTTTCGTTTAGCGCCTTTAGGAGTTCTTCGGCTTCTTCTCCAAGCAACACTTTCATCCTCGCTATGAACCATTCCGGAAAGAGGTACTCCCACTTGAGTCTTTTTTCCTCCGTGTCGAGCTTTGGAATATAGTTAATGATCCTTGGAAAAAGTTCATAGTAGTAATAGCCCACGTAGGGATGAGTCCTCTTCGAGAGGAACTGAGCCAGCCCCTTGAGGTGCTGAAGGGTTTTCTCGTTCGGGTCTCTGAAGATAGCGACTTCTACGGCTACCCTTAGAGTTGCCCTCAGCCATGGGTCGAGGATGAGTGGAGAAACCCCCACAAGCTCTTCAATTATTTCATCTATTAAACCCAGACGCCTCTGGATAGAGTAAAATATCCCCGTTAGCTTGGAGTTTTCCCAGCCTTCTATCTTATACTTTGCAAATGCTTTTCTTTTTGCCTGCTGGCTGGGTTTTACTTCTTCCCCAAGCTTAAGGGCCTCTATCAGGGCGTAGAGCTGTCTGTCGCTTAGCTTTAGCTTACCCATATCAATCCCTCTCAAATCTGTAAATGTCTACCAAAATCCTCTCAAGCCTTTTTCGGTGGAAGAAAAACTGGGCCGGGATTTCAAAGGGCAAGGTTAGGCGGTGGGTAATTTTGAAGCCGTTGTCTTTAACAAAAGCTTCAATAAACTTCCTAACTTCTTCCTTGGCGAGGTGGATGGAATAAACAACATCGCTGACGTCAAAAGCCTTGAGAAGGAAAGGTCTATCCGCTTTTGGGTTTTGACTTCCAAAGGGAGGGTTCATTATCACAGTATCAACTTTCACGTTGAAGTCCTCTACCGGTGCATTCACAAACTCTATGTTGGTAATGTTCAGTGTTTTTGCATTTTCCATCGCTATCTCAAGGGCTTTTTTGTCTTTTTCGACTGCATAAACCTTTTTAGCCCCCATCAGGCTTGCTCCAATGCTTAAAACCCCGGTCCCGGCTCCAAGATCGGCTATGATTTTTCCCTCGATGTCTCCCATGGAATGGGCTAACCACAAAAGCTCCGCGGCAACGTCACCGGGAGTTCTATACTGCTCAAGCTCTGGTTTAGGTTCTTCAAAACCCTTCAACTTCGAGAGGATAATTGCGAGGTGTTTTTTCTTCATTCTATCACCTACGGGCTTGCAATATACTGGAGAAGCTCTTCCCAAGTCATGTTGAACTCAAGGCCCTCTATACCGAACATTGTCCCTGCTGTGGTCAATATAAACATTACCACAATCACCCCTAAGAGAAATCCGAACTCCGCTGTGAACGCCACAACGAGAGCTTCTTTTAAATTCAGTTTCAGCATTTTTAAAACCGCAAAAAGTACCAAAACCCCAAGAAAGAGGTCTATTCCAAGAGAAATTCCTACACCCACAACGGAGATTGCTAGAATCGAATAGCTTTTCATTTCCTTGTACGTGAAAACATCTAACCCTAGTTCCCACCACCTGTGAAGTTGTATAATCTGTCCAGATTCACGGCCAGAATCGCCCCTAAAATCCTGACAGCTAACCCCCTCAAACTAACACTCCTGCTCGGCTTCAGAAGAAACTCAGAAAACTTCGAAAACAAAGTCTCAATCCTCCTGCGAAAGTCAGACAAGTACTTGTAAAACTTCTTCTCCTCCAGATTACTAACCTGATTCTCCCGCTTCACCGGCGTGTAAACAACGCCAAACTTCAGGAATTCCTCCTGAAGTTCTCTACTAACGTAACCCTTATCCAAAAACAGAAAACAGCCAGAAAACTCCTCAACAATCACCCAGAACTTTTCCCGGACAACACTCACATCATGCTTATTCGCCGGATCAACGGACACCAAAGCCAACAGGTTCCCATCAGAGTAACAGGTCAGCTTGTACCCATAGTAAAACTTTTTTTAGAGGGAACAAACCCAACTGCGGGCTTTTCAGAGATGACTTCTGAAGAACCCTCCTTATCCTTCCTGTTTTTTCTGGCCAACTCCTTGGTCTGAATGGGCTTTGAGTCCAGTATTCTAACGTATTCTCTGGCGTGTTTTTTGAATAATTCTTCCTGCGCTAGGAGCAGGAGTTTTTCGTGCCTGTTCAAGCGTTCTGTTAGTTTGTTGTACCTGATTTTGGGGAACAGCTTCATTTCTTCGATTAGGACTCTGTAAGCGTGCTTGTAAACTCCGTTAAAGTGCAAGTGTGCTAGTATTGCGAAGGTTATCAGGTCGTAGAGGCTGATTATTTCCCTGTGAGTGTTTTTCGGGTAGTGTTTGCTGATTATCGGATAGATTTCGGATTTTATGATCAGGATTTTCCTTTGAAAGCTCAATACAACCACCAATCAACCAAAAGACTTAAGTGCTTATAACTCTAACGATCTAATGGGAACTAGGGTAACATCTAATGCTGTTTTCAGGAAGAGGTAGTATAGAAGCACAAGGAGGATATAGATGATAACATCAACATTCTGCATGATAGGGAATTGGAAATGGGGCTTATAAAGACTTTGGAAGCTTGAGGCTTATTCCAATGGGTTCGTCCTGATCCCGTTTGCCCCCGAATATTTCATCGAACTCATAGTCTTCTCTCAGCCCGAGCAGAATCTCAAGCTCTCTTGGAGTAAGCACTGGCTTTCTCCAGTTATCAACATCGTCTATCGGCACCCTCGGGCAGGCGACCACAACGTAAGCGTCAAAGTCAAAGCCTTCCAGAGCTGGGTAGCTTATGTGGTTCATAACTATCAGTTGGGCCTT
The DNA here is from genome assembly GCF_000430485.1 of Thermococcus sp. PK. NCBI lineage: Archaea > Methanobacteriati > Methanobacteriota > Thermococci > Thermococcales > Thermococcaceae > Thermococcus > Thermococcus sp. PK. The sequence continues at coordinate 568,105 of NZ_KE387150.1, forward strand.
TTTTCCACGTTCTCTCAGCAGCTTCGCGATTTTTCTGGCCTCTCCAAGTCTCAGCTGGCCTTTCTTGGTACTTGTTATTACTCCAAACTTCTCCGCATCGTATGCCTTGGCTATCTGTGCCCAGCGCTTCCTGATGAGCCGCTCTGCCTCTTTATCCATCCATATCGCATCGCCGCTGTACGGGTTTATAGCTAAAGTTGGCTTTTTTGTGGCTAAAGCAACGCCAATGGGGTGGAAGTAGCCTGCTCCAATAAAGAGAACTCCATCGGCTTCCACTTTTGCTGCAGAGAAATTGCACCCCAAAACCTGGCCCGGGAAGGAAACCCTTCCATCCCCTTTACCAACTTTTACCTCAAATCCCTCATTTTCAAGGAATTCTTTCGCCTTTTGCAAGTCCTTTATGTGCTGAACCGTCGTAACCAGGGCTATTCTCTTCCCAAGCTTTCTTATCTCAGATATATTTTTTGATAACGCTTCAATCACATCTACCTTTGCAAAGGCGGGAATGAAAATCGTCGGAACTTCGAGGTTAAGCACCATGTATGAGTGACCGAGGTGGATTAGGGCATCACACCCGAGCATTTTGGCTTCTTTATCTGCCGGATCGCAGGCCCCATAATTAACCTCACCGCTTATCAGGCTCTCTATGCCGTTTTCTTCAAGAAACTCTGCCAAAAACTGTGCCTCTTTCTTGAGACCCTCAGGAGTTTGAATCAAAACTCTCTTCGCATTCAGCTCTCTCAGCTTCTCCAAAACTTCTCTCTCGTGAAGTTCGTACATAGGCTCACCAATTCCTTCAAAAACAAAATTCTTTTAAAGATTTGGCTCCAACAATACTTCGAACTTCGAGGTATGGTGGTGAAAATGAGAAAGCTCGGACTCTTGCTGATAATTGTTTTTCTTAGCACGTTCGCCCTAGCGGAAAGGCCCTATGACTATGTTGCTGAGGCCACATTCAACGCCCTTAAAACGGGTGATTATTACGTTTTGCGGCCCTATCTGGATGAGGAAATGAAAAGAGCCTTTGACGAAAATCAATTTAACGCTTTCAGGAACGATCTTATATCAAAATATGGGGAGTTTAAAGGCTACAGCTTTGTTAAAGAGGGGAAAACAGGAGAGTTCATACTTGGTTATTATAACTTTGAATTTGAGAGAGCAAATGTCACCATAAGGTTGGTGTTTAAAGAGGTCAACGGGGAATACAAGCTCTCCGGCATATGGATTGATGCAGTAAATTCAAAAGAAGCAGGTATTCCGTTAGGAGTTGCACTATTCTTCCCGGTCCTGGGAGGCTTTTTAGCATTGCTGACATTTTACATGCTTGGATTTAAGAAAATAGGTGTCGCGGAGATAATTTTGGGCATCATACTGGTTGCAATAACACTTGGCATTCAACCTCTAATACAGAATGCACCCTTCTTGGCAGTTGGTATAAGATCAAACTCGGAGATAGTTGCCAGGGGAACAATCTTCGTAGTTTTTGCGGCAGTGTGGCTTGGTTTTGTTGCTGGATTTTTCCAAGAGAGTCTGAAATATGGGCTTTCAAAAGGCAAGTATCTTAACGAGGCCCTTTTCATTGGTATTGGCTTTGGGCTTGGTGAAGCGATCCTTGTTCCTGCTTTACAGGCGATTCAGCTTATTGCATTGGGTGGGCTGTTTTCTAAATGGTTAAAATCGTAAAGTTTATATATTTTGTGTCATTGTTTGTAATAGGGGTGTGCAGTATGAAGCTTTATAGGACGGGAAAAGCGGCACAGCTCCTTGGCATCAGCAAGCCGACACTCCTCAGAAAAATCAAAGCCGGCGAGATTAAAGCATACAGGGTTGGAAAAGAATACCGCATCCCGGAAAGCGAGATTAAAAGACTCCTCGAAGGCAAAACCCCCGACAAGGTTGTAATTTACGCCAGAGTATCAAGCAGAGACCAGAAAGAAGACCTTGAAAGACAGGTCGAATACCTCAAAAACTACTGCGC
>NZ_KE387150.1:570182-609944 GCF_000430485.1 Thermococcus sp. PK
CCCTTTATTCTGATATTGTTAATTTTCTCCTTGATTATGCTTTCGAAAACAACATCACGAGCTTTTACCGGCTGAAGAAGGAGACTTACAAGGGCCTCCGGAGGGAATACCCAGACCTTCCGAGCCACTACATTTACACGGCCTGTCAAATGGCCACCTCAATCTACAAGAGTTACAGGAAGAGGAAGAGAAAAGGAAAAGCCAACGGAAAACCCATTTTCAAAAAGCAAGTAATAATGCTGGACGACCACCTGTTCAAGCTCGACCTTGAAGGAGGATTTATTAAACTCTCAACTCCAAGTGGAAGGCTGGAACTGGAGTTTTACCCGGCAAAACACCACGAGAAGTTTAGGGAGTGGAAAATAGGGCAAGCCTGGCTGGTTAAAAATCCAAAAGGAGTTTTCCTCCACGTGGTGTTCTCAAAGGAAGTTGAAGTCAGAGAGTCAAAAGCCGTCGTTGGTGTGGACTTGAACGAGAATAATGTAACCCTCAGCCTTCCAGATGGGAACTTTATCCAGATCATTACACACGAGAAGGAGATTAGAACTGGCTACTTCCTAAAGAGGAGGAAAATTCAGAAGAAGATAAAAACCGGCAAAAAGAGAAAAGAGCTTCTGGAAAAGTATGGGAGAAGGGAGAGGAACAGGCTGAATGACCTTTATCACAAATTGGCTAACAAAATCGTTGAATTAGCTGAAAAATACGGTGGTATTACCTTGGAGGACTTAACGGAAATCAGGAACACAATAAGGTATTCGGCTGAAATGAACGGTCGCTTGCACAGGTGGAGTTTTAGAAGGCTTCAAGCCATTATTGAGTATAAAGCCAAGTTGAAGGGTGTGAGTGTCGTTTTTGTTGATCCTGCTCGCACTTCATCCCTGTGCCCGATATGTGGGGGGAAGCTAGTCCCGAATGGGCACAGGGTTTTAAAATGCGAGTGTGGTTTTGAGGCTGATAGGGATGTTGTTGGGAGTTGGAATATTCGTTTGAAAGCCCTGAAGATGTGGGGAGTCTCCGTTCCCCCCGAAAGCCCTCCGATGAAGACGGGAGGAGGGAAGCCTACCCGTTACGAAATTAACGCCCTACACGCACTTTACTGGTAGGCAGAACGGTGTTTGCCTTCGAGGGAGAACAGGAGTGGGCAGGAACCGCCACAAGGCTTGGAATAGACATAGGCAGGGCAGTTAGGAAAGCTCTGAAAGAAAGTTTGAAGAAGTGGGAAAAAACTAAGGACTCTTTGTGAGTTTTTCGTAGAGCTCTTCTACTTTCCTCTCGATATCTATCTCAGTGAATCCCCTCTTTAGTGCTAGCCATGCAGCTCCCCCGGCTCCAACCCCTTCTTTCACGTAGCCCTTTTCGTAGTCTCTAAGCCCCTTGAATCTGCTCTTTGAAAAGTCCAAGTTTGCATATTGGTACTCTATCTCTAGTTCCTTTGCTGTTTCCCTAAAAGTTGAGCTTTTATCTTTTATTACCCACTTTGTTGTTACAATCGTGAACCTTTCGAGTTCTCCCCCCATAGCTCTTAACAATGCTGCAACAGCCAGCATTTGTGTTCCACCAGCAAGTATTACTCTTCCTTTGAATCCTCGGGCAATCCCTACAACCGTGGCCATCATCGGGTCGCCAAACTCTTCCAAGGCTGTTAATGGTTTGTCCTTAAGCTCTCCCTCTTTTATACCCGCCCTTTTGAACCCCTCTGCTATTACTTTCTCTTTTAAGGGTTGAGGATTGTCGGGAGAAGCCGAGGAAGTTTTTGCATCGTATCCAAGAGCCCACAAAACCGCTTGAGCTGTTGTTGTTCCTCCCGGTGTTGATTCTCCAATAACTACTTCTCCCAGATTTAGCTTGTTTAGTTCTTCCCCAAAAAGGGCTGCTCTGTCTATTATTTCCCTAGTTTCTGGTAAAGCTTTCTCTTTTCTAAAATCTCTTCCCACATAGCTGCTTATGTGCACATGGGGGACGAGAGGGGCTAAATAAGTACCTCCCCTTACCACCATAACTGGAAATTTTGCAAGCTCTTTTGCGGCTTTCGTGATTATAGCAGGGGTTGGATGTCCCTCAGGAGTCACTGGTATTGCGTCTATTATTTTCGGCCTTTCGTAAAAAAGGTATTCCGCATCTGCCGGTGGAGTTAGTTTTGTTAGCTCCGGTGTTGCTCCTGCCATGCTTATTCCTGGTATTAGAGACACCTCGGTGTTTCCCAATACAACAAGCATCATAGATATCACCTTGGACAAATTATCCAATAGGTTTATATACCTTCCCCTTTTATTATTGCTGGACAAATTATCCAGGTGAGGTACATGAGAAAGGTAGCCATTGTGCTGGTACTGCTTATGTTTGGAGTTGTTATAGCAGGTTGCATCGGGCAAACTCAAACCACCCCTACCACAACAGAAACTACTGAAGAAAAAGTGACATCCGCGACAACCACAACAAATACAGTAAGCGAAACCCAAACTCCTGCTCCTAAATATCCATTAACTATAGTTGATTTTGCCGGAAGGGAAGTCACCATAGAGAAAGAGCCTCAAAAAATAGTATCTTTAGCTCCTAGTATCACGGAAACCCTTTACTTTATAGGTGCTCTTGACAAAGTTGTTGGAGTGACAAAATTCGACAACTACCCGGAGAATGTTCAGGAAGGAAGAACCGTTGTCGGGGGATTTTCTGATCCCAATATAGAGGTGATAGCATCTTTGAATCCAGACCTTATAGTTGGTACGTCAATGCATCTCAAATACTTAGAACAACTTGAAAAGATAGCCCCAGTTATAATCATTGACCCAAAGAGTATAGATGAAATCTACAAAGCAGTTGAACTTTTGGGGGAAGTTACGAATAAAGAAGAGAAAGCAAATGAAGTTGTAGCTGAAATGAAGGACAAAATTGAGGAAATAGAGAGCAAGGTTCAAGACGCACAGAGGGTAAAGGTCTTTTATATAGTCTGGAGCGATCCTCTGATGACCGCTGGTAACGGTACTTTCATCAACGATCTCATAACATTGGCAGGGGGAGAAAACATCTTTGGAGATACTCAGGGCTGGCCGCAAGTAAGTGTTGAAGAAGTCTTGGCAAGAAATCCGGAAGTAATAATCCTTCCTCCACATGCGGGAATGAATGCAGAGGATCTCTGCAATACTCAGCTTGTGAACACTGATGCCGTAAAAACTGGGAGAGTTTACACTCTAAGCAGTGATGACATTGTCTCAAGGCCAACTCCAAGGATAGTCGAGGGATTGGAGGAAATCGCAAAGTTCTTACATCCAGATGTGTTTAACTTCACATATCAGCCTCTCGTATGTGAAGCTACGGCAGGCTGATTCTTTTTTTCTCTTTTTGGTGATGATTATGGGTAGAGCTTTGATGATTCAAGGTACTTCTTCAGGAGCCGGAAAATCTTTATTGGCCCTTGCACTGTGCAGGAGTCTTACAAATCTCGGCTATGATGTGGTTCCATTTAAAAGCCAGAACATGAGTTTAAATTCTGCTCCAAGCATTGAAGGGGGAGAAATAAGCAGGGCTCAATATTTACAGGCGTTGGCATGTAAGAAGAAACCTTCTGTGAGGTTCAACCCCATTCTTCTAAAACCTGAGGGGAACATGAGAAGTCAAGTAGTTTTTATGGGAAAGCCCATTGGAAGTGTTTCAGCCAGAGAATACATGCTCTCCACCAAGGAGGAGCTCTTTAAAAGAGCCATGAGGGTTCTAGATGAGCTTATGCATAGTCATGATGTTGTAGTAATTGAGGGAGCGGGTTCCCCTGTGGAGATAAACTTGAAGGATTATGATATTGCAAATATGCGGGTTGCAAGGCATGCAAATGCCAAAGTTATTCTCGTGGCTGACATAGATAGGGGAGGTAGTTTTGCTTCAATAGTAGGCACGATGGAGCTTTTAAGCGAGGAGGAAAGGGAGCTAGTTATGGGATTTGTTTTTAACAAGTTTAGGGGCGATAAATCTCTCCTTGAACCCGGCTTTGGATATTTGGAGCAGAGATATAGGAAGAGGGTCTTGGGAGTTATCCCCTATGTGGATCACAAACTGCCAGAGGAAGATTCCTTAGCAGAGTTTCCTAAAGTTAAAGGTGACCTGCACATACAGATCATCAAGCTTCCACATATAAGCAACTTCACCGATTTCGAGCCCCTTCAGTGGGCCAACGGTGTTGATTATGTAACAAAAGCCGACGAGATTGAAGGAGATTTAATAATTATTCCAGGGAGCAAAAACACGGTTGAAGATTTGCTCTGGATGAGGGAAAACGGGATTGAAGATGCTATTATTGAAGCTCACAAAGAAGGTTCCTTCGTTGTGGGAATCTGCGGCGGCTTTCAGATGCTTGGGAAGGAGATAATAGACAATGTCGAGTCAAAGAGAGGCAAGGTTAGGGGCATCGGTCTTCTGCCAGCTAAAACGATCTTCACGATGGAAAAGAGAACCAACCACCTGAAATCGAAAATACTGTGGGAGCAAGCCAAGGAAATGGAAGTTGAGGGCTACGAGATAAGGATGGGACGTTCCACAAGTGAGAGGCCGTTCTCAATAATAAAGGAGATAAACGGTGCCAAAGCCTTCGAGCCCGAGGGAGCTATAGGTGAGAGAAGCTTTGGAACGTATCTCCACGGAATCTTTCACAACTTCGCATTCACAGAGCGGCTTTTAAACATGCTTCGCTTGGAGAAGGGTCTTGAGTCCTTAAGCCTCAAGGAGTGGAGTCTAGAGGAGGAAATTGAAAGATTTTCCAGAGTTGTGGAAGAAAACTTAGACCTCAATTACATCCTAAGTGAACTTGGAGTGTAGGAGCTTGGCAATTCTGTTTGCAAGTTCAAGCTCTCTTGGTGTGTTCACGTTTATTGCCAAAAGAGGGTTTCTTAGCTTAACGAATTCTTCTCCCTCATAGGAAACTCCATTAATTCCTACAATTGCGTATCCTCTGTAAGTTGCAACTCCAAGGTCTTTTGGGACTATGTTTAAAGGTAAAACTCCAGTGATGCTGGTTTTTTTCTTTTCAAGCTCGCTTCTTATGAGGGCAATATCACACGCCTTTACGAAAGGCAGATCGGCTGAGACGCTTACAAATGGCCCAAACTCCTTCAAGAGCCACTGAACGTCTTCAACATATCCTCTTCCTGGCGTGTTGACGAAGGGAATCCTCTCCCGGAGGCATAGTTCCCTGGTTTTTGGTGTGTTCTTCGAGAGAGCAACAAGGGTTTCATCTATCTTTGAGCTCTCATTGTAAACCCAGAGGAGCATTTCTTTATCTGCTATTTTCAATACTGGTTTTTCTTTTCCCATTCTGGTAGATTTTCCACCCGCTAAGATGATTATCATAGACACCACCAGACAAAAGCCATAAGTAAAAGTGTTCCGGCTCTTGTTATCTCTGCTATTGCTCCAATGCAGTCCCCATTTAAACCTCCGAAATTGTCTATACTAACCTTCATGACGTATGCACTAACCAAAAGTCCAACAACTGAAAAAATGGCCTTTGGGTTATAAAATCCTATAGGGAAGATGAGGATCGAGTATAACAAGGTGCCAACAGCCAATTGCCTTTTGTTCATCTTTTCCATAAAATACCATCCTAATCCTGATCCAAGTGGTTTTTTGGTGGCTAAAGCAAGGAGCATTGCATACTTTGAGTTCAGCTCAGCTAGAAATATTGCATAAAATGGGAGATAGTTTAGAGAGTATATCTGAACAAAAAGTACCATTACAACAGCAAAAATTCCAGCTATACCCGTGTTCAGATCTTTCATGGCTTCAATTTTCCTTTCTCTGTCTCCTTTAACCATAATTCCATCGGCCCAATCGGCTAGCCCGTCCAAGTGGAGTAGGCCTATTGTGGAGTAAAGCGAGAGAATTGCTAAGATGTTTTTCATAGGAAGGTCAAGGTATAAAATCAAAGTGGGCAGAGAGGAGGTAAGGGTAGCAAGCAGAGGAAAGGCCCATATTTCATTCCTAGCTTTTTCGAAGTCTCCCCTTATTGGGACTCTTGTCATAAACGGGATGATGTTTCTCATGCAACCACCTGGCTAATTAATCCAATTGCAAGAAAGCTTAAAAAGTCTGCCCCATGTACGAATACTGCCAGGATAAGCAGTAGGGGCGATTTAAATCACTAATACTACTTGAGAAAATCAGAAAAAGTTGAGGGGAATATAAAGGCTGAAATCATTGTTTACTAGGTGGGTTCAGTCTTAATCTTTTTTCATCTTTTTTATGGAATCTTAACTTAAGATAGTCTAACTCTAACGTCCTACTGATTATCCTGGACAATATTGAAGTATCAAAAGTAAAATTTATAATTTTTGTGTTTAAATATACTACTGGTGATTTGCGTGGCGGACGCCAAGCAAGAAGCGGAAATTTTGGAACTTGTTAAAAACATAGTCGAGACCAAGCCAGAATTCAACTACTCCCAAATCCCCCCATTGTGTGCAGGCAGACAGTGCAACTCAAGGGCATGGTCAATAAGTGGTTTTTGATCCCCTATTGTATTTTTAATTTTTGTGTATGAGTCAAAGGAGGGAGTAAAATGAACACTGAAGATTTGTATTTGAAGCTTCAGAGGCTTGTTGACTCAGGAGTTTTCTACTGGAGAAAAGAGGAAGGACGGGGATTAGTACTTCACAAGATTAGTAGCAAAAAGGATACAAAAGGTTTTGAAGTTTACACAGACCTTGGAACTATTGCACTACTTGAACTTGCTAAGTCACATGTACCTTATGAAAAAATTGTTTCAATGATGCAAAATGCTTTTGGAATGACTCGAGAAAATGCCGAGGCTATGCTCTACGAACGCCTAAGCAAATTGCTGGGATTTACTACAGAATTCCTTTCTCCATATCCCCAAGCACACCCATACTCATACTCTGCTCCTCATCTAGCAGCAGTAGAGATTACATCCTACTGTAATTTGGCTTGCAAATACTGTTATGCTAATTCTGGACCTCACACAAATCTGTACATGAGTTTTGATGAAGTTTTGCATGTGTTTGACGAACTTGAAACTCTTAGAATCCCAATTTTATGGGTTACTGGAGGAGAACCCCTTCTTCATCCAGAGATTGACAAAATACTAAAAGATGCTCAAGATCGTGGATTTTATGTGATAGTTGCCACTAATGGAACTCCATTGTATAAGAATCAAAAATTGTTGTCCATTGTTAAGGAGTATGTTGATGAAATCCAGATAGCATTGGATGGAGCAACACGAGACACTCACGAATTTTATCGGGGGTATGGGACTTATGATAAAGTAATTTGGGCTATCAAAAACCTTGCCAGAGATAAGAACCATCATAGAACAATGATCGTTGTTGGCACTACCATAGGTAAAAGAAACTTGCATGAATTGCCCGATATTATTAAACTCGTTGATTCATTAGGAGCGGATAGCTGGGTTTATGGAGCATTAATCCCTATTGGTAGAGGAAAATTCATAAAATCCGAAGGGCTCTCCCTTAACGAACTAGTAGAGGCATACCACTTGATACTTCAAGGATCAAAACAAGCAAAAAATGTAACTGTGTTGAAGTCTTTAGCGGGTGTGACACCCCTTAATCCGCCCCCTACAAAACCAACTGCCAGATGCGGCGCAGTTAATTTTCAAATACAAATACATACAAATGGGGATGTATATCCTTGCGTCTTTCTTAGGGATCAAAAGTTTAAATTAGGCAATATTTTTCAAAACTCTTTAAAAGACATATTGGCATCTCCCCTTGCAGAATACTTCAGGATCGGCATTGATGATCCTGAAAAGGATAAATTCAACTTGGTTGCTCCTGAATGCAGACAATGCGTTCTTTATAAGAAAGGATATTGCAACACGTTTTGCAAGGCCATACCCCGAGAACTGTATTGCACAAAAGATATTCCAGGCTCCCCATTAAACCAATTGTACACCTCCAAGTTGGAGGGGGAAGAATGGAAGCAATAGCAGTTGAAGATCTCACCAAGAGCTATGGAGAAATCAAAGCCCTCGATTCCTTAACTTTTTCAGTGCAGGAAGGGGGCATTCTCGGGATTATTGGGCCGAACGGTGCGGGAAAAACAACCTTAGTGAGAATTCTCAGTTTACTGCTTAAACCGGACAAGGGCAGAATACTCCTGTACGGTCATGAGGTTAATTCCCGCAAAAGCGAAATTAAAAACCTCTTTGCGCTCCTGCCTCAAGAGGCAAAGTCCCATTTTTACACCCTCACGCCTTTCGAGTACATTTACCACTACCTCAGGATGCGTGGATTTTCAAGGAAAGATGCCAAGATTCGGGCTGGAAAGGCTGTGGAGGAGTTTGGCATTGACTATGCCGATAAGATAATGTCAACGCTTTCGGGTGGCATGGTGAGGAAAACTCTGCTCGCCATGATTTTGTCGGCTGATGCTAAAATCTACTATCTGGATGAGCCTACTGTGGGGCTCGACGTTGAAAATCGCCTGAAGTTGTGGGAAATATTGAGAGAAAAAAGCAAGAACTCCACCGTAGTAATAACAAGCCACTATTTGAACGAAATTTCCAGCGTATGCGACAACGTGCTTCTCCTTAAAAAAGGAAGGGTGGTTGCTTTTGGTAAACCCGAGAAAATTGCACGGCAGTATCTATCACAGTTCCATTCGAAGATAGTTGTTTTTGGGGAGTTTACCAAGGAGGACTATACAACAAGGAGGGCAGGGAAGAACACTTTCGTCTATACCAAGTCAAAATCAGAGGAAAGAGAGGTGATTGAGGAGCTAAAAGATACTGGAATCCCTTTTAAAAGAGAGGAACTGACCATAGAAGATATATTCCTTGTGGGGGATTTGAGATGAACCTCTGGGCAATAATTGAGTATTATGGGAACGCATTAATGAAGAGCAAAAGCTCAATCTTAAGTTTTGCCATACAACCACTTTCGTTTATTTTTATCGTCTATGTGATTAGTGAGGGCAGATTTCTTTCATCTGCCATTGCAGGAGCCATCATCAGCTTCATCATTGGGGTTGGGATGGCAGATCTTCCAATAGAGCTGGTGGGGATGAAAGTTCGTTCAAAATTTTACGATATAATGATGTCTTTACCTGGGAATTCAGCAGAGAAGATGCTCGGAATATCGATAGGCATGAGTTTGCCGGCTACGCCTTACTTGGCGATACTCATCCTCACTCTCCTCGCAAAGTTTGGGCTTTCTCACATAAGATATGTAGCCTTCGGTGTGGTTTCTCTGTGGATATGGAGCACGACCATTGGAATGTACATCGGTGTCAAAATGAGGGAACCCCTTACGGTTATGAGGCTGTCAACGGTTTTAACAACCATACTAACGGTTTTTCTTCCGGTTTATTACCCCATAACTCTCGCACCCGAGAAACTACGCTATGTTCTCCTCCTGATACCCACCGTCAGTGCTTCCCACCTGATAGCATATGAGCATCCGCAATATGGGGGTTTGTCTATGGCATCATTAGTGTTCTGGCTAGTTTTGTGCTTGGTATTGATTCTTACCATCGAGTTCAGGGAAGATTAGATTGTTATTCCTCCCCCTTCGTTGGGAGTCCCGGATGAAGTGAGCTCGAAGAGCTTTGTCATGCATCCGGCAATGAATCCTCCTATGGCATCATCTAGGAAAGGAGGGAGCTCCTTTAAAATCCCGGGCTTTTTTGTGTCGTAGTAAAAGAAGTTGAACAGAGCCATCTTGCCCCCAATATACTCAGCTATGTTAATCCCGATGAGCTCATCGGCAACTAGGTTTATCGGATCACCTTCAACTTTGAAGTCCTCTTCCAAGAGCAGAGCAGCTGTCAAAAGTGCTTGGATATTTATATCGTTTAGATAGTGGAGCATGATTTCCTTGAGTTTTTCTTTGACCTTTTCTCTCTCTTCTCCGATGTAGAGCTCCAGGGCAGTATCGAGCATTTTTTCAAGGGTTATTCCCTTGGAATTAAGCTTTTCAATCATCCCTCATCACCTTAAACCTTAACCACCAATACTTTTCGCTTTTCTCAATGGAAAGCTTTTCAAGCTTAAAACGCTCCCTAAAGAGTGGGCCGGAGAGTGTTACCGTGTGGAACTCTCCCCTTTCACCGAGCGGATCTACGGCGGGGTTCTTGTCTAAGAATACATCTAAATCTTCCAGGGAGGAAAACTTATATCCTAACCAGTCTTTTCCAAGTTTTTCCTTATTTACTGCAATTATTGCATATTCAAAGCCAGTATTAAGAATCTCTTCGGCTAGCTCAAGCGTATTTCGTCCCCACAGGGGTTCTAAGCTTCTAACACCGGCTTTTTCAGCAAGCCACTCCACCCACTTTAGGTGTTCTTCTAGGAATATGTCCCCTGCTATGAGATAATCAACTTCAAGGGATGCTATGAATCTGGCTAAAGAATCTCCTCCTTCTGCCATGTCAAAGGTAAGGAGAGTTTTCCCCATGGCATTTGCAATGATCTTAAGGGCATCAAAATTTTCCCAGTGGGGAGATAGTCCAATTGAAGTCTTGAGGGCAAGTAAATAGGGAACTTTGATACCTCTCTTTTCGGCAAGATAGAGGGCGTATAATCCATCCTTTCCACCTGAGAAAAAAGTTACACCCCTCAAAGCCTTCCCTCCAGCTTTGCCTCTTCGTATTCCTCTTTGACTTTTTGAAGCTCTGCCTCCTCCACGTAAGGAATTATCGCACCACAGTTAAGGCATAGCCATGGATAAGCTCTTATAGCTCCGCTAATTGCTCCTTTAAATCCCCTTTTCCATGGAGCCTTCCAGAAGTGGAGGGCGCAGCTTTCTTGTGGGCTTTTTCCTTTTACAATTATTCCCTCACAAAATTTTGTCTCCATGCCACCACCAAAATTATAAATCTATTGGACATTTTATCCTTTATGCTGCTGAGGTTTGAGAGCCTTAAAAGGATTGGCGAAGTTTATATAAATCCAAAAAACTTCAAAACCATGCCGTTATTCTTAAAGACGTGGAGAGACCTTCTTTCTCTGGATGAGAAAACCTATGGGGTTTATGCTAAAACCCTATACAACCCGAAGGAAAGGTTTCTGGTCAAAGATGAGAAGGATGAGAAAAAGGCTTATGAGCTTGTTAAGCTTTATCATGAATTTCTTAGATCTCCCTTGAGGTTCTGCAGTAGAGAAAACTATGAATACCAGATGAAAATAAAAGCCTTTGAAGGCTTGCCCTTTGCAAACGGATGGGTGGGTTCAAAAATTGCTTTAATAGGTGAAGCGCCGGGCAGAAAGGGGTGCGGATTAACGGGAATATGCTTCTACAGAGATGCCTCGGGAATGCTTCTTAGGAAGACCCTCTTTTCTCTCGGCATAAACCCGGATTTTGTGTACATCACCAATGTTGTTAAGTGCAATCCTCCGGAAAACAAGCTGAAAGGATTTGGGGAAAAGGAGCTAGGGCTTTTGGGGAGGGAGCTCGATATCCTCAAGCCTAAAGCCATTTTTGCCGTTGGCAGAACCGCTCAGAAAGCCCTGAAAAAGCTTGGTCTTGATGCAATTTATCTTAAACACCCCGCTTGGTACGTTAGGAGAGGAATAAAAGAACCAAATGAGGATATTCTTGAAGAGTATGAAGAGATAAGAAAGGCATTTGTCTCAATTCATGGTGGAGTATTTTGAAACGTGGCAAAATATTGCCATCAAAGTTTTTGATAATTCTAGTTCTCCCTAAATTGAGCTCCGGAAAGAGTTAAAAGGATAAAATATCCAACACTGTTGATGCCGAAATGAAGCCGATAATCTTTCTCCTTGCTTTGGTGTGGGACTTGATGATAGGAGAACCACCTGCCTTAATTCACCCTGTAGTGTGGTTTGGCAAGCTCATTGAATTTTTTGATAAACATTACAGAAGGAGGAGTCCAGCTCTAGACCTTGTTATAGGGTCTTTAGGGGCGATGGCTGTGATTGGCTTTGCCTTTTTCCTTTCAAAACTTCCTTACTTTTTGCCTCGATGGCTTAGCATTGCCTTGGGTGCTTACCTTTTAAAGACCTCCTTTGCTATAAAAAGCCTTGCCTGGCATGTAAAGAACACCATAAGAGAAGACATCGAAGAACAGCGAAAGTACGTTGGTTTGATTGTGAGCAGGGATGTGAAAAGTCTAGATAGGTACCATCTTAACTCAGCAGCAATCGAGAGCCTCGCCGAGAACATCGTGGATAGTGTGGTTGCTCCAATTTTCTATTTTCTCCTCTTTGGGTTAAGCGGGGCATTGGTGTATAGAGCCATAAACACTCTCGATGCCATGATTGGATATAGGAATGAGAGATACGAGTTTTTTGGAAAGTTTGCAGCTAGAATGGACGACCTTGTAAACTTTATTCCTGCACGTTTTACCGTTCTTTTGTTTCTTCCTTTCGGCCCTAGAAAGGTGTTGTCTCATTATAAAAAGGCCAAATTCAAAATAAATGGGGATAAACCGATTGCGGCAATGAGCGCCGTTTTAGGAGTCTGGCTTGAGAAATACGGGGCATACCATTTTGATGGCAAAGCACCAGAACTTGAGGATATAAAACGAGCTCTTAGAATCTACTGGATTGTTGTGGGTGAATGGATACTTATATCTGCTTTGGCTATATGGAGGTGGTAGAATGCTTAAGCCTGTTAAATTTAAAACTCAGCATGGAGGCGCTAGAAGGGAGGGATTGTTGGACTTTTCAGCTTCATTGAACCCCTATCTTCCAGAATGGATAGATGAGATGTTTGAGCGTGCTAAAACCCTAAGCAATCGCTACCTCTACTGGGAAGGGCTTGAAGAAGAACTTTTGAACATTGTAGGGGAACCATTAACGGTCACGGCTGGAATAACCGAAGCTTTATACCTAGTTGGCATCCTCGCAATGAAAGGAAAAAGAAAAGTGATCATTCCAGAGCACACCTACGGAGAATACGAGAGAATTGCAAAAATTTTTGGGGCTGAGATCATAAAGACTCCAAATGATCCAAGAACAATGGCTGAGAAAGTTGATAAAGGTAGTATTATCTTCTTCTGCAATCCCAACAACCCTGATGGGAAATTCTATGGGGTGAAAGAGCTTAAGCCCTTAATCCAAGCAGTGGAGGATGAAAATTCACTTCTCGTTCTAGATGAGGCTTTTATAGATTTCGTGAAAGATGCAGAAAGTCCCGAAAGTGAAAACATAGTAAAGCTGAGAACATTTACAAAGAGCTATGGCTTGCCAGGGATTAGAGTTGGCTATGTTGTTGGGTTTGAGGAGGCCTTCAAAAGTGTAAGGATGCCTTGGAGCATTGGATCCCTTGGCTATGCGTTTTTAGAGTTTGTCATAGCGGATGAATTTGAACACTTAAAACGAACAATGCCACTAATCTGGAAAGAAAAAGAGCGAGTAGAACGTGAATTAAACGTAAAAAGCGATGCAAACTTCTTTATCAAATACGTTGGAGATGCAAAAAGCACGGTTGAGAAGCTTGTGGAGAAGAGAATACTCGTTAGAGACTGCTCAAGTTTTGGATTGCCTGGCCACATAAGATTCAGCATTCGAAAAAAAGAGGAAAATGACAAACTAATAGAGGCTTTAAAGCACCTCGACAAGTGAAGGAAGTCCAATGTTCGCTGATTTTATACTCTTTTTCCAAAACGTTTAAAAATCAAGGAGAATACCAACACGGAGTGAAAGGAATGGAGAGGAAACGCCTCTATAGGTTGTTGCTCCCAGTTGTTATAATTCTGGCTACCCTCTACACATTGGGAATTATGGGTGTTCTGCCTTTTGCTATCAGCTACTATATCACGATTTTTATGATATTTCTGTTTATTTTCCTTCGCTGGGAAGCAAGGATGAGGAGAAATTAAGAAATAACCTCTTAAAGACTACTAGAAACTATGGAATACAATACAAGTCAAAGCTGCTAAATGAAGATATCGACGACAAGAGGAGGGCTTTCAAAAATCAAGGAAGAGTAAAAAGAAGCTAAGCTCCAAACTTTTCAGTTCTCCCCATTAAGTCCATCATCATTGGCACTATGTATTTTCCTCTGACCCTTCCTATTCCTCCGCGCATGCACTCCCTTTCGCCAAAGCTCTCCGCGTAATCTGCCCTAACTCCTCCACCGGCTATGAGCAACGGAACCGGATCACCGCTGTGGTTTTTGACTTCGCAAGGTGTTGAGTGATCGCCAGTGATTGCTATTACGGTATTCTCAAGGTCGATATTCTCAATTATGTACCCTATCATTTCATCGGCTTTTTCTATCATTTCAACCTTTTTCGTGGGGTTGTTGTCGTGACCTGCTGCATCGGTTGGCTTGAAGTGGAGGAACACAAAGTCGTAGTCATTCAGGAGCTCAACGACTTTCTTTGCCTTGGCCATCGGGTCGGTGTTGTACTCACCGGTAGCTCCCTCTGGAGTATAGACGTCAAAGCCTATAGCCCTCGCAACGCCTTTAACTAGGGCAGTCGCAACAACGGCAGCAGCTTTAACCTTCCACTCCTCGGTGAACTTCATCGGGATGTTTGGATATGTTCCAGCCCCTCTGATGAGGAGGTAGTTTGCGACTGGTTTTCCTTCTTTTCTGCGCTTCTCGTTTATAGGGTGCTTCTCAAGAACCTCATGGGCTTTCTGCACGAATTCTTCTAAAATTTCTGCAACTTTTTTGCTCTCCTCATCGGCATACTCAAACCTGTGCGGTGGCTTTCCAGCTTCGTGTGGGTCGTTTTCTCCAACCTTATATCCCTTGGCCATGCCTTTGAGCACGAGAACTGCTCTGTGGCCTGTTGCTCCGACAAATACGAACTCCACTGGTATCTTAACGTTCTCCTGAATGGCTCTCGCAAGCTCGTGGGCCTCTTCCGTACTTATCCTTCCAGCTCTCCTGTCAGTTATTATTCCGTTCTCGATTGTGGCAAAGTTAACCCTAAATGCCAGGTCGTCTTCATCCAAGTCCAGTCCTACGCCAAGAGCTTCAAAGAAGCCCCTTCCTCTGTAGGTTTGATAGGGGTCGTAGCCAAAGATGGCAAGATGTGCGGTATCACTTCCTGCGGGTTTACCCGGGGCTATGGGGTCTTGCTGGCCCAGAATCCCCATTTTTGCGAGCTTATCCATGTTTGGGGTGTTTGCATACTCAAGTGGCGTTTTTCCACCGAGTTCCTTTACCGGTCTATCTCCGAGCCCATCGAGAATAATAAGAATCCCTTTTCTTTTCATACAATACCACCTGAAGTGAATATCCAAGGAGAATTAAAAAGTTTATGAGAAACTTTTTTAATCCCAGTGTTTTCCCCCAATTGAGGTGAGAGCATGAAGATACTCTGGGCACCGTGGCGCATCGAGTACATCCGTTCCCCAAAACACAACGGCTGCATATTTTGTGATTTCCCAAAAGAAAACCGCGATGAAGAGAGGCTAATCCTGTACAGGGGCGAGCATGCCTTCGTTATCATGAACAATTACCCCTATAATCCTGGGCATGTGATGATCGCTCCTTACAGACACGTTGGAAAATGGGAAGACCTCACCGATGAGGAGCTTCTGGATATTATGAAGCTTTCCCAACTCATGATAAAGGCTTTAAAGAAAGCTATGAATCCAGACGGGTTTAATATGGGAGTAAATCTTGGAAGAGTGGCGGGAGCTGGCATAGACGACCACGTTCACCTCCACATCGTGCCGAGATGGAATGGAGATACTAACTTTATGCCTGTAATAGCGGACACGAAAGTCATTCCAGAGTCCCTCGAAGAAGCATATAGGGAGTTGAAAAAGACTCTGGAGGAGGTTTTAAAAGAGTGACTTTTCTCTAAAGCTTTAACTTTTTAAAATGGAAAAATAGAAAAGGGCTCATTCCTCTCCGAGAACAGCTCCTCTCGGAGTTGCCCCACCAGTTCTTTCGATATTTTCCTCCACAACATATATCGGCACTTTGCCGTGTGGGATTCCAACTTTTGCCCCATACCACTCGCTTAGGACGTGATGGGCCACTATCAGGAGGGGCACTGCTATTGCTAGCAGTATCCACCCGTTCGTCAAGCCAAGGGCAAATAGGACAAGCATTAGAGCCCCGACGGCTGCTGCAGTAAGTGCATAGGGAATTTGAGTGCTTACGTGATCCAAGTGGTCACAACCAGAGAACATTGAACTCATGATCGTTGTATCGCTTATCGGCGAGCAGTGGTCACCGAAAACACCTCCGGCAAAGACAGAGGCGATGCTCGCATAGACCACAGGACCAAAGCTTCCACTCAACTCATAGGCCAGCGGGACGGCAATCGGCATCATTATGGCAAAGGTTCCCCAGGATGTTCCTGTTGTGAATGAGATGAACGCTGCCACCAGGAAGACCACCAGTGGAACCAATCCCGGAGAAAGGACTTTTGATGCAACGCTTACTACATAGTCTGCTGTTCCAACGGCATCGCACGCGCTCTTAATGCTCCATGCTAAAATAAGTATCATCATTGCAAAGTGCATCTGCTTCATACCCGCAACTACAGTCTCCTCGACTTCCTTAAGGCTCATTATTTTCATTCCAATCACGAGTGCCATCGCCACGACGACCATTCCAAAGGAACCCCAAACAAGTGCCCATGTTGAGTCTGCGTTAGACAGAACTGCCTGGAAGCCTCCTTCGGCATAGGTGGCACTTCCCCCACCGGTAACCCATAAACCGATGAATGTCAATGCTACCAGTGTTAGCACCGGAAGTATGAATGTCCACACGCTTTCCTTGCCTTCAATGGGCATTCCCACGTCAATTTCAGTAGTCATCATTGGCTGTGCCCCATCACGAAGGACTTTACCCTCTTTTCTTGCCCTGTATTCTGCTTTGAGCATCGGACCGTAGTGCCTGTGGGTAATTGCTACCAGATAAACAAGAATTATAGCTAAGATTGGGTAAAACCTGTAGGGCCAGCTTGCAAACCAAGCAGAGTACGCACTTATGCTTTCTCCGACACTTGCGATTGCATCCTTTAGAAGTCCGAGCTCATAGCCTATCCATGTAGAAACAACAGCCAAAACCGCCACTGGTGCAGCCGTGGAATCATCAGCATAGGCTAAGAACTCTCTTGAGACTCTCGCCCTATCTGTTATCGGCCTCATTGTATTTCCAACGATGATGGTGTTGGTATAGTCGTCAAAGAAGATTATGGTTCCGAAAATTGCGGCCATTAATGAAGCAGCTCTGCTGGTTCTAATCTTCCTTGTAACGGCTTTCGCGATGGCGTTCATTCCGCCGGATTTGTAGATTAGTGCAACACCCGCACCGATCAACGCATCAAAGAGCAGTATTCTCGTGTTCCATAGGTCGGTCACTATCTGGCCGTTCTCTTCCCATGCGGAGGCTATGTTGAACACTATCCACTTCAATGTCTGCGTCGTTGCTCCTACTGGGTCTCCGCCTGCAACTAACAGTCCTCCAACCCAGACTCCAAAGAACAAAGCAAAGAGCACTCTTTTCGTCAATATTGCTAGTCCAATGGCCACAAGAGGCGGCAGCAATGATAGCACACCAAAGTCTGACATGTTCACTCCTCCTTACTTCGAATTTGAATTCCGTTCTGCCTACCCGTAAAGTGTGTGTAGGGTGTTAATTTCGTAACGGGTAGGCTTCCCTCCTCCCGTCTTCATCGGAGGGCTTTCGGGGGGAACGGGAACTCCCACATCTTCAGGGCTTTCAGCAGTCTCCATTCGGGCTTAACTTTCCCCCACATATCGGAGACTGCCACACCATCAAAAAATATGACTCAAAACCATTTAAGCTTTACGGAACCAAAGGGCGTGTTTAGTTTCACCCCCTGTTATTTAAACAGTATTTGACTCTGAGGAGGATTTTCAGACCATAACACATTACCCCAAGCAGGATTCGGGTTACAGTAGTCTTTTTCAGAAAACAGGGGATCCTACTGCCAAACCACGTTGTAAACGCACCCCAGAACCCCTCATGAGGATTCCTATGCCTGTACTCTTCTTCAGAAAACACTCTGTCTCTCTTCTTACTACCAAAACCACCTGGAGCGTTCTTAGTTTTCTTAACAATCGGCCGATAACCCTTTTCCACCACAGTGTTCAGAACTTTCTTTGAATCATAAGCCCCATCAGCATAAAAATTCCCAGAACCCCCCGGCAGGAGTTCAATCAGCTCGTTCTCAGAAGTTGTGATCTTCACAGCAACCGGATACAGTAAACCCGGCAGGATTCTCGTTATTGCCTGAACTTCTATCCTGCCCTTTTTTTATTTGTAATAATGGTTGAGTCTGCTTGAGTGCTGGCGTAGGGTAATTTCTGGAGTTTTTTCAGGAGGTGGTTTGTCAGTTCTTCGAGGTTCAGCTTTTTCTCCCAGTTGTGGAGGGTTGAGTAGTGAATGTTTGCTCCGAAGAATTTTCTGCCGTAGTGCTGGGCGTCTCTGAGGGGTAGGTTGTAGTATTGTTTAAAGAGGAGTATTGCCAGTATTGTTTTTACTGGAAATTTTTTGGATTTTGGCAGGTTCTTCAGCTTTCCTTCTGATTCGAAGTCTGCTAAAACGTCAAGAATTGCGAATGCCACGCTTTCAGGGTCTTTGAGTCTGTGATCCCATCTGGGGATCACGACAACCACCTGAAAGAATTCAGCAAAAACCCTAATAAAGGTTACTATAAACACGCCCCGGAACCAAAAATATTCAAATGTTCCGGTAGTTATCGTTTAAAGAACAGCGCAGTCGAAAAGAATAGGAAAACGTTTTTATTCTTTTTGTAACAAAAATAGCAAAATATCAGAAATTTGTTCTAAATAGAACAGATCATCGCATCCTCCTTATCAGCTCTTCGAGGAGCTGGTAGGCACGGGGGGCGTCTCTGCGGTCGATCACAAAAATCGTGTCCTTGTAGCACGAGATTACTTGTGTTATGTTTATGCCGTTCAGGGAGAGCGCCGAGGCCATGAAGGCGACAACGCCAGGGGTGCTGATTATGCCCTCCGGACTCACTATGGTGAGGGCGGTCTGCTCCCTCAGTATCTCGATGACATCCCTTGCGAGGCTGAGCACCTTTTCCTCGTCCTCACTTGAAATGACTACCGTAAACGTTTCCCTTCCCTGGGTCAGCTGGAAGAACCTTGATTCCCCCATTATGGCCGAGATTTTCTCCATTATCCCGGAGACCCCCTCCTTTGGGAGGGTTACCACGCTCACGTCAGACTGGAGCTCTATGATGCTACCCCCGATGACCTTCCTAACCCGGCTCTCCAAGACAGACTTTTCGCCCTTGAGCTCCTCGCCGAGCCGTATCAGCGCCATCTTAACCGCAGGAACCGAAAAGGCCAGGCCGAGTTCCCCGATGAGGAGCCTCGCAAGGGCGCTGTAGTTGACGATCCCCAGACGGATGCACTCCTGGATAACGGGCCTCCTCATTATTTCCTCGCGGACGATCTCCATTATGCTCTTCTTTTCAGCACCCATGCGGTTTCCCCCGGATGCATCTTATTAAAATGGCACAAAATTGAGGATCCTAACGCTCTTCACTCTGCCAGTTTCCTCCACTTCTCCCTTGTTCTCTTCCAGCAGCCGGAGGGCATTAGCTCCCTTTCCGGACAGTAACCTAAGGAAATACACCTCGGCCCGAGCTTTGCCCATTTTATTATTGGCCTCAGGTCATCCCTTTTAGCTATTTCTTCGAGCATTTTCCACGCAACCTCTCTTATTTCCCACTGTGCTCTTTCACACGCTCTAAGACCCAGAAAATGCTTGAGCTCTCTAAGGTTCATAGTGACTACGATTTTAGTTCTCACTGCCTGAGGCAGAATGAAGCGTGCATCCTCCTGATGTATACCCCTGGCGTAAGTCTCCTCGTAAAGTTCTATCGCTTCTCGCATAAGCTTTTTCCATTTTTCATACAGCTCTGGATTTTCTTTAACTCCCTCCGGGATAACAAACGTCTCTTCAACATCCTCAGGGTTAAGCTTGATATAGCGTTGGCTCTGCTGTGTGTAGCTGGCTATCCTGTGGCGGATTAGCTGATGCGAGGCAACTCTGCTTATCCCTTCAATCGCAAAGGTAAAAACAGCATGCTCCAAAATCGACTCATGCCCGTAGCCCAGAACTCTCGGCAAATGATTCTCCACGTCTGTCCTCGTTACTCTTTCAAAAGCTTCACTTTCCCACTCTTCCCAGTAGCTTATCAACGCAGCCCAGGTTACTGTTTCTAAGGGTTTTGGGGTATAGTTCACTAGCTTGACTTTCAAACCGTCCATCACACACACCCGGAATAGAAAGGGGACTCTCCTTATTAGCCTTGTTGAAAACTTTAGCAAAGCATACCCCTGTTTGAGTTTACGTTTATCCACTAGTTTTCAGAAATTTTTTGAAAATTTTCGCCGCCGGATATTTTTTAACGACGAAATAGTTATTAACGGAAATGCCAACTTTAGACGGTGATGCACATGGTAGTGAGCTTAGCCGGAAGGGATATCCTCTGCCTTCAAGACTTTACAAGAGAAGAAATTGAGACAATTCTCAAAACAGCTGAAATGATGAAAATCTGGAACAAGATTGGAAAGCCACATCGCGTTCTTGAGGGTAAAACCCTCGCTATGATCTTCCAGAAGCCTTCCACAAGAACAAGAATAAGCTTTGAGGTTGGAATCTACCAACTTGGTGGATATGGGTTATATCTAAATGCCCAAGATTTGCAGTTGAGAAGGGGAGAAACGATAGCAGACACCGCGAGAGTTCTAAGCAGATATGTGGACGGAATAATGGCGAGAGTTTTTGACCACCAGGACGTTGTTGACCTTGCAAAATACGCTAGTGTTCCAGTCATAAACGGTCTCAGCGACTTTGCACACCCATGCCAGGCTTTGGCTGACTACATGACCATAAAAGAAAAGAAGGGAAGAATTGAAGGTCTCAAAGTTGTCTACGTTGGCGATGGAAACAACGTCGCTCACTCCCTAATGATAGCCGGAACCAAGCTTGGGGCTAATGTGGTGGTTGCCACCCCAGAGGGCTACGAGCCAGATCCAAAAGTTATCAAGTGGGCTGAGGAAAATTCCGCCGAAAGCGGTGGGAGCTTTGAGCTCCTCCACGACCCGATTAAAGCTGTTAAAGATGCCGATGTAATCTACACCGATGTCTGGGCCTCAATGGGACAGGAAGCGGAGGCTGAGCAGAGGAGAAAGATATTCATGCCATTCCAAGTTAACAAAGAGCTCGTAAAGCATGCAAAGAAGGACTACATCTTTATGCACTGCCTCCCGGCACACAGGGGAGAGGAAGTTACCGACGACGTCATAGACTCACCAAACAGCGTGGTCTGGGATCAAGCAGAGAACAGGTTACATGCTCAAAAGGCAGCCATGGCTCTTATAATGGGCGGCATAAAGGTTTGAAATTTCTATTCTTTTTCTCTTTGTGCTTTTTAGTTTAAATTGCTGAAAAATACCGGGGAATTGGCAACAATATTAAAAGATCAAAGTTGAGAGAGCACTTTCAGCAAATCCTTCGTTTCTCTAACTACAAAGCCCCTCTCGTGAATCCTCTCGACTTTTTCTGCTTCTGGATTTATCCAGCATGCATACATTCCAGCCTTTAATGCTCCTTCGAAGTCCTCTGCTTTGGTGTCACCGATGTGTATTGCCTCGCTTGGAGAGACGTTGAAATATTTCAATGGAGCTAAGAAGGCTTCTTTCATGGGCTTGTAGGCGTTAATCTCGTCGGAGTAGAACTGCTTGGTTATGTAATTGGCTAATCCAAACTTCTCTAAAATGAGCCTTGTGTACGAGGAGGGCCAGAACATTACGTTGCCCGTTGTTGTTATAATGTACTTTCCGTGGAGCTCTTTAAGGGCCTCTTTAACGCCCGGGAGCACTATGCTTTCATCAACGGTCAGAGTTGCTTTTGCCGCAGCCCTCTTCACTATTTCAACGTCGACTCCGAGGGCCTTTGCAAGGAGCTCCTGACTTTCTTCAAGGGCTTTTTCCGGGTTGCCGCTTTGGGACTTTCTAATCTTTTTTATCTCCTCCCGCGTTTTTAGGACTATTTCCATGATATTATCCTCAGGAACTCCCAAAAGTTCTGATAGAGCTTTTACAAGGCTTTCAATCATGACGTTTATGTCCAGAAGGGTGTTCCAGACGTCAAAAGAGATCAGCCTTATCATCGCTACCACCCCTAAGGTGTTGGAGAAAGGGATTAATAAATTTGCTATGGGATAAAAGGTAAGCAATGGAGTGGTGAGCACAATTAAGGCAAAGAGATAAAGAGAGAAGAATTAACTAAAACTTGCGAAGCCTATCTCGTAGAGCTGGCGGAGCATGCGGAAGACTTTTTTGGCAGTGTGTTTGAATCGGAAGTTTTTGTTATAGCTTTCCCAGTTTCTAAGAATTTCAACAATTGCGAAACTGTTTAATTTTTCCAGTTGAGAAGGCAACTTTATTGTTTTCTCTGTATTGTTTTCCTTGAATTTAATTTCAAATTCATTGCTAGACCCAATGCATTCTCGTAGAACTTCTTTCAACGGCTTTTCAAGCTTCTTTCTGTTGCCATGGAACTTGGGAAGAACCTTCATGAGCAACGCCAGATCAAATATTTCGTCCTCACTTTCAAACTTTACTATCCCATTATCTTCGCTCTCCTTTGCATTTTTGAAGAACAATGCAATCTCATCAATTACTCTATAGCCAAAGTGCAAGTCGTAGGGTTCAAGGGCTCTGTTGAGGTCTTGGAGAATTTGCCAGTAATCTTTTGCCTTAAGCTCTTCAACAGCCTTGTTTATCTCTCCCTTCGAGTGGGCTAGGAACTTTCCGTTGGAGCCTCTAAGATCATTCAGCAATGTCTCTCTCAGGCTTTCAAAGTCCTCCGAGAGGTTTCCATTAGCGGGCGGATAGTTCTCAAGGTCAACGTCGTGGAATTCCACCACGAAGGCTCTGTCGAGGACTTTCGGGCTGAAGGTATAAGTTGTTTCATCCATGTTAACGGTGCCGATTATGTAGAGATTCGGCGGGAGTTTAAGCTCCTTTGGAATCCCCTGCTTCTCTGCAATGTCATAAATATCGTGAAGCTTTATGCTCTCCCTTGTGAAGCCATTCTTATCTCTTCCACTCTCAAGGACGCTGAGGAAGTCTGCGAAGTAGTACTCAACGTGGGCAAGATTCATCTCGTCGAGGAGGATAAAATAAGGCTTCGCATTAGCACCGTTTCTCTGGTAGTCATTCAGAGCCCTTAGGAGGAAATCGAGGAGCTCGGTTCTTTGGTACTCTCCGGTTAGCGAGTTATAATACCCCAAGAGTGCCTTGGAATCGCGCCAGTCCGGGCGGACGGAGAGAAAGAGGAAGTTTTTGCTCATTGGATCCCTAAATTTCACATTTTTGAAGGGGGCCACCTTCTTGAATCCCACTCTCAGGAACACTTCCGAGGCATCAATAGGTTCTTTTAGTAGGATTATCTCAGCCACTTTGAAAACCACGGCACTTCCATATTTTGATTGGTGATCCTTAGTAGCACTCTCAAATGTTTCGTTGTATTTCCCAAGATTCCACTCGAATCCCCGGGAGAGCTCACGCGCCTCTCTGAGGGCTTCTTCGGCCGAGTATTTCTCTGTTACCAATGCTGCAGCTTTGAGCTTATTTTGGTGCCCTATCCAAAAGACAAACGGCGGCTCAACGTTGCGGACTTCTCCCTCAGGCCCCCATACTAATGTCGCGAATCCATTCTCCTTTATGGCTCTCTGAATTTCTCTGAGGGCATTTTCAAACTCATCATCCGTCTCTTCCCACTTGGAGAAAACGTTGGGTAACTCACTAGCCCATATTGAACTCGTTAATTCGGCTAACTCCTGAGCTATCTTCGTTTTACCGGTCCCCGTTAAGCCAGAGAGGATTACAAAACCCTTTGTCTTTAGGGCAGTATAGAACTGAGAGACAAGATGAGGATTGTAGTAGTAACCCTGGAACATTAGGTACTTAACAAGTTCCTCCATATTATCACCTTCATTGTAATTAGAAGGGAAATAACTCTTCAAGACCCACTCGATTTTTTCAACAATCTTCTCAGCCTCTTCTTTTTTGTCATCAGGAACATTAGGGTCTTCTAATATCTGCTTGTGTCTTTTCTTTGCTTTTATAAGGAGATCGCGTATTTTGGTGGGTTTAATTTTTTCATTCTCTCCTATGTACATTACATTGTTTTGACCAAACTTCGATATCCCGAAGTCGGAAGCAGTAACTGGAACATAACAATCTTCCATAAAAACTGTACTGTAAGCCTTTTTTGCCCGGAACTTACTTTTAATTTCTTCAGGTGCTTCAAACACTGCCTTTTGTAAATACTCAGCAAATTTTGGACTTATTTTGCCTTCAGCTATTGCTTTCTTCAGTTTCTCTTTGGCATGTTCTGGAATTATCTCTGCAAGAGTTTTACCCGTGCTAAATCCGTTCTTTGAATATTCACCCTCTCCATAAAAGCCAACAAAATAAAATTTATTGTCGTTTATGTTCTTAGAGATAAAAACTATCAGGCCTTGGTCGAAATGGGTGAACTCTCCTTTCTGCTCTACATGGCCAAAATAATAGTCATTAGAGAATCTTTCATAAAAGTTCCACCATTCGTGGGCGATGCCTGTTTCATTGACGTATTTATATCCATATTTTTCTTTTTTGTTAAATCCTTCTTCGTCAAAACCTTTCCATCTATTGTGGGCCCAAGCGATCTTTGCAACTATCCCAATAGCATCAATCATGTTTATTCACCTCCGGGATAAAACTTAGATACCCAACTCCACTAAGCTTCTGCTGTTTATCATTATTTTTTCCCATTTCCTTTATCAGTTCCCTTATTAACCTACTAAGACTGAATTTTTCTTTCTTGCAACCCTTTAAGTCACCAAGGCATTCTTTGTCTGTCTTAAAAAATACGTTTTTACTTCCAGGATACAGCACCACAGCAAACTTAGCTCCCAAAGCGTCTCTGTAAGTATGCATCTTATAAATGTCCTCCAGCTTCGCCCAAGTCTTGTAGCTCCCGGTTTTTTCAGCAATCTCACTTTCTTCATCGAATTCCTTTCTTCTATTTTCATCCACCACGTCGAGTTTGAACTTTGCGTCAAAGACCCCAACGAGCTCCGTATCTCTGTTGCCAGGATTTCCCGTGAAGAGTGAGAAGTCTGGCCTCAGCGTCACGGAATAGCTCCATTTCTTAGGGGCGAGTCGCTTGTTATAGTACAAACGCCAGCCGTTGTCAAACTCAGCGTAAACGTCTCCGCTTTCAGAGAGCTCCCCCGCTGGCGTTACGTGAATTTTAAGCCTCTTATTCTCAAGTATATCCCCAAGCTCTTCAACCAGCTTAAAAAAGCACCAGTACTCGTAGAGCTTAGCGATGTCTTTGTTGGCTATTGCTCTCTTCATTTCACCGAAAAAGGGCGAGTAAGCTTTAAACTCCCACCAGAGCTGAAGTAAATCCCTGTACCCCTCACGTTTAAGGAGCACCTGAGATGTGGATGGGAAGATTACCATTTCACTAACGTCATCAAAGATGTCACTTACAGCGTAGTATTCCAGATCGCCAAGAACTATTTTCAGCTTGGAGGTTGCTTCTTGTTTTTGATCCTTTGTTAAGTATGAAGATGTCATAATGGCATTGAGAGTTTTCTCGCCCCATGCTATCAGCTCGTTGAGGAAGTGCTTAACAAACCTGTTTTCATGGGTATCAAAGCTTTCGTACTTAATTTCTTGAGCGACTTTGGTAGGGACATAACCGCTTAGGGATTCTGCAACTGCAAAAGATAGTCCTTTTGCCTTTGTTAGGTATTCAGGATGAGTAATGATTGAAATGACAGTATCTTCATTGACTTCACTTACTTCCCAGAAGTTTAGCCACTCTTGTTTCTCAACGAGCTTTCTGTGAGGGCATTTTATGATGTCCTCGTAAGCTGAGATTATTCTCTCCCTGTTGTTTACGAGAAAGTGATACACAAAGAACCCTAGTTCCCACCATCTGTGAAGTTGTATAATCTGTCCAGATTCACGGCCAGAATCGCCCCTAAAATCCTGACAACCAACCCCCTCAAACTAACACTCCTGCTCGGCTTCAGAAGAAACTCAGAAAACTTCGAAAACAAAGTCTCAATCCTCCTGCGAAAGTCAGACAAGTACTTGTAAAACTTCTTCTCCTCCAGATTACTAACCTGATTCTCCCGCTTCACCGGCGTGTAAACAACGCCAAACTTCAGGAATTCCTCCTGAAGTTCTCTACTAACGTAACCCTTATCCAAAAACAGAAAACAGCCAGAAAACTCCTCAACAATCACCCAGAACTTTTCCCTGACAACACTCACATCATGCTTGTTTGCCGGATCAACGGACAGCAAAGCCAACAGGTTCCCATCAGAGTAACAGGTCAGCTTGTACCCATAGTAAAACTTTTTTTAGAGGGAACAAACCCAACTGCGGGCTTTTCAGAGATGATTTCTGAAGAACCCTTCTTCTCCTTCCTGTTTTTTCTGGCCAACTCCTTGGTCTGAATGGGCTTTGAGTCCAGTATTCTAACGTATTCTCTGGCGTGTTTTTTGAATAATTCTTCCTGCGCTAGGAGCAGGAGTTTTTCGTGCCTGTTCAAGCGTTCTGTTAGTTTGTTGTACCTGATTTTTGGGAACAGCTTCATTTCTTCGATTAGGACTCTGTAAGCGTGCTTGTAAACTCCTCCGAAGTGCAGGTGGGCTAGTATTGCGAAGGTTATCAGGTCGTAGAGGCTGATTACTTCCCTGCGAGTGTTTTTCGGGTAGTGTTTGCTGATTATCGGATAGATTTCGGATTTTATGATCAGGATTTCCTGCTGAAAGTTCATAACAACCACCAATCAACCAAAAGACTTAAGTGCTTATAACTCTAACGATCTAATGGGAACTAGGGTACAAAGAGCTCACTTATAGGTTCTTCAGATTCCTCAATTCCAAAGCCTGTGGGAGCGGTAATCGAGAATGGGAGCAAAATTGATTTTCGCTTATGTATTTGACGAGCGCATTGTAGAGTTCTTCATGCTTTTGTACAAGCTTTTCTGTATTCTCCAGGCTAACGTTGTAAATTTTCCCCACTTTCTCTGAAAGCACTTCAAAATCCTTAAACCGTAGAGAAACTTCCTTCCCATTTTCTAAAATTTCGATATTGGTCTTTCCGATGTAGTTTTTGAACTGAAAAGTCGCTATGTAGGTATTTTCGTTGATTTCCTCAGCCTTAGTCTTTTCATTCCCAATCCTTATGCTGAATTCTCGCTTCCCAATAACCCTATATTCCTGCCATTCAAAAAGGTATACTGTGTCGTTTATTGCACCTATTTTGCCCTTTAGCCGGTATTTTCCATCTTCATCAAGTAGTATTATTTTTAAAAGAACATCTCTTGTTTCACTCTTTTCCATCCTATGTATTCCCCCAACAAGTTACCCTCATTTAAAAATAGCACAAACTTCAACTTATCTTTTTCGGTTTTCTAGGGCTTTCCACTCCTAATCAGCATTGAGTAGTACTTCGGAGAGAGTCAACTCTTCCTGCTGAAATTGAGAAATATGCAGTTGCTACATTAAATTTGAGAAAACACAGAAAGTATTCGCAAGTGACAAAGTTCATTTATAGGAAAACTTCTTGCGATAATTATTTTAAAAAAGGTTTGCTCTGGAGCCCTGGATTTGGTAGCCCCGCGGGGATTCGAACCCCGGTCGCGGGATCCAAAGCCTCTCGGAAAAGCCTTTATTCGCCGAATGAAGCTCTTACAATGCCTTTTTCAGAAGAAACCTCAACAACGCCCCAATCAGCATTTCCAGCAATCGGATACGTTTTTCATAGCAGTGGTAAGCAGCAGCAATACCGAAGACATCTTCAAGTTCAAGATCCAAACCAGTATTATGTCATAACTGAAGGAGACATAGACAGGCTCTTCTTAGAGTTCGAAACCAAAGGTGTTACCCACGCTCACAAGAGGAGCGTTGAGTACATAATCTCAATGTTTCTAAAGGATGCTACCAGAGAGCACCAAGGAAAGTACCTTTTCACGATGAAAGACCTAAAGGAGTATCTTGGGATCATCAGGAGGGAATACTCAGTATCATTTTATCGCAAAAACGTCACTTATCTCAAAAAGCTCTTCAGGATTGCCGGGATTGATCTGGCAGAATCCCTCAAAGCACCATCAGAAATCAACGTGGACTTAACCATAGTGACAATTGAAGACATCAAGAACCTGATCCAACTGATCGATTCCCTCCACCTAAGCTGGCATTTTGAAGATTGGAAGAAAGACCAATTCGTCACAGCAATGCTTCTAATGGCAGTTACAGGAATGAGGGTAAGTGAACTCGCTAGAATCCCCCTGAAAGACATAGATCTAAAAAATCGGAGGATTTACCTAACCACTCAACAAACAAAAACAAAACAGGCCAGAGTTGTGTTCTTTACAGAGGAGTTACAAGAGTTGTTGGATGATTACATCCAAACTTACAGGCCAAATCTCCATGAACCTCTAGCAACGCTTCCCCAGCTCCAGCGGCCCTTCCGAAGAAAAAGCCCTCTAAGAAACCAGAAACTTCGTCCCAAACACATGCGGAAGTTCTTTGCGCAGGAATGGGATAGGAGGAACGGCAATGCAACAATTAAAAAGCTCCTAATGGGACATTCTATCAGATACGATATCAACGCCCTTCATTATTCTCACCATACGATAGATGAGCTGCAGGATACGTATGATAGGATTTTTGGAAATTTGAGATTTATTTCTCTTTGATTTATTCGGCTTATTTGTTTAAATGTGGTTATTATTATTAATTAAATTGTGCTTTATTAGTAACTCTTAAAAAGATTGACGCTATCACTTGTACTGTTGGAATACAGGGGGTAACAAAATGGGGATAAGATCAGAACTTGTTGCTGATCTTATTGCTGAACTTCTCGGTCCGCGATACGGTATTGAAGAGGAGCTCCCCGAAACAAGAAAACCCCTTACTGAATATGTCACAGGAATTCTTTCTCCAAAGATGATTCCTCCGGAGACCGTACTTGAATATGAAACCGCCGAAGGGGTTGCTGGAAGTGAAGAGGTGACTTCAGGATTTGAGGATGAGGAGGAGGATGGGGACGTTGGCTTGAATTTCAATCCGGTTCTTGACCCCCGCACTCTCCCACGATCCTTTGGTCTATCATTCATCATCAGACCTAAGACAGGAAAAACACCAAAACTCGGAATTTGTGTTACTTGGGCAAGATACTTCTGGGACGGGGACAAGAAAGTATGGAAGAGAAAACCCCGAGCATACTTCTTGGAGATACCGCTTAAACCATGTAATGCGAGGAGAAAATGTTCTGAGGAGTATTGTATTCCGGATCCTGAGAAGAAAGAGGTAGCCCAAGTACTGGGTACCGCAGAAACCGAACTTCTTCTGAAAGTTATCACACGGAGAAAAGAAGACCTTCTTCATGTCTCTATCTTTGTTGTGAATGGAATAAAGAAATCCGCCAAAGATGAAACAGTGTCGTTGCACATCTTTCAGCCCCAGCTACGTGTTAGGGTATTCAATGCATCTGTAGTTCCCACAACATTTGGGGAAAACACCGATGAGATCGATTTTATCTACAGGGAAAACAGAGCTTATGCTAAGGGGCACATGGCTTCAGCTGTATGGTGCATAGAATCCCCTGAAAACTGTACAGACCCTGAACTGAGGTATTCGGATGATGTGCCACAAAGACCTCCCTTTAAATGGGCAGACTACAACACTGCATTACAGATCTGTAAGGAACTTGCCAGAAAAAAAGGAGAGAAAAATCCCGAGGAAATTGCGAGAAGTCTGGTATCAATGTTCGTTCCTCCCTCCCCCCAAGACAAGAAAGCGTGGAGGAATTTTAATCTGATCAGGTCTGAATTCATTCCAGTTTATGCTCTTTCGTCTCCCGAATTTGGGTGGAAAAAGGAATTTGGAGATGAGCCCGTGCTAGCTGCTGAAGATCTTGCTGAAAAATGGGATCCCAACGAGCTTTATGAGGCACTGATTCCACTTTACAGGGGATATTTAAAATGGTTCAAAACACAGGTCAGGGAATATCTCGATCTCCAAGATGATCGGGAAAAGGAAATCGGACTTCGCATTCTGCGGGAAATTGCAAAAACAATAGGTAGGATACGGCGCGGAATACGGATACTGGAAAAAAACGAAAATGCACGTCTTGCTTTCTGTTTTGCAAACAAGGCAATGGCCCTTCAATTTAGATGGCAGCGCAGAGAAGAGGAAGATGAAAACTTGAAAAAATTAATATGGAGACCATATCAGCTTGCATTTCTCCTCATGAACATTGAGTCAATAGTAAATACCGAGTCTCCCGACAGAGAGATATGTGATCTCCTCTGGATTCCAACAGGTGGAGGAAAAACCGAGGCATATCTGGCCCTTGTTGCATTTACCCTTGCATACCGTCGCAGAAGGGCTCTCTCTCGGATAGGGAAAAGAAATGTCGACTCAAGCGGGGCTGGAACCGGTGTCATCTCCAGATACACACTCCGGTTGCTGACCATTCAGCAATTCAGGCGTGCCCTTGCTATGATAACTGCCTGTGAATATCTCAGGACGTATGGGTTAAAAGAAGGGAAACCGCCGGGATGGAGGCCAGAGAAATATCCCAACAAAGATGAGCCCTTCCTGTGGGGTGGTTCCAGATTTTCGATAGGACTCTGGGTTGGAGGAGGGCTAACACCCAATGCTCTCAGTGATGCATGGCCAAAGGGCTCTGACGGCAAAAAGAAGCGTATTTTGGGAGCTCTATCCATCCTAAAGGGGGATCTGAACGGAGAAAAACAGGGTGAACCCGCTCAGATTCTCAGATGTCCTGTATGTGGTAGCCTTCTTGCAATCCCCGAGGATGGAATAGATGCAAGAGAATCGGAGTCGATTCATCTAACGGTGAAGTCCTCCAGTTCTCGGGAGGAAATTGAGAATGCATTCCAGTCATTCCTAGGGGGAGAAATCGGGAATACAGGAATAATGCTCCTTGACGTTAAAGTTCATGAACTGCCCTCAGCAGGATTTTTCGTGATAACCCTCAAATTCAGGAGTGATGCCCCCGTTACAAGTGAAAAGTTCGATGATGCTTGGGAACACCTTTCAGATAAACTCCATGATGCAGGAGTTAACATAATCCTCAGAGCTGCAAGACCTTCCAGACCGGGATATTTCCTCATTTCAAGAGCCCGTCACCCGAAGGATAATGAAAAATACCATGATTTTGAAATTTATTGTCCAAATCCCGAGTGTCATCTCAATCAGGGCTTATGGGTGGAAGGATACCCAAAGGGCAGTTATGCCTCTATTGATATCCGGATTGGTAAAAAACAGGTTCTCCTCTACATTCCTGGCAATCTTGAATTTAGAGCAGTTCCAGATTTTGCAAGAGCAAACCACATGGAAAATATTCGAGTGAGTTCCGATGAATCAAAGGTTCTTTCATACCGCATTCCAATTCCTGCCCTCACCGTTGATGAGCAACTGTACAGAATGCCTCCATCCTTTCTGATAGCCACAGTGGATAAATTCGCCCAGCTTTCGTTTAAGCCTGAATGCTCCGGATTTTTTGGTAATATCAATGCCTTCAGCGCAAATATTAGTGATTTTGGATATGGAAGAAGCGACACCATAACCGGAAAAGGCCGGATTCCAGTACCTCCTTTTGATCCACCCGATTTGATTTTACAGGATGAGCTTCATCTGATATCGGGTCCTCTTGGAAGCATGGTTGGGATTTATGAGATAGCTGTTGACTATCTCGGAGGACGTAGGGCAAAGTATGTAGCATCAACTGCCACTGTTAAGGGAGCAGAAGAACATGTTGGGACATTATTTACACGGAAGCTTTCAATGTTTCCTCCACTCGGAATTTCACCGGGAGACAGGTTTTTTGTTAGGACGTATCCGGTGCATCCTGCTGATGAAACCAAACCCGGACGTCTTTATGTGGGAGTACTCGCCCCCGGGAGGGGTCCACATACACCTCTGATAAGAATCTGGGCCCGCCTTCTTCAGAGCGTTTACGAACTTGGAGAGAAATACCCCGATGATCTGGATTTCTTCTGGACTCTGGTGGGATATTTCAATTCAATTCGGGAACTGGCAGGTGCGCTCAGTTTGTATCGTCAGGATATTCCTGAACGTATCCGGGATCTTCAGGAAGACGAAAAATGTCGCAGGGATATTTTCAAAGAAAATCCCATTGAACTTTCAAGCAGACTTGACTCAACGATTCTTCCATCCCTGCTCAAAAAACTAGAAAAACCTTACTCGGCTGACGCAATATTCACGACGAGCATGTTCGGAACGGGTGTTGATATTGGACGATTGTCCCTTATGGTGGTTAATGGACAGCCAAAAACAACCACATCATACATTCAGGCAACCGGACGTGTTGGACGAAAACGGGCAGGCCTTGTTGTCACATTTTACAGAGCAACCCGCCCGAGAGACCTCAGCCACTATGAATTCTTCATTGGATACCACAGGGCACTTGATAGATATGTTGAACCTTCGACGGTTTCTCCGCTGTCTCTTGGTACAATAGAGCGTGCTATGGGTCCGGTTATTGTTGGAATTCTAAGAAATCACCCGGCACCGCAGGTGCCTTGGTGGAAAAAAGAGACCGCCCATGAGATGGCAGATGCCCGTTTCACCGCAAGGGAAGTTAAAGAGATTCCAAGAATCTTTGTTGAGCGTCTTGCAAGTTTTCCCGAGTCGAGAAAGTTTTTGAACGAAAATGAGCTTGCCAAAATTGTTAATTTCAAACTTGATACGTGGAGTGGAATTGCAAAGAAGGAGGGTGCAAAACTTGAATACCACGAATATTTTACTGCAACAAAACCCGTAGTACTTGGTACACCTGCCCACGAATACAAAAACCTCTCCGTTGTCTATCCAAATGCCCCGACTTCATTAAGGGATATTGAAGAAACCGTAGCGTTCCAAGTTACAAGATTCGGGAGATGATTGTAATGGTGAAGGTGCAGCATATTAGAAAATCCCAGTTCATAACAACTTTTGGACCCGGCTCAATAATTGAAACAACCGAAGGGCCCAGAGTGATACTCCGGCCAGATATTGGACTTTTTAATGAGCATAATAGGGAAACCCTCGGTATTTCTCCCAAGAAACTTGAGATATCTCACGATCGCATGTCACAAGGCTATCTCAGAGGGGCCAGAGTTTTTGAACTTCCATCAAATGCTGAACTTGAAGTTCCCCAGAACTATGTAATTTACCGGACACGGCCATTTCCCGAATGGTCACTCTGCCCCAAACACGGCATCCTCTATCATCAGAGTTACGGCTGTCCAAAATGCAGGGAGGAACTGAATAGAGAACTTAAAAATAAGGGATACTCTGATGAAGAACGAGAACGGGAAATTAAATGGAGGCTTAGAGAACAGGGCAGAAAACAGGCAATCCGTTTTATTCTTGCATGTCCAAAGGGCCATATGGGGGATATTTCCTGGCCATATGAGGTCCACAAAAATTCCTCAAAACCCTGCAACCACAATAACAGCTGGTTTGAATGGATCCGCAAGGGACCATCCCTCTCCGATGTGGTCATCAGGTGCCCCGAGTGCAAAGCTAGTGTTACTCTCAAAGAAATTTACCAACGTCCTCATTCATGTCCAAGCACATATCTCGAAAGAAATGAAAAACCGGGAGAAACAAAAAAATGTGAAGAAAAAGCCTATGTCATTCAGAGACAGGCATCCAATCTTTATGTGCCCGAGATTGTTACACTCTTTACAGTCCCCCCACGGGCAACAACCCTTCACAAGATCTTGGAAAGGGATCATATTAAGGGTGCTCTGAGGGTCTTAGTGGATCCCGATGGCACAGCTCTTGAGGACAGAGAAGGTTTTCTGAAGAGACTGGAAAGGGTACTCACCACTGCGGAGCTTACAGAACTTGAGTCTTACGACTGGGACGATGTGAGACAAATAATTCTGGATATCATTAATGATTCAAGAGAAATACCCACCACTCCCTATGAACTCTTCAAGGAAGAATTTGAATCATTCATTATGGCTTCTGAGAAGGGATTCCCCCCAGTAAAGTCCAATATCAAAAAAGACAAAGTTCTGTTTTACGTGAACCGGAATAACGTCAGAACAGTTTATGATGAAAATGGGGTTGGATTCAGGGTTACCCCCATTGAGAAGCTTCACACTGTAATGGTTCTTAAGGGATACAGAAGATTTGTGGGAAAACCGGGTGACTCTGACGATTCTTTGCTTGAAGCAGACCTTGTTTCCGTTGGTTTCAAGGAGGGGGACACCGAATGGTATCCCGGCGTGCAGCTTTTTGGAGAGGGGGTTTTTATTACCTTCAGGGATCCCCAGCAATTGTGGGAGTATGCCAGAAGAAAATCCAAGGAACACTATGACAGGTGGTTTTCAGCGTTTACGGCAAAAGGAAGAGGGTACCCCGATCACCTGTTTAAAGACCCGTCAACAAAATTTGAACTTCATCCAGCCTTTGTATTCTGGCACACACTTTCCCACATGCTGATCAGAGCCATATCTGTTGACTCGGGATATTCAGCAGCGTCAATAAGGGAGAGAGTCTATGTAAAAATTGATGATCCCAACCACCCGGAGGGCGGGGTAATTCTTTACACTGCCCAGCCAAATGCAGATGGCACTCTGGGTGGATTGATCTCGCTGGTACGGAAATTCGAGAAAATACTGAATAGAGCGTACGACTTTCTTTATTCATGTTCAAACGATCCCCTCTGTATTGAACAGGAGTTTAGATTTACCTTGGATGCGCCCACAATGGTAAATGGTGCTGCATGTTACGCATGCACCTTGATCTCGGAGACATCGTGCGAACACAGAAATATGTGGCTTGACCGGCATGTTCCTGTGGAATGGATGGAGGGACTGGAATAATGGATACCCAAAAGATTACCACTGCCAGAATACTCACCATCGGGAATCGTCTAAAGAAAAAAGAATTCAGGAATATCGACACCGTGGTGTATGAGCTTCTTGAAAATGCCATGGAACAAATTCATCTCGTGAGCTACGTAATCACAGATGGAGCAATGTGGCTTGTTGATTTAATTGAAAAAAACCTGCAAAAAGGGAGATCGGTAAAATTCATTGTAAATGAACTGGATCCATCAAAAAGAATAACGGATCGACTGTACAGCATGAGTCTCAAGTAT
This sequence comes from Thermococcus sp. PK, assembly GCF_000430485.1. NCBI lineage: Archaea > Methanobacteriati > Methanobacteriota > Thermococci > Thermococcales > Thermococcaceae > Thermococcus > Thermococcus sp. PK. The sequence continues at coordinate 605,323 of NZ_KE387150.1, forward strand.
CGAGATTTTGACCTTGTTGAATTCAGCAAGAGATACCCTGGAGAAACAATTCATGCAAAAGCAATTGTGGTTGACCGCAGGAAAGCAATTATTGGATCAATGAATTTTACTTGGGGGGGAATGGTGGGGAATCACGAAATTGGAGTGCTAATCGAAGGTCCTGATGTTGAGGATCTTGCCTATGTGCTTGACCTGATATGATTTAAAAAGCCCCCGCAAGAATCTGGACAGAGGGAGTATGCAATGAAATCAAAATACACTTTCATGGATCTATTCGGTGCACCTGGGGGATTCTCTCTTGGCATGGTGCTGGCAGGATTAGTGCCCAAAGCAGCCGTTGACATTGACCCTCACGGAATAAAAACGTACAACTACAACTTCAGGGAAGCAATGGGATTTGATACCATTGGCCTGAAAGAAGACCTTAGAAAGCTGCCCCCTGAAGTTATTTCTAATGTGTCAGGAGTTCAAAAAGGGGATATTGATGTGATGGTGGGAGGGCCTCCCTGCCAAGGCTTTTCCGTGGCCGGTCGTGTGAAAATAGCAAATCTTGCAAGAAACGGAAAAAAGAAAGATGTGAAAAACCATCATCCCCGATTTATTGATGATCCTCGAAATGTGCTCTATCGAGAATTCATCCGTATGGTCGACTATTTCCAGCCCAAGATTGTCATAATGGAAAATGTACCCGGAATGATGAGTCACAGGGATGGGGAGACGGTAAGAGAAATAGTTGATGATTTCAGAAGGATTGGATACATAATTCCGGGATGGGAAACAGGAAACAATCCAAGGATACTCAATGCTGCCGATTTTGGAGTACCCCAGACAAGAAGACGTATTTTCTTTGTTGGAATACACCGGGATGAAGAATCACTTGTTGAGGAATTCCGATGGCCATTCCCCACACATAAAGATTCCCAGCAATCCAAGAAAAATCTGGTTGATTACCTTTTCAAAGGACTTCTTCCCAAATATCCATATGTAACTGTTGGACAGGCAATAGGGGATCTTCCCGAACCGGTAGTCGCAAATAGGGCTGGCATAGAAGATTATCCCATGTTCCATGTTATTCATCCCTTTTCCAGATATCAAGAATGGGCCCGGAAAAAAACCCCCTTCTGGGACGGAATGGTTCATAATCATATTTCCCGTTCTCACACCGAACGGGATAAATTGACATTTGAACACATGAAAGAAGGCGATTCTTGGAAAGATCTTCCCCAGCACATAAAAGCTCTTTATGGGTATCGTGACGACATCTTCAGGGATAAATTCAAAAAACTCATATGGAACCGCCCATCATGGACAATAACAGCCCATCTCCAGAAGGACGGGTACCGGTACATACATCCAGTTAAACCAAGAACTCTAACACCCCGGGAGGCAGCAAGGCTCCAGAGTTTTCCGGACTGGTTTATCTTTAAAGGCCCTAGAACCGCACAGTACCGGCAGATAGGAAACGCTGTCCCCCCACTTCTCGCGGCTGCACTTGGCTTAGCAATAATTGCAACTTTTGAAGGATGGGAGGTGAAAAAACTTTGGAAACGCCAAGTAAAAATACTGAGCTGATTGATTTCTTTGTCAATTCTCTGCTATCTTGGTATTATCAGAACGGACGGAGCTTTCCGTGGCGTGAAACAAAAGATCCCTATCAGATACTTGTTGCTGAACTCATGCTCCAGCGCACCAAGGCCTCTCAGGTGGTGCCTGTTTATCTTGAATTCATAAAAGAATTCCCGGATGTATTCTCACTCTCAAGAGCTTCTCCAGAGAGAATCAGAGATTATTTTTCAAGACTTGGACTGGAATGGAGAGCGGAAAAAGTTCTGACTCTGGCAAAAATTCTTGTCGAGAAATACGGGGGCAGAATTCCCTGCGATAAAGAGAAACTGTTATCCCTTCCGGGTGTTGGAGAGTACATTTCTGCTGCTGTCCTGAGCTTTGCATGTAACGTACCTGTTGCAGTGGTTGATTCGAATGTTGTGAGAATTCTCAGTCGCTATTTTGGGATAACCCCCAGAGGGGAAGGGAGACGTGATAAAAAAATACTCGAACTCGCTTCAAAGATTCTACCGGAGCAATTTCATAGAGAATACAATTTTGCAATAATAGACCTTGCTGCTCTTGTATGTACTCCCAGAAAACCAAAATGCGAAATGTGTCCATTACGTGAAAAATGTTCGTGGGTACAGAAGAATAAGAAGGATTGAATGAGGTAATGGAATAAAAGCACACCAAAACAGGAAGAGTCTAGACCCTTACTATTCTACTATTCAATATTCTTAGCATACCAATTCCTTGTTTTTACCCTTTGTTTATGAGCTTTGGAGTCATAAAAAGTTAATTTGAGATACCAAGCCCGATTATGGCATTACTAGTTAAATGAATCCTGGATTGAACCCAGCTATCGTGTTGTATGGCATGTTTTTGAGTGGCTTCTTCAAAAATCAAGCCCTCGTTGCAATCAGTTTTAAACAATAACCCAAAAACCCACGATATTCCTCTTGTACGAGCTTACTTTGCAAAATAATACGCCCTAATGAGTTTGGTTCTCATCTTATCTCCGAGTCTATGTCTGTTCACTCTTAGATACTCCTCAATTTCATTCTTTGATAGCGCACTCGCAATCAGGTACTCATCAACTTGCTCTCTAATGTAATACCAGATCGTTGTGTAACTAACCAACTGGAGTAACCTGGGGAAGGCCTGTTCTAGCCTATTCTCCCGCTCATGCCTGTTTTTTGACGTAAACCACATCCTAACCAGATTTTGTTTAAATTCCCACTCAATATTCCTCTCTTCAATGTAAGAGCCTGGAGTGAGCCCTGAAATCTCCAGATAAGCATGAAATACAGACTTTCCAGATCCATGCTTGTTTGGCCGATAAATTTTCCTCCTTTTTTCAGGCTTTTGGTTGGAAAATTGACTTTCGATCGCCATTTCAATTGCTCGCCGGACTGCTGGGATAAGTTTGGAACGTCTCCTCCGGTAAATTTCACTCAACTGCTCTTTTGTTATGATGTTCGTTTCAATAAGTTTTTCAATATCGGCAACTTCCGTTTTGTGAAGAAGAGAGACAAAAGCGTACTTGCTTCGGGGAACAGGACTATTACACCATCTCAGGAACTCCTCTACGGTATGGTCGCCATTGATAAATCTAACAAGATTCTCTAACTCCCGAGAATTATCCAGAGGATTTTTTGAATCCCTAAACTCTAATATTTTCGTTCTTTTGCAGAAAAATCTGTAAAACTCTTCCAGTTCATTAACAAGTAGTTTCACCCGCTCATTCCAATTTAAAGACGGTGTAAGATAGTACTTGAGAACTAGTGGAATTAAGGTTCGCTCTGCCCGGTAGATCTCATCAGGCGTTACATCCCACAATGGCTTGTCGAATAGGTACGCAGCATAGTACCTGCTAAGAGAAGGCTTGCCAGTTCTAATTTTATTCAAATGCTGTTTAACGCGCCGCTTTTCAATCAAATACGTTATTTTTTGCAGCACCTCAAGCCCCTATTGATTTGGGGTATTATCAAAATTAAATCCAGTTTTTAGATTTGGCTAGGAATATTAACTCTTAGGCTGTAAGCAATTTTGGTTTGAAAAATAATTGTCAATAGGTATGTTTATTTTTGATTCTGTTAATATTGACAATGAGGGTGGCACATTGGTTCCTCAAACCATTCAAATTCCAAAACAGGGCCCTGGAAGACCAAAAACCCGAAACACGACCCCTGTGACCCTGAACTTAGACATTAAAGTCGCGGAATACCTTGCAGAGATGGCTCTCCAATACGGGCTACATCGAAACCACATCATTGAAACATTAATTCTCTCAGCGAGGAATGATAGCTACCCTCTACAGGTGAAAGAGGAAAATGAGAGGCTTAAGGAGAGGATAAAACAGCTGGAATCGGAGCTTATGGAGTTAAAAGAAAAGTGTGGGGGGGATCCATATTCTAGAAAGATTAGGGTGCTTAAAGAGAGAATACATAGGATACTCGATGAGTATGGTGAAATTAGGGTCTTTGAATTAGTGATGAAAGTATTCAATGTTCCAAAGGGAGAGCGGTTGCATAGCAAGGTGGAAGAATTCATCGATGGATACTTCATTGAAACTGATGGTAAAAAGCTCGTCAGTAACGACCTTGAGCTTGTGGTCATTAAAAACAAAAACTGGCAAAGCTGGCTGGATAGTCACAAAACTCCAAGACTCTTGAAATTTTTATTTCTTTATTTATTTTTTACTTTTGTTTGTTGTTTCTTACAGAGCGTAACTTTCTGGGTGCTTTGTGATAATCCACTTTTCTTTTTACTACTTGACAAATAAATATTTAAATAAATAAAAAATCGCTTCAGAATAGAGTTCTGTTCTAAGACAGCGCATCCAACATAAATACAAGAGTTTGAGCAGTCTTAATTTTGTCATTTTTATTTACACATGAAAATTTGTTCTTCTACTATTTAAACATACCTGTTCTGGGTTTTGTAAATCGATACTGTTAGGATAAGCAGTGGGGTGTCAGGTTTAAGTTACTGGCAATACTTCAGAAAAAGAAGGGGGAACATGAAGTCTGAAACCATTATTTACTGGGTGGTTTCAGCCTTAAAACCCTTTC
>NZ_KE387150.1:610044-617836 GCF_000430485.1 Thermococcus sp. PK
AAAAGAAAATCAGGGGAGTAGAATTATACCTGCGAGGCCTCAGTTACCGGCAAAACCGCCAGAATCCTCAAAATCAGTCACGTAACAGTCTGGGGAGGCAGTCCAAAAACTCGCAGAAGCAGTTTACAAGCCAAAAATCCTCGCAGTCAAAAAACAGCGGAACTTCATCGCAGTTGACGAAACAGTAATAAAAATCAACGGGAAGAAAAGATACCTCTGGGCTGCAATTGACGTTGAGAGCAAGGAAGTTTTAGCAGTCTGGATTACAACTGTTAGAAACTGGTGGGTTGCCAGGGATTTCATCCTGGTTGTTTTGAAGTCCTGTGAAGGGCAGCCCGTCTTTCTGGTTGACAGGGCTAGCTGGTATAAGTCTGCTTTTAAGAGTCTGGGGTTGGGTTATCTGCATGTGACTTTTGGGCCGAGGAACAGTGTTGAGCGTTGGTTTAGGACGTTGAAGGAGAGGACGAAGCGTTTCTGGAATAATTTCAGGAGTGAGGACTGGAGGAGGGTTCATAGGTTTGTTTTTCTGTTTGCCTTCTGGTATAATTTTGTCAGAATTCATTCTAGGTTTGATAGGCCTCCGGGTGATGTTATTGAATGGCTTCAGGAGGTGATGCCCCAGTTATCCTAACAGTATCTGTAAATCCTACACTATGTTTAAATACCTTTTTTCGCAAATCTGGAATTGAGGGAGGCCACATGGCCAGTGATGAACTTGTCCAGCTCCAATATCAACCGGACAATCTCCGGTATCTTATTAAGAGCAGTGACATCGAGGAGCTACTAGCGGACTATGCATCTACCCATAAGCTTTCAGAAGCCTCCCGGAAAGAATTTGAAAGGTTTGTGTGGCAGTTCTTGGGGTTTGTAAAGGATGGGCGGGTCGTATTTGGTGGTAAAATAAAGGCCCCACAGGATAATGAAGAGTATGTGATTTCGAGAGAGGTTCTCATAGGGTATGTAAACGCGTTAATGGAAACGGGATACTCCAACTCATCGATTGTCAAGAGATTACAGGCAGTGATTCTGGTGTTGAGGCGATTGGGAGCTCAGGAGGTATTGATAGATGTATTGAGAGCTCCTTTGAGGAGAGCAAATGAAGGTAGGAAAAAAGAACAGGAAGCAAACACCCCAACCCTACAACTCGAGGATGCAAGAGAATTTTTCAGGAGACTTGAATTGTTGTTCCAGCTGAGAAGACTTCCCATGAAGAGATACATTAAGGCGATCGTATTTGCACTGTTACTATTCAGTACTGGCAGGAGAGTGAGCGAGATTGCGCAGCTCAGAATGAGTGACATAGACTTTGAGACACATAGCATCATCTTCTCAGCTAACCAAACGAAGGAAGGAAAGTTACGTGGAGTGAAATCTGGCGTAACAATCGCATTTATGACACAAGAAGCAGAGAAAGCACTAAGGTTCTACATTGAAAACAATAGGGACGAGATTCTCAAACAGGATGGATATCTCTTCATTAAGCCTGGAAAGAAAAGCCTGAAAGATACATTTTTACATAAGATAATCCAAATGAGCAGGGAGATAGGAGATCCAGAAGTTAATCTGAACTTTGTCGTAAGTGATGGCATACATCGGTTTAATCTCAAGTTCTTCAGAAAGCTGTTTATCCAGATATGGGAACGTCAAGCCGAGAAGGAAGGAATCTTTAACGATAGAGTACTGGCAGTAGCTAGGAAAATAACCGGACACAGACCATCCAATGACGTTCACAGAACGAACTATGCCAAGATAAGTCCTCAAGAGATGTGGGAATATTACAGAGAACTTTATTACGACATTAGTGTTCTCACGCCAAGTCAAAGGGAGATGCTGGGTATCATTGAGGAGAATAAAAAAGAGAAAGAAAGCAAAGAGGGTCATCACAACCTAACAAAATTATGGATAGAGCAACCATGGGGTTGGAGACTCCGCAGACTCAGCGATCTTCTCCAGTCTTATCAACTCCAAGCTTATCAACAACTCAGATACAGCTATCTTCGTTACAGTTATCTTCGCCCTTGAATTGGGGGTACTTTTCCTTATTTTTCCTTTTTTGAGATGTCTAGCTCTCAATAAGTTTGTCAAAATTGGCATCATTTCCCTCAGGGTTTGCTACAATTTGCTTTAGTTTACTTAGTTTCCACTCAAATGTTGCCTCAGTTAAGATGTTCTCTACCATTTGTTCGAGCTCTGGTTGGATGGAGGAATCTCTGTTAATAAATGCTTCAATTTCCCGGTACGCGGCCATTTTTCCCAAAGTGTACGAAAGTTCAACATTCAGTCTGCGTCTTTCTGTTATGCTCTCTGTGCTCAATAAATCAAGTGCATATTTCCGCCATTTATTGCTGGCTGCATATGATTTCAGTTTTAGGTACGCCAGTATCTTCTCCACAATGCGTCACCATAGCTTAAAACAGCCAAGGTAATATTGAGCCTTGTGGATTAGTGAAAAAGTTTTTCATTAAAACGTCACCTTAATTTTAACTGGAAACGATGCATCAAACGTGAACGATTTTTCTGTGACTCTTTGTGTCCTATGTGAATCATGGGGAAGTCATGGTTCTCATCAGCTAATTTCAATATTGACCATTCATGTGTTCTTCTGGAGGGACCCTCAAATGAACACTAAATGTGTTGAATACTGGATGGTGGTCGAATACCGAATCCCAACAAACCAACTGCATCTGCGAACCTGTACCAACCGGGAACTGGGGCGACTTGTAAAACGACGAAGAAGCCTAGAAACAATGCCCGATGATTACGCCAAAAAGCTCATTATCCTGTTTGTCGAGATGGAACTAATGAGAAGAGGCAGAATCAGTGAAGCAAGCCTCATCGAAGCCGTATTGGGCGAAACGCCCACTACCGGAGTTCGAGTGTACTACAACAATACATCATTAATAGTTGCAGTTAAGACGTTCTTTACGGCGGACTGTCTGCTGGATTCCTGAAAAAATATTCTTTCTTTTATTTTATTTTAGTTAATGAAAAACACAGCTTACCTGTGCGCTCACTCTGGGCAATAAATTCACGGGTCATTAACTTCGATTTAAGCTGAAGCCAAAAATGTTGGCGTACCCGTAAGCTCCTACCGAACAGCAGGCAAACAATTCAATGTACAGTACAAGGCATTAATGTGCACTGTCCAATATGCCCGGGATGTCCAATGTTTTTTGCATTAATTTTTTGTTGAAGTGGTGTGAGCGAGGGTTCGCACCCACCATTCCACCCATATTTACCAAAAAACGGGAATTAAATGCGAATCGCTTGGACATCCCGGACATCTTACTCTCCCCCGTTGGATCAGCTACAATTAATTTCTCCTCCCAAACATAAGGCTATGGGGGGATCCATATGGCCTCAGTTCAAGAAAAGCTTGCCCTGATTGAGCAGTATTCAAAGTTAGGGTGGAAGGTTATCCCACTTAAACCAGGAGAGAAAAGGCCCTACTGGGCTGACTGGGCTAACCCAGAGAAGTGGGGGAGCGAGGAGTATTCAAACGAAAGAACAATCCAAGAGCTTAAGAAAACCCCTCAACTCAATGTTGGCGTGCTTGCGGGCGAGGTTTCAGGAATCATCGCTATCGACGTGGACCAGCCCAAGATCGCCGGCTACAACTCCAAAAAGGCCATTGAATTGGGAGCACTTGCTCACACGACCTCAAAGGCGCCGCGTTTGATCTTCAGGTCAAGCAACCCAGAAGTTCTCAACTTCTCGAAAAAAGTCGTGCTAAGGAAGTCTGATGTTGACCCCGGTTTGTTAGTCCCTGGAACTGAAGACAAGGCCGAGGTAACTGTCGTCGAGATCTTAGGCACTGGCCGACAGTTCGTCGTCCCTCCTTCGATCCACCCAAGTGGCACGCCTTATGAGTGGGTTTCACACCTGCCCGAGGATCCGAACAAAAATCCTTGAGATCAAGAACCTCGATCACCTCAAGGAGATTCTCCTTCAAATCTTCGAGAACCCGCAAATAGTCTCAGAGCTTTTTGGCTTTGAAGACGAGATTAGGAAAAAGGCCAATGAACAGAGCTCGTTAGTCTCAAAGGACATTCTTGAGCGGTGGTTGGCTAAAATCCTCGATCACCTCGAGGACAGAATTGTGAAAGAAACGGACGACTACGTTCTCCTTCACTGCCCGTTCCATCCACCAGACGTCCACCCGTCCTTCGCGATTTACAGGAACACGTACCTTGGCGTGGATTTTCATAATAACCGCGTGTACAAGCTCTCAGAACTCGCAAGAGCCCTTGGGATTAAACTGAACAAAAAGGGCAGAGAAATGGAGCGGAACATCCTCTGGATACCCTTGGATCCGCCTATGGACGATCAGAGAGATGATGAAGATGATGAGCCGGCCTTTGGCTGGCTCAAAATCGAGAAAATTGGCAAAAAGAAGTTCTTGGTCTCCATCGTGAAGGAGAACAGGGTAGTGATTCCGGCCCAAGAGGTCGGTCCAACCTTCGCTTTCAAGCCGTCGAAAATCAACTACTTCTTTGGCCATATTCGGGAGCAATTTGGATCTGAGAAATTCAACGAGTGGTTTGGAGAGCTCCAAGAGCACATCAGAAGAAAAATGGATCTTTTTACTCTCAACATCCCCTCCAAAAGTCTGAGGAAGGGGGAAAAAGCACGTAGTAGAGGGAAAAAAGAGGACAAAGAGAGTGACGTGCCGATCGAAGAGTTTGACCTCGAAGTCCTTGAAAAGCAGTTTGGACTTGAAGATGAGGACGAAGTGAAAGAAATATTCCAGAAAATCATCGATGCTGACAAGGAGGATTCCCTCCACGCAACCATTGCAGAGTTCCTGGTGAGCAGGTTCACATTCAAGACAATTGAGGACTCTGAAGAGATCCTTTACTATGACAACGGGGTGTACAAGTTCAACGGAGAGCAAAAGATTAAAGAACTGGTTCAAAAGATTCTCATGGCCTTCTCGCTTTCCCACTTAGCCAAAAAGAGCCTCATTGAGGAGGTAGTTGAATACGTTAAAAGGTCAACCTATGTGAGCATTCGAGAATTTTACCGTTTTGACGAGAGCGGGCTGATTAACCTCAAGAACGGGGTTTTGGACCCGGAAACTTTGGAACTTTATCCGCACTCGCCGGACTACCCCTTCCTCTGGCAACTTCCAGTCAAGTACGACCCCCTTGCCAAGGCCCCAAAGATTGAGAGGTTCCTGAGGGAGATAGTTGCCCCCAAAGATTTCGAAAACCTGCTGAGAGTGGCCACTTATCCACTTATGCCCGGCCAGCCCTTCCAAGTCGCAATTTTCCTAGTTGGCAGTGGATCCAACGGGAAAAGTACGTTCTTGAACCTTCTCAAGGCATTTTATGGATCAGAAAACATTTCGGCACTAACCCTTCACGACTTGGAAAATAACCGTTTCGCGCCCGCTTCACTCGTTGGCAAGCTCGCGAACATTGCCGCGGACATCCCCAGCCAGCCCTTGGACAAGATCGAGACATTCAAGGCAATTACCGGCGGGGATTCCATACAGATCGAAAAGAAGTTCAAGCAGTCCTACCCAGTCCCGTACATTCGTGCAAAACTTATCTTTTCAGCTAACAAGCTCCCTGAGCTCTCAGAGTACAATTATGCTGCACTTCGCCGCTTTGTCATCATAAAGTTCCCCAACAAGTTCGAGGGCTCAAAGAGGAACCCCAACCTGCTCAAGGAGTTGACAACCGAAGAGGAGCTCTCTGGATTTCTCAATATGGTTCTTGGAGCCTACTTAAGGCTCAAGAAGGAGGGCTTCAGCGCCGAGAGCCTTGAAGAGACTCATAGGGAGTGGATCCGCTGGTCAGACCCACTCTCTGCCTTCATCAGAGAGCACGTTGAGAGCGATGAGGGATATGTTTTGAAGGACGACATTTGGGATGCTTTTTACTCTTATTGTCAAAAGAACAACATTCCATTCCCCTACTCGGGAAAAGGATCAAAAAATGCTTTCTTCAGGCAACTTTATCGTAAACTAAAGGATTTAGGGATCGAGGTTAAAGAGTCTAGGATCACTGGGGAAAACGGCAAGCGCCCCAGAGTAATAACAGGGATTAGGATAGTTGACCTTGAGGAGCTCTTGAGCAACAAGGGAGGAGAAGATAGTAGGGGAGAAGACGTTAGCTGGCAGGTTTTGAACGAGATCGTGAACATTCTATCTATGCAGGATGCGACCTTTGAGGAGCTCAAGCAGATGACGGCTTTTGCGGACTCAGACTTGGCAAAGGCCCTCAACAAGCTGGTGGAGGAGGAGCTAGTCACCAAAGACGGCAAAAAGTACCACTTAGTGGATCCAAACAAAGCCAAGAACATAGGGTTCACGATAGTTGAGATCATCACTTCGGGAAAAGAAGTAAGCATTGTTGGTTAATTTGCCGTTTTTTCATTTTTTCTTTATGATACCATCAACATTTAATTTTTAATTTCTGAGTTTTAGTTATTGGGGGATTGGCATTGATTGGAAAGACACGAGAATATCTTCGCTCTTGGCTGTTTCCAAATTTTGAAGATCAGATCAATGACTTGAACAGGAAAATATTGGAACTTTCAAACAGAATTAGTAATTGAAGCGTTCACTAACACGTTGGCATCATACCCTACTACATTTGTGAATATTTTGAAGAGTATGATCCAGAATATGAAACGCTTAATAAGTTCCTTAAGCAAAAAATGCAGCGTGGAGAGATAAAAACGTTAAAGGATCTCACAGAACTAGTTTATGATATGTTTACCTTAAATTGGAGAGAGACTTGCAATGAACTCGATAAGTTGATTGAAGAATGCGCAGACGACGAGTGATGTATCTTTTTCTTTTGGCCAGCGATCGCAATCTTTGTGAGTGAATACTAATACTAGTTTAGAAATTGAAAGACTCCGAGAATCCTAAGGCCAGATTGTTCTTCTATCTCAATCATTCTTTATCACCTTCTTTCATCTTATCCCAAAGACCAAACTCCGAAAGAACCGTCATCCAAATATCTTCTAACTTCATCCCAATAACATCATTCCACCACTCCCTCGACCTTATATCAACACCCGCACCAAATGTTATCATTTCACCGCTCATCATAAAATTGAACATAACCTTCCTATTCTCCTTATCCACCTTCAAATCCGTCGGAACAATATCAAAATCCAACATTATTTGCTTAACTTTCTCCCAGTTCTCGCCCTCAAACAACTCCAAAATCCAATCCTCTACATCTACCATTAAATATTTGCCATACACATTGTATTTAACTATCTCAACGCCATCCTCTTCATACTCCGTGTATTCAACACCATACACATATCCCTCTCCAAACTCATCATTTTTTACCATATCAATAGTAATCCTCTTCATTCTCCAAACCTCCATAATGTGTATTTCCGTTAAAACATAAAAACCTTTATTTTATTCCTCCCATTCAACAAACTCCCAGTATTCCCAGGGGTCAAAATCCTCGAATGTATCTTCAATCCAGTCCTCATTCGTTTCCGGAGATCTGAACCTAAGCTTAAGTAACTCCTCAATAATTGTGTCTTTTATTCTCTCGACCGGGACTCCGGAAGGGTGATATCCAGAATACTCCGCTTTAATCACGTACGAACCAACTCTTTCGTTAACAGACACATCTCTTATCTCAAACTTACCACCGAGACTACCAATGTATTCAGCCTCCATACTCTTCACCGCTTCCAGTTCCCATTTAGGAGCATTCTTCTTCTCGATAACTATCTCTGCTACAACTCCAGCCCAGTTGTTCACCACTACGGTTTGAATGACATAAGACACCCTAACATCTTCCCGCATCTC
>NZ_KE387150.1:617936-625877 GCF_000430485.1 Thermococcus sp. PK
GTTTTTTCATTTTTTCTTTATGATACCATCAACATTTAATTTTTAATTTCTGAGTTTTAGTTATTGGGGGATTGGCATTGATTGGAAAGACACGAGAATATCTTCGCTCTTGGCTGTTTCCAAATTTTGAAGATCAGATCAATGACTTGAACAGGAAAATATTGGAACTTTCAAACAGAATTAGTAATTGAAGCGTTCACTAACACGTTGGCATCATACCCTACTACATTTGTGAATATTTTGAAGAGTATGATCCAGAATATGAAACGCTTAATAAGTTCCTTAAGCAAAAAATGCAGCGTGGAGAGATAAAAACGTTAAAGGATCTCACAGAACTAGTTTATGATATGTTTACCTTAAATTGGAGAGAGACTTGCAATGAACTCGATAAGTTGATTGAAGAATGCGCAGACGACGAGTGATGTATCTTTTTCTTTTGGCCAGCGATCGCAATCTTTGTGAGTGAATACTAATACTAGTTTAGAAATTGAAAGACTCCGAGAATCCTAAGGCCAGATTGTTCTTCTATCTCAATCATTCTTTATCACCTTCTTTCATCTTATCCCAAAGACCAAACTCCGAAAGAACCGTCATCCAAATATCTTCTAACTTCATCCCAATAACATCATTCCACCACTCCCTCGACCTTATATCAACACCCGCACCAAATGTTATCATTTCACCGCTCATCATAAAATTGAACATAACCTTCCTATTCTCCTTATCCACCTTCAAATCCGTCGGAACAATATCAAAATCCAACATTATTTGCTTAACTTTCTCCCAGTTCTCGCCCTCAAACAACTCCAAAATCCAATCCTCTACATCTACCATTAAATATTTGCCATACACATTGTATTTAACTATCTCAACGCCATCCTCTTCATACTCCGTGTATTCAACACCATACACATATCCCTCTCCAAACTCATCATTTTTTACCATATCAATAGTAATCCTCTTCATTCTCCAAACCTCCATAATGTGTATTTCCGTTAAAACATAAAAACCTTTATTTTATTCCTCCCATTCAACAAACTCCCAGTATTCCCAGGGGTCAAAATCCTCGAATGTATCTTCAATCCAGTCCTCATTCGTTTCCGGAGATCTGAACCTAAGCTTAAGTAACTCCTCAATAATTGTGTCTTTTATTCTCTCGACCGGGACTCCGGAAGGGTGATATCCAGAATACTCCGCTTTAATCACGTACGAACCAACTCTTTCGTTAACAGACACATCTCTTATCTCAAACTTACCACCGAGACTACCAATGTATTCAGCCTCCATACTCTTCACCGCTTCCAGTTCCCATTTAGGAGCATTCTTCTTCTCGATAACTATCTCTGCTACAACTCCAGCCCAGTTGTTCACCACTACGGTTTGAATGACATAAGACACCCTAACATCTTCCCGCATCTCGACCCCCATATTCGTAACCATATCATCCACCTCCAGTCACGAAAATAATGAAAATTTCAAATCGGAAGCTTCAGTTCTAATTTGTTCACGATCTCCCTGTACCTGTTCCTTACGGTAACCTCTGTGACCCTCGCCACTTCCGCGACTTCCCTCTGAGTTCTCTTCTCACCTTCCATTAAACTTGCGATGTAGAGGGCCGCGGCCACAAGACCAGCCGGACTCTTCCCGCTCGTTAGCCCCCTCTGGTAAGCCTCTTCTAGGATCTCTATCGCCTTCCTCCTGACCTTCTCGCTCAGATTAAGCTCGTCCGCGAACTTGTTGACATAATCAGTTGGCTTCACAAAGAGTTTCTTGGGGGTTAGGTTGAGGTGTCTCGCTATGAACCTGAAGCTCCTCCCTATCTCCTTCTTGTCCACCTTGGAGACCTCGGCGATCTCGTCGAGAGTGCGCGGGATCTTCAAAAGCCTGCAGGCGGCGTAAACACAGGCTGCAATGACGCTCTCTATTGACCTTCTCCTGATGAGGCCCTTTCTCACCGCCTCACGGTAAAGTCTGGCTGCCTCTTCCTCAACGTGCCTCGGAAGGGCGAGGTGGCTCGCAAGCCTGTCGAGCTCGCTCAGGGCGAAGGCGAGGTTTCTCTCGGCGGCGTCGCTCACCCTGAGGCGGGACTGCCACTTCCTCAGCCTGTACATCTTCTCGCGCATGAGTCCAGTGAGAGAACGGTCTATTCCAATATCCGTCGAGAGGCCCTTGTCATGGAGCAAGATTGTTGCTGGGGAGCCTGTCCTCTTCCGTTTTTCTCTCTGTGATGGCTCAAATATTCGGGTTTCCTCTCTGGGATCGACGAGGTTGTATGATAGTACCGTGCCACAGGATGTGCAAAAGACTTCTCCATGCTCCGGGTCGTAGGAGAAGGTGGAAGCCCCACAATAGGGGCATTTTTTCAAATCGGGAAGATTTATCAACCAACCACCTCCGGGCTCGTTAAGAGTTCTACTGCAGAGCCCGTCATGCTGAATTTCTTACCAAGAACTGCAGGGAATTCCGCTGTAACATTACTGTGATATTCCACATATTAGTAATAGATCCCAGTGATGAAAAATTATTGCAAACTTTTTAGGAGTAGTTCAATGAAAGATTCGAGATTGAGGGCCAATTGGTGTGCTGTTTCGTGAGGCACTGTAAAGTATTTTTCGAGGTAGAACTCAAGAATTTCATGTAAGAGGGTTTTCAATTCATCTGCTTTATTTTCTTGCTCAACGACAACGATCTCCCCTTCATCAAACCACCAGCCAGTCTCATAGAGAATCTCGGCCCAGTTCGAATAAGAAGACTTAACTTCGGAAGGTTTAAGGACCCTAGCTACAACCACCCGACCACCCACTAAATTAGGCCCAGCAAAGTTTAAATACTTTTCTGTTAAATTACATTTGGTGAGTAAGCTATGCAATACAAAGACATTAAATTATTAAATTACAAAAACTTGCAGGACATGGAGTACGCTGCTGCCTTGGTGGGTAAAATTCCCTATTATGACTTCGAGACAAAGAAGCCAATATTTATTGAAAAAGAGAAAGTTCAGCAGGTTGTTTCAGAACTTGTGAAAGAAGGAAAATTTGCTGAGGCTAAAGAACTTGTAGAAGCTTCAAAAAGAGACTACCTAAGAGAGCTTGAAAGAAGCCTCGCACCAAAGCTTCTCTCTGTTAGGATCTCGTTTCCGTTATGGGTAAAGCTTTATGCCCTAGCGCTTAAGTACGAAAATTCACCCTCGGCAGTCCTCAGGAGACTCTTAATTAATGCCACCGAGAATCTTGTTGAAGACCTCAATAAATCAGGAGTAGTGGATCCTAGAGCCTATCGCTTAATTAGAAAGTCCCTTAACAATCTAAAAGAACTACAGGAAAGAAAGACGTTCGATGAAGATGAGGTAGGAAGAAAATACATGCTAATTTATGAACATGAAGAACCAATAGGCATTTCTGACTTAAAGCACATCCATTACTTCCTGAAACATTTGGTAAAAGCTTATGCTCGGCAAGAAAATATTCCAGAAGAACTCGTAGATTTGCTCTTCGAGAAAAATGTTGTTAGCGACTTTGAGACTCCAGAAGCGTTCTTCTACACGTACATAGGTGTTTTTAAAGATGACAACGGGATATTCCTTCGGATAGGGCCAGAAGTGAACACTCTTGATTTCCGTTATGTTGTATTTGAATACCCAATAAAAGCAATCCAGGAGTTTCCAGCAGAGTTAGTGCTGAAATTCCACCGGATGATTCTCTTTGATGCGTTTGTGAACTGCCCATCTGTTATTGAGAAAATAAGAAAAAAACTTGAGGTGGGGGAAGCTTTAACTCTTGAGGACTACAAGAGCATTTTCTGCGGTAAGTTCGAAAAAGAGATAGAGACCCTGTTCAGGGAAGGCATCAAACCATTTATTTATCCGGAAGAAGGAAAGGAATTTGTCCATGCTCGGTTCTTGCCATACTGTTTTGAGGATTATCCCCTACCATTGTTTAAAATGGATTTCTCGGAAAGAGAGCTCAGGATGAATGGGATAATCCTCAAGAAAAAAGCCAGCAAAAATGAGCTCAATGAAAACTTTGAGAGGCTAAAGAACATTGTTAAAGATGCATACTATGAGGCAGTAAGATTAAGTGAAGAGAAAGTTATGGAAGCAAAGGCTAAAGTCGAGTGCGGAGAAATTGACGAAAATGTACTGGAAGTTTTAAGCGTTGCTAAAGGGATAGATGTATTCTTGGAGTACCTGCTGTACAGGCAAGAAGGGGGTAAGGATCTGCTTTCAGCATTTTCGAAGCCCTCTGAAGTTTTCACTACCACATTTCCAAAGCCACTTGTCAGAATACTCGAGCTACTCAGTGGAAAGACGATAAAAGAGATTCTAGAGGGGCTCATTCTTGAAGAACAGCTCTAATTTTTCTATTTTTCTTATTCGTGTCTGGGCCTGTAAAAGGTATTTGCCGTAGCTCAACTACTATTAACCGGGGCGTGTTTAGTTTCACCCCCTGTTATTTAAACAGTATTTGACTCTGAGGAGGATTTTCAGACCATAACACATTACCCCAAGCAGGATTCGGGTTACAGTAGTCTTTTTCAGAAAACAGGGGATCCTACTGCCAAACCACGTTGTAAACGCACCCCAGAACCCCTCATGAGGATTCCTATGCCTGTACTCTTCTTCAGAAAACACTCTGTCTCTCCTCTTACTACCAAAACCACCTGGAGGGTTCTTAGTTTTCTTAACAATCGGCCGATAACCCTTTTCCACCACAGTGTTCAGAACTTTCTTTGAATCATAAGCCCCATCAGCATAAAAATTCCCAGAACCCTCCAGCAGGAGTTCAATCAGCTCGTTCTCAGAAGTTGTGATCTTCACAGCAACCGGATACAGTAAACCCGGCAGGATTCTCGTTATTGCCTGAACTTCTATCCTGTCCTTTTTTATTTGTGATAATGGTTGAGTCTGCTTGAGTGCTGGCGTAGGGTAATTTCTGGAGTTTTTTCAGGAGGTGGTTTGTCAGTTCTTCGAGGTTCAGCTTTTTCTCCCAGTTGTGGAGGGTTGAGTAGTGAATGTTTGCTCCGAAGAATTTTCTGCCGTAGTGCTGGGCGTCTCTGAGGGGTAGGTTGTAGTATTGTTTAAAGAGGAGTATTGCCAGTATTGTTTTTACTGGAAATTTTTTGGATTTTGGCAGGTTCTTCAGCTTTCCTTCTGATTCGAAGTCTGCTAAAACGTCAAGAATTGCGAATGCTACGCTTTCAGGGTCTTTGAGTCTGTGATCCCATCTGGGGATCACGGCAACCACCTGAAAGAATTCAGCAAAAACCCTAATAAAGGTTACTATAAACACGCCCCTATTAACCGAAAAGCTTAAATACTTTGGCATCTAATATTACAATGGGGAGATCAATAATATTACGAAATCTCCCCCAGTAATATTACATAGAGGTGTTTGCCATGAAAGCAGCTGTGTTGATTGATGGGGAAAATGTTGTGATGGCACTCCAGAACATCCTTGCCAGGAGAGTATTGCTCGACAAGGATTTAGACTGGGAGGGGCTCTTTGAGTATCTTAAAGCCCACGGTTATGACGTCATAATAGCTAGGATTTATGCAAATCCCTTCGTTCTCAGCAATCCCCACGTCATAAACAACCTGGAGAAAATGGGTATCAGGGTTGTCCTCTCAGAGTCTACAAAAAATGAAAATGGGGTAAAAAGCACGACCGATGCGACGATGATAGTAGAGGGTATGGAAATACTTTACGAGAGGCCGACAGTCGATGCAATTGTAATTGTTTCAGGAGACAGGGACTTCATACCTCTTGCAGATAAGGCAAAAGAGCTTGGAAAGGAAGTTCTTTTTGCGGCTTTTCTGGACAGTACAGCAAATATTATCCAGAAAAGGTATGAGGTAATAGATCTGCTCGGATTCAGCATACTCGATGAGTCTTTTGGAGACAACTACTTTAATAGTGTTAAGCAAGTTACAATTTAATGGGGGTGGTGCCATATGGAAGAACTTGGGCATGTAGTTAGGCGAGTTCTTGACCTTGCGAAGTCTGGAGAATCCACATATCGTTTCAACGAGGAGGCCACAAAGCAACACTTAATACTCCCAGTTTTGAACGCTTTGGACTGGGACGTTTTTAGTCCTGAAGTCATGCCAGAGGAGCGAGTACGCGGCCCTTACGGCTACTACCGCGCAGATTACTCTCTGAGAGTAAACGGAAAAACAATAGCATACCTTGAGGCGAAAAGCCTTGGAGTTGACGTTTTTACAGACAAAGGGGCACTCCACCAGCTGTTAATGTACTGTAGTACGGAAGGTATTGATATTGGAATCCTCACCAATGGTATTCGCTGGGTTGTGCTCAACGCTTACGAGAGCGGTACAAGTCTAGAAGAACGGATTCTCCTCACGATAGATCTAAATGAGGAAGCTGCACTTGAAAAACTAAAACTTCTGTCCAAGGAGACCTTAACCCGGAGTGATTTCAAGGAGTTAGTTAGGAGAAAACTCGAAAAGCTAAAACAGGTAGAAGACAAAACTAGCGGTATCCCAACCCAATCGCTTGTCTCCCAGCCAGCCGGACTTCCACAAGGAGCTAAACTTCTGGATGAACTAACACCTGAGGAACTATCGGGGAGA
The DNA here is from genome assembly GCF_000430485.1 of Thermococcus sp. PK. NCBI lineage: Archaea > Methanobacteriati > Methanobacteriota > Thermococci > Thermococcales > Thermococcaceae > Thermococcus > Thermococcus sp. PK. The sequence goes on from NZ_KE387150.1 coordinate 624,526, forward strand.
CCGAGGATACTCGAGCTTTACATTTATCATAACGGTCAGTGGCATGAACTGCCAGTAGAGAGAAACGCGTGGGCCATGTCTTTGTTCACTGCCGTGAAGTTTCTGTGGGAGCATGGTTTCCAGGATCTCTACATCCCAACCTATGTGGAAACAACATACGTAAGGAATCCCAAGTACACTGACGTGGTCAGTCCCTGGCATGTTTACAGGCCAGAAAACGGTAGTGTAGCAGTTTCAAAGCTCAAAGAACTGGAAAGAAAGACAGGAGTCAAAATTGCTGTTAAGGTCGTGAAGAGGGCTTAGGGGGTTCTGGGATGAGGATTACAATCTATGATGGGGCAACCACCATCGGTGGCTCAAAGATACATATTCAAGAGAACGGAAACGGCCTCTTCCTGGACTTTGGCATGAACTTTGCAAAATACTCCCATTATTACCAGGAGTTCATAAGCGAAAGACCCTCAAGGGGAATTCATGACCTCTGGAGGCTAAACCTGATACCTAGGCTCAACATTTACAGGAAGGATCTAATCCCCTTGGATATTGCTGGTGAAGTTGCCAAACATCCAAAAATCCCTGTAAACGCCGTCCTGATAAGCCACGCCCACCTTGATCATGTTGGAAACATTGCACTGCTGGACGAGAACATTCCAATCGTTGGCTCTCTCATGACAGTTGTGATTCTCAAGGCCCTTAGGGATACCTCGAAGGGAAGTCACATGGGGATGGAGCTTCCATATTACACTCCCAAAAAACCAAGCGAAGCGAACCCATACGTTCTAGAGAAGGACAAGAAGATCAAACATTACCCAAGTAGGGACATGATTCTTACGGAAGAACTTTCCGAGGAGGCCTTAAACTTCCTAAACTGGCGGGCGAACGTTGAACTAGCCACAAAAGGCAACGTGAAGCGAATTCAGCTAGGAGAGATCAAGCATCTCCAAAAAAGCGAACTAGGCTTTGAAGTTCGTGCTTATTCGGTGGATCACTCCATTTATGGCGCCGCAGCATACATTGTTGAAGGCAACACGGCACTCGCCTACACGGGCGACTTCAGACTCCACGGTAAGAACGGAGAAGAAAGCAAAAAGTTCGTAAAAGCCGCAAAGAGTGCGAGCGTTCTAATCACTGAAGGCACGCGAGCAGGAAGAGGGCATGACGAAAACGTCTCGGAAAAGGAAGTTTACGAGAACGCTAAAGCGATTGTAGAAGAGGCAAGAGGCCTCGTGATAGCCGACTTCTCGGCGAGGAACTTCGAGAGGCTGGAGAGCTTCAAGAGGATCGCCGAGGAGACGGGGCGGGAACTTGTCGTCACGACAAAGGATGCGTACTTTCTCCATGCCATTGGGCTT
>NZ_KE387150.1:625977-628585 GCF_000430485.1 Thermococcus sp. PK
CTAAACCTGATACCTAGGCTCAACATTTACAGGAAGGATCTAATCCCCTTGGATATTGCTGGTGAAGTTGCCAAACATCCAAAAATCCCTGTAAACGCCGTCCTGATAAGCCACGCCCACCTTGATCATGTTGGAAACATTGCACTGCTGGACGAGAACATTCCAATCGTTGGCTCTCTCATGACAGTTGTGATTCTCAAGGCCCTTAGGGATACCTCGAAGGGAAGTCACATGGGGATGGAGCTTCCATATTACACTCCCAAAAAACCAAGCGAAGCGAACCCATACGTTCTAGAGAAGGACAAGAAGATCAAACATTACCCAAGTAGGGACATGATTCTTACGGAAGAACTTTCCGAGGAGGCCTTAAACTTCCTAAACTGGCGGGCGAACGTTGAACTAGCCACAAAAGGCAACGTGAAGCGAATTCAGCTAGGAGAGATCAAGCATCTCCAAAAAAGCGAACTAGGCTTTGAAGTTCGTGCTTATTCGGTGGATCACTCCATTTATGGCGCCGCAGCATACATTGTTGAAGGCAACACGGCACTCGCCTACACGGGCGACTTCAGACTCCACGGTAAGAACGGAGAAGAAAGCAAAAAGTTCGTAAAAGCCGCAAAGAGTGCGAGCGTTCTAATCACTGAAGGCACGCGAGCAGGAAGAGGGCATGACGAAAACGTCTCGGAAAAGGAAGTTTACGAGAACGCTAAAGCGATTGTAGAAGAGGCAAGAGGCCTCGTGATAGCCGACTTCTCGGCGAGGAACTTCGAGAGGCTGGAGAGCTTCAAGAGGATCGCCGAGGAGACGGGGCGGGAACTTGTCGTCACGACAAAGGATGCGTACTTTCTCCATGCCATTGGGCTTGTGGATGGGGAAGACCATCTCTCCGGGCTGAAAGTGTACATGAACTCGAAGGCAAAGCCAGAGAAGTGGGAGGAGTGGATCTTTCTAACTTATCCTGGCATTGGAATATCTCCCGAGGAGATCAGCAGGAATGAGGAGAACTACATCCTGTGTTTCTCGTTTTACGACATGCCGCACCTTCTCGACGTGATGCCTGATGGAGGAGTTTACATTTACTCCTCCAGCGAGGCCTTTACGGAAGAGCAGACCTTCAGCTTCCTTCGCCTGTGGAACTGGCTCCAGTACTTTGGCTTCGAAGTTCACGGCTTTAAGGTTGACTCTGAAGGAAGGCCTACCTTTGAGAAGGGTCTCCACGCCTCAGGACACATCTCAAAGGAGGAGCTGGAGAAGATAATTGACGAGATCGATCCAGACTACATCATTCCAGTCCACACGGAAAGCCCGGAGTGGTTTAAGGTGAGATGGGATGAAAAAGTTGTCGTAGTGAAGGATGGAGATAACTGGGAGGTGTGATAATGCCAATTCCCGAAAACATTTCCCGTGAACACGTACTGAAGGCTCTCAAAGAAATTGACATAAATGGCGTACCCAAGAAGCATGACGCGCGCAATACTTTTTTGATTTATGCTGGAAAGAGATACCCTCCAAAATACGTGATCTCACTAACCAACAAATACGCCAATGGTGAGTTCCTAACAGGGTTTACAACCAACGAGGCTGTGGGATATTTGAAAAAGCTCGGATTCAAAATAGAGAAAATAACTCTTAGAAAATATCCTCCCGGTGAATTCGACAGAAGGATGTATCCAATCTTCAAGGAGTTTTTCATGCTCTTAGAAAAAAGGCTCACCGCTGTAATTGAGGGACGTTCGGAATTAAACGCCATTTGGCAGGAGAGTGAAGACACTATCAGATACATGATGTTTTATGCATTGACAACTGTTGGGAAAATAAAACCTCTTGATGTTTACCTCGAGTACCCTCATCCAGAGGTTCCAAATAGGAACTATGCAAAGCTTGACACGTTTGTTGCACCGGCACCGAATAAGAACAGGCCAGCCATAGCATTCGAAATGAAGTTCCATAAAAAAATCAATGACAACTATGTGCCCCTGCCCAATAATGCAGGAGCGGTGTTTGCCGACATTCTCAAGCTGGCCCTCTTCAGAAAACAGCAGAAGAATATCAAAAGGTACATGCTCTATGTTGCCGATGAGAACATGATCAGGTACCTTACGAAACCCGGAAATGGATACGAGCCATTCCTCAGCTTGGAAGAGAACACTGGTTTCAAAATTGCTCGGGAATATCTAACTGAGAAGCCAAGGACTTTCATTAACCAATTGAAGAAGATACACCGGCAAAAGAAAAGTTCCCAGAGCCTATTATCGTGTGCAGGTTCAAGAGGGACATCAAACTGGCAGATAAGGATATCGCACTGAGAATCTACGAGGTAATCCCGGAGGAATGAACATGTGTGAGCTTTTCGGTGTGAACGCAAACAAAGAGGTAAACGTTAACTTTACATGGCGGGGCTTCTTGAGAAAAGGGGAGCGCAACCCGCATGGGTGGGGCGTTGGCTGGTATTTAACAGCAGATGGAAAGAGGGCGGCTTCACTGATAAAACAGCCAATTCCAGCACCTGAAAGCGCGATAGCTTTAACGCTCCCAAAACTCGATGTGAGAAGCCAGATAATCATAAGCCACGTTAGGTTTGCCACCAGCGAAGTAGGGTACCTAAACA
>NZ_KE387150.1:628685-634047 GCF_000430485.1 Thermococcus sp. PK
AAAGTTCTGGGTGATTGTTGAGGAGTTTTCTGGCTGTTTTCTGTTTTTGGATAAGGGTTACGTTAGTAGAGAACTTCAGGAGGAATTCCTGAAGTTTGGCGTTGTTTACACGCCGGTGAAGCGGGAGAATCAGGTTAGTAATCTGGAGGAGAAGAAGTTTTACAAGTACTTGTCTGACTTTCGCAGGAGGATTGAGACTTTGTTTTCGAAGTTTTCTGAGTTTCTTCTGAAGCCGAGCAGGAGTGTTAGTTTGAGGGGGTTGGTTGTCAGGATTTTAGGGGCGATTCTGGCCGTGAATCTGGACAGATTATACAACTTCACAGATGGTGGGAACTAGGGTGATGTATTTTGGAAATTTTTATTTAGGATTTGAAAAATAATAAAATAATAATAAGTTAAGTCACTCATCGGGGTGTAAATATGAGGGTAACAATTTACGATGACATCCAAACTATTGGTTGCTCAAAGATACATGTTCAAGAAGGACTAAAAAAACTATCAAGGGGGCCGTTTCGTGGAGACTTCCGAAGAGAATGTTATTGAACTTGAACGTGGATATCACCTTAAGCCCAAGGTTCAGTCAACGGGTAAAGAAGATGCAGAATTGTGGCTAGACCCAGAGAATGGGACGGTTTATCTTTTTGAGTGGAAGCCATATCTTCTAATAGGTGATCGAGAATTTATCTTACGCCTTTTTGATAAAAAAATAAAAGCCACGAAAATTACTCCTGAGATTTACATGGCAGAGTTTCAATTCGAGAACTATGTAGGTAAGAGTTTCATAGAGATTTATGAAAACGGTCAGCGAACACTCAAAAAGCCTATTGAAGTCCTTTCCACGAAAGTTCGTGAGATCATGAAGAGAAAGGGTCAGAACATCGTAGATGCTCATAAGAAGTTCTACAACGCTCTCTTTGAAGACATTTTAAGGGTCTCTTCATCTTTACCATTTTCTCTTTCTGCTCCGACAGCATTTGCAGCAGGAGAAGGAGAGGAACCGGTAAACGAGCTCTTTGCTTATCATTATCTTCGGTCAAATAAAGAACGCATTAAGGAAGCCTTTAAAACTGTGATAAAAAATGCCAAAAGAAAACTCATCATCGAAGAGGAATGGATTGAGCCCTATGAACTGGATGAGATAACTCCCGACACTATCGTTTCGATGATCCAAAACCCACAGTATTTAGCACCAGCGGGAGAAGGTGTATCAGTCGCTCAGCACCTTAATGGCTTTGCTCCAACCAAGGTTTTTGCTTTCAGGAAGTATGAGAACTTTGACACCCCAGAAAACCGCTTTGCAAAATATTTCCTCGACATGCTGATAGTGTGGGCAGAAAGAGTAATTGAAAGCTTTAGAGAAACTAAAGGGACAAATATGAACTCTATCCTTGAACTTTATGGAGAGCTTGAGTTTCTCAGAGCAGACCCCATATGGGAAGAAGTGGGGGAAATGACAGTGTTTCCATACACCTCACAGACCCTCCTCAAAGGTGATGGCTACAGAGACTTACTTGAGCTTTACCGTGAGTTTACGGCTTATGTCCCCTTCTTTGAAAGGCTTTGGACAGCTATCGAGAACAAAGATATTGCCACACTCTATGAGTACTGGGCATTCTTCAGACTTGTCAAAGAACTTAGTACAATTCTAGGAGAACCGAGATTTCACATTGGAGTGGACGTCAGTGGCATCCTTTCAGAGGGTCTAAATTCGTATGTATCTTTTGGAAAAGCATGGAGACTTTATTACAACAGGAAATTTCGGTCCAAGAGTTATTCAGTCCCCGTTAAGCCAGACTTTGCCCTTCTCAAGAACAAAAAGATTGTTGGAGTCTTTGATGCTAAATTTAAAGTCGAGATTCCACCAATTGAAGAGTTCGCAGATATGGACAAGGACATGGAACGAACCCCAGATCTTCAGACGTGGGCAAAGATCGAGGACATTTACAAGATGCACACTTACAGAGATGCCCTAAAATGCAGGTTCGCCATTGCAATCTATCTTGGCACTCAAACCAAATTTTTTGATGTTAATAATGGAAAAATTGAGAATATTTCTCTGGATGAAATTCTCACAGGTCAGATTGCTGGAGTTGGATACCTAAGTTTTGTCCCGGAGGTGAAAAAATGATTGAGGAGACTGAGCTTAGAGAATTGATTAGAGAATACTGCCGCACTGAATTCCAAAAGGCAAAAAAAGAATGGGCTGAGGTAAACATTAATGAATTTAGGAAAATTCTTGATGAAGTTAGATATACTGGCAATTATGAGCTTCTAAAACAGGCTATTCGCCGTCTGCATTCTGGTGCCTTTGTCCTCCAATACCATTTTAAATCAATAGCAGATTTGGAGAACCTCTGGCAGAATTTCCTCAAGGAGATCGTTGAAACTCGCCCGGAGGAGCTTTTAGAGAACATCGATGAACGTTTTGAAAAGTGGAAAAAGATAAAAGGGGTGGGAAAAGGCCTTATTTCCGAGGCACTAGCTTTTTATTATCCTAATTATTTTGTTCCTTGGAATAATGTTGTTGACTGGTATTTCCAAGAACTCGGATGGGGAAAGCCCACAAAATATTCAGAAGTTCTTTCCCGCCTTAGAGGACTGAGGGAAATTTTTGAAGAAGAGTGTAGTGATGAGAACGTTGATTTCGTGATAGTAGATCACTTTGGTTGGTGGCTTCAGGTGAAAGTAGCAACGAAAAACTTGTCAAAAAGGCTAGCATCTCTATTAAAAGAACGCAAAATGGCACATAAAGAGGAGTGGATCTTAAAAGAGAAAGAATTTAGAGAGTACCTTCAGAAGATAAAGGAATTAGCAAAGAAAGGTGACTCCATAACCGAAGAGGAGTTTAAAGAGCTTCTGAATACTGTCAACAAGATTCGTGACTTGTTAGACAGGGAGGTATTATGGTTATGGGGAAGTGCAAAGGCTCCAGTTGAGGTTGCACACGAAATATTATCTAGATCAGATTTTCGAGAACTAATGGAGATTGTGGAAGAAATTAACGACATAAAAGAGATCGAGATAGATCAGGAGATCTTCGAGCGTATTCTCCAAGTAATGAGCGCTCCCCACACCAAATTGTCCACACTAAGCTCTTGGCTATTTGTTTTTAATCCCAGGGTATTCTTTCCTATCAACAGTTATGTAATGAACGAGGAAGCACTTAAGAGATTGGAACTGGATAAGTTCTGGGTCGTTCAAAAATACAACAAAAAGAAACTTAGAAAAGTCACCGAGGAATATCTAAGGTTCCTAAGTGCTTTGAATATTGCTATTGAGGAGGCTGAGGTCGAGGACATGAGTGAGGCATTGTTTTATTTCACTAAGGGAACAGGACCCAAGGGCAAATCCATTACATTAAAGCGCTACTTTGATTCACGGGGATACAGTTATCCTCCTCATTTAGTTTCCCAGTTCTACGTTGCATTAAAAACGAAGGGCTTCGTAATCCTCTCAGGCCTAACCGGAACCGGGAAGACAAAAATTGCCCAGGAACTGGCTAAGTTACTTGACCCTTCACAAGAAAACTTCCTCTTTTTACCCGTCCGCCCGGATTGGCGTGATTCCAAGGCGCTCTTAGGATATTACAACCCGCTGACCGGCGAGTACCCTAGAACCAAGCTCCTCAACTTCATCTTAAAGGCCGTGGAAGACTACCAGAACAACGGCGTTAATGCGAAGCCCTACTTTGTCCTCTTAGACGAGATGAACCTAGCTCACGTTGAGTACTACTTTGCCGACTTCCTGAGCGTTTTGGAGAGTGGAAGAGAAGAAAATGGATTCACGAGGGAAAGCATAAAACTGCACGACAACAGTGAGGTTGAGACATTCGAAGGTATTCCAAGGGAGCTTAAACTCCCACCTAACCTCTACATCATTGGAACGGTTAACATGGATGAGACTACTTACGCCTTCAGCCCAAAAGTACTTGATAGGGCCTTTGTGGTGGAGTTTCACGACGTCGACCTCAAGAATTATCCGCCAGGGGAGGACAAAATATCACAAGAAGAACTTGAAAAAATAAGAGAATCCATCCTTAATGACTTAAGAAGGGGTGGAAAATTCTTAGCAGTCCGCAAGAAAGGAGAAGACGGCCAAGAAAAAGGTGATATTGAGGAAGCCCTTGAAAAGCTCAAAAATGCCAATAGTGGGAAATACTGGCAGATACTTCCTAAGCTGAATAAAGTCCTTGAACCCTACGATTTCCACTTCGGCTACCGTGTTGTTGATGAGATTGCACTCTTTTTCGAGAATTCTAAAGAGAGCCAAAAAAACGGAATCATTGACTTCAGGGGCGAGGATGAAATCTTCGACCTCGCCCTGCTCATGAAAGTCCTCCCCAAGTTCCACGGCAACAGAAAGAAGCTGGAAAAACCTCTACTCATAGTTTTGAAGTTAGCTAAGGATGGAGAGTTGGAAGGTACTGAATATCAGCTTAAAACTGAAGATCTCTTCAAAATGCTTTTTGAAGAGGATAAAGCTACAAAGAAACTTGGAGCAGTCGTCGAGAAAATGGGAAACATTGAAGACTACAAGTTTAAACACACTGCCAAGAAAGTCCTCCGCATGCTCAGGCAGCTCTACGAGATAGGCTTTGCGAGCTTCAGCTAGTTAGTCCTCTTCCGCTTTTTTGCTGTATTTTGTGCTTTATCCTTGGAAGACACTTCGTGAGAGGTCATGAGACCGGAAGTCTCGTGACCCACTTGAGAATCGAACTACCATTGCCCATTAGAGGTTTTTGCCGAATGTATCATAAAAAGCTTTATTAGAGCCTTAATGCATAATTGCTGGTTGAAAACGTCCTGTGGTGGCGGCCATGAGAAGGCGTAGGAATAGTTCGAATTTCGAACAGAACGAATGGGTCATGGGACATTTTGGTGATCCCGCGACCCATTATGAGGAAGAAACAAAAGAGCCGTATTTACCAGAAAATATGGAATTATTTATGGAGTTGTTCAGCAGAGCAATGGGAGCCTTGTTTAGGGAAATTGCAGGTTTTTCTGGTAGCCCCGCGGGGATTCGAACCCCGGTCGCGGGATCCAAAGTCCCGCATGCTTGGCCGCTACACCACGGGGCTGCGCCCAATCACTACTTTATGGATGCATTTATAAATTTTACTGCAGGAGAGGGCGTGTTTAGTTTCACCCCCTGTTATTTAAACAGTATTTGACTCTGAGGAGGATTTTCAGACCATAACACATTACCCCAAGCAGGATTCGGTTTACAGTAGTCTTTTTCAGTAAAACAGGGGATCCTACTGCCAAACCACGTTGTAAACGCACCCCAGAACCCCCTCATGAGGATTCCTATGCCTGTACTCTTCTTCAGAAAACACTCTGTCTCTCTTCTTACTACCAAAACC
>NZ_KE387151.1:0-583 GCF_000430485.1 Thermococcus sp. PK
TCTCAGAAGTTGTGATCTTCACAGCAACCGGATACAGTAAACCCGGCAGGATTCTCGTTATTGCCTGAACTTCTATCCTGCCTTTTTTATTTGTGATAATGGTTGAGTCTGCTTGAGTGCTGGCGTAGGGTAATTTCTGGAGTTTTTCAGGAGGTGGTTTGTCAGTTCTTCGAGGTTCAGCTTTTTCTCCCAGTTGTGGAGGGTTGAGTAGTGAATGTTTGCTCCGAAGAATTTTCTGCCGTAGTGCTGGGCGTCTCTGAGGGGTAGGTTGTAGTATTGTTTAAAAGAGGAGTATTGCCAGTATTGTTTTTACTGGAAATTTTTTGGATTTTGGCAGGTTCTTCAGCTTTCCTTCTGATTCGAAGTCTGCTAAAACGTCAAGAATTGCGAATGCCACGCTTTCAGGGTCTTTGAGTCTGTGATCCCATCTGGGGATCACGACAACCACCTGAAAGAATTCAGCAAAACCCTAATAAAGGTTACTATAAACACGCCCTGGTTGATTGGTGGTTGTATTGAGTTTTCAGAGGGAAATCCTGATCATAAAATCCGAAATCTACCCGATAATCAGCAAACACTACCC
>NZ_KE387151.1:683-16792 GCF_000430485.1 Thermococcus sp. PK
TAGTAATCTGGAGGAGAAGAAGTTTTACAAGTACTTGTCTGACTTTCGCAGGAGGATTGAGACTTTGTTTTCGAAGTTTTCTGAGTTTCTTCTGAGGCCGAGCAGGAGTGTTAGTTTGAGGGGGTTGGTTGTCAGGATTTTAGGGGCGATTCTGGCCGTGAATCTGGACAGATTATACAACTTCACAGGTGGTGGGAACTAGGGTAGTAAACCTAAGAGTTTTCTCCTCATTGAGGAGTCTCCTTACGAAGTTCTTGTGTTATAGTATAATGTTTTCAAATATTATAAATTTTTCGCTCCAAGTTTTAAATACTGTCATGATAAGCAGTTAAGGTTAAGTTTTTGGCAGTAGAAAAAGAAAGGAAAGAGAAGAACTAAAACCATATACTAGGTGGTTTCAGCATTAACTAGCTGCAGTGTTCTCGTACGTGAAAATATTAAAAGATCTTTTTTTACTAATAACATTGGGGAGAAGTGTTAATGGCTAATTACGCAATAAAGGCTCACCGCTTAACTAAACGCTATGACTCAACATTAGCACTCGACTCTTTAAGCTTTAGCGTAGGGCAAAATAGGATAATTGGACTAATAGGACCAAATGGGGCTGGAAAGACGACTTTAATAAAAATTTTAACTACTCAGCTCAAGCCTACATCAGGGAAAGCCTACGTTCTGGGCCATGAAGTGGGAAAGGGGAGCACTGAAATAAGGAAGAGAATTTCCCTTCTACCTCAGGAGGTCAAAGCCCACTTCTACACCCTCACGCCTTTTGAGTATATCTACCACTACCTTAGAATGCGCGGGCTGAAGAGGCAAGAGGCAAAAGAAAAAGCCCGTGAAGCTATAAGAGAATTCAACATAAGCTATGCCGACAAGCCAATGGTAGAGCTCTCGGGCGGGATGGTTAGAAAAGCGCTGGTTGCTATGGTCCTTTCCTTCGACGCTGAGCTGTACTTCTTGGACGAGCCTACAGTCGGCTTAGACCCCTCGGCGAGGTTCGAACTCTGGCAGATTTTAAGAGAGAAAACCAAAAGTTCAACGATTTTTCTGACCAGTCATTATATAGATGAGGTCTCAAAGGTCTGCGACGAGGTAATTCTGCTTGACAAGCGGATACTGCTCCAGGGGGAGCCCGAGGATATCGTAAAGCACTACTTGCCGCGCTTTAGGAAGAAAGTTGTGCTGTTTGAGTACGCGGACGTAGGAGAATATGCTGTCAAAAAAGCAGGGAAATACACTTTTGTTTATCCGGAAAGCGAAAGAGAGCTTGAAGAACTCACAGAATCGCTCATCTCCAGAGGAGTGCCCTTCAAAATTGAAGAACTTACAATTGAAGACCTGTTTCTGCTGGGGTGGTCTGATGATTAGCGTAATCGAGTACTACGCCAAGGCCCTCACGAAGAGCAGGGCTTCCCTTATAAGCTTCGCCGTTAGACCGCTCTCCTTCATATTTCTCCTGACCGTCGTGAGCGGTGGAAAGCTTTTCCCGACGGCACTCATTGGTGGAATGATCAGCTTTGTTGCCGGCGTCGGGATAGCCGACCTAGCCATAGAGATAGCGGGAATGAAAACGCGCTCAAAGTTTTATGATATACTCTCAACCCTTCCGGTGCATCCGCTGAAGCTCGGCCTTGGAATTTCAGTAGGGATGAGCATTCCCGCGTTGCCTTACTTTTTCTTCTGAAAGCCTCGCCCTTTAGGGCGGGGATGCAGTAAACTACCCAACAGCCCTCAAACAGGAAAGCGAAAAGCATTTAAGCAATAATGCAGACCATACATTAAGGGGTTCACAATGAAACCCGAATCACCAAGAATCAAAAGAACAAGACACGCAAAACACTTCATAACCTACCATTTCGTCTGGATACCAAAATACCGGAGAGACATTCTCACCGGAAAAGTCGTCGAGAGACTCAAAGAAATGTTCAAAGAATACTCGGAAGAAATCGGGTGCGAGGTTATTGCCCTCGAAGTAATGCCCGACCACGTTCACGTCTTCCTTCAGGCAAAGCCCAACCTCTCGCCAGCCCAAATAGTGAACCACTTGAAAGGCAAAACCGCCAGAAAACTCCTCCAAGAGTTTCCAGAACTGAGGAGCAAGACGACACACGGTAGGTTATGGTCTCGCTCCTATTTCGTCGCCTCAGTCGGCTACATAACGGACGAGATTGTGAAGCACTACGTTGAAACCCAATGGGAGCGTGAGTTGAAACGAAGAGGAGCGTAACGCTCAAACTCCAGACCCTCAAAAGAAACCGAGAGAATTCTCTTCGAGTTAGCTGACATTGGGGCTAAAGTTTGGAACCAGATAAACTACCTTCGCAGGCAGGAATTCTTCGAGGGTAAACCAGTGGACTTCAACAGGACGGAGAAAATCGTCTATGAAGAATTCAAAAGGAAATCGGCTCCGCAACAGTCCAGCAAATTTGCAGGAAGAATGCTGAAAGCTGGAGGAGCTTCTTCTCACTCTTAAGGAATAAGCGGAACGGAGAACTGCCCGAGTGGTTGAAGCCGAAGCCACCGAACTACTTGAAAGACGATGGGAAAAGAAACCTTTAATCGTACTCAGGAACGACCAATACAAGATTGAGGGCAACAGGTTAATTCTCAAAAGGCCTCGGCAAGTTCAAAACGCCTCGAAGTCCAGTTTAAGGGGAAAATACACCTCAAAGGCAAAACAAGGAAGGCTGGAAATAACCTACGATACCGTTAAGCGGAAATGGTATGCCCACATCAGCATTACCGTCGAGGAGAAACTAATTGGAGGCGAGTGGATTGAAGTTCCAAGGAAACCATTGGGCGACCTTTCAGCGGGAATTGATTTGGGAGTGAACAATCTAATGGCGGTCTACGTTGAGAACGGTGAAAGCTTCCTCGTGAACGGCAGGCCATTAAAATCAATAGCCTTTTACTGGCGGAAGAGGATTGCGGATTATCAGTCAAAACTTAACAGGTCGGGAGCGAAGAGAAGTAGAAAACTCAAAAGAATGCACGGGAAGGCTAAACTTCAAGCAAAGCATTACATCAACACGGCAGTAAGACAGACCGTTGAAAAGCTCTACCACCTCGGAGTTTCGAGGATTGTTGTAGGTTACCCGAAGGGGATTGCCAGAAACTCTGAGAAAGGCAAGAGGCAGAACTTCCTCCTCTCCCACGTCTGGCGGTTCAATACTGTGATTCAAAGGCTCAAGGAAGTGGCTGAGGAATATGGCATCGTTGTTCAGGTTGTTAATGAGGCTTTCACCTCAAAAACCTGCCCCGTTTGCGGGAAGCCCCACGAGGGGGCCCGCTTTGTTCGTGGTTTGTTTAAGTGTCCCGCGACGGGGCTTGACTTTAACGCGGATTTGATTGGTGCTTTCAACATTTTAAAGAAGGCTGTGGAAAAGATAACCCCGAATCTGGGCGGCCTTTATGCTCAGAGGAGGGGTAACGGGGGGAAGACCCTCCCCGAGGGGTCGAAGACCCGCTTTAACTTGGGTCTAAATGAAACCCCTCAAACCTCCCTGCCAATGGCGAGGGGTTAACTCGTTGGAACCCTCGCCCTTCAGGGCGGGGAGGAGGTCAGCAAAGACGCATCTGAGGCCAAGTTTCCACAAATTCCCACAATAAATATTGCTGGGATTAGATACTTATCTGGAACTTTAGTTAGAGTCTTCATAAGTGCTGGGATAAATCCTGATCTTTCTGCAAATCCTGCTGCCATCATCATTACCAGTACCAGTCCTAGTGGGGGGAATTTTGCGAAGTTTGAGACCATATTTGTTAGAATCCAGGCAAGACCCTCTCTGTTCAATAGGCTTACTACCTTAATTTCTTCCCCTTTTGCCGGATCTACTGCAGACACTCCTCCAAAAATTCCGGAGAGTATAATCACTAAGAACCAGAGACCCAAGAAGATCCAAAACATGTGGGGTAGTTTATTGCCCACTCTTTCTATCCAGTTAACAAACTTCATTAACAATCCTTCGTTTGCTTGGGCCATTCTACCACCTCTTTCTTATTTTAGTTAGTGCCAACTCAAGATGTCCATTTTTATGCACTGGCACAGATATGTTCATCAAAAGTGAATTTTAAAATCGTTTCTAAAACCTTTAGTTTCCAAAAAGAAGTTCCGTATATCCACTATTGCTGAGATACCTCCGTGAATGTTCAAAATTGGTGAAAAATGGGCTCTTAGTATTCCAAAGGCTTTGTCATCAGGGGCAGTCGTAAGATATCAAAGGCTTAGATCACCAATGCTAACAACTTCAGAAGCCTCGAAATTTTATAAAAAGAGAAAAGGGTTTATGGGTAAATCCTTGAGGGTGTTCTCGGGAAGAGCGTTGCCCATCTGATGTGGTCTAGCTTCAGTACCCAAGCAACGAGCCTTTCTAACCCAAGCCCAAAACCGCTGTGCGGGACACTTCCATACTTCCTAAGGTCGAGGTACCACTCGTAGTTCGTGGGATCCATTCCCTCCTCAAGTATTCTCTGCACAAGCTTGTTGTAGTCATCTTCCCTCTGGCTTCCACCAATGATCTCACCGTATCCTTCGGGAGCAAGCATATCAGCAGCCAAAACCTTTCTCGGGTCTTCGGGATCTTCCTTCATGTAGAATGCTTTAATGTGCTTGGGGTAGCCGTAGACAAAGAATGGCCTGTCAAATTCATCTGTTAGAACTCTTTCCTCGTCAGCACCCATGTCCTCTCCCCACTCTATCTTGACTCCTTTGCTCTGGAGGATGTCTATGGCCTCATCATAGCTTATCCTTGGGAAGGGGGGCTCTGCGTTTTTGAGTGTTGTGAGGTCTTTTCTGAACCTCTCAACCTCACTTCTTCTGAGCTCGAGAGTGCGCTGCACCATATAACTTACAAGCTCCTCCTCAACCTTCATTATGTCCCACAGATCCATCCAAGCTGCCTCAAGCTCAAGGTGCCAGTACTCGGTGAGGTGTCTCCTTGTCCTGCTCTTCTCAGCCCTGAAGCTTGGAGTTAAGCTCCAAACCTTTTCCAGTCCAAATATTGCCGCCTCAAGGTAAAGCTGGGCTGACTGGCTGAGGTAGGCTTCTCTATCAAAGTACTTCAGCTTGAAGAGAGTTGAGCCACCTTCAACTGCGCCGGTGACCAAAATTGGTGGGAATACCTCATACCATCCATCCTGTAGGAGCCATTCCCTCGCTGCCTGTATCAAGGTCGCTTTGACCTTCATGATGTCCGCTACTTTGGGTGAACGGAGGTGCAAATGCCTCACATCTAAGAGGAATTCCTCGCTTGCGTCTTTTGTTATTGGGAAGAAGTCAACATTCTGGATGATTTCAATCTTGTCCGCCTGGACTTCAACTCCTGTTGGAGCTCTTGAGTCAACTTTAACGGTTCCTTCAATTATCACGCTTGATTCTATTCCAACCTGCTTTGCTTTGGTATAAGCATCTTCGCTGAGCTCTTTTGTAAAGACCGTTTGTACTATGCCACTTGAGTCTCTAAGGACTATAAAGACTTTACTTCCAACCTCTCTTTTTCTATAAACCCATCCGGCAAGTTTTACTCTTTCCCCTTCCATTTTTGGCTTTACATCCGCACAATAAACCTTCTCAATCATTATAAAACACCTCCCAACATTATTTGGGTTTCAATCTTATCTTTATTAATCTATCCCAGAAGAGTCAATTATTCCAGAGGAATTTTGCAAGGAACTTTTTGCCTTTAACCTCAAATACCACTGGCATGGCTATCACATCTTTAAACCACAAAGAAAATATTTAAATCCTTCGCCTCTTCCTTTGCCATTTTGCCATAGGGTTTAAATAACTCAAGCATCATAAAGTTAATCCCCACAGGGAGGTGGTAAGAGTGAAAGCCATCGTGGCCGATTATGCCCTCGATGTTGGGGGGATTAAAAAGAACGTTGCCGTTCTTATAGAGGAGGACAAAATAGCTGGAATTGTTCCCCGTGAAAAGCTTAATGAGTTTGACGTGGATGAGACCTTTGGGGGAAGTGGGTATCTTCTCATACCCGGGCTTGTCAATGCTCATACCCACGTGGCAATGAATAAGTTCAGGGGATTTGGAGATGACATGCCCCTCGACAGGTGGCTTAAAGAGGTAATATGGCCAATGGAAAAAGAGTGGAACGAGGATGAAATCTACAAATGGGCACTAATAGGGATTGCCGAGGCAGTAGCAAACGGTTCAACTGTAATAAACGACCACTACTTTTTTGCATGGAAAATAGCGGAAGCGGCTGAAAAGTTAGGCGTTAGGGCTTTTATTGGGCAGACGATGATGGATCTCGTGGATATGCCCATAGCAGAGCCCAAGCGGGGGTTTAAGTTCTTTAAACAATGGAAAAAAGATGGCCTGGTGAGGGCAACACTTGCCCCTCATGCAACGGACACCGTTTCAGGGGATTTGTTAAAGGAAGTCAAAGAAGTTGCAGAAAAGGAAAACGCACTGATTCACATGCACGTCTCTCAAAGCAGAGAAGAAGTCCTTCGGGTCAAGAAAAGGGAAAAGATGCTACCGGTTGAATATCTAAAGGAGTTAGAAATGCTGGAAAAGAACTTTATAGGGGTTCACGGCGTGTACCTTTCAAAAGATGAGGTTAAAATTTACGCGGAAAGTGAAGCAACCCTTGTCCACTGTCCTATAAGTCTGGCAAAGCTCGAAGGGGAAATTGCCCCTATAATAGACCTGTGGAAGCTCGGCGGAAGAATTGCCCTCGGGAATGACTGTGCCGTGTCAAACAACTCCCTTGATATGATACTCGAAATGAAGTTTGCGGCAATACTCAACAAGGTGAAGAGAAAAGACCCAACAACACCAACTGCAAAAGAGGTATTCTACTGGGCAACCGTTGGAGGAGCCGAAGCGCTGGGACTAAAAGCTGGCCTCATAAAAGAAGGCTACTTAGCGGACTTAGTTCTGATAAACACAAAGAAGCCCCATTTCCTGCCGAGGGAAAACGTTCTTTCGCACATTGTATACTCAGCGAAGGGAAGCGATGTGGAGAAGGTATTTGTGGGAGGGGAGCTGATATACGATCAAGGGAGATTCCTAAAAACAGAAGAGATTGAGAGGTTGCTCAACGACTAAAGAAGGTTGTCGAGAAATATGTTGACGTAGGCTATTACGTGGGACGTCAGATAGCTCTTCTTTCCCACACTAACTTTTTCCGCTATTCCTTCAAGAAAAGCTTCATCCTCTCTTGCTAACCCTTCGTGATCTCCAAGAACAAAGGCAACGTTCCCTTTGAAGTTTATTCTCTCAATCGGCTTCCCTTCTTCGTGAAGGTAGTAGAGGGCTGAATTCTTAATAGTTCTCCTTATGATGTCTTCAAACCTTAGATTGCTCACATAAACCCCTGGAAGGACGGAATATTCCTTTGCAGGCTCCTTTATACCCTCACCAACTTTTAGGGCTTTCATTATTATCTTGGCAAGGCTCATCTCATCCGGGTTTATTGTCTTGGGCTTTATTTCACTTCCCTCAAATCTGATGGTTTTTGGAGGGTTGGGAGGCCCGTTGAGGTTGAGCCACACTCTAACGTTCTTCCTAAACCCATGGGAAAGAAGAAAGGCTGAATTTAAAGACCTGCAAAGTAAATCAATCCTCCCACTCGTTCCCGGAAGGTCTTTCAGGCTAAAATCCGCTTTTGTACGGGCTTTATTGGCCTTTATTATGAAAGTCCTCACGGGAAACACCCAAGCTGAGAAGAAAAGAAGAGTTAAAAAAGTTCACTCTAAAGCTTGGGACACTGTCAGGATAAGCAGTGGGACGTTAGGTTTAAGTTTCTGATACCTCTTCAGAAAAGGGGAGAGAAATGAGGACTGAAACCATTATTTACTTACTGGTTTCAGTCTTAAAAACCTTTCGCCGGAACAGGGCGTGTTTATAGTAACCTTTATTAGGGTTTTTGCTGAATTCTTTCGGGTGGTTGTCGTGATCCCCAGATGGGATCACAGACTCAAAGACCCTGAAAGCGTGGCATTCGCAATTCTTGACGTTTTAGCAGACTTCGAATCAGAAGGAAAGCTGAAGAACCTGCCAAAATCCAAAAAATTTCCAGTAAAAACAATACTGGCAATACTCCTCTTTAAACAATACTACAACCTACCTCTCAGAGACGCCCAGCACTACGGCAGAAAATTCTTCGGAGCAAACATTCACTACTCAACCCTCCACAACTGGGAGAAAAAGCTGAACCTCGAAGAACTGACAAACCACCTCCTGAAAAAACTCCAGAAATTACCCTACGCCAGCACTCAAGCAGACTCAACCATTATCACAAATAAAAAAGGGCAGGATAGAAGTTCAGGCAATAACGAGAATCCTGCCGGGTTTACTGTATCCGGTTGCTGTGAAGATCACAACTTCTGAGAACGAGCTGATTGAACTCCTGCCGGGGGGTTCTGGGAATTTTTATGCTGATGGGGCTTATGATTCAAAGAAGTTCTGAACACTGTGGTGGAAAAGGGTTATCGGCCGATTGTTAAGAAAACTAAGAACGCTCCAGGTGGTTTTGGTAGTAAGAAGAGAGACAGAGTGTTTCTGAAGAAGAGTATAGGCATAGGAATCCTCATGAGGGGTTCTGGGGTGCGTTTACAACGTGGTTTGGCAGTAGGATCCCCTGTTTTCTGAAAAAGACTACTGTAACCCGAATCCTGCTTGGGGTAATGTGTTATGGTCTGAAAATCCTCCTCAGAGTCAAATACTGTTTAAATAACAGGGGGTGAAACTAAACACGCCCCCTATGAGCGAAAGATTTATATTTGGAGTTCAACTTTAATGGTTTGGGCGGGCCCGTGGTCTAGCTGGTTATGACGCCACCCTTACGAGGTGGAGGTCCGGGGTTCGAATCCCCGCGGGCCCACCATAACAGCCCTTACCTGCGTAAGCGCTGGCGGAATGTTGAGTGCTTTTCTAAGGATTTACAACTAAATGAACAGGGTTTCTTGTTTACATGCTCTTTTATGAGGGTTTCACTCGGGAAAGCGTCCTGTAGACGCTAAAATTGGATTGAAACCTGATTGAAAGTGCGTATTTAGGAAGTGAACCCCTCTAAAAGTGCTTTTGAGCAGTGCACAACTGGTTTTTGCCTGTTAGTAAGAAGGGGCATCTTTTGGTCAAACTTTTTCCAAAAGTTTGCTTACCTGCTTGCCTGCGCGAAGTTTGATCAAGGTTCGTGGTTCCTTCTAATTTGCCCTTCTACTAGGGATTTTCATTCTAAAAAGCCCCCTTGGGATGGAATTCCGCAAATACTAGCTGCCTTGGGGAAGTTTCTCTTACTTTGACGCCCGAAGGGCGTCTTTTTACAATGTAAACTCTTATAGGCCATGTTTTCTAAAGTGGGAATTCACAATTAAACGAAACGTTTTCAAGAAAAATCCCCCTTCAAACCCCCCTACGAAAAAGAACCACCAACTTTGATGGAACTTTGCGAGGCAAAGTTTCAGTGTTGGCGGAAAATTAGTGCTATTTTGAAAGATAGGAAAATCCTGATTGAATTCTAAAGAGAAAAGACAAGATAAGCAAATCCGGAACAAAGACCAAAGTTGTCCCACTTTGGAGGTGGCTTCTCTATAGGGAAGTGTGCAGTTGACGAGATATATTGCACAAAACCTGTTAAGAAAACTATGCAGTATACTGCACAAAAATCTAAAAAGTTCACACCATCAAGAAAGGTCTCATCCTTAAGTAGCTCTCTTCTCTTCCTCAGGAAACCTCCACTTCCTACTTATCTTTGTTACCTGTTTAACGAGCTCCCTTTCCTCTTTGCCCTTTTCGAGGAGCTTCTCAAGAAATGATATCAAGTCGTCATAGGTTCCCCTTTCAACGGGGAAAGGAACTTTATCCTTCCCGCCGACAGCATAGGCGAACTTGAAGGGATCAGGCGGATGAGTTACCGGGTCTTTCCATGAAGGATGAACATCATAAACCAGCTCGAGAACCAAGGAGAGGGCTCTCAGAGTGCTTGGTCCTAAGCCTTTAATCAGCAAAAGTTCATCATAATTCTTCACGCTCAGCTCCCTCGCCAGCTCCAATGCCCTCTTGTTGAGTTCAAGTTTTCCGAGGCTTTGATACCTCTCCATTATTGGCAAAACTTTCCTTTTTTCGTAGGGTTTATAGAACAGCGGAGTGTAACCCTTTGAGAGGGCCTCTATACTCTTGACCTCTCTTTCAATTTTTGTTGGACTTTCGGAGATTATATCCAAAAGGGTTTTCTGGTACTCTTTGCTTTCTCTGGCGATTGTATTCAATGCATAATCGTTTTTTATTCCACTTATGCCTTTGTGAGGCTCCAAAGTGAAGGATTGAATTTTTTCAGAGAACCAGTGGTATCGCCTTGCAAGCTTGACCGAAGGGTTCATCCCCTGCTGCACAACTGCCCATCTACCTTCTTCATCAACAAAGAAAACGTGATGGTAGAGCTGGTAGCCATTTTGCAGGGCAACGGTGTCGACCTTTGCAACGAGCTTGGAGGTCTTTATGTAATCGCTGGGATTTAGCTCGTAAATCTCGCTTATTTTCTTCAGCTCTTCTGGAGTTTGTCTGCTTTTCGCTCCTTTTCCGCCAGCGGCTTTTATCCCGAGCTCTTCCCTTGAGAGGACTTCTTTTATAATTCCAGCTGTTACGGTTGTTGAGCCCGATGAATCCCAGTCCATGCCGATTAGGTTGTTAAGTGCCTGAAACCACACCGGGTCTGCCAGCCTTTCGAGAACCCCTTGAGTGCCGTATTCATCGACAAGGAGCCTTAGAACAAGCTCGGCTAACCTCTTCATTCTCAAAGCCAGCCATCTCGGCACATGTCCGCCGTGAAGTGGGAGCTCCGCAATTCCTCTTCTCATCATAAATAATTGGGCTTCTTTCATTAAAAGTTTTTGAGATAATTTAATAAATCAAAATGCGGAAGGCTCTCTCATGAGGGAGAAACCAAGAACTTTGCCCCCAACGCTGAGGGATAAGCACCGTTACATAGCTTTTCAGATTATTGGAGAGAGGGAGTTCAAAAAGGATGAGATAAAAAAGGCCATATGGGATGCATCTCTTAGAACTCTGGGCGAGCTCGGTACCGCGAGGGTAAAACCCTGGTTTATAAAATTTGATGAAAAAACCCAGACTGGGATTGTGAGATGCGATAGGAAATATGTTGAAGAGCTCCGATTTGCTCTCACCTTGGTTACCGAGATAAACGGCTCAAAAGCAATAATAAGAACACTTGGAGTGTCGGGAACTATAAGGAGGCTCAAGCTAAAATTCTTAAAGGAGTTTGGGTGGAAATAGGGATAGAAAAATTTAATTATCAACCCGATAACTTACATATCGGAGAGTATATAAAGGGAATTGAGGAATTCCTAATATAACTGGATTACGATAACTTTAGAGGTGATGAGAAATGGCGTTTGTGCCACCGCAAGCTGGGTATGATAGGGCAATAACAGTTTTCAGCCCCGATGGAAGACTTTTCCAGGTGCAGTATGCCAGAGAGGCAGTTAAGAGAGGAGCAACTGCCGTCGGAGTAAAGTGCAAAGACGGCGTTGTTCTGGCTGTAGAAAAGAGGGTAACAAGCAAGCTCATAGAACCGGAAAGCTATGAGAAGATTTTCCAGATTGATGACCACATAGCCGCAGCTTCAAGCGGAATAATAGCCGATGCAAGGGTTCTTGTTGATAGGGCACGTTTAGAGGCCCAGATTTACCGCCTTACTTATGGAGAGCCCGTTCCGCTCACCGTTCTGGTGAAGAAGATTTGTGACTTAAAGCAGATGCACACGCAGTATGGGGGAGTTAGACCTTTTGGTGCTGCCCTTTTAATGGCGGGCGTAAACGAAAAGCCCGAACTGTTTGAAACCGACCCAAGCGGTGCATACTTTGAGTGGAAAGCCGTTGCAATAGGAAGCGGAAGGAACACGGCAATGGCAATATTTGAGGAGAAGTACAGGGATGATATGACACTTGAAGATGCCATAAAACTCGCAGTGCTGGCTCTTGCAAAGACGATGGAAGAGCCGTCTCCGGAGAGCATTGAAGTGGCAGTAATCACGGTGAAGGAGAAGAAGTTCAAGAAGATCAGCAAGGAAGAAGTCGCTAAATGCCTTGAGGAGGCATTGAAAGAGGCTGAAGCGGAAGAAGTTCCGGAGAAGGAAGAGGACTACAGCGAGTTGGACAGCCACTACTGAGGTGATTAGCGATGCCAATAAGTGTCGACAAGGCAGTGATTGCTCGATTGAAGGTTCAGGGAGAGGTTTTTGAGATACTAGTGGACCCATATCTGGCCAGAGACTTCAAAGAGGGCAAAGAGGTTCCGATTGAAGAAATCCTTGCTACCCCTTATGTTTTTAAAGATGCCGACAAGGGAGATAAAGCTAGTGAACATGAGATGGAAAAGATTTTCGGGACAAGCGACCCCTATGAAGTTGCAAAGATAATCCTCAAGAAAGGAGAAGTCCAGCTTACGGCGCAGCAGAGAAGGGAAATGCTGGAAGAGAGGAAAAAACAGATAGCGATGATAATCCACAGGCATGCGGTTGACCCAAGGACTGGCTATCCTCACCCACCAGATAGAATCCTTAAGGCAATGGAGGAAGCTGGAGTTAGGGTGGACATATTTAAAGATGCAGAGGCTCAAGTTCCGGATGTGATAAAAGCTTTGAGAAGAATTCTACCGCTTAAGATAGAAACCAAGGTCATAGCAGTGAAGATACCCTCTGAATACTCCGGAAAAGCCTATGGAGAAGTTAGAAAGTTTGGAACTATAAAGAAGGAAGAATGGGGAAGTGATGGCTCCTGGATGTTCTTAATAGAGATTCCGGGAGGAGTTGAGGAAGAATTTTATGAGAAACTAAATGCCCTTACAAAGGGCACTGCAGTAACTAAACTTATAGAGAGGAAGGGACTATGAAGAAGGTTTTTGTAAAAAATAGGGAATTAGTGGTTCCAGGGACGCTTTTGGCTCAGGGACCGTTCAAAAATGGAAGAGGAACTTTTAAAGAGGGAAACAGGATTTACTCAACAGTTGTCGGACTAGTCAACATTTCAAACGATACGGTATCAGTGGTTCCCTTGGAAGGCCCGTACATTCCGGAAGTGGGAGATAACGTAATAGGAAAGATAATTGACGTAAAGTTTTCAAACTGGGTGGTTGACATAGGGGCCCCCTATCAGGCCACACTGAGTGTTCAGGACGCTGTAGAAGAAAAAATAGACCTTTTAAAAACAGATTTGAGAAAAATATTTGATATCGGGGACATAATCTATGCAAAAGTAAAGGCGTTTAATGAAATCAATCAGATAGACCTAATAACAAAAGGGATGCCCTTCAACGGTGGACCATTGAGAGGAGGGCAGATAGTAAAGATAACGCCTTCCAAAGTGCCCCGCCTTATAGGTAAGGGAGGCTCAATGATAAACATGATCAAGAACCTTACGAACACGAGGATAATAGTAGGGCAGAACGGATGGGTATGGGTTAGTGGAAGAAACGAGGAGCTGGAAAAGCTGGCCATAGAAGCTATTCTAAAAGTGGACAGAGAAAGCCACACCCAGGGATTGACGGACAGGGTTAGGGAGATGCTGATTAAGAGATTGCATGAGCTTAAAGAACAGGGGATTATTGAAGAAGTTCCCCAAATTGAAGAGGGTGAAAAGAAATGATGGGAAGGCCTGAGGGAGTCAAGCTTATTGATGAGAACGGCAGGAGAATTGATGGAAGGAAAAAGTATGAGCTGAGACCGATTAAAATGGAAGTTGGAGTTTTGAAGAGTGCAGACGGTTCTGCATACGTAGAATGGGGGAAGAATAAAATTTTAGCGGCAGTTTATGGGCCTAGAGAGATTCATCCAAAGCACCTTCAGAAGCCTGACAGAGCGATTTTGAGAGTTAGGTACAACATGGCACCCTTTAGCGTCGAGGAGAGAAGAAAACCCGGGCCGGATAGGAGGAGCATTGAAATAAGCAAAGTTATTAGAGGGGCCCTTGAACCGGCCGTTATTCTCGAACTGTTCCCGAGAACATCTATAGATGTTTTCATAGAGGTGCTTCAGGCAGATGCGGGTACAAGAGTAGCTGGGATTACAGCAGCTTCCCTCGCTTTAGCAGACGCAGGGATTCCCATGAGAGACCTTGTTGCAGCATGTGCTGCGGGAAAAGTGGACGGAGAGATCGTCCTTGACCTAAACAAAGAAGAGGACAACTACGGAGAAGCCGATGTTCCAGTTGCGATAATGCCCATTAAGAACGACATAACTCTTCTCCAGATGGACGGATACCTCACCAAAGAAGAATTCCTTGAGGCGGTAAGGCTAGCAATAAAAGGGGCTAAGGCAGTGTATCAAAAACAGAGAGAGGCACTGAAGGAGAAGTATCTCAAAATAGCGGAAGAGGTAGGTGAGTGAAATGGAAGTAATGGCATCAATAATGAGGGATCACATTCTCAACCTTTTGAAGGAAGGTAAAAGAATCGATGGAAGAGGACTGGAAGATGTAAGGCCTCTGGTCATAGAAACAAATGTCATAGAAAAGGCTGAAGGCTCAGCTCTTGTAAAACTCGGTAATACTCAGGTTCTCGTTGGAGTAAAAGTTGATTTTGGAGAGCCGTTTCCAGATTTGCCAGAGATGGGTGTCATGACGACCAACGTTGAATTCGTTCCTCTGGCATCCCCGACCTTCGAACCGGGACCACCCGACGAAAGGGCAATAGAGCTGGCTAGAGTTGTAGACAGAGGAATAAGGGAAAGCCAAGCTATAGACTTGAGCAAACTTGTGATAGTGCCAGGAAAGCTTGTGAGAGTTGTTTTCATAGATGTTCACATCCTTGACCACGACGGAAACCTCTTGGATGCCTCTGGAATTGGTGCAATTGCGGCGTTGTTGAGCACAAAAATACCGAAAGTTGAATACGACGAGGAAAGCGGAGAGGTAAAGCTTCTGGATGAATACGAACCCTTGCCAGTAACAAAAGTCCCGATTCCAGTGAGCCTTGCCAAAATAGGCAACACTTTGGTAGTAGATCCTAACTTCGAAGAAGAGCAGGTAATGGACGGTAAACTGACAGTAACAACCGACGAGAATGGATACATCTCAGCAGTGCAGAAAAGCGAAGGGGGAAGCTTCAAGCTTGAAGAAGTTATCTATGCAGTTGACCTTGCATTACAGAAGGCCCAAGAGATCAGAGAAAAGATTCTCGAGGCTGTGGGGAAGAAGGAGTGATTTTTCTTCTTTTCCTTTGAACTCTCCTTTTTGACATGGTTTTGGAAATATGGTACAATTGCTCAGCGTATTTCACGGCAAGGTTGGGGCTGTTTCATAGGTAGTGATAAATGGAACTTTTGAATTCTTTTGTTTTCCGTAATTTTTAAATAGTCTCTAATTATACTTCCTTGTGGTGAAGCAGTTCCCAGAATGTGGGGTTTGTCAAGCCCGAATGGGGACTGTCGAGAGCCTTGAAGATGTGGGGAGTCTCCGTTCCCCCCGAAAGCCAGCCAATGAAGACGGGAGGCTGGAAGCCTACCCGTTATGAAATTAACACCCTACACACACTTTACGGGTAGGCAGAACGGTTTAGAAAAGCACGTGATAATGAGGAAGTATCATGGTCACAGGAAAGGTAGAAGCGGTTAGCAAGAAAGGTTTATAAACTAAATTTTGTTCTTTAAGCTAGGTTTTAGGGGGGCGTGTTTAGTTTCACCCCCTGTTATTTAAACAGTATTTGACTCTGAGGAGGATTTTCAGACCATAACACATTACCCCAAGCAGGATTCGGGTTACAGTAGTCTTTTTCAGAAAACAGGGGATCCTACTGCCAAACCACGTTGTAAACGCACCCCAGAACCCCTCATGAGGATTCCTATGCCTATACTCTTCTTCAGAAAACACTCTGTCTCTCTTCTTACTACCAAAACCACCTGGAGCGTTCTTAGTTTTCTTAACAATCGGCCGATAACCCTTTTCCACCACAGTGTTCAGAACTTTCTTTGAATCATAAGCCCCATCAGCATAAAAATTCCCCAGAACCCCCCGGCAGGAGTTCAATCAGCTCGTTCTCAGAAGTTGTGATCTTCACAGCAACCGGATACAGTAAACCCGGCAGGATTCTCGTTATTGCCTGAACTTCTATCCTGCCCTTTTTATTTGTGAT
>NZ_KE387151.1:16892-80384 GCF_000430485.1 Thermococcus sp. PK
AATGGTTTCAGACTTCATGTTCCCCCTTCTTTTTCTAAAGTACTGCCAGTAACTTAAACCTGACACCCCACAGCTTATCCTAACAGTATCGCCCTAACGATAAATTGGACTGTTTCTGGGTAAAGTGCTGCAACGCCTCTAATGTTCTTTATTGCCTGTCCTTCAAACATATAAAGGCCGTTGTAGGCATAGTAAGCTACATCGTTCTGAAGAATCGCGGCTTGGGCGTTTCCATCCCCAATTGCCTTTGCGTTTGCTACACTTGCACCGCTTGTAACTGCCTTAGCTGGGATATCGTTTTTAGTCAAAATCTCGGCATATCTGGAGCCAAGAGGGAAGTAAACTCCTCCAGTTCCACCGGTATAGATGGTTATTTCCTGGCCTTGGGTTGTTGTCTGGGTCCGTTCTGCCTACCCGTAAAGTGTGTGTAGGGTGTTAATTTCGTAACGGGTAGGCTTCCAGCCTCCCGTCTTCATTGGCTGGCTTTCGGGGGGAACGGTGACTCCCCACATCTTCAAGGCTCTCGACAGTCCCCATTCGGGCTTGACAAACCCCACATTCTGGGAACTGCTTCACCACAAGGAAGTATAATTAGAGACTATTTAAAAATTACGGAAAACAAGGGCGTGTTTAGTTTCACCCCCTGTTATTTAAACAGTATTTGACTCTGAGGAGGATTTTCAGACCATAACACATTACCCCAAGCAGGATTCGGGTTACAGTAGTCTTTTCAGAAAACAGGGGATCCTACTGCCAAACCACGTTGTAAACGCACCCCAGAACCCCTCATGAGGATTCCTACGCCTGTACCTCTTCTTCAGAAAACACTCTGTCTCTCTTCTTACTACCCTTTGAATCATAAGCCCCATCAGCATAAAAATTCCCAGAACCCCCCGGCAGGAGTTCAATCAGCTCGTTCTCAGAAGTTGTGATCTTCACAGCAACCGGATACAGTAAACCCTGCAGGATTCTCGTTATTGCCTGAACTTCTATCCTGCCCTTTTTTATTTGTGATAATGGTTGAGTCTGCTTGAGTGCTGGCGTAGGGTAATTTCTGGAGTTTTTCAGGAGGTGGTTTGTCAGTTCTTCGAGGTTCAGCTTTTTCTCCCCAGTTGTGGAGGGTTGAGTAGTGAATGTTTGCTCCGAAGAATTTTCTGCCGTAGTGCTGGGCGTCTCTGAGAGGTAGGTTGTAGTATTGTTTAAAGAGGAGTATTGCCAGTATTGTTTTTACTGGAAATTTTTTGGATTTTGGCAGGTTCTTCAGCTTTCCTTCTGATTCGAAGTCTGCTAAAACGTCAAGAATTGCGAATGCCACGCTTTCAGGGTCTTTGAGTCTGTGATCCCATCTGGGGATCACGACAACCACCCGAAAGAATTCAGCAAAAACCCTAATAAAGGTTACTATAAACACGCCCTCTCTATTGAAAAGATTTATAACCCCTTTTCCTCAAATCTCGAAGTGATCAGAGATGATGCTGATAACAACATCCCACAGACCCACAAGGAGGACTAGAAGTTTCGGACACGACCTAGAGAGGGTTTTCCCTAACTCGACTTATCTGACTAGAGGAAAGAAGACTATTCAAGACCTTCTTATGGAGGCTTATGATAGAGGCTACGAAAGGCTTTTGATAATCAATGTTTGGAAAGGAAATCCGCTAAAAATGACTTTCATAAAAGTCTCTCCAGAAGATTGGGGATATCTGGGTTACCTCTACCTCCATGGAATCAAACTTCAGAGAGAAATGGGGTTTAGAAACCTCCGCCCGATTAGGGAGGAGATGCCCTTTATAGTTACAACCGCCAAAAGGGTTGGACTTGACCACATCGTCTTTGGTCAGGTTTTTGCTGAGCTTACTAACGGGAAATTCGTCCCAAGAGGAGAAAAGAGCCTGCAGTACATAGCAGATAAATACAACACGGATGTTCTGGGTGTAATTGAGCGCCACCCAAGGGGAATGGCTGTAAACTTCTACCGCTTTGATGTCTCAAAAGATAGGCCTGTGGGGCCGTTGATAAGCGTTAAAATATGGATAATGGAAGACGGGAGAAGATGGGACTATAAAGAAAAGCTCGGCATCAAAAGTGATGAAGAATGATAAAAGGGAGAATCGAGCTTGAATTCCCCGACAGCGAGACAGCAAGAGTTGTTTATGAGAGCGTTCTTTTTGAGCACAAAACGGTTCCCTATAGAAGAAGCAGGATGGACTTTTATTTAAAGGAAAATAAGGTTATAATGGAGTTCATTGCAAAGGACAATTCTGCCTTAAGGGGGACTTTGAATTCTTATCTTCGATGGATTAAAGTTGCCCTCGATGTAGCAGAGCTTTAGTTAACTATTTAAATCTTCTTCGAGAGTATAGCTTCGGACTAAAAGGAGGTGTTATCATGCAAAACATTCCACCTCAGGTGCAGGCTCTATTGGGACAGCTTGAGAACTATCAACAGCAGCTCCAGCTTGTAATCCAGCAGAAACAAAGAGTTCAGGTAGAGCTCAACGATGCTAAAAAGGCCCTCGAAGAGATTGAAAAAGTTGAAGAAGACACCCCAATATACAAGACAGTTGGCACTCTAATAATCAGGGCAACGAAAGCAAAGGCACTGGAAGAGCTTAAAGAGAAAGTCGAGACCCTGGAGGTTCGCCTAAAGGCTTTGGAGAGACAGGAGCAGAAGCTTAACGAGAAGATTAAAGAGCTCACACAACAAATACAGAACTCTCTAAGAGGAGTGGCTGGGTGAATTTCTTTTTTCAACATTTTATGAGGGGGCGTAGATGAAGAGGGTATTCCACATAGGGCTTCCAGAGCTGGGTGAAGATGAGCTGATAGCAATTGGTGAACTAGCTCAGGAAGTCATCATAGACTACATCTTTGAGCACTTAACAAGGAGTGAAGTGAAGGACATAGAGGTGACGACGAGGATAAACCGCGAAGATACCCTGGATTTGGAAATAGAGGTCTACCTTGAGGTGCCAATATTCGTAAAGGTGGACGTTGAAAAGCTGGTTGACGAGGCACTTGAAGCTGCTTATGAAAAAGTTGAAAAAAGGTTGAGGGAAATTGCGGGGCAAAATAAAACTCAAGAACTTTCTGAATAAAGCAAGGGAAAAGAATTATTCTTTTTTACTGCTGTGCCATCACAATGCCGACCCGGACTCTTTGGGTAGTGCTATAGCTTTTTCCAGGTATCTTACAAGCTTAGGGTTGAAAAACCGGATAGGTGTTTCTCAAAGCGTCTCGTCTTATGCAAAACGCCTTCTCAACTTCGCCCAGGTAGAAAGGAATCCATCCGTTTTAGAGGACGTGGTTATAATCTTTGACACTTCTTCCATCGAGCAGCTGGAGCCTGTTGAAGTTCCAAATGATCGGTATGTAATCATTATCGATCATCACATCGAAAAGGAGAACCCCATAAAAGCCCACATAAAAATCATCGACTCCTCAAGGACTTCCACCGCAGAGATTGTGTGGGAGCTCTTGGAGTACTTTGGCTTTTATGATGAAGTTTCCGCGAAAGCTCTTCTGGCGGGAATAGTTACGGATACTGCCAACTTTAGGTATGCAAACTCAAAAACTTTCAAAACAGTGTCCAGAATCCTGGAGAGATTTGATATTCAAATGGGGGAGATATACAATTTAGTTGCTCCGGTTACGGATGAGAACATAGACCAGGCAAAGAGAATGGCCATATTAAAGGCCTGCCAGAGAATGGAAATAAAAAAGGTGGGCACTTACATAATAGCAGTTTCGAAAGTCTCTGCCTATGAGTCCTTGGCCTGTAAGGTTTTCCTTCAGCTTGGGGCCGATGTTGCGATTGTTGGAAGTGATAAGAACGGAGTCAGGATTTCTGCAAGGGCGAAGGAGAACCTTGTCAAGAAAGGCCTTCACCTGGGCAGGCTTATGGAGAAAGTCGGCCCGATTATAGATGGCTCAGGTGGAGGGCACTCCGGAGCGGCTGGTGCTAATGGAAAGAGAAACCTTGAGGAAGCCGTTAAGTTTTTAGTGAAAGAAATCGAAATGTTTCTAAAGACGTTGGGGTGATTTAATGTCCAGATGCCCCTTATGCGGGAAAATTATTAGGTGGGAAGACCTTATAGAACAGATGCTTATCCTTGAAAACTTTCGGGAGCTGCTTAAGGATAAAGATGCATTCTTATCGGCCTTAAATGACTTCGCGTTCAAATGCCCCGAATGTGGTGAGGAATTTTATGGGAGGAATCTGAATCTTAGGGAGGCTGAAAAAGTTTTTGAGCTCTTAAATGATTTTGACGGCTCGATAGACTATAGCAGCAACAAAGTCCGGCTTAAGCTTACTAATCTTCTGGCGTTGGACTTAATGCTTGAGGAATGGGATAAGAAAGTTAAAGGTTCTCGGTGATAGTTATGATGGAAAATATCTCCGACTTTCTCCAGAAAGGGGATTTTTCAAGTGCTCTGGAACTTGCCCTTCGAATTGAGGATCCCTTTTCAAGGCTTGAGGCGCTCTCTTACATTTACCAATATGTAGAAGGGGACGAGTATAAAGAGATCGTGCTGGAAAGGATGCTTGAAACTATTGACTCCCTTGAGGGACTTCTGGAAAAAGCTAGGGCGCTGGCACTAGTTGGATATGCCCTTACTGTAAGCGGGGACAAAAAGGGCGAGCACTTCTTCAAAAAGGCTCACCAGATTATTAAGGCCATTGATTACCTCCTCTGGAAGGCGGAAGGTTATGGGTACCTTGCATACTATATGGCACTTGCGGGAGATTATAGCAGTGCATTTTACTATTACAACGTAGCATATGAAACGGCCCAGAACTCTTCTGAGCCTTATTCAAAAGTCCTATCGTTCTTATACCGTCTAGCTCAGCAGATATTGGAAAATGCCGAGGAAATACGCTCTCCAGAAGCTAAGGAGTTCTACGAACTTGCTGCGGAGATTTACGAAGAGATAAAAAGGCACCTGAGTGCGCAAGAGCTAAAGAAAAAGGCATCTCTAATAGAGCTGGCACTTGAGAAAGGCAGCAAGGTCGTTTCTGAATTTCTCGAAAGGAGAGATGTGGACAACGCTGTGTTTGTTATCAAATACCTGCCAGATGAAGAAAAAGTTTTGGCGCTCTTGGAAGTAGCGTACTGGCTCTTCCTCCATGACAAGAAGGGGCTTGCAAAGAGTATTGTTGAGGACGCATTTAGAATGGTTGCAGAAAGAAAAATAAAGCCAAATGACGAAAAGCTCGAGGAAATTGCAGCAAAGTTCTTAAAAATAGGTCAGATTGAAGAGGCTTTGACAGTAGGGGCAATTATCTCTGACGATAGGATAGCGTCCAGAGTTTTTGAAAAAATTGCTTTAACTTATGCAAAGAGGGGTGACAAGCTCAAAGCAATTGCAGTTGCACAGGCAATTTCTGACGAAAATATTAAGAGAGGTGTTCTAAAAGCGATTGAAGGTGAGGAAAATGTGGGACACGAGTAAGGATTATCGGTTGCTGGTTGCTGAAGAGGCAGTTGAGCTGTTTTTGAAAACCATTGAAGGGGCAAAATTCAAGGGAAAGTGGGACAAAAAGACAGCAGTAAAACTGGCAAAAGAGATGATTCCCGAGATTCAGGCATTGCGCTACTCGTATCTGGAGCCGCAGGAGTTAATTGACACTCCTCAAATGAAAGCACTAAAAGAAAAAGCTCTGGGAATAATCGAGGCACTGGGCGGCGAAGACTGGTACACCAAGTTTCTCGAGCTGGCTGATAGAAGTGAGAGGGAGAAGGTTGAGGAGAGCATCGCAAAGGTTCGCTTTTTCCTAAACACAATTCTTAACCTTGATAAGAGGCTGGAATTGGGTAAGATAAACGACCCGGTTATTGCAGTGGACATAAAGGTTGGCGAAGTCATGAGCGCTGGCAAGCATCCAAATGCGGATAGGCTCTTGGTGTGCAACGTCAACATAGGGGATAGAGCGGTTACTGTGGTTACAAATGATTTAACCGTGAAGGAAGGTCACAGAGTTGCTGTGGCACTTTTACCGCCAGCAAACTTCAGAGGAATCACTAGTGAGGGAATGTTCTTGGGAGCGGGAGAAGGTGTTTTAAAGGATGTAAAGGGCGAAATCGGCGGTCTGCCCAAGGGTATTCCTCTTGAGGCGTTGAAAGAAACAAGAAACTTAGTTGAGGCGTTTTTGAAAGAGTGAGCCTTTATATTGCTTTATTTTTTAGCTCTTTTGATTTCTGTTGAGCTACTTTAAAATTTGGAGTAGCGTTAAAAGAACATTTTGAATCCTTCCTATTGTAGATTATGTTGAATGTCCAAAAACCTATAAACTCCAAACCAGAAAAATAATAATGGTGCTGGAGATGGTGAGTTCCTATTTCAAAGATATCCTTCTTGAGCTTGGTATAAGCAGGGAGCGTATTGAAATACTGGAAAATAAAGGTGGCATAACAGAGGATGAATTCGATGGAATACGGTATCTCAGGTTTAAAGATTCTGCTGGAAGCTTAAGAAGAGGGACTGTCGTTTTTGATTTTCATAACATCATACTTGGCTTTCCTCATATAAAGCGGGTTGTTCATCTGGAAAATGGAATAAAGAGGGTGTTCAAGAGGAAACCCTTCTATGTAGAGGAAAAAGTCGATGGGTACAACGTAAGGGTTGCCCAGGTAGAGGGAAGGGTTTTTGCATTTACCCGGGGTGGTTTTATATGTCCCTTCACCACAGAGCGAATTGAGGACTTTGTTAATATGGAGTTTTTCAAGGATTATCCAAATTTGGTCCTTTGTGGGGAGATGGCGGGGCCGGAAAGCCCATATCTCGTTGAGGGGCCTCCCTATGTGAAGGAGGACATAAAGTTCTTCCTTTTTGATATTCAGGAAAAGAAAACGGGGAATTCCCTTCCCGTGGAGGAGAGGCTTAAGCTAGCTGAGGAGTACGGAATTCCAAGCGTTGAAGTGTTTGGGGTGTATGATATCTCAAAAATCGACGAGCTTAAGGAGCTTGTGGAGAGGTTGAGCAGGGAAAGGAGAGAAGGGGTAGTCATGAAAAGCCCCGATATGAAGAAAATTGTAAAGTATGTTACCCCTTATGTAAACATTAACGATATCAAAATCGGAGCGAGGATATTCTTTGACCTCCCACAAGGATACTTCATGCAGAGAATAATGCGGCTTGCGTTTTATCTAGCTGAAAAGCGAGTGCAGGATGAAGAATTTGAAAAATACGCAAGTGCTCTGGGAAGAGCCCTTTTGGAGCCCTTTGTTGAAAGCATATGGGATGTCAGCGCTGGAGAGGAAATAGCCGAAGTTTTTACGGTGAGAGTGAAGCACATAGAAACAGCCTATAAGATGGTATCCCACTTTGAACGTTTAGGCTTGAAGATTCACATAGAGGACATAGAAGAAATGCCTCAAGGCTACTGGAAGATTACGTTTAAGAGAGTTTACCCGGATGCTACAAGGGAAATTAGGGAGCTTTGGAATGGACATGCTTTTGTTGACTAGCCTAAAGTTTTTATATTTTGCCATTAAATCGAAAACAGAGGTGAAAAGATGGATTGGAAGCGAGGTGCATATCCGGAATTTAAAATTGAGGATGCTATTGCCGTGCTTTTCTTATTAAAAACACCCAAAGGGCGAAAACAGATTTCTGAAGAGTTGAATCTTGGAGAAGGGACTGTTAGAACGCTTTTAAAGAAGCTTTCCTCAATTGGGCTTGTTGAATCTCAGCAAAAGGGACATTCACTAAGTGAGAAGGGTATTAAAGTCCTCCAGGAAATTTCAAAACTGTTCTCAGAGCCCTTGGAGGTAACTCCCCTCGAAGGTTTTGTGACATATGCACTCGTCGTGAGAAACCCTCCGGAGTTTAGGAGTATAGAGCTCAGAGATGAAGCAATTCGCTTTTTCGCTAAGGGCGCCATGATTTTAACAGTACAGAACGGTGAAATAGTATTTCCAGAGGATGGAAGACCTTTGAAGGAAACCCTTCCCGAGCTTTCCGATGACCTCAAAAAGCTCCCTGTTGAGAATGGCGATCTTGTGATTGTTACGTGGGCTGAAAATAAAGCAGATGCTTTGAAAAGTTTAATTCATGTCGCATTGAGCTTGAAAGGGGAATTA
The DNA here is from genome assembly GCF_000430485.1 of Thermococcus sp. PK. Taxonomy (NCBI): domain Archaea; kingdom Methanobacteriati; phylum Methanobacteriota; class Thermococci; order Thermococcales; family Thermococcaceae; genus Thermococcus; species Thermococcus sp. PK. Next base: position 24,976 of record NZ_KE387151.1, read on the forward strand.
TTGCCAGAAGAAATCAAAAAGCTTGTTGAGTGAGGTGCTCTGAGATGAAAATAAAGCATCCATTGAGCAAAAAAGAAGTCAAGAAGATAATGGAAGAGATGGCTAGAATCTTCGGAGAAGAAGTAGCCGAGAAGTTAATATCAAAAAATGATCAAGTTCTGGTGGGTGAGTTTGATAAGACTACCCAGATTTTGTTTGTTAACGGAAAGCCTCGCTTTATACGACGGGAGAAGCTTATATTTCCGCTGGTAATAACTCTGTACGAGATTTCCGACAAGGAGGACTTAAGAAAATGGAAGCGCAGAGTTGTTGTCGATCAGGGTGCTGTCCCGCATATATTGAACGGTGCCGATGTCATGGCCCCGGGTATAGTGGATGCAGATGAAGAAATAAAAGAGGGCGATTTTGTGTTTGTAGTGGAAGAGCAGTATGGGAGGCCACTGGCAATTGGGATTGCACTGATGGACGGAAAAACTATGAAAGAAAAAAAGAAGGGGAAGGCTGTGAAAGTGATACACCACGCAAAAGATAAAATTTGGGAGTTGACTGCGGTATGAGGGAAAAGAAAAAGATAAGAGTTGTTGTTGGAGGTGTTTTCGATATTCTCCATGTGGGGCATATTCACTTTCTGAAAAAGGCGAAAGAGCTGGGAGATGAGCTTATAGTAATAGTAGCTCACGATGAAACGGTAAAAGAAAGAAAAGGTAGGCCACCGATAAACTCTATGTACGAAAGGGCTGAGCTCTTAAAGGCGCTCAAGATGGTGGATGGAGTTGTAATTGGGGACCCTGGACACATAAGCCTCGAACTCATTAAAAAGCTTAAGCCAGATGTCATTGCATTGGGCCCTGATCAAAACTTTGATGTCTATGCCCTGAAAGAAGAACTCAGAAAACATGGCATCGAAGCGGAAGTTATTAGAATACCTTATGCATACAAGACAGATGTCGCTAAGACAAGTAAAATAATTCAAAAAATAGTAGAAATATTTTGCGAGTGATTTTAGCAACTTCTGATTTTACCCCTTTGATGATTATAAAGGGTAAAGGATTTAACTTAAGTCGTAATCTACGGCTCCCTTTACAATTCTCTCAATTTCGGGATTAACAATTAAATTGGGTTTTTTCCTTCCTGAAACTTCGTCAAATAGGTTTTCGAGCTCTGAGTCCTTGTTTATCCTCCTGGTTATTGGATTTGAAATTATCAAGTTATCCTCTGTTGTCAATGCGTTAACGTCGCTGCTGAGGATGTGAGGGGATTTTACTCCCGTCATTATCACCATAGCTCTAACGACTTTTCCGAGATCCTTCTCTATTCTTGCTCCCCATTTTATCTCTGACTTTGCTCCGAGTTTTTCATATACAACCTGCATGGCGTCGTTTATCTCTCCGAGGCTGACGTCTGGACCAACTGTAAAGTGCACTAGGGCAGCTTCTCCACTTCCAAACTCAACCTCAAGCATTTTGTTGCTCAAGGCGTTATTTACGGCATCGACGGCTCTCCTATTTGAATCGCTCTCGCCTATTCCAATTAACGCAGCACCACCGTTTTTCATGACGCTGTACACATCTGCAAAGTCTATATTTACCATGGAGGGGAGCATTATTGTTTCTGTTATGCCCTTAACCATCCTCGCTATTATTTCATCGGCAAATCTAAATGCGGCTGAAATTGGAAGCTTCGGCACCAATTCAAGAAGTTTGTCGTTTTCTATTATCACGACAGTGTCTGAATACTTTAGGAGGGCCTGTATGCCTGCTTTTGCTTTTTCAATCCTCTTTGTTCCTTCAGTTTTGAATGGATATGTCACAACACTCACAACAAGCGGCTCTTGGATTCTCCCAGAGTTTCTTGCTTCCTCTTTTATCACCTTGGCAACAACAGGTGCGGCCCCAGTCCCTGTTCCGTTACCCATACCGGCGGTTATGAACACAAGGTCGACATCTCTAACTGCATCTGCTATTTCATCTCTACTGGCCTCCGCAGCTAAATAACCTATTCTTGGATTTCCACCAGAACCCTTTCCGTGAGTAATATTCTTTCCGAGAAGAATTTTCTTGTGAGCCTTGGTTCTTGAAAGATGTTGCGCATCGGTGTTCATGGCTATTAACTCTGCTCCCTCTACCCCTAACTCGTAGAGTCTTGTTATTGTGTTATTTCCAGATCCACCGACACCGATAATTGCTATTTTAATGAAAGATTTAGAAACTTCTAGATCATTGAGAGCTTCCTGTGCTCTGTTATCGTCGTTATCCATATTCAAATCAATACCGGCTTGTTCTAGTAGTTTAAACACCATATCAATTCCCTCCGACACTCTTATTCAATCACATATTCTGGAAGTTCCTTTTCTTCTGCCTCTGTTGTATATAGTTCTTTCTTTATGAGCTCCCTGATAGCTTCTCGAATTGCTTCGCTTCTGTTGGGGTATACTCCTCTTTTGACTAAGACATCAAGAGCGTTTATGAGTCCCTGTGGCAACTGAACACTAATGATCCTCATCTTTGCCATTCTGTCCACCATTACATGAGGTGCATCTAGTGTATGTTTTGGCTTTAATTAGTTAAATACTTTTTGCCTCTGCTTTAATATTAGCGTATTATTAATTTCAAAAATTTTTAAGAAAATTGGAGGATAATTAAAATATTTTTATTGAGTACACATTTCTGTGTAGACAAAAAATTTAATAAACAACGAAGCAATAAGCTTGGGGAGATAGAATGAAGGTATTAAACTACGGCACAATTAAGATCGCAATTGCAAAGATTTTGCTCGAGGATACTGCAGATATTTTTGAAATTCTCCCAGATAATGTCCAGATATTGAACATAAGATGTTGGGAACAGGTAGCTTTTTCTACTATATTGGCCCTAAAATCGTTTGAAAGAAAAACGAACAAAGCGAAAACAATCAAAGGGGAGATACTTCTTAGGGCAAGTGGAACACTTCAGATCAAAGATGCCATTAAGACCGTGGGGGCAAAGGAGGGTGAGAACTTCATAGTGGCATTCGGAGAGAATGCAGAGAAAGATCTCCAGGAGATACTTTCAAAGATACCTGCGGAAGAGATACCATTCAATGACTGTGAAAAAGAGGAAGTAAAAAAAGTCTTCGAGAAGGCTGCTTTAGTCGATGTTCTCTAATACCGGCGTGTTCACTTATTTTCTGGCAAAATTTCGAAGAATTTTTATTATTTGTGCCTAGTTTTGAAACTTTTCTCTCGATAAATTTATAAGAATTTGGCATCACTCATAAATGCTCTTGGAGGGATGAATCATGCGTTATAAAAAGCATAAATATTTCGTTGCGGGTCGTATAAATCTTATCCAGAGATCAAAGATTAGGGAGCTTTTTGAAAGGGCATCAAAGATGCAGAACGTCATTTCCCTCGGAATAGGCGAACCAGATTTCGAAACCCCTCAAAATATAAAGGAAGCAGCAAAGAGAGCTCTCGACGAGGGGTGGACTCACTATACACCAAATGCAGGTATTCCAGAGCTTAGAGAGGCAGTTTCGGATTACTATAGGGATCACTACGGTTTGGATGTTCCATCAGAAAGGGTAATCGTAACGGCTGGAGCTTATGAAGCCACTTACCTTGCCTTCGAAACTCTGCTGGAAAATGGTGATGAGGTGATAATCCCCGATCCGGCTTTTGTATGCTATGTTGAAGATGCAAAGATTGCAGATGCGAAGCCGGTTAGGCTGCCCCTGAAAGAAGAGAACGGCTTCCAGCCCGATCCGGACGAGCTTCTTGAGCTTATAACCAAGAAAACGAGAATGATTGTGATTAACTACCCGAATAATCCCACTGGTGCAGTTTTGGATGAAGAAGTTGCAAAGGCTATAGCGGATATTGCTCAAGATTATAATATTTACATTCTTAGCGATGAACCATATGAGCACTTTCTATATGATGGGGCAAAGCACATACCAATGATAAAGTATGCTCCGGACAATACAATCCTGGCAAACAGTTTTTCAAAAACTTTCGCAATGACCGGATGGCGCTTAGGATTTGCAATAGCTCCGGAAGAGATAATAAGGGACATGATAAAACTCCACGCTTACATCATTGGAAACGTTGCCTCTTTTGTCCAGGTTGCGGGAGTTGCAGCCCTTAGAGAGGAAGCAAGCTGGAAGGCAGTGGAGCAAATGCGCAATGAATACGCAGAGAGGAGAAAGCTCGTCTTAGAGCAATTAAAAGAAATACCCTACATAAAGGCGTTTGAACCGAGAGGAGCGTTTTACATCTTTGCCAATATAAAGGATACAGGAATGAAAAGCGAGGAGTTTGCAGAATGGTTGCTGGAGAAGGCAAGAGTGGTTGTTATCCCGGGAACGGCTTTTGGACCTAATGGCGAAGGCTACATCAGAATAAGCTATGCAACAAGCAAGGAAAAGCTCTTAGAGGCTATGGAAAGAATGAAAAAAGCTCTTGAGGAGCTTTAGTTCTTTAATATTCTTTTTGAGGTGGTAACGTGAAGGAGATCCTTTATGTCTTTGTTGCAATATTCCTTGCAGAATTGGGAGACAAGACTCAGTTAGCCACAATTGCCTTTGCTTCTAAGTACGGGTGGATCAAGGCGTTTTTAGGAGCAATTTTTGGCTTAGCATTGGTCAATTTGATTGGAGCTGTTTTAGGGGACAAAATAGGCGATGCATTGCCCCTTGAAGTTATTCACAAGGGGGCCGGCATTTTGTTTATTGTCTTTGGAGTACTGATGCTGCTTGGAAAGCTGTGAGGTGATAGCTATGAAACGCTGGAAATCCGTTATATTGGACACGCTGGTCATGACTGCAGGATTTGGAACTTTAAGCATGATGAGTGTTGCAAAGCCGGATATAGTTTCCCACTTTGGGATAAGTGCCGAGGCTTATGATCTCCAGCACGTGGCATATGTGTTTGGTCTTTTTATAGCGTTCTTGCTTGGACACACAAGGCTCTACGAAGGGAGTTTCAAAAGAAGTGTTGCCATAGCTCTCAGCTTTGCAGCGATACCCCAAGCTTTGATCCCCTATGTTGGGAACTGGTATCTAGTTGTCTTTCTCAGGTTTATTCAGGGTTTTGTTGTGAGCTTGGTGCCTCTGTTCAGCACCCAGATAGCCAATTACTTTGTCGCAGAAAGGCCGTTTGCTAAGGGTATTATTCTCTCAGGTATATTCTGGGGGGGCGTTTTTGGTTCAATGAGCGCCAAATATTTGGTAAGTGCCTTTGGATGGAAGACGGCTTTCCTGATAACGGTTGCTATAATGTATGCCATTCTTTTGATATGGTGGCTCTTTACGGAGGACTTTGAGATAATTCACAAAAAAGAAGGTAGAGACACGGTAAACATCTGGAAGATGAAATTTACATGGGTGCTTGGATTCACTTTCTTCCCAGCTCTGTGGGTCATCTTCACAATAGCGGGGTTTTCAGCCTCCATGGGATACGAAGCAGGCTGGAGCAAGGATCAGGTGGCCGCTCTAAGCACGAACCTCAACATATCAAAAGCTCTCTGGTCAATAGTTATGGGATTCGTTGGTTTCCAGCTTTCCAAGAAAAACCCAAGTCCAAGGGGACTCTTTAAGGCGATTGTTCAGGTCATGATACTCTCATACGCAGTGGCTTTTGTTGGATTGGGCGTTTACTCTAGGGCAATGCTTCAAGGGAATTACTCATTAGCATTAGCCTCAGTATGGCTTATTGGTGCTCTTCAGGGTACGGGGCCAGCATTTTGGACCTCAGCCCCAGCAACCTACCCCAAGAGCATCTATCCCAGGGCCTCTTTTGCCCTAGGATTGATTTCCAACTCAGCAAACGCAGTCGCTCCGTCTATCACAGAAGCCCTTGCAAGGCATAGTGAAGCGCTGGCACTTGCGGAGCTTATGCTTATGCCGGTACTGGGAATATTGACCTTGATAGCGGTGTCAAGAATGAAGTTGCCTGTGGAGGAGCTTGGAGATGAGGCTTAAGCCCATCGTTTCCACCTTCTTTTTCTTAATGGGGACGTATTTTGCTGGAATGGGTGTGTTGAGTTCCAGTGAAAGATCAACTGCGCTTGGGTTTTTTATAATCGCTCTGATTCACTTCCTTATTCTCCTGGGAATTCTGCTAGGCAGGGAGCTTGTTGTCCAGATTGGGACTTATATAACACTTTTGGACCTTATCTTTGGCATACTGTGGGTATTAGTAAGCTTTGAGCCCGCATCTGCTAGTTTAACTTTTCTGGCGGCAATTTGTCTTGTGCTGATAACCAGCGACGAATTTAAAAACGAAATAAAGTTTGGTTACCAGTGAGGGCAATGAAAGGAAAAGGATACATAACAAAAATGAGTTCTGATGGTTACGGAGTGTTAAAGCTGGAAAAAGAGGTTTATGTTCCTTACACTGTTATTGGAGATTTTGTGGAGGTCAGAAAAACGTTCAGGAGGTTTGGACGTTTAATTGCGGAAGACTTCACTGTCCTCGAGGAGTCACCGTTGAGACAAAATCCCAGGTGTCCATATTTCGGAAGGTGCGGAGGCTGTTTTTGGCAGCACGTAAAGTACAAAGAACAGCTAAACCTTAAAATGAAAATATTTGAGGAAACAACTGGAGTCGAAGCTCCAATAAAGGGTTCCCCGAAACTCTGGGGCTTTAGGAACGTAAGCAACTTTATTGTCTCGACAAAGGGCGCTGGATTCAAACGGAGGGATTCCCAGCATATTGTGAGTATCAATCAGTGCCCAGTTTTTTCAAACCGCACTCCGGAGTTCATAAGTGCTTTGAAGCATTTCATGATTGAAGAAAAACTTTCTCCATGGGATCCAAAAAAGAAAAGCGGCGATGTTCACTACCTTTCCGTTAGAGAGGGAAAGTTTACCGGGGAAACTATGGTGAACCTAATTGCACACCTTGAAAAAGCCCCACAAAGCTTCCCTGATTATTTTGACTTTGGAGATTCCATTTATTGGAGCTTTAAAGAAGATCCTAAAGACGACCCTAAAGGCATACCAAAACTTGTAAGTGGGTCTCCGTTTATAAAGGAGAAAATTGAGGGAACTATTTACTTGATACATCCAAACAGCTTTTTCCAGACAAATTCCTATGCCCTTCCCATCCTTTTGAGGGCTGTTTTAAATTTTGTTGAAGGAGAGAAAGTTCTTGACCTTTATTCTGGTGTGGGAACCTTTGGAGTGTTTTTAGCAAAGGAAGGAATTAAAGTTAAGGGAGTTGAAATAAACCCCTTTGCAGTTGAAATGGCAAATAAAAACGCTGAAATAAACGGTGTGGAAGCAACTTTTTTGGTAGGAGATGCCGAATCTTTCCCGATAGGGGATTACGATACAGTTATTGTCGATCCTCCACGAAAAGGTTTGAAAGATGGTGTAAAAACCCTAAAAAGAGAGAAACCGGAAAACATCGTTTATGTCTCATGCAACCCACAAGCATTTAGCAAAGATTATTCCCACTTGAAGGAGATTTACAAGGTAGAGGATGCCATTTTAGTTGATATGTTCCCACATACTCCCCACGTGGAAGCAGTTATAAAGCTCAAGCGGCGTTGATTTTCTTTATAAATTCTTCTGCACTTTTGGGAATCCTTATTCGAACATAGCTGTTGTCAAGGTTCATGAATTCCTCACCTGGTACTGTTAAAATCCCCTTGCTGAGGAAATATTGGTAAGTGTTGCCGTTTCCACCACAAAGGAATATTACTGTTGATTTGTCAGTTCTTGCGATGTGAAAGCTTTTGCCCAATACCTTTATGAGTTTCTCCTTGTTTTTTCTTGTCTGCTCTACCGTTTTTCTTAGAAAATCTTGATCCTCTAGGGCCTTTAAAGCGGCAACAAGTGAAATCGTTGTTACCGAAAAAGGAAAGTCAACTTTGGAAATTGCCTTTTTCATTTCATCACCTTTAACAATGCAATATCCAATCCTCAGACCAGCCAGTCCAAATCCTTTAGAGAAAGACCTTGTAACGAGGATGTTTGGAAACTCAAGGTTTATTGCTGAATTTTTCTTGCTCATGAACTCTCCGAAAGCTTCGTCTACTATCAAGATTGCACCTTTTTTCTCTGCCACTTCTGCAATTTCCTCAATTTGTTTTAGCTTTAAGACCTGCCCTGTGGGGTTATGTGGATTGTCGATATAAATAAAGGAGGTCTTTTCTGTTATCTTCTCTATTATCTCCCCAACGTCTATTGTAAAGTCGTTTTCTTTTCCAAGGGGGACATACTCGTAAACTGCCCCGTTTAATCGAGCGTCGTTGATATATGGAAGAAACTGCGGAGCATAGCCAAGGACGACTGAACCCGGGGAGAGGAGCTTGTTGATCTTCTGAAGACATCCCATGGAACCTGTCCCTAAGAAAATTTGTTCGCTTTTTACACCCCAATACGCTTTTATAGCCTCTTTGAGCTTTTCCTCTTCCCTTGGGTAGAGATAAACAGCTTGAGAGCGGATGTTTTTAATCTCCTCAATCACCCTGCTAGAGCACCCAAATGGGTTGTACGCAAGGGCACAGTCCAAGTATTCCCCTTTTGGCAGGCTTTTCCCATAGTCTTTACCTATCTCTTCAATGTCCTTTGGAAGCATCAATATCACCAAAAATAAAAATTAAGGGGTTGAGGCCTTTGAAAGTTTGTAAAGAGCCCATATCAAAGGCCCATAGACTATGAGCACTACAAACAGGGCTATTATGTACACTGCATCCATTTGAATCACCCCAGCAGGAATTGTGAAATGTATATTACAGCTATCACTATTGGGTATAGGAACTTTACCCAGGGCTTCCAGAGTTCTGGCACGTCTATTAGGGCTCCTTTTTTAAGTTCCTCATACGCCTTATCCACTCCAAGCTTTATCAAGGCTAATGCTGCTATTAAAGCTCCCAATGGCCCTATGTAAACCGTTGAGATGTTGATCAGCCAGTCAAAGTATGATGGATTAATTGCTGAAGGTGCACCTACCAGGAAAGTTAAGAGGCCTAAGAGGATTGAGGCATTTCTTCTGCTCATATTGAGCTTTGTAATGGCTGAGTCTACATAAACTTCGAGCATTGAGACAGTTGAAGAAAGCCCGGCGAATATCAGCAGGAGGAAGAACAATGCGCCAAAAAACATTCCTCCAGGCATTTTCTGGAATACCATTGGTAGCGTTACGAAAACTAACCCTGGACCGGCTGTAGGCTCAAGACCAAACGAAAAAACCGCAGGAAATACTAGAAATCCAGCTGTAACGGCTACCGCTGTATCCCCAAATGCCGTTGCTATTGCCGATAATGGGATGTCATCTTCCTCTTTTAGATAACTTCCGTAAACTACCATTGTAGTCCCTAAGACGCTTAGGGAAAAGAACATCTGCGACAGGGCTATCATCCAAGTTTTTCCACTCATCACTTTGCTCCAGTCTGGAAGAAGGTAGAACTTCAAACCTTCATACGCATTTGGTAATGTAACGCTCCTTATCGTTAATATCACCAGGAGCACAAACAGAGCAGGCATCATGACCTTGTTTGCTCTTTCAATTCCCTTTTGAACCCCCATGGCCACTATAATCACTGTTATTGCTATCATGGTGAACTGCCATAAAATAGCCTCTTTACTAAAGGCTAAGCCGTCAAAAAAAGCCCCTGGATTAACTCCCGTTAGTTCCCCGGTTAGAGAGGCTATGAAATATCTAAGTATCCATCCAAGCACCAGGGAATAGAAGGCAAATATCATGACCATTATTGCGTTTACAATTATTCCAAGGTACTTTCCTCCCGGCAGTGTTTTGGCAAATGCCTCTATGGGGCCTCCCTTAGTTGCCCTTCCCAGAGTCCACTCCACTGTGAGGCCAACTACTCCCACTGCAAAAAGCAACACTAAGTATGGAAGCAGGAATGCCGCTCCGCCGTAGAGACCTGCTCTCATTGGGAACATCCAGATGTTTCCTAGCCCTACTGCACTTCCTACTGCAGCTGCAACAAACCCTACTCTACTTCCCCAAGTTTCTCTTGCCACAAACTACCACCTCCAAAAGGTTTTATTGGATCAGCGCCAAAAACAATCCCTACCTTGAATTAACAATAGAAGAGGTTCACCAACTATACTCCCAAAAACACTCACTCCTGAACGTCATAGGGCATCAACGCATTTGAATGTTTTTCCCCTATAAAAATATTTTCCAGTTTTGTTTGTCATTATGTCAAAAAAGCCGAAGTTGAATAAGGGTTTTTGGTTGTTCATAGAAAATTATGCACTCTGGAGGCACAAATTTAACTATACGGACATTCTTTCCGGCTTTATAGATTTTGTATCCCTTCTTTCTCAGGCATTCGGCATCTACAAAAATAATCACAACATCCCTTCCATATCTGCGCCCTGTTTCGTATGCTTCTTCCTTGCTTGTTGTTAGGTGGACAAACTTTCTTTTCATTGATTTTATGCCCTCTCTCAATATGTTTTTGAGATTTCTCCTGGGAGTTCCATGATAAAGGATTCTCACATCGACGTCTTCCTCATGATTCAGAGAGACGTCGAAACTGTGTCCGTATCGGGCTCTTATTTCGTTTCCTCTAATCTCAAATCTGCCTTTTGGATCGTTCTCAACAATCCAGAGAATTTGCTCTTTCTTAACCCACGGGTAGGATTTTTTAACAGCCCTAACCACCTCCTCAATACTGGCGAAGCCTTCCTCATCTACTTCAACGTCAAATTCCCAGGGAGCGTGCCTTAGGATGTAACTCATCAGTTTGCTAATCTTAGTCCTTTCTCTGCTCTTCAAGAACTCTTCTTTTTTCATCATAAAGAAATAGAGAGAGGGTCATTTAAACTTTCTCAATGCCATCTCAGCCGCAACTGTAATCGGGTCTATCGTGGGGCTTATTGGAGGAGCGTAGGCAGTTTCTCCGTAGGCTATATCTTCTACAGTTGCTCCCTTTTGAGCGGCAAAACTCAGGGCCATTATTCTACCCCACACTCTCTCTCCACCGACTATCTGTGCTCCCACTAATTTTCTGTCTTCCCTTCTAAAGATAAGCTTCACTGTTATTGGCTTTCCTCCCGGGTAGTATTCTGGTCTTGTTGAACCCTTGAATTTGCCCACAACGACGTCAACTCCTTCTTTCTTTGCCCTCTCTTCTGTTATCCCAAACGTTCCGATTTCAAGGTCAAAGAGTTCGGTTATGGCTGTATTGAAAACGGGTCTGAATTTTACGCCTTTTCCAAAGACATTTTCCGCCGCTACCTTTGCCATTCTTACTGCCGTAGTGCCGAGTTGGCTTAGCGTTCTTTTTCCTGTAACCGCATCGAAGACCTCAGCACAGTCTCCAATAGCGTAGATATCGGGATCGCTTGTCCTTAGGTACTCGTCGACAACAATGCCCCTATTGACTTCCAATCCAGCTCTTTGAGCTAGCTCGACGTTAGCCCTTACACCTGTTGCTATAAGAACAAGGTCTGCCTCGATTTTCTCTTCCCCAACCTTGACAGCTGTGACGGGGTTTCCGAGAATCTCACTTACCGCGACGCCGAATTTGAACTCTATCCCCTTTTCCTCAAGGTGAGACTGGACTATTGAAGCAGTATCCTTGTCCAGCATCGTTGGGAGTAAATGGTCGAGCAACTCGACAACAACAACTTCCATTCCAAGCTCCCTAAACGCTACCGCCCCTTCAAGTCCTATCAGGCCAGCTCCAATTATAATGGCTTTTTTTGGGTTTCTCTTCTCTATGTATGCTTGGATTTTCTTTACATCTTCTAAGGTTTTTAGAGTGAAAACTCCTTCACTTTCCACGCCCTTTATTGGGGGGACAAACGCCTTGGAGCCTGTGGCGATGATAAGCTTATCATACGGAACTTCACCTTTGTCCGTAACCACGACCTTCCTTTCCCGGTCTATTTCTTTTGCTTCGGTTTCCAGCATCATCTGGATTTTTTGCTTTTCGTAGAAATCGTTCGGAAATACTATGATATTTTCCAGCTTGGGTATCTTTCCGCTTAGAACAAAGGGCAGTGCACAGGGAGAATACTGCATTGTTTTTTCTTTTCCTATCACGATGATTTCCGCTTTTCTATCAAGCTTCCTTGCAAAGAGGGCAAAATTACTTCCTGCTGTTCCGGAACCAATAACTACTATCCTCATAACTTTCACCATATACAGAAAAGCTGGAGAATATAAAAAAATTGTGAATTAAGGTTCAACTAAAGTACCACTGTGCTTGCCCTTTATTACATCGAAAAGATTTCTTGCGTCCTCTTTGCCTATGACGAGAGTTCTTATTTTGCCCCTCTGGATAAATTTGGCAGCTAAAGCGTCAACAACGCCACTTCCACCCGCTTTGCTCTCGCTCTGCATGGCTATTTCAACAAGCTGTTCAGTTGAAATCCTCTCCAGCTTCTTTGCGTTTGGATTCTTTTTAGGGTCGCTATCGTAAACGCCATCAACGTTTGTTATAACCACCAGCAAATCTGCTTGGAGATACTCGGCTAAGAGAGCGGCAACGGCGTCTGTTGTATGTCCAGGATGCGTCCCACCCATTATGGGTATCTTTTTGAGTTGCATTACTTCCCACGCTTTTCTAAAATCGCTCACCACAAACGGGTACGCTTTTTCTCTGAGTGCCGCTATTAAGAGCATTGCGTTGGCCCTCGTGATGTGTATCCCAATGTAGTCTTTGAAGGTTTCATTTTGCGTAAAAGCTCTCGCCGCGTTGATGTATTCTCTTGCTATTTTTCCTCCTCCGACGACGACTGCTACCTCGTGATCTTCGCTGATTTTTGTCAGCTGATAGGCAATCTCCTCTATAAATTCAACATCAGGCTTGTCGGGAACTAGAACAGAGCCTCCAATGTCGAATACTATCCTCATGGTAACCCTCCTTAAGTAGGAGCCCTTTGCTTTATAACGTTTTCCAAAATTAAAATAAAAAGTCAGAGCTCAAAAAATCCCTTCCATTTAATAAGACCGAGCAGGAACTTGTGAGGAAGCTTGTCATGGTACGGATAAACTCTAACGGCATAGTGCCAGCAGGGATGGCCGAGATTTTTGAGTGCGTTTCCTTCATAGCGATAGAGCCACCTGCTACCTCCGAGATTTTGGGGATGTCTAAGTTCTATGACGTAGGGCTTTTCTATTGCGTATCCTTCTGCTTTGATTCCGTAATAAATTTCAACCTTTACATCCTCTGGATTTAAGCCATCGAGGTTTACTATAACCTCAACACCCGTAGCGTCGTGAGTTGTAATGCGCTCTATCTCCACTTTATCCCAAGAGCTGAGAACCTTCGCTTTCCACGATGCAATCTCTTTTGTAGCTTTGAAGTTGTCTCTCCTTAGAATAGCGGCATTTGTGAGGGCTTTTGAGTAGAACTTATCGACGTATTCTTTTAGCATTCTGTGTGTGCTGAACCTTGGCGCAATGCTCTTTATGCTCTCTTTCATCATGTAGATCCATTTTGGTTTGTTCTCGTAGTATGTGGGGATTACCTCATTTTCAAGGAGGTCATAAAGGCTCTGTGCGTCCCTAATGTCGTCTTGCTCAGTTTCTGGTTCGAGGCTTTCATCTCCTATGACCCATCCGTTTTTGCCGTTGTAACCTTCGACCCACCATCCATCATAGACGCTCAAATTCAAAACACCGTTTAAACCGGCTTTCATTCCACTGGTTCCGCTTGCTTCAAGTGGCCTTCTTGGATTGTTGAGCCACACGTCTACTCCTGCTACCATAGCCCTTGCTGAGCCCATGTCGTAGTTCTCAAACACTATGATTTTGTTCTTAAATTCGGGCATCTGGGATACTTCATAGACCCTCCTGAGGAACTCCTTGCCTGCTTCATCCCTCGGGTGGGCTTTTCCTCCAAAGATTATGTACACAGGCCTTTCTGGATTATTTACTATTTTCTTGAGCCTTTCCAAGTCAGTCAAAATGAGTGTTGCACGCTTGTAGGTTGCAAAACGCCTTGCAAAGCCTATTATCAAGGCGTTCTCGTCTATTTCGGGCAGGGGTTCGTCGATTCCAAGGCGTTCGTTCCTCTTTTTTATCTTCCTTTTGATTAGCTCTATAAACTCTCTTTTCGCCTTTAAATGGGCTTCCCAGAGCTCTTCATCCGGAATTCTCTCCACTCCGTACCAGAGTCCTTCAAGCTCCGCATAGTCTCTCCAGACTCTTCCAATATACCTATCGACGAGCTTCTTTATCTCGTTGTGGAGCCACGTTTTTGTGTGGACACCGTTTGTGATACCTTCAACCGGAATCTCATCCGGTGGAACCCCATTCCAGAGGTGCATCCACATCTCTTTGGTTACCTTTGAATGGAGCTTACTTACGGCGTTTACATAACTTGAGGTTCTTATTGAGAGGAGGGTCATGTTGAACTGGTCTCCTTCCCTGCCCAAGTTAAGGAATTCCTCCTTTGGAAGGTCCTCAAGGAATTTGGCAAGCCTCTTCTCAACCTCTGCTATTGGGAATTTATCGTGTCCAGCTGGCACGGGAGTGTGAGTTGTAAAGATCGTTGTGCCCCTTACGACAGTTAAAGCTTCCAAAAAGTTTAGACCTTCCTCCATATACCATGCTATTCTTTGGAAGTTTGCAAACGCTGGATGTCCTTCATTAAGGTGGATAACAGCTGGATCAATTCCCAGCATTCTTAAAAGCCTCATTCCACCAATGCCTAAGAGTATCTCCTGTTTTATTCTCTTGTCTATCTCAGCGTTGTAGAGGTAGTCACAGATGGTCCTATCATCCGGAGAGTTTTGAGGAACATCGGTATCGAGAAGATACAACTTTACCCTACCGACATTGACTTCAAAGGCTCTTGCATACACTATTCTATCCTCTATTGGCACTTCTATGAGGAGTGGCTCTCCTTTCTCCGTGGTTAGGGGCTTAATTGGCATCTCCTCTGGGTTGTACTCTGGAAACACCTCTATTTGTTTTCCGTCTTTATCGATTTCCTGTTTAAAGTATCCGTGCTTGTAAAGAAGACCGATAGCTATAAGTGGTATTCCCAAATCGCTTGCTGTTTTTATGTGGTCGCCAGCAAGTATTCCAAGTCCACCGGAATAAATGGGGAGGCTCTTGCTTATCCCGTACTCCATACACAGATATATTACGGGTTCCTTCCATTTTGGATAATTGGTTGAAAACCACGTGCTTTCTGGATTCATGTAATGCCTGAACTGATCAATTACGAGTTCATAGAGGTTTATAAAATCATCATCTTTCGAAAGCTCCTTTAATCTCTCTTCCGGAGTATCGAGGAGAAGCTTGACTGGATTTTTATATTCCCACCAGTGTTCGGGATCTATTTTTTCCCAGAGTTTTGTGGCTCTCCTATTCCAGCTCCACCAGTAGTTATAGGCTAGATCCAAAAGACCTTCCAAATTTTCTGGGAGTTTTGATTTTATCTGATTAACAACAGTTTCCATGATATCACCCCACAAGCTTATGCAACTTTGTTACTCATTCGCAGTGATACATTATAAGGATTTTGGAGAAAATAAAAAGCGACGAGCGAATTCATATTAGAACCTTTTTGAGCTTTCTTTTTGCTTCTTCTATGCTCTTGGGTATTTCCAGTCCAAGACTTGAGAATAAATCTACCAGGGGAGGAACATCTAAATTATGCTCTCTGAGAAGATCTGCGTTTCCTAAAATCTCCTCTGGACTTCCAACTTTTATAACTTTGCCTCCATCTAAAAGGGCTATCCTGTCACAGAGTGTAAGATACTCAGCTTCGTGAGAGGATAAGATTATAGTTTTTTCTCCTCTGAATTTCTCAATTAACTCCCTCAACATTTTCTTTCCCCGGAAATCAAGGTTAGCGAAGGGTTCATCAAACACTAAAATCTCAGGTTCCATTGCAAGTACTGTCGCTATTGCTACCCTCTTTTTCTCTCCAAAGCTAAGTTCTTTTGTTTCTCTGTTTTTATATCCCTCCATACCAACAAGCCTTAGGGCTTTTTCAACCCTTTCTTCTAATTCTCTTCCCCGCAAACCAAGATTGTAAGGGCCGAAAGCAACATCGTCAAATACCTTGGGGGAAAATAGCTGGTCGTTTGGGTCTTGAAACACTATTCCAACTATTTTTCTAACTTCTTTTGGATTTTTATTGACTTCTATCCCGTTTACAATAACTTTGCCCATTTTGGGTTTCAATATGCCGTTTAAATGCATTATAAGGGTTGATTTCCCTGCTCCATTTGGGCCCAGAATTCCAAATACCTCCCCGTCGTTTATTTTAAGTGAAATGCCCCTCAGCACTTCTCGGTTGTTATACGAGAAATGGACGTTCACGAGTTCTATCAAAGCAACGCCACCCCCAATGCGATTAGAGTTAGAACTATGGGTTCACCTCTTTTTTCTTCCACTACTTTGGGAAATTCTCCAAAGCCTCTCGAAAGCATTGCCCAGTGTATCCTCACACTTCTCATGTATGCTCTGGCAAATATCTCGCCTATAAGCATTCCTAGCTTTTTGTAGTACTCTATTTTCCCAATGTTAAATGCTCTAGAATCAAGTGCCCTTTTCATCCTAAGGGTCTCTTCTTCAAAAAGTTCAAGATATCGATAGGTGAATGCAAGAGTTAGTACCAGTATTCGCGGAAAACGAAGAGTTTCCAT
Organism: Thermococcus sp. PK; assembly: GCF_000430485.1. NCBI lineage: Archaea > Methanobacteriati > Methanobacteriota > Thermococci > Thermococcales > Thermococcaceae > Thermococcus > Thermococcus sp. PK. The sequence goes on from NZ_KE387151.1 coordinate 41,548, forward strand.
CTCGGCTAATATGTAAGGGAATCCCAAAGAATTTGAGACTACAACAACAGCAGAAGATGAGAGAAAGGCCTTTCCAAGTAGAAGAGAGAATCTTTGAATGCCTTCGTAGGTTATTACTCCAAGGGGAGTCGTTACTACGGGCTTTCCTGGTGTAAACAATGCCAGAATAAAGAGTAGCCCCTCAAAGCCCAAAAGAAATCCCAAATGTTTAAAAAGCGCTCTTTTTGGTTTGAGTAATAATATCAAAGCCATCAGCACTGGGAGAAAATAAAACAGCTCAACTAAGCTTGTTCTTGTAACGATCAGCAGTGCGTAAATAAAAATAAAAATGAGGTACAAGTCAGACACCTTTTATCAGTTTTCCAAGTCCGTAAGCTATTCCAAAGACAAGTGTTATCCCAATTGCTCCCATTATAAGACTTTGTCCCCACGTTTCGCCGTAGTCGAGAGGAGCGCTGTAAACTGGAGATTCCTCCAGATGTACTTTTTCCATTGTTGCTTCAAGTCCATCTGGGTTTTCAGATGCAAATGGCAAGGCAATTGCGAGCAGGATAAGGATTATGAGCAATCCTTTTACGATGTTTCTCATGCTGGAACACCCCCTATCTCGGGGAGTTTAGACTTGAGAGCGTTCACCACAAAGAGAGTTATTAACGCTTCTCCAATCCCTATCACTGCATGGTAACCGACCATCAGGCCTAATACTTTTCCAAAAGGCAAGCTGTGACTTATGCCTATCTCCACCGAAGCTAAGAAGGCCCCTAAAACCACCGCTGACCAAGAGGCAAAGGCTATTCCAAATGCTTCATTAAAGTTCTTGAGCTTGGAGTATATCCAGTATCCAACAAAAGCCCCAACTATCCCCATGTTTAGTATGTTTGCCCCTATGGCAGTTATTCCACCGTCTCCGAAGAGAAGGGTTTGGATCAATAGTACTGCGGTCATTACAAGCACTGCTGCATATGGGCCCAAGAGCACTGCCACCAGCACGGCTCCAAGTAAATGTCCGCTTACTCCCCCTATAATTGGGAAGTTTACCATCTGAGCAGCAAAGATGCCAGCCGCAAACAGCCCCAAAAGAGGGATTTTCTCTTCTGGAAAGTCCTTTAACTTCCTTAATGAATACGCAAGGATCCCAATTGTCACTGCATATGTTACCACTATCACCGGAAGACTCAGCAGCCCATCGGGGATGTGCACATAGCTCACCTCCTCTGATTATCTAGTAGCACTATGTCTTAGTAAGGTAACACCAGATACTGTCAGGATAAGCAGTGGGGCGTCAGGTTTAAATCCCAGACACTACCACAGAAAAAGAAAGGGGGGAACATGCAAGCCGAAACCATTATCAACCGATTAATTTCAGCCTTAAAACCTTTTCGCCGAAACAAAATCCCACCAGAAAAGAAAATCAGGGCAATAACCCTGTACCTAAACGGCTTAAGCTACAGGCAAACCGCCAGAATCCTCGGAATCAGCCACACAACCGTCTGGGAAGCCATTCAAAAAATAGCAGAAGCAGTCTACCAGCCAAAAATCCTCGCAGTCAAAAAACAGCGGAACTTCATCGCAGTTGACGAAACAGTAATAAAAATCAACGGGAAGAGAAGATTCCTCTGGGCTGCAATTGACGTTGAGAGCAAGGAAGTTTTAGCAGTCTGGATTACGACTGTTAGAAACTGGTGGGTTGCCAGGGATTTCATCCTGGCTGTTTTAAAGTCATGTGAAGGGCAGCCTGTTTTTCTGGTTGACAGGGCGAGCTGGTATAAGTCAGTGTTTAAGAGTTTGGGGTTGGGTTATCTGCATGTGACTTTCGGGCCGAGGAACAGTGTTGAGCGCTGGTTTAGGACGTTGAAGGAGAGGACAAAGCGTTTTTGGAATAATTTCAGGAGTGAGGACTGGAGGAGAGTTCATAGGTTTGTTTTTCTGTTTGCCTTCTGGTATAATTTTGTCAGAATTCATTCTAGGTTTGATAGGCCTCCGGGTGATGTTATTGAATGGCTTCAGGAGGTGATGCCCCAGTTATCCTGACAATATCGTAACACCAAATAAAAGCTTTTTTAAAACCTTCCTTTTCCAACTAGAGGTTGCTGTAATTAGTTCAAATAAAACACCTAAAGTGTTAAATAGTTTGGAGGCCAAAATAGATTATAAGGAAACAAAAAAGTTTCCAAATATGAGGTGAAAAGATATGGAATTTAACAAAGTTTTTTCTCTGCTGTTGGTCTTTGTTGTACTTGGAGCTACAGCAGGGATAGTAGGGGCAGCGCCTGCTGAGAAAGCTCGAGTGATAATAACAATAGACAAGGACTTTAACGAAAACTCCGTCTTTGCACTTGGAGGCAACGTTGTTGCAAGAGGAAAGGTATTTCCAATTGTTATAGCGGAGCTTCCTCCACGAGCAATTGAGAGATTAAAGAATGCTAAGGGTGTTGTTAGAGTAGAATACGATGCGGAGGCCCATATATTAAAAGGCAAACCACCGGGAACAGGCAAGCCAAAGCCTTCACAACCAGCTCAAACGATTCCATGGGGAATTGAAAGGATTAAAGCCCCGGATGCATGGAGCATAACTGATGGTTCAAGTGGTGGAGTAATTGAGGTTGCAATCCTCGATACGGGAATTGATTATGACCATCCAGATTTAGCGGCAAATCTCGCGTGGGGTGTAAGCGTACTTAGAGGCAAAGTGTCTACAAATCCCAAAGATTACAAAGACCAGAATGGCCATGGGACTCATGTTGCGGGAACTGTAGCGGCACTCAATAATGACATTGGAGTAGTGGGAGTCGCTTCAGCTGTGGAGATTTATGCTGTTAGGGTTCTTGATGCAAGTGGTAGAGGATCTTATAGCGACATAATCCTTGGAATAGAGCAGGCATTGCTTGGCCCTGATGGAGTGCTTGACTCCGATAATGATGGTGTAATAGTGGGAGATCCGGACGATGATGCAGCTGAAGTCATAAGCATGAGCCTTGGAGGTTCAAGCGATGTTCAAGCCTTCCATGATGCAATAATAGAGGCATACAATTACGGAGTTGTCATCGTAGCGGCAAGTGGTAATGATGGGGCATCAAGTCCAAGTTACCCTGCAGCTTATCCAGAGGTTATAGCCGTTGGTGCAACAGATAGCGATGACCAAGTACCTTGGTGGAGCAACAGGGGAGTAGAAGTTAGTGCTCCTGGCGTTGATATACTAAGCACGTATCCGGACGATACCTATGAAACACTTAGCGGCACTTCAATGGCAACACCTCACGTTAGTGGAGTAGTGGCATTAATCCAGGCGGCGTACTACAACAAATATGGGTATGTCCTTCCAGTTGGAACATTTGGCGATCTTACCACGAGTACTGTTAGGGGGATTCTACACGTAACAGCTGATGACCTTGGAAGCTCGGGTTGGGATGCAGACTATGGCTATGGAATAGTTAGGGCAGATTTGGCTGTTCAAGCTGCTATCAGTTGATTTCTTTTTTTATTTTTCAGAAACTTTTAAAGGGAATATCCTCGTATTGCTATTTTGGTGATTCATATAGAGCCAAAAACAGCTCTCAATATAAGCAGATTCATTGTTTTCCTAGGATTTATAACTGCTCTCATCTATCAAAGGGTGGATCACATATACCGGACTCTTGTGGCCTTAATTGGCCTTTACATCCCGGATGTGGTTGATAGATATTTCTCAAATCCTAATCCTAAATTAAGACCATTTTTGGCTCCAATCTACAACAAAAAGACGATGGTACTCTTGGGAATTTTTATAGCGGTTCATGTTTCTCTTGTAAACGTTCCCTTCACTACAGTTGACCTATTCCACAAAGAGTGGGGAAACGCGGACATGATAAGCCACTTCCTTGGAGGAATGGCTGTTTGGGCTATAATTGCTGAAGTTCTCCTTAATTTATCAGATGAAGGGTATTTAAGGTTAACAAAAAGAAAATTGGTTCTTTATTCTTTTTTGGCTCTTTTCATTTTAAGTCTGGGCTGGGAAGTTATGGAAAAGCTTAGTGAAAGTGAAATATCTTTTATCTATGAGAGTATCGAAAACAAAATCCGAGACACTATCATGAACGCACTCGGTGGATTATTTGCTCTGTACTTAGTTCTTAAGAGGAAGTATCCATTTGAGGTGAATTTGAACCATTAAGGTATCGAAAACTTTATTAACCTAATGTAAATAAATATTCTCTAGGAAAGGTTTAAATGGAATGAAAACAAATATAAAATTGAAGGAGGTGTTAAGAATGGTCGGGATTTCTGTACAAGAGGTTATGACAGAAAAATTTGCAAAAATTGACATAAACGCCCCCCTTTCTGAGGCGATTGGAATTTTTGAAAAAGAAGATCCGGATTTAATTGTTGTTTTTGATGGAAATGTATACAAGGGTGTATTGACCCAAGATTTGATAATTCGCTCTCATTTGAAATGGGATCCGACAAAGGCTAAGGTTAGGGATGTATATAAGCCCGCACCTGTTGTAAAGCCCGATGAAGACCTGAGCATGGCTGGTAAACTTATGATAGAAACTGACTTACGCTCACTTCCGGTCGGGGAGGATAAAAGCAACATTATTGGTGTAATAAGTGATATTGCTTTGCTTGAAAGAGTTGCCAAAGAAGAATTTGGAAAAAGACCTGTAAAAGAGTTTATGAGCAGTGATGTAATCACCCTCAAACCCTCCGATACAGTGGCTAAAGCCCTCGCAACAATGAGAGACCATGCTATCTCGAGAATTCCGGTTGTAAACGAAGAAGGAAAACTTGAGGGTCTGGTAACACTGCATGACCTGATTATCAGATTTATAAAGCCAAGGTTTAAAGCACAATTTGGAGAAGTAGCTGGAGAAAAAATCTCGCCGTTCTCAACCCAGCTCAGAGAGGTCATGCTTAGAGGAGTAATAACAATAAAGCCTGAAGCAAGCGTTAGAGAAGCTGTGGAATTAATGAAGGAGCACAACATCGATGGCCTTGTTGTAGTTGATGATAAAAACATAGTTAGAGGAGTGCTCACGGTCAAGGATCTCCTGCTCCCAATCTCAAGAATGGTGGAGCAGAAAGCAAGGTTCTACCTGCAGCTAGGTGGAGATGCTCATTACCTCAGTGACTTCACAAGAGAGAGGATAATATCCGACATAAAGAGATTCGTGGAAGGTTATGAAGAGCTCTTGGGGAACGAGGGAATAATATATTTGAGAATCAGGAGATTCCCAGAGAAGCTTCGTGGAGTCCACCTCTACCAAGCAAGAATGAGAATCGTAACAGACAAAGGCCAGTGGGTAGCTACTGGAGAGACTTGGGGAGCTATACAGGCAGTTCACGATGCCCTTAGGGCAATAGAGAGGCAGATACTCCAGGAAGCAGAACTCAAGAGAGAAACAAAGCACACTAGGAGGTTTATAGAGTATCTTGGCTTCTGAGTTTTCTTTTTATATTCTGCTGCTGAATTCTCTTTCTAGGAGTGCCATCTGCTTCTCGGTTAGGGTTCTCGGGTCTATTATTAGAGCTATAACCTTTCCCTTGCTTACAACTCTGTCCTTCAAATCAAATAGGAACTTAACGGCATTCTCAAATCCATTTTCTATCATTAGGTACTCGAATCCATCTATGTAAACCGCATTGTATCCGCTTTCAAGGTTCTTAGTTATGAGATGAATCAGGATGTCTATTTTCGTTGGTGATATAGGATAGACTCTTCCATCTCCGCTTCTGCTGCTTTCTTCTATTCTTGTGAGCCAGTAAACTAAAGTATTTTCGGGAACTTTTTCTTTTGGTGGATTTCTTGTTATTATGATAACATCTTGGTCAAAGAAATTGGGGATTAGTTTTTCCAGGTCTTCTTTGCTTTTAAAGATAAATGCGCCCTTAACTTCTGGAGGCTTTTGCTGTTTTGGCTTTTCGAATACTGCCATTTTGGAGGGATATATTGCAAACTTCAAAGCTCCAACTGCAGCCATTAATCGAAAAACTGCCGCTAATAAAAATGCTGTTGGGGCTATTGACTCAACGTTTCTTATAAACGGGTATGTTAGGTTTATTGTCCCTAAAAGAATAAGCCCCCACGGAAAGAGCTCCTCGAGTGTATTCTTGGAAACCGCATAGTTCCTCAATACGTACCCAACGTATATCAAAGAAGCCCCAAAGGCAAGGATAGGAAATAATGACTTGATTGTAAATGAGTGTTCAAACCTATCAAAAAACTCCGTTGCCAGAAGAAAGATCCAGATATAGGTTGCAGTGGCGAATATTCCTAAAGCTACAACATCCCTAAACTCGCTCCTTTCTTTTCTTAGCTGAATTCCACCCCAAGTTAGCAGGCCAGCTATGAGAAAGTTGGGAATACTACAGGCAATATCGTAGGCTTCTGGTTTGATGGAAATGCCAAGAGGAGTTAAAATGTAGCTTTCTACATCCAGAGCGTTTATAAAAAGAGCTGTAGCTATTAAAGCCCATCTTTTCTCCTTGGTCTTAACGGTTTTGTATGCAACTGCTAAAAACAACAACCATCTCGATAGGAAATTAAGATAGGGAATGAAATCCATTCCCTCTCACCTTTCAATAATCTCTTTTTCCTGTTTGGCCACAACCAATACATTGGAGGGGATGTTTTTATCAACTATTACGCCCGGACCGATAAGAGAGTTGCTTCCTATTTTTCTTCCCGGATATATCGTTACGTTGATCCCTGTTTTTACGTTGTGCCCTATTATCGCTCCCAGTTTCCTTCTTCCGCTATCCTCAAATTTGCCTTTTATTTCCACCTTTATAGTTTTGTTGTCGTGTCTTAAGTTAGCCGTTATTGTTCCAGCCCCTAGGTTGGTGTTTTCTCCCACAATCGAATCCCCTACATAATTTAAATGAGGAGCGTTGCTGTGATCCATTATTATCGAGTTTTTGATTTCAACTGCATTTCCAATGTGGCACCTATCTCCAATGCTCGTATAGGGCCTTATAAAGCAATTGGGCCCTATTTTGGAGTTTTTCCCGATTTTTACGGGTCCTATGATGTAGGCTCCACTTCTAACAACTGTTCCCTCTTCAATTTCTACAGGAGGAAGAATAGTGGCCCCTTCTTCTACAATTCCTTTTATGCTGTGCTGGAGATGGTTTTTGAGAATGTACTCGTTTAGCTCTAAGAGGTTCCATGGCCTTCCCATATCGTTCCAGTAACCCTCATAAACTGCATAGGCTACTTTCTTGCCTTCTTTTATCATGAGGTTTATTGTGTCTGTTATCTCATATTCTCCGCGCTGGCTCTTTGGAGTTTTTTCTATGAACCCGAAAACTTCTGGCTTGAAGAGGTAAATTCCCAGGTTTGCATATCCGGAAACAGCCCCGGGCTTTTCTCTAATGTTCTTTACGAGCTCACCCTCTACCTCTACCATTCCGAAATGAGTTAAATCCTCAAACCTCTTTACGAGCAATGCGGCATCAGCATTATTTTTTCTGAAGGACTGTAAAAGAGTCTTTATGCCCTCTCTCTCAAAGTATATGTCTCCGTTAACCGCCAAAAACTCCTCATTTTCGATGTATTCAATTGCGGAATAAATGGCCCTTGCAGTTCCTTCTCCTTTTACCTGCTCCACATAGGTTATTGGTTTTCCCCCGTATTCATCTCCTAAATATTCCATAAGCTTTTCCTTTTGGTACCTCACGATCACTATAAATTCATCGACAAAAGGATATATGTTTTCGAAGACGTAATCTATTATCGCTCTGTTTGCGACTTTGAGCATAACCTTTGGCCTATCGTCTGTAAGAGGTCTTAATCTTTCACCTTTTCCCGCTGCGAGTACTACACCCTTCATATCAACACCCCCAATAGAGATGCTATCAAAGCTATGAACCCGAAGAAAATGCAGAACTTGGAAAAGTCAAGCCGCTTGGCAAGTCTAAGCATGACTTCAATCATAAGAAGGCTGACCACAAATGCAGTTATCACTGCAGCTAGTGGAATTGTTAAGGGTTCCGAAGTGCGTGAAACTTCAGGTAGCTCTAAAAACAGTGCCCCCGTAATAGCGGGAATTGCCATTAAAAAACTGAGCCTTATGGCTTTTTCTTGTTTTACACCCAGAAGTAATAGACTCCCTACTGTCATTCCCGACCTTGATATCCCGGGAATTACTGCTATTCCCTGTGCTACTCCAGCAATTATTGAATCGAATATCGTAGCTTCTTCTTTTTCACTTTTTAACCCTTTTTCTAGCTTTTCTAGTGGGGCTTCCCGAGATTTCTTTAAAATTATGCCGGTAAGGATTAAGGCTATACCTATTATCCCATTAATGGCTTCTCCGTTGAATGAAGATGCGACGAGTTTGAAAGTTTTATATAAAGGCAGGCCTACTATACCAGTAAAGAGAGTTGAATAGAACAGGAACTTCTCTTCCTCTTCCCACCTAAAGAGAACCAATTTAAGCAAAATCTTGCTCAACTCATACCTAAATTTGAAAAACAACGCCATAAGAGTTCCTAAATGCAAGAGCAGAGAGTAAGAATAGGCCTGCTCCGGGGGTATCTTAAGAAGGTTTATTAAAAATAGCATTGTCTGACCAGAACTGCTTATTGGCAGCCATTCTGTAATTCCCTGGAATAGACCAATAATAATAGCTTGGTAATACTCCATTGCCGTCACTATAAAAACTAACTAAGGTATGATAAATAAACCTTTCGTAGTTCAAAGGTAAAAAATTAAGAGAAAAGTTCAAATTGAATCTCCAGATAATTTTTAAGAGTAATTAAATCAGATAACTTCAGCAAAGGCGAATTTTCTCTTCACACTGTTAATTACAATCTCCACTTCGTCCCCAACTTTGGTGTTTGGAACGAAGACTACAAACCCTTTAATTCTAGCAATTCCATCTCCGCCTTGTCCAATACTCTCTATCTTAACCTTATACCTTTCTCCAACCTTAACTGGAGCTTCAAATCTTCTTCCACCAAATCTATCTCCATACATTTCCAACAATCTCCTTTCAAATTTTCAGCACCCCAGAAGAGTGCTAATGTTAGTTCTTTTGTGGGTTTATAAAGGTTTGCATTTCGTTTTTTTGCATGCACTATAATAGTGATCTGAGCAATTAAAAGTTCTTTAATGTTCATAATCTATGCTACGTAGTCCATAAGTAGACATGAACAAACGCTTTTCTACATAACCTTAGGTTAAAAACAAGGCTTTTTATACCTTTATTGTTAATTTAGACTTTTACAAAACCCTTTTAAAAGAAATTGTTGAAGTATACATCGACAAAAGCGAAAATAGTGAGAATAAAGGCTTGGATTGAGATTCGAGGTGGGAAAAATGAGTTTCATTGTTTCATTTGTATGGTCGTTTGTGCTTTGGCTTGTACTCACAGCAGGTACCAAAGGAATGCTCTGGAGCACGGAAGAAGTAATCGCAGGGATTATATTCGCTGCAATCGTCGGGCTTTCAACAAAGAATATCATAGGAGAAAAAGCTCAGAGATTCCTAAACCCAGCAAAGTGGCTTGGATTCCTAGTTTATGCCATTGGCCCCCTCTTCTGGGGGATGGTAAAGGCAAATTTTGACGTTGCTTATAGAGTAATCACCGGAAAAATAAAGCCAGGGATTGTTAGAGTACCCGTTGACCTTGAAAATGAAGCCCAATACACAATACTAAGCAATTCAATTACCCTCACTCCTGGAACCTTGACAGTGGATGCCTGCCCAGAAGAAAAAGCCCTCTACGTCCACTGGATATACGTAAGAGACGAAGAACCAAAGAGCTCTGAACCCGTTGCAGGTTCTTTTGAAAAATGGGCAAGGAGGTTAGGGAAATGATTTTCACAGAGTTCTTTTACGGAGCAATAGTAATTGCTCTTGGGGCGTTCATAACTCTGATTCGTGTCATGCTTGGACCTAGTGTCCCTGACAGGGTTGTTGGTGTTGACACATTAAACACCCTTATTGTAGCTGGAATGATCCTCCTGGGAGCAGCTTATGACAGAGTAATTTACATCGATATAGCCATAGTTTATGCCTTGCTCAGTTATATTGGGACTTTGGTAATTGCTAAGTATCTCCAGGGGGGATTGGAGTGATTAAAAGCATAATTTACGTTTTTCTGGCAATCAGTATTACTTTCAACTTGCTCGGGAGCGTTTCACTTCATAGATTTCCCGATGTTTACACCAGATTACATGGCGCAACAAAGTGCACAACTTTTGGAACGATATTTGCCGTCTTGGCCGTAATTGTCCATGCAATTTGGCAAATAAAAGAAACAGGGAATCCAAAGTATCTTCAAATGGCATTGCACAGCTTGGTTGCTCTTATAGCCTTGTTGCTTACAAACCCAACAGGAGCTCATGCAATAGCGAAAGCTGCACATTTGAGCGGATATAAACCAGCAAGGGCTGTTATTGATGCTTATGAGAAGAAGTTGAGGGGTGAAGAAGCATGAACCCATTAACCGTTGATATGATAATTCAAGCGGGGCTCCTCATTGGAATATTGCTTTCTTCATACTGGATGATAACCACAAGGGATTTACTTTCAGCAGCCCTAGCGTCTGCGGCTATGAGCCTCCTTCTTAGTTTGGAATTCTACATGCTTCATGCACCAGATGTTGCCATAGCGGAAGCAGCTGTTGGTGCGGGTGTTGTTACTGCAATAGTTGTTTATGGGATTTCAAAAACCGAGAGATGGGAGCGTGAGAGTCCATGAGAAGAACTGTCGGAGCGTTATCCTTGCTCTTCATACTCGGAATGTTGCTTTTAATTGCTCATCCAAATTACGGCCTAAAATTTGGCTTAGGCGGGGAGGACTGGCAAAAGTATCGCTATACAGACCAGTACTACATAGATCATGGCATTGAAGAAGTGGGTGGAACTAACATTGTTACTGACATAGTCTTTGATTACAGAGGATACGATACCCTTGGAGAGGCCACGGTTCTTTTCACTTCAATAGCGGGAGCAGTCGCATTGCTTAGAAAATGGAGGGAGGAAAATGGGGAGTGACATGGGGCTTATAGTTAAAACAATGGCGAGGGCTACGATACCTCTCATTGGGATCTTTGGAGCTTACGTTGTTGCTCATGGACATCTGACCCCCGGAGGAGGATTTCAGGGAGGAGCAACAATTGCTGGAGCGGGAATACTATTCCTTATAGCATTTGGACTCAATGAAGCCAAGACCAGGATAAACAAGAACTTATATTCCGCCCTTGAGGGAGTAGGAGGCCTAGTTTTCTTGATAGCTGGAATGCTCGGTCTGGGTGTAGCGTTCTTCTACAACACCCTATGGCATAACGGTCCAATTTTCAATGGAGAACCAGGCACACTTCTTTCAGCAGGTTACCTTCCAATAATGAACTTGGCAGTGGGTCTGAAAGTTTACACAGGGCTGGTAAGTGCTGTCTTTGCAATGGCTCTCTTTAGGAGGTGGAGAAAGTGATACCACTGCAATTTGTTACGGCATTTTTAATGATCTTCATGGGCATTTACGCGTTCTTGTACAAGAGAAACCTCATCAAATTAATCCTGGCCCTCAATTTAATTGATGCAGGCATACACCTCTTGCTGATAAGCCTCGGATATAGATTGGAAAACGGAGTTTTACCTACGGCACCAATTTACACCGGGTATGAAACATTAAAGGGCACTCCAATGGTTGGCCCAATACCACAGGCTTTAGTGCTCACGAGCATAGTCATTGGAGTTTGTGTGCTCTCATTGGCAATGGCATTGACGATAAACGCCTATAGACACTACGGAACCCTTGACGTTAACAAGTTAAGGAGGTTGAGAGGATGACGCTCCCGTTTCTAATCATAATTCCATTATTCGGAGCATTTTCAATGCCTATCATTAGCTTATTTGGAAAGAAGCTCAAGGAATATTGGGCACTCATAATCAGCGGCGCTACACTCGGAGTTGCTGCTAAGATATTTTACACAGTATGGAAGACCAACGAAATCATCCTTTATACCCTCGGGAGCGAAAGCCCAATTGGCAAAGGAGTGAAGTTCCCAATTAGAATTGTATGGGAAGTTGACTTACTTGGAGCGCTCTTGGCTTTAACAATAACCTTCGTGGGCTTTTTGGCAGTGCTGTATTCTCTTGGCTATATGAAGCATGATACTGGCTTGGAGAAGTACTACACATTGATACTCATTTTGGAGCTGGGAATGCTGGGAATTGTTATCACCGGGGATATCTTCAACTTCTACGTGTTCTTGGAAATAATGAGCATTGCAAGCTATGCGTTAGTTGCCTTCAGAAACGACACATGGGAAGGAATTGAAGCGGGAATTAAGTACATGTTTGTTGGCTCAGTAGCGAGCTCTTTCATTCTCTTGGGCATTGCGCTGCTCTATGGACAATATGGAACACTCACAATGAGTTATCTCTCCCTAAAAATAGCCGAAAATCCAACACTTGTGGCAAAAGTGGCTTTGGCTTTCCTTATTGGTGGGCTACTCTTTAAGAGTGGTGCAGTTCCAGTTCACATGTGGTTAGCTGATGCACACCCGGCAGCTCCAAGTTCTATCTCTGCAATGCTCTCGGGATTAGTCATCAAGGCGGGTGGAGTTTATGCAGTGGCAAGGATAGTATTCAGCATTTTCAACCCAGGACTGCACGCTTACCTAAAAGCGTTCAACATGCCCTCAATTAACATGGAGGCAGTTGGCTGGGTTATAGTGTTCTTTGCTTGCCTGACGCTCCTCATAGGAAATGCAATGGCCGTAGTGCAGACCGACATGAAGAGGCTTTTTGCATTCTCAAGTGTGGGGCAGATAGGGTATATTCTGCTCGGAATTGGTATTGGAACCCTCGCCTATGGTAGCAGGGCAGGTGAACTAGCACTGGCTGGAGCAATATACCACATAGTGAACCACGCATTGATAAAGGCACTCCTCTTCTTTGTGGCAGGAGCAGTTATCCATGAAGTCGGCACGAAGAACCTTAACGAGTTGAGCGGACTGGCAAGAAAAATGCCTATGACAACCCTTGCATTTATAATAGGTGCTGCGGCAATCATAGGTCTTCCACCATTAAACGGATTTGCTAGCAAGTGGATTATCTATGAGAGCTCCGCTATGTACAACCCAATCTTGGCAGCTATTGCCGTCGTTGGTACAGTGTTCTCCCTAGCAGCATACACCAGGGTGCTCTTTACGTTCCTAGGCAGAGAGAGCGAAAAGGTGAAGAGTGCAAAAGAGCCAGAAATGAGCATGCTTATTCCAATGCTGATTCTAGTAGTTGCAATTGTTGTCATGGGTCTCCTTCCATGGCAGATAAACGATAAAATAATGCTCCCGACAGCAAGAATGCTTGAGCAGCTCAATGGTGAGTATATGGTCGCTCTCTTAAAATTCCTTGGAGGTGCATGAAATGTTCGGCTATTGGGATGCTCTCTATTTCCTTTATGCTTTCTTCATTGGTCTGGTGATTAGTTATTTGCTCATGAAATGGGCAGAAAAAGCCAGCACTGGCACTAGAAGGGCTGGAGAGGGAACAAAGATTTACATCAGCGGTGAGGATCAAGATAAGATTATACCTCATTTTGAGCACTTTGAGGGCTACTTTACCGGAAGGCACGTAATGTGGGGCTTAATAAGAGGAGCTCAAAGGATGTTTTTGGCATTTAGAAAGGAACACACTGGTCTGCTTACAGATTATGTTGCATACCTCTTGCTCACTGTAGCAATAGTGCTTGGAGCGCTCGTCATCGGGGGGTGAAGTAATGAACGAGAGAGAAATGCTTGAGAAAAGAATTTCAAAACTCTGTAAGTACCTTGGAAGGTCACCGTGGGTATTTCACGTTAACAGCGGTTCATGCAATGGATGTGATATTGAAATAATAGCTGCTCTTACACCCAGGTATGACGCAGAGAGATTTGGAGTAAAGCTTGTTGGAACACCAAGACATGCAGATATCCTGTTGGTAACCGGCCCAGTTACAGATCAAAGCCTTGAAAGGGTTAAATTGATATATGAACAAACTCCGGATCCAAAAGTTGTTGTTGCTGTGGGAGCATGCCCAACTGGTGGTAGTGTGTTTTTTGAAAGTCCATTTACTAATGCTCCCTTGGACAAACACATCCCTGTGGACGTCTTTGTTCCAGGATGCCCTCCAAGACCAGAGGCAATACTCTATGGTGTGGTTTTGGGGTTGGAAAAGCTCATAAAAAAGATAGAAGGTGAGAAAGAATGACCCCCGAAGAATTCTTGGAGATGATTCTAACAAAATTCCCTAATGCCGATGGAAAAATTAGTGAGAACAAGCTCCCCCACCCTAGGAAGAGGGTCTGGATAAATGTTGCGAGAGAAGAATTCAAAGATCTTATGAAGTTTATTAAGGAACTTGACCCCAAAGCACAGTTTTCTATAATAATCGCCAGGGATGGAGGAGACTACTTAGAGGCTAAGTATCACCTTGAACTATTTTACGAGCAAGCTCCAAGTATCTCACTCGTAGTTGGTACTAGATGTCCCAAAGATGACCCAACACTGCCCACTATCACAGACATATTACCAAGTTCGCTCCCCTATGAAAGAGAGGTTCAAGAGTTTTTGGGAATATTCTTTGAGGGCATACCCGATCCACGGAGGCTGTTTTTACCCGATGACTTCCCAGAAGACATCTATCCTCTGAGAAAAGATGAGAAAGGTATCAGCGATGAAATGATAAAGAACGCAGGCCATCCCTACAAAATGAAAAAGGAGGGTTAAACATGGAGAATAGAGTTGAATATTGGGTTAAAATCCCATTTGGTCCCATTCACCCGGCACTTGAAGAGCCTGAAAAGTTCATCATTACCCTTGATGGAGAAAGAATAGTAAACGTTGATGTAAAGCTTGGATACAACTTGAGGGGGCTGGAATGGATTGGTATGAGAAGGAATTATATCCAGATACTTTACCTCGCTGAAAGACTATGTGGTATATGCTCTTTCTCTCACAACCACACTTATTCTAGGGCAGTCGAAGAAATGGCTGGGATAGAGGTACCAGAGAGAGCTGAATACATAAGGGTGATAATAGGAGAACTGGAAAGAATCCACTCTCATTTGCTCAATCTTGGAGTTGTGGGGCACGCTATAGGTTATGATACCGTCCTCCACTTAAGCTGGCTTGCCAGGGAGAGAGTTATGGATCTCCTAGAGGCAATAGGGGGGAACAGGGTAAACTACTCCATAAACACGATTGGTGGCGTGAGAAGAGACATAGAGGAGAAACACAAGAGAGCAATTTTGGAAATGATAAAATACTACCGTGAGGAAGTTATGCCAAAAGTTGAGGAGGTATTCCTTTACGACCCCACAGTCGAAGCCAGACTTAGAGACGCAGGCGTTATACCTACGAGAATAGCTATTGAATACAGTGCTCAAGGTCCAACTGCGAGAGGAAGCGGGGTTGAGAAGGACGCTAGATATAATGAACAGCTTGGAGTTTATCCAGATTTGGGAGTTAAACCAATAACTCCAAAAGAATTTACTGGAGTAATCAAAGGAGATATCTTTGATAGAATGGTCGTTAGAGTTGGGGAACTTTGGCAGAGTATGGAACTCATAGAGAGAGCTTTAGACCAGATGCCGGAAGGGAAGATAAAGGCATTTCCAAAGGACAATGTAGCTTTGGTTCAGCTTAAAAAAGCAGAAGGAGAGGGCATCGGTAGGTATGAGGCTCCAAGAGGGGAGCTCATTCACTATGTGATGGCCAACCCTGGAAGCGAAATTCCAGAAAGGTGGAAAATGAGAGAACCTACTTTTCCAAACCTCTTTGCTGTTGCAAGGGCACTGGTTGGAGAACAGCTTGCCGATGTGCCGGTTGCAATAGCGTCGATAGATCCCTGCATGAGCTGTACGGATAGAGTAGCCGTTATAGATGCTAAAACAGGCAAGAAAAAAGTCCTCACCGAGAAAGATCTTCTTAAAGCTTCAATTAAAAAAACGAGAGAAATAAATCCAAACATAAAAGCAAAACCAGAACCCGTTGGAGGTACTTGTGGAGGTGTTAGGCTATGAACATCGTTTATTTGACTCTGGGACTAATAGCGATTTACCTTTACGTCTCCGCTGCTTCTCTCCTTTGGGAGGGAGTGGATAGAAAGCTCGTTGCGAGAATGCAGAGAAGAATGGGTCCTCCTATACTCCAACCGTTCTATGACTTCCTAAAACTGGTAAGTAAAGAGTCCATAATCCCAAGAGATGCCAATAAATTCTTTGAAATCGCTCCAGTGTTGGCTTTAGCTTCTTCAATAGCCCTCCTAGCTTACACTCCTCTTGGATTTGAACCCCTCTTAGCCACAAAGGGCGATGTAATAGTTTTCATATACTTACTTGCTCTCATAGCCTTTGTAAGGGTGATGGGTGCCGTTAGCTCAGGATCCCCCTATGCGCAGATAGGTGCTCAGAGAGAAATAATCATGCTTGCTTCCAGGGAAGTTCCCATGATGTTGGGACTCTTTGCAATACTCTGGCGCTTAAGCAAACTCGGAGTTGAAAAACCTTTTAGCTTGGGAACGTTTTATCAGTATAACATCTGGGAGATTGGTACTCCCTTGACAGTCTTTGGCACATTTGTTCTCTTCATAGTGTTCCTACTCTGGCTTGCAAGTGAGATTGAAGTCGGTTACTTCAACATTCCAGAGGCAGAGACAGAAGTTGCAGAAGGTCCCATGGCGGAATACAGTGGAAGACATCTAGCACTATTTAAACTAAGCAGTGCTCTGAAAGAGTTCGCAAGTGCCAGTTTGGTCGTGGCGATCTTTTTCCCATGGGGTATAAGTGGGTACCTTGGCTTGACAGGTATTGGGGCGGTAGTCCTTGATTTGCTCTTCCACACTCTCAAAGTATTCATAGTCCTCTTTGTTAGCATGAGCGTATTCAGAGCAATAACTGGAAGGCTCAGGATTACCCAAGCAGTTGGCATGTTTTGGGGCAGAATACTTCCAATGAGCTTTATAGGAGTGCTGCTGATAGTCATAGACGTTCTGGGGGTGATTGCATGAAGATCCCTCCAACTCTTTCAGTAGTTCTAAAAAACATCTTCAAAAAGCCTGCAACAAACCCCTTCCCTAAGAGTGATCCTATTCCAACACCAGAAGGCTTCAGGGGAAAATTGGTTTACCATGTTGACAAGTGCATAGGATGTAAGCTCTGTGTGACAGTCTGTCCGGCGGGAGTGTTTG
This sequence comes from Thermococcus sp. PK, assembly GCF_000430485.1. Taxonomy (NCBI): domain Archaea; kingdom Methanobacteriati; phylum Methanobacteriota; class Thermococci; order Thermococcales; family Thermococcaceae; genus Thermococcus; species Thermococcus sp. PK. The sequence goes on from NZ_KE387151.1 coordinate 58,706, forward strand.
AATACGTGCCCGAGCTCAAAAAGGTGACACTCTGGCTGGGAAGGTGTGTCTTTTGCCAGCAGTGTGTCGATGTATGTCCAGTAAAGGCACTGGAAATGAGCAATGAGTTCCTCTTAGCGACATACGACAAATACGACGATAACCTAAGATGGCTCAAAAATGAGGAAATTGAAGAAATGCTCGCAAAGCAAGGAGGAAAAACAAAGAAATATCGCGTAATCCCGGAGAAATGTAAGGGATGTACATTATGTGCCAGGAACTGTCCACAAAATGCTATTGAAGGAGCACCAAGAGAAGTGCATAAAATTGACCCCAATAAGTGTGTTGGATGCGGAATATGTGCAACTGTATGTCGCTTTGGTGCAATAGAAGAGTACGAAGAGTGAACTTTAGTTCTTTTTTTAAATTATTTTTAAAGTCTCGTCAAGTTGTTATTATAATCCCGAATATTTCTTAACATCAATGAACTTTTTTGAACTATAATGTACTTCTAAGTTCCATTTTATGTAAAGTTTTGTTACCTTTATATTTGTCAAATTACATGTTTTCAACCTTTTGTTAAAGAAACGTATTTAATGAATTTTGGACTAATAAATAATGGAATTAGCTTGAAATATGTAATCGAACGGTTTAAAGCCTAAAGCTGGGGTGAGAGAATGTCCTTTATGACATCTTTCCTGTGGTCTTTGATTGTGTACTTAATCTTGACAGCCGGCTCCGGTAGTGTTTTACTGTGGAGTCCAGCAGAACTAGTGGCTGGAATTGTAATAGCAGCTCTTATAGGATATGCAACGAGAAACATAATGGGGGAAAGGTTCGATTACTTTTTTAACCCAAAAAGATGGGTGCTTTTCATTATATTGCTTTGGGACCGTTCTTTTATGCCATGGCAAAAGCAAATCTCGACGTTGCCTACAGAGTTATAACAGGAAAAATAAGACCTGGAATCGTGAAAATATCCCCGGGATTAACGCGAGATGAAAGCAGAACCCTTCTTGCGAACTCAATAACTCTAACTCCCGGAACGTTTACCCTAGAAATTGACGATGAAGGGAACCTATACGTGCACTGGATTAACGTTCCGCAGGGAAAAGAGAAGCCGACTCCTGAAGAACTTTGTGGATACTTACCAAAATGGGCAAGGAGGATTGCAGAATGACACCTGAAAGTTTGTTTATGGGGGCGATGATACTTCTCTTCTTTTCAGCCACGCTGACAATGATGAGAATGCTACTTGGTCCAACAATTCCCGACAGAGTTGTAGCATTGGATGCTTTAACAACCACCACTGCCGGTGCCATGGTTCTCTATGGGGCGATAACAGAACAAGCCGTGATTATTGACGTTGCACTTGTTTATGCTGTTCTCAGTTACATTGCAACTCTGTATATAGCGAGGTACTTAGTAAAGAAGAAGGTGGGATTGGTATGATAGAGGGCATTCTGGCGATACTCCTTGCAATTGGAGTTGGGTTTAATCTACTGGCTAGCATCGGAATACTGAGATTTCCAGATGTCTATACGAGAATCCACGCTTCGACAAAATGTACAACTTTCGGGACGATTTTCATAGTCTTGGCAACCGTGGTGTATTCAATTTACAGATGGCTTCCAACCCATGATACAAGGTGGATTACAATAGGAATTCACTCGGCACTTGTAGTAATATTCTTGGTGCTAACAAATCCCGTTGGAGCCCATGCAATTGGGAGAGCAGCCCGAAAATCCGGGATAAGACCATATGGTGCGGTAATAGATGAACTGGAGGGATACTATGAACTTTGAAAACTTTTTCTGGGTTCTACAAATCTTCATTGCGATCGCCCTAATAGGGAGCTCAATAGCCGCAATCAGGTTCAAAAACTTAATTGCCGCTGTAATAGCAATGGCAGTCTTTAGTTTAGCTCTTTCTGTGGAGTTCTACGTTCTTCAAGCTCCGGACGTTGCTATAGCGGAAGCAGGTGTTGGAGCTGGACTTACAACGGCAATGTACCTCCTTGCCATCAAAAACACCACCGATGAGGAGGTGGTAGAATGAGGAGAGCGCTTGGATTATTTGCGTTCTTATCGTTCATAGTCTTCATTATAGCTGTGAACATAAGCCTGCGACCCTTTGGGGAACCGCCCCATACGGAGATGGACAATTATTTCATAGAGCATGCCCAAGAAGAAGCTTCAGCTAATAACGTCGTTACCAGTGTCGTATTCGACTACAGAGGTTTTGATACTCTAGGAGAGGCAACGGTTCTTTTTACTGCAGTTTCTGGAGTTCTAATGGCTTTAAGACACTATGGGGGGAAGGAGAGATGACAACCACAATCATAAGAACAACAACAAAAATTTTAGTGCCTCTAATACTGGTGTTTGGCTCGTATATCATTCTACATGGTCACCTAACACCCGGCGGAGGTTTTCAAGGTGGAGCTGTATTTGCAAGCGGTTTAGCTTTGCTGATAGTTGCAAATAACAAAGAAAAAGTCAAAGAACTCTTCAACAAGGTTCCGTTAAGCCAGTTGGAAAGTATTGGAGCTTTAGGATTTCTGGGAATTGGGGCATTAGGCTTTATGGGGTACACTTTCTTGAAAAATGTGATCGCAAACAGCGGATTCCTCTTTGGAGCTCCAACGCCTAAAGGGATTAATCCGGGCTATCTCAACACCGGCGGAACCCTTTCGTACCTCAACATTTTCGTAGGAACAAAGGTATTAGCTGGTCTAACGAGCATAGTCCTGATATTCTTCCTTATTCTAAGGAGGGAGAGGGATGAATGGTAGCATTTTTGTTAACTTCCCGTTCATCGTAGTTGCAGTGTTGCTCGCTCTTGGCTTTTACACGATTGGATTCAAGCGGAACCTCATAAAGGTTGTAATTGGCGTTGAAATTCTTGAAGGAGCAGTGAACATGTTCATTGTGGCATTGGGTTATGTAAAAGGTGGTTACGCCCCAATTTACACGCAAGCACCGCCCGAAGCTGTAGGAAAAATGGTTCTTCCGACCCCGCAGGCTCTGACTCTTACGAGCATAGTCATCGGGGTTGCTGTATCTGCTCTAATGCTGGCTTTTGCCGTTAACATCTACAGACACTATGGAACCCTCGACGTTACCAAGATAAGGAGGCTGAGAGGATGATCGAGCACTTGCCTGCCTTAATGATTGCCGTTCCTTTATTTGGAGCATTTACAGCACCCCTATTTAAGAAACACTACAAGGGAGTCTCAATATGGGCAATTATAATAACCGGCATAACTGTAATACTCTCCCTACTGCTTGCCAAGGAAGTGGTTACCGGGGGAATAATGGTCTACGTCTTTGGAGCGGATAAGCCGACCCTCGTGCTGCCTTCTGGTTACTCCGTACCAATAAGAATCATGTTTGAGGTAGATGCCATGGGCGCCTTTATGGCGATATCTGCAACGCTGATGAGTTTTGTGGGAGCTTTATACTCCTACAGCCATGTAGAGAAAGAAACAGGGCTGGAAAAGTATTATTCTTTATTAATGCTCCTTGAGGTGGGAATCCTTGGCATGGTGCTTACGGGAGATCTCTTTAATCTCTTCGTGTTCTTGGAGATAGCAGGTATAGCTGGATCTGCACTGGTAGGATTTAGAAACTATCGTGGTGAAGCAAGCGAAGCAGGAATAAAATACCTTATTGTTAGTGCTGTAGCGTCTTTAATGGTGCTCTTTGCAATAGGTATACTCTATGGACAGTATGGAAACTTAAACCTCGCATACATAGCTAGGAATATTTCCCTTAACCTAGTTGACATGATTGCACTTGGATTGCTCTTTACGTCATTTGCAATGAAATGCGGTGCCGTTCCAATGCACTACTGGGTGCCGGATGCATACACGGAAGTTCCAGCTGGAATAAATCCACCCCTCTTGGTAGCGACTTATGCCAGCCTTTATGCTCTCTTTAGAGTGAGCTTCACTCTCTTTGCAAACATTGTAGTAGATTTGGCAAGAGTAGGGTGGATTATGTCTATCTTGGGAGTGCTTACAATGTTCATAGGCGTTACAATGGCTCTGGTGCAGAAAGACGTCAAGAGATTGATGAGCTATCACGCTATATCCCAGACCGGCTACATGCTTCTTGGCGTCGGCGTTGGTTTAACTGTTTTACACGACCCTTCAAAGCTCGCCGAGTTTGGAAGAGATGCTATGGCCGGTGGAGTGTTCCACATAATAAACCACATCATCTACAAAAGCTTACTCTTGATGACTGCTGGGGCTTTGTTCTACGTTACGGGAACGAGAAACCTTAATGAGATGGGAGGCTTGGCTAGGAAGATGCCGGTAACTACGATAAGCTTCATGGTGGGAGCTGCTGCAATATCTGGCTTGCCTCCGTTTAACGGATTTGCGAGCAAGCTTCTCATATATGAAACATCATACCGGCTCAATCCACTCCTAACAGTTTTTGCGATGGTTACCAGTGTTTTAACTCTGGCTTCGTTCGTTAAGGTGTTCGCATCAGCTTTCCTTGGTCCTCCGCTGGAAAAGTTCGAGAATACCAAAGAAGTTCCCAGACCAATGATAATTGCAATGATAATCCTGGCAGCACTTTGTATAATCTTCGGTCTCTTCCCGAACATAGTACTTGACAAGCTTGTTTACCCTGCTGTTGATGCGTTGATTAACTTTGCCCAATACCATAGCTGGGGTGGTCTGGCATGAGCTTTACACTTACTACCCCTTCTGGATTTTGGAACCCCATTTTATGGCTGGTATTCTTAGCCCTCTTTAGCATAATAGCCTATCTGATATACTCCAGAGGAAACCCCTCGTATAAGAAAGACACCGAACAAATAAAACCCTATCTGAGCGGTAACCAGGAGCCCACAAAGGAAAAGATTCAGGTAAAGGCAGGAGACATCTACTGGGGCTTCATTGAGGCTTTGAAGGAGTATTACAAAGTACTCCAAGCAATCCATGCCGGCGACATGAGAGACTACATTTTGTGGTACCTCGGCGTTGGAGCCATAATAACATTCATACTAATTGGAGGGGTGTAATATGGGCAAACTGACTAATTTTAAGCGCTCTCTCTGGGTTTTCCATGCTTCAGGAGGTTCATGCAACGCTTGTGATATTGAAATAATAGCCGCGCTTACCCCAAGATATGATGCGGAGAGGTTTGGAATAAAGCTTGTAGGCTCCCCGAGGCATGCGGATGTCTTACTTGTCACGGGAGCTATTCCAAGAGACTTTGCTGATAAGCTTAGGCGTATTTACGAACAGATGCCCGATCCAAAGGCCGTTGTTGTAATAGGGAACTGCGGAACCACGGGAGGAGTCTTTTATGACTCTTACAACATAGCTGGTCCAATAGACGAGATAATACCCGTGGACGTCTACATTCCCGGATGTCCTCCAAGACCAGAGGCAATAATAGACGGGATTGTAAAAGCGTGGCTCAAAATTGAGAAGCTTGAAAAGGAGCTGGAGGGAGAAAAGAAATGACACTAAAAGCTGAAGAAATTCTTGAAAGATTGAAAGAAAGGCTTGGAGATGCCATACTAAGCTATGAGATAAAAGAATATAAAATGGGCGTCAAAAAGCCCAGAACTTATCAGGAAATCTGGATGGAAATTAATAGAGATGCATTCAGGAAAGCAGTTGAAGCAATATTTGAAATAGACTATCCACATCTACACTTTATTACCGGAGAAGACGTTGGCGAAGCACTTACGATGATATACTCCTTTGGGGTCTTCCATTCTCATCCATGGGGTGAAGTAAGCATAGTGATGAAATTGAGCCTCCCGAAGGATAATCCGGTTCTTCCCACTATAACAGACCTCATGATCGGTGCAGAGACCAACGAAAGGGAAATCCGGGAAATGCTTGGCGTTGAGTTTGAGGGACTTAAAAACAAGAGGCATCTCTTTTTGCCTGACGACTGGTCTGAAGGGAAGTATCCGTGGAGGAGAGACGAGTATGGAGTGGAAGATATGATTAAACACACTCACAAGAGTGTGAGAGAAATTAGGAAACAACGGGGTGAGCAGAATGGCTAAAACAACTTATTACATCCCCGTTGGTCCAATTCATCCAGCCCTAAAAGAACCGATAAGAGTGGAGGCAGAGGTTGAGGGGGAGAAAATAGTAAAGGTTGATGTTAAGAGGGGCTTTGCCCACAGGGGAATCGAGTACATGGGGATGAAAAGGAACGCAATACAAACTTTATACCTCTCGGAAAGAATATGTGGGATATGCTCAATATCTCATCCATATGCATTTGTCATTGGCAGCGAAAAAGCTCTTGGGATTGAGGCTCCTCCAAGGGCTCAATACATAAGAACAATAATAGCCGAGCTTGAGAGAATCCACTCGCACATCCTCTGGCTCGGAGTTATAGCGCACGAGATAGGCTTTGACCCGCTCCTCTTCTGGACGTGGAAGGGGAGGGAAAAGGTTCTCGACATTCTCGAGGCTATAACGGGTAACAGAATAAACTACGCAATGTACATGATCGGAGGAGTTAGAAGAGACCTCAAAGAGAGCCACATTAAAGCTTTGCGGGACATGATAACCTATTACTGGGAGTTCACGGAACACATGAAGGAGGTCTTCTTGTCTGATCCGGTTTATAAGGCAAGGACAAGGGGAGTTGCACAGCTCTCAAAGGAGATGGCATTGAAGCTCAACGTAGTCGGGCCAACAGCGAGAGCGGCCGGCTTAAGGATGGACATTAGGCAGGATATTCCCTATGATGCATATGCGGATATGGATGTTAAAGCAATTGTTCCTCAAGACATAGTGGGGGAAGCAAGGGGAGATGCTTACGATATCACAATGGTGAGGCTTTACGAGATTGAGCAGAGCCTGGATATAATAGAATTCTGCCTTGACAACCTTCCGGAAGGGAAGATACTTGCAATTCCAAACTACGTGGCGTTACTCAATAAAATCAAAAAAACCGAGGGAGAAGCTATTGGAGCACATGAAGCTCCAAGAGGAGAGGTTATCCACTACTTCAAGTACGATGGAAAAAGGGATGGTCCAGCGGTTTGGAAAGTCATAGCACCTAGTTACAACAACATAAATTCATGGGCACCATTATTGCTTGGAGCAGAGGTTGCTGATATTCCTGTGGTTGTGGCTTACATAGACCCGTGTATGTGCTGTAACGATAGGGTGGCGGTTGTGGAGGATTCAAGCGGCAGGCTTCTGGACTATTCTTATCTGCACAAGAAAGCCGTAGAAAAAACCAGAAAACTTGAAAAAGAGCTGGGGGTGAGAAAATGACCCCCGAAACTCTCTTTTATGCTATAGGAATGCCGATAATAGGGGTGCTTCTTGGACTGGTGTACAAAGGTATTGATAGAAGAGTATCTGCAAGAATGACGTCAAGAATAGGGCCCCCAATAAGACAGCCTTTCTGGGACGTTGGAAAGCTCCTCCTTAAAGAAACCGTTGTACCGGAAAACGCGGTAAGGTGGATTTTCAACGCAATGCCTATCCTGGCATTTGCTTCATCAATGACTCTCCTCCTTTATATCCCCTTCGGCATCTTAAGGGCACCTTTAGAAGGATACGGTGATCTGGTAGTCATCTTGTACCTCCTAACTCTCCAGGCACTTGCAATGGCTATTGGAGGATTTGCCTCGGGAAGTCCGTTTTCTTCAGTGGGAGCACAGAGAGAAATGGTTCTAATGATGAGCTACGAAATGCCCTTTGCAATAGTTATAACGGGCTTTGCTCTAATTTACAAGAGTTTTTCATTGAGCACAATAGCCTCTACTCCCGTATGGAGCATTGTAGGTCCTTTGGGAGGATTGGGTGTTCTATTGCTCTTGATAGCATTCCTATGGGTAACCCCAGCAGAGCTTGCGAAGCTTCCGTTTGATATAGCCGAGGCTGAAACTGAAATAGCAGAAGGTATGCTTGCCGAGTACAGCGGAAGAAACCTTGCTTTGTTCTACCTTTCAGATGCAGTTAGGGGCTTTGCCATGATAGCCTTGGAGGTAGTTTTATTCTTCCCCTTCACATTGAGCTACCTGTTTGGCTTGAATCTTTCGGGAGCCGCTCTCTATATAGCTGAAGGTCTGTGGTTCCTCTTTAAAGTGCTGGTGCTTTATATTCTAGCGGTAACGCTGGTCAGGACATCCTTCGCAAGGTTCAGGATAGAGCAGGCATCGAGGATCTTTTGGGTATACGTGAACATAATAGCCCTGCTTGGAGTGATATTGATATGGGCGGAGGTGATGTGAAGTGCCAACAAAAGCAATGTTCCTAATGATAAAACAGATGCTTCAGAGGCCGTTTACAAATCCATTTCCGGTAAAGCACGCTCCAAAAGATGTGACATCGCTTGTTGAAAAGATCCAAAAAGGGGAAGTAAAGATATATCCCCCTGTCCCTGTTCCAGAAGGATTTAGGGGAAAGCTCCATTACGATCCCGAGAGATGCATTGGGTGCAGGCTGTGTATAACGGTATGCCCTGCAAACGCCATGGAATGGATTCCGGAGCTTAGGAAAATAAGGCACTATGTTTCCCGCTGTATGTTCTGTGCCCTTTGTGTAGACGTCTGTCCAGGTAAAAAGTTCCCAGGAGAGGAGAAGGCAGTTAAGGCACTGTCCATGAGTGAAGAATTCCTCATTGCTGATTACGACAAGTACAGTGACAACCTTATAGAAGAACCTCCCGAAGCTAAGGAAAAAGGTATTTAATTACCTTTTCTTTATTCTTTATCATGATACTCGTGGGAACATGTGGTTTTTGTGAGGCCAAGAAGAGATATTTTGAAGACTTCAGCACTGTAGAGGTTCAGCAAACTTTTTACAAAATCTTGCAGGAAAAGACCCTCCAAAAATGGAGAAAAGAGGCTCCAGAAGATTTTGTGTTCTCTATTAAGGCATTTCAGGGCATAACACATCCTCCCACTAGCCCCACATGGAGAAGGAGCAACGTAAAGCCGTCTGGGAATGTAGGGTTGCTAAGACCAACAGAGGAGGTTTTTAAATACTGGGAGCTTACACTTAAAGAAGCTGAGGCGTTAGGGGCAAGGTTTATTCTGATTCAGCTTCCCAAAAGCTTTAAAGAAAGTGAAGAGAGCTTTGCTAATGCAGAGAAATTCTTTGAGCAGATAGAGAGAAAAGAGTTTGAAGTTGCAGTTGAACTTAGAGGCTGGAGTGAAAAGGGGATAAAGAAATTCGTTAGGGAGTTTGATCTCATCGATGTCACAGACCCTTTGATACGAGAGCCCCTTCATAAGGGAGTCACCAACTACTACCGCCTTCACGGAGCTTATCAGGAAGGAAGGATAATATACAAACACAAATACAGTGAAGAAGAGTTAAGGGCGATAGCCAAAAAAGTCAAAGAGTGGAACAAGGCAGAGAGCTACGTTTACTTCAACAACGTTTATATGTGCGACGATGCCAAGCGTTTTATTCAAATCCTGGCTTTCTAATTTTTACAACATCTTTGTTGACAAGGTTCGGTGGGATTTCACCTTTGGCAAATGCTATTAAGTTCTTTGCAACCAGCTCCGCCATTCCCTCTCGTGCTTCATGAGTTGCGCTGCCTATGTGGGGAGCTAAAACAACGTTCTTCAACTTGAAAAGTTCCTCGTTATAGTAGGGTTCTTCCTCGAAGACGTCCAAGCCTGCCCCTGCAATCCATCCTTCTTTTAATGCCTTAATTAGGGCATTAGTATCGACAACTGCCCCTCTAGAGGTATTTATGAGAATTGCATTGGGCTTCATAAGCTTGAGCTCCTTCTCTCCTATCATGTGGTAGGTCTCTTTGGTTAGGGGAACGTGAAGGCTTATAAAGTCGCTCTCTTTCAAAAGGGTCTCAAAATCCACATACTCTGCACCAATCTCTTTTTCTGCTTCAGGTTTACGTGTTCTTGAGTAATAGATGATTTTCATCCCAAACCCTTTGGCTCTCTTTGCGAGGGCCTGGCCGATTCTTCCAAAGCCCACTACCCCCAAAGTCTTTCCTTTCAATCCATATCCTAGAAACATTAGAGGATGCCAGCCGACTTCACTTTTCTTCCATTCGCCACTCCTCACAAAGGCATCAGCCTCTACAATTCTCCTCGCAACTGCTAGAAGAAGGGCAAATGCAAGGTCAGCCGTTGCATCCGTAAGGACTCCGGGAGTATTTGTAACGTATATTCCTCTTTTTGTAGCCCCTTCTATGTCTATGTTATCATAGCCGACTGCATACTGGGCTATTATCCTCAATCTGGGGGCGTTTTCTAGCAGCTCCTCGTCTACTTTGTCAGTCACAAGAGTCACCAGGGCATCGACCTCTCTGACTTTCTCTAAGAGCACTTCCCGTGGAGGTGCTTTTGGATCCTCCCAGAGTTCTATTTCATAGAATTTCTCAATCATCCTAATTCCATTTTCCGGAATTTGTCGGGTTATGAACACTTTAGGCTTCATGGTATTTCCCCTTCTAAGATAAGGGTCAAAACGTATAAATACCTTTATGAAGATTAGTTAATGGTGATGTGGATGGATTATACCAAATATCTAGCCGGAAGGGCGAATTGGATTAAGGGCTCGGCTTTGGCTGAGGTTATGAAAAAGGCATCAGAACTCCAAAAGAAAGGTGTGAAACTAATTTCTCTCGCAGCTGGGGATCCAGATCCAGATTTAATCCCAAGGGCTGTTCTTGGGGCAATAGCAAAAGAAGTTCTTGAAAGGGAACCAAAATCCGTTATGTATACCCCGGCAAATGGGATCCCGGAGCTTAGGGAAGAACTGGCAAGGTTTTTGAAAAAATATGATCATTTGGAAGTTTCTCCAGAAAACATTGTTATTACAATAGGAGGAACCGGAGCGCTGGATCTCCTTGGAAGGGTTTTAATAGACCCTGGAGATGTCGTGATAGCAGAGAACCCCTCTTATATAAACACCTTGCTGGCATTTGAGCAGCTGGGAGCCAAAATTGAGGGAGTCCCAGTTGACAATGACGGTATGAGAGTGGATCTGCTGGAGGAGAAAATAAAGGAGCTTAAAGCTAAAGGGCAGAAAATTAAGTTCATCTATACCATCCCAACCGGTCAGAATCCGATGGGCGTCACCATGAGCATGGAACGCAGAAAAGCCCTGCTTGAAATTGCATCTAAATATGACCTCTTAATAATTGAAGATGCCGCTTATAATTTCATGAGATATGAGGGAGGGGATATAGTACCCCTAAAGGCTCTGGACGATGAGGGAAGAGTCATTGTGGCAGGAACGCTTAGCAAAGTCCTTGGAACTGGATTCAGAATTGGATGGATAATAGCCGAGGGAGAAATCCTCAAAAAGGTTCTTATGCAGAAGCAGCCTATTGACTTCTGTGCCCCAGCTATTTCTCAATACATCGCTCTGGAGTACTTAAAGAGGGGCTATTTCGAGAAGTATCACCTGGAAGGGGCACTCCTAGGTTATAAAGAAAAGAGGGACATCATGCTGAAGGCTCTGGAGGAAAACCTGCCGGATGCAGAATTTACAAGGCCAATAGCGGGAATGTTCATTATGCTGTTCTTACCAGAAGGAGCGGACGGAATAGCCTTCGCAGGTGAACTAATGGAGAAGAAGGGAGTAGTGGTAGTCCCAGGAAAGCCGTTCTACACAGATGAAAGTGGAAGAAACGCCATAAGACTTAACTTCTCAAGGCCAAGCAAGGATGACATTCCGGTAGGAATTGAAAAGCTTGCTGAATTGTATAAGGAGAAGTTCCGCCCATAATCTCTTTTCTCTTTTTCTTAATGTCTCTTAGCATCTTATACCTTATACTTTGTCTTGGAATTTTTTCAGAAGAGTCAGAAGTCTTTTGGTGCGGGGGCGGGGATTTGAACCCCGGAACCCCTACGGGACGGGACCCTCAATCCCGCGCCTTTGACCAGGCTCGGCAACCCCCGCAAGAGCGCCGTTTATTTCTCTTCTCAGTTGGTTTATAAATTTTTCTGTCCCTTCCGACATCCTTTTGATAATAGGTGGGATAACTCGCGAGGATAATCAGCCCCCTAATACCGTTTTGGGAAAAAAGGAGAGTTGTGAAAGGTGAAAGCACTGTTTACTCTGCGAATTCGGTTGTAAATCTTTTTGAACCAACCAGCAGAATCAATAGAGGACTTTTCCGGGTGCACCGCATGATTCTGAATTGGATTAAAAATGACGAGCTTATATGGTAAATTAACAATTTTAGTAGTCGGAGCAGCGTTAATGCGTTTAATTTTCCGGGTAAAGCTTATCAGAACATTTGAAAAGGAACATAGGGGAGAATAAAGTTATGCTCCCTGGAGTTTCAGTATTGCCTCTGCTAAGTCTCCTTTTGTTTCCTCTAATGCCTTTTTGGCAGTTTCATAGTCAACGCCCGCCTGTTCCATAACGAGCCTTATGTCTTCATCGGATATGTTAAGGACTTCTCTGACTTCTTCTTTGCCCACTATCTGGTAGCTCTTTTCTCCCATGGCGGTTATTACAGTTACTGCGGCGTCTTTTATAACGATTTCTTTGTTTTCAAGTTTTATTACAACTTCTTTAACTCCCTCAAGTTCTTCCATAGTAATTCCAAGCTGTTTCATGAGCTTCTGCATTTGTTTGGGGTTCATACCCTTCATTGGCATCATGCTTATCACCAGAAAGGAATCAAGAAATAAGGATATATAACGGTTTCCCAAAAATGAAAAATGTCATTGAGAACCCTTCTCTTCCGGGAAGTTTGAAGTTTCTTCGTTGCTTTTGATTATTCTCTGCCTGTATTCCTCGTATTTCTTTCTGGCTTCTTCAGCTTTATCTTTTTCTCCTAAGTACTCATAAGCCTCTGCAACGTGCTTCCACCACATGGGGTCGTTCTCAGCCTCTTTTAGGCAGTACTCGAGGAATTTTTGATAAGCTTCTCTCGCAAGCTCCTCCATGCCGAGCTTTCTCGCTATATTGCCAACATCCTCCCAGAAGACGCCCTCTTCTTGGGCTTCACCTTTGTAGTATTCCAAAGCTTTTTCCCAAGCCTTTCTGGCCTTTTCTTCATCGCCTAACTCTTCGTAAAGCTTTGCAACATCCTCCCAGAACCATGGCTCTTCTTCGGCATACCTCTCCAACGCTTTTGCAGCTCTCTCCATATTGCCTGCCTTTTTCCAGTATTCATGAGCTTCCTTGAGGTAGTAGGTGTCCTTTTCCTTCTCGTAAAGCTGCTCATAAATTTCAGCAGCCTTTTCGTATTTTTCGGCCTTTTCATATGCCCAGGCTGCACTTTCCATCCAGCCCAGCTTTTCATACATCTCTGCTGCTTTTAGGTAGTTTCCTTTCTTTTCGTACTTTCTTGCAGCGGCCTTATATTTGCCAGCCCTCTCAAGACTTTCAGCACTTCTAAAGCGGTCAGTCAAGCTCAAATCGGGTTCACTTATGTACCATATACCAAACGCAAGCCCGAGAACAAAGAGGACTATTATTCCACCAACTACCTTGAGTTTCTGCCAAGTAATGGTCAGATAGGTCGCGTATGCACTTAATGCTGTTGGGATTACCAAAAGCCCCGCGTACTTCCAGCTTTCTGCATAAAGCGTCAGTGCCAGGAAAAACCCAAGCATCAGTGTTAACCCTAAAAATCCTAAGCTCAGCACTATCCTAACCAGCATCCAGAAGCCCCATTTGTATATTATGCCGGCTGCTATCGCAATAATAGCCACGAGGAACCCTATGAGGTAGAGTTTTAGCTTGTCCATTTTTTCACCCCCTCCAGCATGAGTAAAAACTTTTTGTAGTCTATTTTTGGAGTATACCGCCCTAACCCATTTGAAGCAACAACCCTGTGACAGGGAACCACTATAGGATATGGGTTTCTTTTCATTGCCCCACCGACAGCTCTTGGTGAGCTCTTGAGCATTTTAGCAAGCTCACCGTATGTTATGACTCGCCCTCTTTTAACCTTTTTTGTGAGGGCTTCGTAAACTTTCTTCTCAAAGGGAGTAGTTCCCTCAAAACTAAGGTACTTCAGTGCTTCATCGTTTTTGATTTCCCCTACAAGAACATTATAAACCAGTTGAGGAAAGCCGCTCTCTTTCTCCCTTAGGTCGACCTCTATGCCCCGCTTTTGCAAATGTTCGACTAAGGCTTTAATCCTTTCCTGAAGAAATTCCTCCCCATCAAGGGAAAAAGTTATGCCGTGAATTTTCTCCCCGTGAATCACGGCTATATGCAGTTTTCTTCCACGTATTTTGAATAAATCAACAGCGATCATCTTTGCATCTCTCCAATCGTTCAATGGCTTTCCTCAATGGCCCATACATGGAGTGTATCTCCTTTGCATATATAAACCCTCTTCCCAGAAAGCGCTGGAACATCATCACAGAAAGCTTTCTTCTTTCTAAATCTTTGGGGTACTCCAAAACGTTCAGGAACTGCTCCCACAGCTCAACCAGTCTAATTCTTTCATCTTTTGTTGACTTTCTGAGCTTCTCTTTTACTTCCACAACTTCAGTCTTCCGCCTCTGCTTATAAAGCTCGTACAGTATCACGGCAACTGCATGGCTCAGGTTCATTACGGGGTATTCCTCACTGGTGGGAATTGTGACTGTAAAGTCGAGCTTCTTGAGTTCTTCATTGTCCAATCCCCTGCTTTCCCTTCCAAAAACAAGCCCCACAGCCCCATCGTAAAGAAAAACCCTCTTTGCGAATTCTTCTGGTGTTATTGGAGTTCTCTCCGGAATATAGTCCACTCCTGCTACTCCACTGGTCCCTACTGCCAAATCAACCATTTTAAGGGCTTCATCAAGGGAATCAACGAGTATTGCGTTTTCCAGAACATCCACGGCATGGACAGCAAATTTTCTTGCTGTTTTGTCATTTGGACTAACCTTTGGACTAACCAAGATAAGCTTCTTCACTCCAAAGTTTTTCATGACCCTTGCAATCGCCCCGAGGTTTATGGGATACTCGACCTCAACGAGTATTACCGCCAGCTCCATGACTGCAAGATATTTAAGGTAACGCGTTAAAATGGTTACGGTGAAGAGTGTGAAAAGGTGGTAAGAGGATGAAAATCTATATTCTCGGTGCAGGCTCCATAGGTTCCCTTTTTGGTGCACTTTTAACGAGAATTGGGGAAGATGTGACGCTGATAGGTCGGAAAGAACATGTAGATGCGATAAATAATAGAGGGCTTAGGGTAGTAGGGGCTGAAGAGTTCACTGTGTATTCGAGAGCAGTTACCGAAGTCCCTCCAGAGCCTCCGGATTTGATAATCCTGGCGACAAAGTCCTACTCTACAGCCCATGCTTTAAAATGCGCCAGAGAAAGCATAGGGAAAAATACTTGGATATTGAGTATCCAAAACGGGCTCGGAAACGAGGAGGAAGCGCTAAAATACACCAAGAATGTTCTAGGTGGAATAACCACTAACGGTGCAGCCCTCGAGAAATGGGGAGTTGTTAGGTGGACTGGAAAGGGAGTAACAATAATTGGAAACTACCCCAAGGGAAGAGGGGAATTTGCCGAAAATGTTGTCGCTCTACTTAAAAAAGCCGGACTGGAGGCAGAGATTAGCGATAACATAATTGGCTGGAAGTGGGCAAAAGCTATAGTTAACTCTGCGATAAACCCGATCGGCACTATTATGGAAGTCAAAAACGGAATTATTCTTGGGAATGATTATCTCTTAACCCTCGCAATGGAGGTTGTGAAGGAGGGGTGTCAGGTTGCGACTCAACTGGGCATCGAGTTTGATACGCATCCAATGGAACTCCTTCTTGAGACGCTTAAAAGGACAAGGGAAAACTACAACTCTATGCTTCAGGACGTAAGAAGAGGTAAAACGACAGAAATAGACTTCATAAATGGCAAAATCATTGAATACGGTGAGAAAATGGGGCTAAAAACTCCATTAAACTTTGCACTATGGAGTCTGGTAAAGGCAAAGGAGTCACAAACTAAATAAAGAGTATCACTTACAGTATAGTGGGGAATGGAAGATGCCCATATTTGGAGGGAAGGAAAATAATGTTTTTGCGGCGATTGACAAGCACCTTGAAATGGTAAATTCCACTATATTAAAGTTCAGAGAACTCATGGAGGCGTACCTTAACGGAGACGTTGAGAGAGCAGAATTTTTAATGGGGGAAGTAGAAAGGCTAGAACGTGAGGCAGATGGTCTTAGGAGAGAAATAGAGGCAATGCTTTATCAAGGAGCGTTTCTACCGGTCAACAGGGGCGACTATGCTCGGTTATCTGAGCTCGTTGATAGTGTCGCAGATGTGGCAGAAAGTGCTGCCCATGCTTTAATCTTGGCAAAACCCAAAGTTCCAGTAGACTTGAAGGAAGAAATATTGGAACTTCTTGATTATTCTTTAAAGACTTACCAGCTTCTCGAAGAGGCCGTTAAAGCACTCAACACAAATGTCGATGAAGCAATTGAATATGCAAAAAAGACTGAAATTGCTGAGGAAGAGGCAGATAAAATTGAGTATGCTCTTTTGAGAAAAGTTTTTGAAAGTGAAAAGATAACAACATTTGCAAAAATCGTATGGGATAAGGTTATAACAAAGATCGGAGACATAGCTGATAGGGCAGAGGATGCCTCCGATCAGGTCTTGCTTATGGCACTAAAAAGGAGGGGTTGAAAATGAAAGTATTGGTTGCCTCGCCTTTGCATGAAAAAGCGTTCGAGATTTTGAAAAACGCAGGGTTGGAAGTAATTTATGAGGAATACCCAGACCAAGATAAGCTCAAGGAACTCGTTAAGGATGTCAGTGCTATAATAGTTAGGAGCAAGCCAAAGGTAACAAAGGAAATTATAGACGCGGCACCAAACCTCAAAGTCATAGCAAGGGCTGGTGTTGGTTTGGACAATGTGGATGTCGAATACGCAAAGAGTAAAGGTATTGAAGTCGTTAATGCTCCCGCTGCATCAAGCAGAAGCGTTGCGGAGTTAGCTATTGCCCTGATGTTTGCTGTAGCAAGAAAAGTGGCCTTTGCTGACAGGAAGATGAGAGAGGGAGTTTGGGCCAAGAAGCAGTGCATGGGCTTTGAGCTTGAAGGAAAGACTCTTGGTGTTGTAGGATTTGGAAGGATAGGCTATCAGGTAGCAAAAATAGCCAACGCCCTCGGGATGAAACTCCTCCTCTACGACCCTTACCCGAATGAGGAAAGAGCAAGGGAAGTTGACGGAAAGTTTGTAGAACTTGAGGAGCTGTTGAAAAACAGTGATGTTGTTACCATCCATGTTCCGCTCTTGGAGAGCACTTACCACCTAATTAACGAAGAGAAGTTGAAGCTCATGAAGCCCACTGCAATTCTCATTAACACAGCTAGAGGGGCTGTTGTTGACACTAACGCCTTAGTCAAAGCACTCCAGGAAGGATGGATTGCTGGAGCTGGCTTGGACGTCTTTGAGGAGGAGCCACTTCCCAAAGATCATCCCCTCACGAAGCTTGACAATGTGGTCTTAACTCCCCACATAGGGGCATCCACAGTTGAGGCTCAGGAGAGAGCTGGCATAGAAGTTGCTGAGAAAGTCGTCAAGATTTTGAAGGGTGAGTAGCCCTTTAACTTCTTTTCTGGCTTATTTTTTGCATTTTCTAACGAAGTGAGAACTTATAACTTAAAAGTTAAAAGAAAGGTCAAAGGAGCTTAACCTCTTCTATTGGTCTCACTTTAAGAACTTCTCTGTTTACGAGGTTCTCTGGAACTTCGCCCTTAAAGATTGAAAGCAGATTGTTCACAGCCTGGAAACCCATGTCTATCATGGCTTCTCTTGCTAGTCCTGCATGGTGGGGAGTAAGCACGGTCTCCCACTCCATTTCAAAGAGTTCGCTCTCCTGAAGTGGCTCTTTTTCATACACATCTGTCGCATAGCCTTTGAGCTTTCCTTCTTTTAGGGCTTTGATCAGGGCTTTTTCATCAACCAGGCTTCCCCTTCCGATATTCACAAGATATTTTCCTTCCAGTAACTTAAGCCTCTCTTCGTTTATTATGTGATACGTCTCAGGAGTTGAGGGCAGGGCAAGGATGACTATGTCGCTCTGCTTCAAAACATCCTCAAGCGGAAGCCATTTTGCATTTACTTCCTTTTCTATGTCCTCTTTTCTGCTTCTGCTCCAGTAGTAAATTTCCGTTCCGAGAGCCTTCATTCTTCTTGCTATAGCTTTGCCTATTGAGCCCATTCCGAGGATCCCAACTTTTTTGCCGTAAACTGTCTCTATGTTATTGTACCATCCCCAGACCGTTTTTTGAGAGTCCCAGAGGCCTCTCCTTATGAACTTGTCTGAATAGGCTATTTTTCTCAGAAGGGCTATGGTCAAGCCAACGGTAAACTCCGCAACAGCTTCACTTAAGACCCCGCTAACCTTTGTTACATATATTCCCCTTTTGGTTGCGGCTTCAACGTCTATATGGTCGTAACCAGCAGACTGGGTGCTTATGACTTTGAGCTTTTCTCCTTTCTCAATTATCTCTTTGTCCACTTTATTCAGGGGCGAAACTATCAACCCATCATATTCGCCTATTATTTCCAGCACTTTCTCCCTCTCTGGATAGACCAGGATGTCAACGTCACAGTACTGTTTCAAGAGCTCCAACGGCTCGCTCTTCATGTTAAAAAGAACCAAAACTTTAGGTCTCATGGCTTTCACCTTTAAAACTTTTATCGAAACATGTTAATAAAACTTTTTGAGAAATTCTGCGAAAGGTTAAAAAGCATTGGAAATTTTTTAAGGGATGGGTGGTGAATTTATGAGCGCTGACAGTAAAAAGCCGAAAGTAAAGAGAGAAAAGTGGTCAAGTGAGTTTAGCGAATGGTACAATGAGATGATAGAGCTCGCTGGAATACAGGATAAGAGGTATCCAGTAAAGGGAATGAACGTTTGGCTCCCCTATGGATTGAAAATTATGAGAAACATTGAGAGTTTCATCCATGAGGAAATGAGAAGAACCGGGCATGAGGAAGTACTCTTTCCGGCATTAATCCCTGAGACAGAGTTTGAAAAAGAAGCTGAACACATAGCGGGATTCCATGGGGAAGTTTTGTGGGTAACACACGCTGGTGAGAGGCCTTTGGACGTAAAGCTCATCTTGAGACCAACAAGTGAGACTGCAATGTATCCAATGTTTAACCTCTGGATTAGGTCTCATGCAGACCTGCCCTTTAAGGTATACCAAATAGTCAATGTTTACAGGTATGAGACAAAGCACACAAGACCTTTGATCAGAGTTAGGGAAATAAGCAGATTTTTCGAAGCTCACACTGCCCATGACAGTTTCGAAGATGCCGAGAGGCAGATAAAAGAAGACCTTGAAATTTTCGATAACCTCGCCAAAAAACTGGCCTTGCCATATATCATCTCAAAAAGACCTGACTGGGACAAGTTCCCGGGAGCATTTTACTCCCTCGGTGCGGAGGTAATAATGCCCGATGGAAGGACTCTGCAGATTGGAACAATGCACAACTACAGGCAGAACTTTGCAAAGGCATACGAGATAACCTATGAAAAAGAAGACGGAACTCACGACTATGTTCACCAGACCACGTTTGGAATGAGCGAAAGACTGCTTGCCGCTGTCATGGCGATTCATGGAGACGACAACGGTCTTGTATTGCCACCGGCAATAGCGCCAATACAGGTGGTAATAGTCCCAATCCCAATGAAGGATTCTCCATACGATGTTAATGCCTATGCCAAGGAAATTGCCGAAGAGCTCAAGATGGCTGGCATTAGAGTCCACATAGATGATAGAGAGGAGATAAGACCGGGAAGAAAGTTCTACGACTGGGAAATTAGGGGTGTTCCATTGAGGATTGAAGTAGGGCCGAGAGACGTTGAAGGAAAGAAAGCAGTGCTGGCAAGAAGGGACACCTATGAGAAATTCAGCGTCGAGAGGGAGAAAATCATTGAGGAAGTCAGAAAGACCCTCGATGCAATAATGGAAAACCTCTACGCAAGGGCAAGGGAGTTCATGGAGAGCCACATAAAGAGGGTGGACACAATAGAAGAAGCGAAGCAGCTCTTTGAAGACAGAAGAGGGGTAGTGGAGCTCCCATGGTGTGGTGAAGAGAGCTGCGGCGTTGAAATGGAAGAAATCCTTGACGCAAGCATGCTAGGAATACCGTATCCAGAGGAGACTGCAAAAATTGAAGGGAAGAAGTGCGCTCACTGTGGAAAAGAAGCAAAGTACATAGCAAGGTTTGCAAGAACGTACTAGCTCTTTATGCTTTCTTTTATTGCTATTTCTATTGCTTTTCTTATCATCTCAATGCTCATCGAAGGCTGTGGCTTTTCTAAAACCTGCTCGGGAATGTATGGGACGTGTATAAAGCCTGCTTTTGTGTCCAATCCCTTTATCGCTATGTGATGCAAAGCAGTGTACATGGCGGTGTTGCACACGTAGGTTCCAGCCGAGTTGGACACCATAGCGGGAATTTTATTCTCCCTCAAGGCATTTACAATTCTTTTTACCGGTATAGTGGCAAAATAAGCCGCTGGAGCATTTTCAAAGATGGGCTCATCTTCTGGTTTGTATCCTTCGTTGTCTTCCATCCTTGCATCCATGACGTTTATCGCAACCCGCTCAACAGTTATGTTAACTCTCCCACCAGCTTGGCCAGTGAGAATTACGACATTTGGCTCAATCTCGTCTATAATCTTGGGCAGTTTTTCTTTGACTCCCTTAAAAGTCACCGGAAGCTGGTGCTTTATTATCTCTGCGTTTTCAATCTTATCAGGAAGTTCCTTAACGGCTTCCCATGAGGGGTTTATTGTCTCTCCCCCAAAAGGTTCAAAACCCGTAACCAAAACCTTCATTTAAATCACCCAAAGAGCTAAAGTTTAATTAAGATTTAAACTTTACACTCCTTAGGTGAAGCTCATGAAGTATGATGTTGCGATAATAGGAGGGGGGCCGGTTGGAAATTACCTCGCAAATCTTCTTGCGGGAGAGTTTAAGGTCGCATTAATCGAAGCAAAAACCTCTTTTGGCGGTAAAGCCTGCACGGGCATAATTGGAGCAGAAAATTATGAAAAGCTAAACCTTCCAAGGGAGGCTATTCTCAACGAGTTTAGGGGAGCCGTGTTTTATTCCAGAATTCAGAGCTTTGAAATAGAGAGAAAAAGCCCGCAGGCATATATGGTCGACAGAAAGATTCTCGAAAAGACCCTCGCAGAGAAGGCAGTTAGAAACGGTGCTGAGTACTATATGGGTACCAGGTTCTTGGGGTTTAAAAATGGAAAAGCCCTTGTACAGAGGTTTAATGAAAGGTTCGAAATAGAGGCAGATTTTTACGTTGGGGCAGATGGTGTCTCAAGCAAAGTCGCTCAAGAAATCGGGGCAAGAGCAGAGGCGGAATTTTTGAGCGGCTACGAGGTCGGGGTAGTTGGAGACTTTAAACGGAAAGACTTTGTTGAAGTGTGGGTGAACAAGGACATCAACGAAGAGTTTTTCATGTGGGTTGCTCCGGTAAATGAGTCCTTAGCAAGAGTGGGCACTTTTGGAGACTATGATAGCCTTATGAGGTTTTTAAAGCTAAAGCTTCTCAAAGAAACACAGATAGTTGAGAACCCTAGTTCCCATTAGATCGTTAGAGTTATAAGCACTTAAGTCTTTTGGTTGATTGGTGGTTGTTATGAACTTTCAGCAGGAAATCCTGATCATAAAATCCGAAATCTATCCGATAATCAGCAAACACTACCCGAAAAACACTCACAGGGAAATAATCAGCCTCTACGACCTAATAACCTT
>NZ_KE387151.1:80484-91789 GCF_000430485.1 Thermococcus sp. PK
ACCCTACGCCAGCACTCAAGCAGACTCAACCATTATCACAAATAAAAAAAGGGTAGGATAGAAGTTCAGGCAATAACGAGAATCCTGCCGGGTTTACTGTATCCGGTTGCTGTGAAGATCACAACTTCTGAGAACGAGCTGATTGAACTCCTGCCGGGGGGTTCTGGGAATTTTTATGCTGATGGGGCTTATGATTCAAAGAAAGTTCTGAACACTGTGGTGGAAAAGGGTTATCGGCCGATTGTTAAGAAAACTAAGAACGCTCCAGGTGGTTTTGGTAGTAAGAAGAGAGACAGAGTGTTTTCTGAAGAAGAGTACAGGCATAGGAATCCTCATGAGGGGTTCTGGGGTGCGTTTACAACGTGGTTTGGCAGTAGGATCCCCTGTTTTCTGAAAAAGACTACTGTAACCCGAATCCTGCTTGGGGTAATGTGTTATGGTCTGAAAATCCTCCTCAGAGTCAAATACTGTTTAAATAACAGGGGGTGAAACTAAACACGCCCTCTTTTTTTGGTAGCCTATCTGTATCGAGAACTAAAAGAGACTTCTACATGTGCAAACATTTATAAAGCAAAGAAGATTAGAACGAATGCAAAGGAAGAATCCCGTTAGAGCGCGGAACGTTAGAATCATCCGATAATACACTGTTCTGTTCTCTAATGGACGTAAACTTGAGGAGATGTAAACATACCCTAGTTCCCATTAGATCGTTAGAGTTATAAGCACTTAAGTCTTTTGGTTGATTGGTGGTTGTTATGAACTTTCAGCAGGAAATCCTGATCATAAAATCCGAAATCTATCCGATAATCAGCAAACACTACCCGAAAAACACTCACAGGGAAATAATCAGCCTCTACGACCTAATAACCTTCGCAATACTAGCACACTTGCACTTTAACGGAGTTTACAAGCACGCTTACAGAGTCCTAATCGAAGAAATGAAGCTGTTCCCCAAAATCAGGTACAACAAACTAACAGAACGCTTGAACAGGCACGAAAAACTCCTGCTCCTAGCGCAGGAAGAATTATTCAAAAAACACGCCAGAGAATACGTTAGAATACTGGACTCAAAGCCCATTCAGACCAAGGAGTTGGCCAGAAAAAACAGGAAGGAGAAGAAGGGTTCTTCAGAAATCATCTCTGAAAAGCCCGCAGTTGGGTTTGTTCCCTCTAAAAAAAGTTTTACTATGGGTACAAGCTGACCTGTTACTCTGATGGAAATTTGCTGGCTTTACTGTCTGTTGATCCGGCGAATAAGCATGATGTGAGTGTTGTCCGGGAAAAGTTCTGGGTGATTGTTGAGGAGTTTTCTGGCTGTTTTCTGTTTTTGGATAAGGGTTACGTTAGTAGAGAACTTCAGGAGGAATTCCTGAAGTTTGGCGTTGTTTACACGCCGGTGAAGCGGGAGAATCAGGTTAGTAATCTGGAGGAGAAGAAGTTTTACAAGTACTTGTCTGACTTTCGCAGGAGGATTGAGACTTTGTTTTCGAAGTTTTCTGAGTTTCTTCTGAGGCCGAGCAGGAGTGTTAGTTTGAGGGGGTTGGTTGTCAGGATTTTAGGGGCGATTCTGGCCGTGAATCTGGACAGATTATACAACTTCACAGGTGGTGGGAACTAGGGTGTTGAGATAAAAGCTGGAAACGTTGGCTTTGGATTCAGAAGGCCCTGGGTAAAAGAAAATGTCGCGCTTGTTGGGGATGCCGCTTTGCAAATAAAGCCTCTAACGGCGGGAGGTATTGTATACGGGATGCTCTGTGCTCATGCGCTTAGATACGCCATAAGAAGGAATAATTTAGCTATGTATGAAAAGCTCTGTGGAGACATAAAGAAACAGATCGCCTTTGGACTCAGGGTTAGAAAGCTTTTCAAAGACCTTGACCAAGAAAAAATAGAGAAGCTCTTCGAGGTTCTTTCAACCAGAGAAGCGATAGAGGTAATTGAAAACTACGCTGATTTCGACGACCACAAGAAAACAATAACAGCCCTTGTAAAGCACCCGCGTTTGCTTGCTAAGGCATTGAAAGTTACTCCGATGTTATTAAGATACCTGGTGATGTAAAATGGAGTGGGAAATGGGGCTTCAGGAGGAGTATCTGAGGCTGATAAAAGAGGGGAAAAAGAAGATTGAGGGAAGGCTGTACGATGAAAAACGAAGGCAGATAAAGCCGGGAGATGTAATAATTTTTGAAGGGCGCTTGAAAGTAAGAGTAAAAGCATTGAGGGTCTACCCATCGTTCAAGGAAATGCTCGAGAAAGAAGGGCTCGAGAGGGTTCTCCCAAACGTGAAGAGCATAGAGGAAGGAGTTGAAGTTTACAGGAGGTTCTACAGCGAGGAGGAAGAAAAGAAATATGGTGTTGTGGCGATTGAAGTTGAGCCAATAGAGGAGATAGAAAAAAAGGAAGAGACTTCAGTCTAGATATTTTTCCTTTATATATCTTATGAAGTACTCTGGGTTCACGCCTTCTCCGAAGCTCCTTTCGAGAAGCTCCTTTGGTGGATACATGCTTCCGTATTTGTGTACTTTTTCTCTCAGCCACTCCCTTATCGGTGCAAATTCTCCGTTTGCGACCTTTTCGTAGAAGTCCGGGATGTCCTTAAGGATGTAGCTCCTAATCTGCGTTGCTAAGAGCGTTCCTAGGCTGTAGGTCGGGAAGTAGCCAACGGTTCCGTGGGCCCAGTGGATGTCCTGGAGAATTCCTTCCTTGTAGTTCTTTGGTCTTATGCCGAGAAGCCTTTCCATCTCATCGTTCCAGAGCTCGGGTAAATCCTTGGCCTTGACATCTTCGTTTACCATGAGCTTCTCAAGTTTGTACCTCAAGAGAATGTGGAAGTTGTATGTTACTTCGTCAGCCTCGACTCTTATGAAATCTGGCCTGACCATATTGAAATAGTTATAGAGGTCCTCTTCAGTGTATTTTGACATGAACGGGAGGTTTTCCCTGAGAATTGGATAAATCAATCCTGCAAATTCTCTGCTCCTTCCGATTATGTTTTCCCAGAACCTGCTCTGGCTTTCGTGGATGCCGAGAGAGACGCCTCCTGCTATGGGTGAGAACATGAACCTCTCATCTATTTGCAGCTCATAAAGGGCATGACCGAATTCGTGGACTACAGCTAGGAGAGTTCTCCTGAAGTCAAAGCCCTCGTATCTGGTTGTTATTCTCACATCGTGGATTCCAAAACTTGTCGTGAACGGGTGAGGTGATACATCCAAGCGCCCTCTTGTTCCAAGGGGGTATTCCAAAAGTTCGAGAACTTTCAAGTTGATTTTCTTCATGGTCTCAACATCGTACTCCTCTTTCTCCAGAGGATGCTCCTTAGGAACCCTGCCTTCTTCGAGTATTTTGTCAAGAATCGGCTTAAGATCTTTTTCGAGCTTTTCAAATATCGGGTCAAGGTCTCTCGTTCTCAGCCCTTCCTCGTAGAGGTCAAGGAGGGCATCGTAGGGATACTCCTCATAGCCGAGGTAATCTGCCGCTTTCTTCGCAAGCTCTATTATCTTGTCAAGCCACGGCTCAAACTTCTTGAAGTCATCCTTTTCTTTTGCCTCAGCCCATGCCATGGTCGCTTTGCTTCTGACCTCGCTTAACTCCCTAACGAACTCTGGAGGGAACGCCTTTGCTATTTTTATTTCCCTCTGCAGTACTCTAACAACTCCCCTTTCGTAATCGTTTAGCTCTTCCCCAGCTGCTTTTTCTACCAGCTCAACGAACTTTGGCTCCAGCATGAAGCTGTGCGATAAAACAGAGAGCTCTCCCTGGGCAGTGCTTCTTTCGGCTATTCCCATCTTGGGCATGTTTACCTCCATGTCCCATCCAAGGACGCTCTGAGCGTGTCCAATTGCCCATATCTTCTTATAGTGGGCTAGAATCTGTTTTATGGTCTCGTTTTGGAATATTTCCTCAACCATTTTTGTTCACCTATGTGTATCTAAGTTCACCACATTTTTAACTCTTTCGACATGCATCTTAACGCAAAAAACATGCTTGAAAATGCCAAAACTTTTTAGAAAACTATGAAAAGACATTGAGTGATGTAAAATGAAGGCGGTAATTCTGGCGGCAGGTCTTGGAACCAGAATGGGAAAACTCAGCGAGAAAACTCCTAAAGGGTTAATAAAAGTTGCTGGAAGGGAGATACTTTACAGAACGATGAAAATTCTCAAAGGGGAAGGAATTGATGAATTCGTGGTTGTTACCAACCCGTTATACAAAGAAAAGTTTGAGGAATTTTTAAGGAAAAATAACTTTAGATATCAGCTCGTGATTAATGATTCTCCCAAAAAGGGGAATGGATACAGCTTATATCTCGCCCGTCCATACGTCTCGGGCAGGTTTGTCGTAGTGATGAGCGACCACATCTATGAAGAAGCTTTCATAAGGGAAGCTCTGAAAGGTAATGGGCTTGTAGTTGATAGGGACGGGAAATTTGCAAACATAGATGAAGCAACAAAGGTAAAACTAGAAAACGGAAGGGTAGCGGATATTGGAAAAGCACTTGAAGAGTACGACGCCTTGGATACGGGATTTTTTGTTCTAGAGCCGGATATCTTCGAGATAATAGAAAAGCTGGTCAAAGAAAAAGAGGAGCTAGAGCTGGCCGAGATCGTTAAAGAGACTAAGCTGGAAGTCTTTGAGGTAAATGGGTTTTTCTGGATGGACGTTGATACGCCGGAAGACATCAAAAAAGCCAAGAAGTTCTTAATAAAGAACGCCATAAAAGGCAGCGGAGATGGCATTGTCTCGAGGCATCTGAACAGAAAGATATCCACAAAAATCAGTGAAGTTCTCATCGATTATGTGGAACCAATCCATATGACGATTTTTTCTTTCGCTGTCGGAATAATTGCGGCTTTTATGGCCTTCATCAGTCCCCCTGTAGGAGGGTTATTATACCAGCTGAATTCAATTCTCGATGGAGTTGACGGGGAAATAGCAAGAGCTGCAATGAAAACAAGCAGGTTTGGAGGATATTTTGATTCAATCCTAGATAGATATATCGACTTTTTTGTGTTGCTGGGGCTTGCTCTCAACTTAAACCCCGACATATGGGGGTGGGTAGTGGTTTCCCTGGCTCTCTTTGGGTCTGCTATGGTAAGTTACTCAACAGAACGTTACAAAGGTGAATATTTTGTTGACATATATAAAGTAATTCCTCAGATGAAGTACCTATTCGGAAAGAGGGATGAAAGAATCTTCTTAACTATGATCCTCTGTCTAGTGGGCAAGATATCGTGGATTTTCATCATATTGGCGTTGATAACCCACCTTAGGGTGTTTGCTACGATTTATTTGGTGCAAAAAAGAGAAGATTCCTGAAGCAATCTATGAACAAAGACATACATTAATGGATTTTTACTCAACATGATGTCTTTGTGTGGATATTATTGTTTAATATTATCCTTTTACACTTTCCTTTTTTGCAAACTGTTTTATTTTCGTCAAATTTTATAAGTAGATAATGCGCAATTATATATTGATATTTGTTTGAGGTGTTGCTTTATGTTTGGGTACATTGGGAAAATATTGAGAGTTAACTTAACAACAGGAGAAATAAAGACAGAAGAATTGAAGGAAGAAGACGCAAAGAACTTTATTGGTGGCAGAGGTCTCGCAACAAAGATTCTCTTGGAGGAAATAGACCCAAAAATTGATCCATTCAGCCCAGAAAACAAGCTAATCTTCGCCACGGGCCCCTTGACCGGAACAACCGCCCCAACCGGCGGTAGATACATGGTGGTCACAAAGTCCCCACTAACTGGTTTTATAGCCTCAAGTAATTCTGGTGGCTTCTTTGGGCCAGAACTTAAAGCTGCTGGTTATGACTTCTTGATTATTGAAGGAAAGGCAGACCATCCAGTTTACATTAGCATAAAGGACGATGACGTGGAAATTAAAGACGCTTCCCACCTTTGGGGCAAGAGAGTTAGCGAAACAACTGACAAGCTCCTTGAAGAGTTCGGAGACAAGAAAGCGAGGGTTGCATGTATAGGCCCAGCTGGAGAGAAACTGGTAAGGTTTGCCAGCATAATGAACGATAAACACAGGGCTGCTGGGAGGAGCGGCGTTGGTGCTGTGATGGGAAGCAAGAACTTAAAGGCTGTCGTCGTCAGAGGAACAAAGCAGGTAGAGCTTGCTGACAAAGAAAAGTTCATGAGCGTCGTTAAGGAGAAGATAAAGAAGGTAAAGGAGAATCCAATTACGGGCGGAGGACTTCCACAGTATGGAACTGCAGTTCTAGTAAACATAATCAACGAGAATGGTCTTTATCCAACGTACAACTTCCAGACAGGAGTGTTCCCATATGCATATGAGCAAAGCGGTGAAGCTTTGGCCGCGAAGTATTTAGTGAGGAACCACCCATGCTTTGCATGTCCAATTGGATGTGGAAGAGTCTCATATCACCCAGCTGTAGGAATTACAGAGGGACCTGAATACGAAAGCATATGGGCTCTTGGTGCAACCTGTGGTATAAACGACCTAGCGAGTATAGTGATAGCAAACCACCTCTGTGACGAACTTGGTCTTGATACGATTTCAACGGGTGGAACGCTTGCTGCTGCAATGGAGCTCTACGAAAAGGGCATCATAAAACAGGAGGAACTTGGAGATGCACCCCCGTTGAGATTTGGAAACACTGAAGTGCTCCATTACTACATTGAAAAGATAGCCCTTAGAGAGGGCTTTGGGGACAAACTGGCTGAAGGAAGCTACCGCTTGGCTGAGAGTTACGGCCACCCAGAGTATTCAATGAGCGTTAAGAAGCAGGAGCTCCCAGCATACGATCCCAGAGGAGCAGAAGGACACGGTGTTACTTATGCCACCTCTAACAGAGGCGGATGTCACGTTAGGGGTTATATGATAAGTCCAGAAATCCTCGGTGTTCCGGTGAAGCTTGATCCTCATGATGTAAGCGAAGAGAAAGCCAAGTGGGTTAAGATATTCCAAGATTTGACTGCAGTAATCGATTCTGCTGGACTGTGCCTCTTCACAAGCTTTGCACTTGGAGCAGATGATTATGCTGAGATGCTAAATGCTGCAACGGGCTTTGAATACACAACTGACGAGTGGCTCAAGGCGGGAGAGAGAGTATGGAACATTGAGAGGATCTTCAACCTTAAAGCCGGTTTAGTCCCAGAGAAAGACGATACCCTACCCAAGAGGTTCCTAGAGGAGCCAATGCCTGAAGGCCCCAACAAAGGACACGTAGTGAAACTCCACGAAATCCTTCCAAAATACTACAAGCTCAGAGGCTGGGACGAGAAAGGATATCCGACTGAGGAGAAGCTTAAGGAGCTTGGTTTGGACAAGTATTATTAACTTTTCTCTTCTCCATTTATTTTTGGGTGAGGAAAAATGGTTAAGGTAAGGGTTTTTGCTACACTCAGGGGCATTGTTGGAAAGAGCGAGCTCGAAGTTCAGGCTGATACGGTGGGAGAACTTTTGGAAAAGCTCTACAGCGAATATCCCGAAATGAAAAAAGAGCTCGAAAAGGGGGTTATTATCTTGGTTAATGGAAAGAACATTGAACATCTTGAGAAGCTTGATACCAAACTCAAGGACGGGGATGTGGTGAGCATATTCCCTCCAGTGGGAGGCGGTTGAATGCATGAGTTTCATTGGGACAACGCAAAAATTCTCCTCCCCAAAGCTCCAGATATGAGGTACCTCTACATTGAAATAACAAACCGATGTAATTTGAGATGTGAGATGTGTTTTAAGCAGTACTGGGAAGATGAAGAGGGCGATATGGATTATGACCTTTTCTTGAAAATTCTGGATGATGCAAAGGAGTTTCCTGACTTAAAGATGATCTATTTTGGGGGTATTGGCGAGCCTCTTGTGCATCCCCGTTTTATGGATATGGTGAGGGAGGTAAAAAAGAGAGGATATGCGGTGGGTATTTCAACAAACGGCTTTCTTCTTACGGATGAGCTGATTAAGGAGCTCGTGAAGCTCAGGGTCGATTTGATTTACATTTCACTTGACGCAATCCCCACGCAACCAACAAGATTGGGGCATATAATGCCCAGCGTTACAGTTGAACGGCTCAAAAAGTTCGCGGAGATGAAGAAACGGGAAAACACAGAAATTCCGCACGTTGGAGTTGAAGTGGTTTTGACAAAAGAGAACTACGCCCAGATGGCCGAGCTGGTGAGGTATCTCTCCAGGTTTAACGTAGATGCCCTGCTTTTCTCAAACTTAATGCCAATTACAGCGGAGCATGCAGAGATGGTAATTTATGACGGAAGCGTTGACATAGACAAGGCGCTTTCCAAGCTTTATCTACAAACATACCGCGGATTTCCAGTTAAAATTGCGGAATTTAAGCTTAGGACTGAAAGACACTGTGACTTTGTCGAAAACAATGTCGCCGTGGTTAGGTGGGACGGAGAAGTTGTGCCGTGTTATCGCTTCCTTCACACATATCCAGAGTACATTTTTGGAAGGCAGAAAAGAGTGGAACCTTATTCCTTTGGCAATGTAAAAGAAAAATCCCTGAAAGAGATATGGACAAGCAGGGAATACACGTGGTTTAGGTTTAGCGTTAGAAACTCTCTCTATCCTTCCTGCACGGATTGTCCCGTTGTCGATGCGTGTGACTATGCCAAGGGCTCGAAAATGGACTGCTGGGGAAACGTACCAAGCTGTGGAGATTGTCTGTGGGCGAGGAGAATAGTTCTCTGCCCTATTCCAAGAGAAGAACATGGAAAGTTCTGGTGATATTTCATTCAGCACCATAAGATTTTTGAAAATTCAGTGGCAATGTCCTCTTTTTATTTCATTGAAGCTGCTATTGCAGTTAGTTCCTGAGCGTTCTAGAACCGTTGTTCCAATGATGAGGGGAAGAGCTATGTACGCTGCCAACTCCCCAAAACTCTCATACCAAAGCACTAAGAATCAATGAGACGAATGGATGCAACTTCAATAATAAAATATGAGGATAAATATAGCTTATAATCAACTGGCTGCCGCTTGAATAGTGCTAACCTCCAAGATTTCTCCCCCTTAGCTCAATCGGCCATTACATTTGCAATTACTTCCACGATTCTCGCCCCATTCCTCATATCAACCTTGATAATCCTCTTAACTTTTCCGTTTTTGTGTCCAACAAGGTAACTGGTAGCGTTGTTTGTTATACATGAGTGGTTTGGTATGATGTTTATCCTGCTCCCGACCTTCACATCGGGTTCATTACTTATGTCTACTTCACCGACTTCCTCAGATAAGCCGAAGATTACGGCGTTAGGATGCTCAACTATGTGGCCAAATCCCTTAACGACTTCAATTCCATGAGCGCCTTTGTCCAACCCAAGGTACTTGCTACCGGCATTTATTATTGCAATCTTTCCTCCAGAGTGCTGTGGTATTGAAAGTACTGTGGCCAAGACCGTTAGGGCACAGTCTTCTAATGTTGCAGAACCGAACACCATTGCCTGTAACCTATCGTAGTAAATATAGTTGCCGGGGAATAAGTGCGTGTATATAGGTTCTTCCACGTCAAACCTCAACGTTGGAGTGGAACCGGTACCAACAATTTCAGGCTCGAATCCAGCACTCCTTAAAGAGTTAACCACACCTTCGATTTTTCTTGCAACATCCTTCGCAATGTTTTCCACTTCCTTGGGGTTGCTGGAGCCATAAACGTGTCCGGGATGTGTTGCTACTCCTGCGAAGTTTAAGTTCTTATATCTCTCCAGAGACTTCACGAAGTCTACAACTTTCTCCGGGCTTACTCCGAATCTATGCAATCCAACATCAACCTTGACAACGTAGTCCAAGCTGATACCGTATTTTTTGAGTTGTTCATCTAAAAACTTTGCATTTTCCTTATTGTCAATCCTAAGTATAACGCGAGTGCCACTCTCAGCAATCCTCACAACGCGTTTAAGGTTTACTTCATCAGCTACGGGATATGCGAGCATTAAAGCCTTAGCCAGCCCGCTCTCTGCAAGAACCTCCGCCTCATCTATTGTCCCACACAAGAACCCGTCGGATCCATGATCTTTTTGAAGCCTTGCAATGTACGTGGACTTGTGGGTTTTTATCATTGGCCAAAGTTTCTTGTTGTTTTTGCGGGCCTGATCTGCAGCATTTTTAATATTTTTCTCCAGCTTTTCTAAATCCACAAGAACGGCGGGTGTTGGCAGGTCGAGTATAGACACCATTTTTACCACCACGTAAGTTTATCTCCTCTTAACTAGAACACACCAAAGCATTTAAGTGTTAGACCCGGATGCTGGAAAAGTTAAACATAAAACCGTCACGTAGCACTAATCCTTCTCTTTTTAACACACCCTAGTTCCCACCACCTGTGAAGTTGTATAATCTGTCCAGATTCACGGCCAGAATCGCCCCTAAAATCCTGACAACCAACCCCCTCAAACTAACACTCCTGCTCGGCTTCAGAAGAAACTCAGAAAACTTCGAAAACAAAGTCTCAATCCTCCTGCGAAAGTCAGACAAGTACTTGTAAAACTTCTTCTCCTCCAGATTACTAACCTGATTCTCCCGCTTCACCGGCGTGTAAACAACGCCAAACTTCAGGAATTCCTCCTGAAGTTCTCTACTAACGTAACCCTTATCCAAAAACAGAAAACAGCCAGAAAACTCCTCAACAATCACCCAGAACTTTTCCCTGACAACACTCACATCATGCTTGTTTGCCGGATCAACGGACAGCAAAGCCAACAGGTTCCCATCAGAGTAACAGGTCAGCTTGTACCCATAGTAAAACTTTTTTTAGAGGGAACAAACCCAACTGCGGGCTTTTCAGAGATGATTTCTGAAGAACCCTTCTTCTCCTTCCTGTTTTTTCTGGCCAACTCCTTGGTCTGAATGGGCTTTGAGTCCAGTATTCTAACGTATTCTCTGGCGTGTTTTTTGAATAATTCTTCCTGCGCTAGGAGCAGGAGTTTTTCGTGCCTGTTCAAGCGTTCTGTTAGTTTGTTGTACCTGATTTTGGGGAACAGCTTCATTTCTTCGATTAGGACTCTGTAAGCGTGCTTGTAAACTCCGTTAAAGTGCAAGTGTGCTAGTATTGCGAAGGTTATCAGGTCGTAGAGGCTGATTATTTCCCTGTGAGTGTTTTTCGGGTAGTGTTTGCTGATTATCGGATAGATTTCGGATTTTATGATCAGGATTTCCTGCTGAAAGTTCATAACAACCACCAATCAACCAAAAGACTTAAGTGCTTATAACTCTAACGATCTAATGGGAACTAGGGTAATCTTGGGCATCCTCGAAGACGTCGTTGACGTCGAAGGGGCTGATGGCAAAAAGTTCCTTGAAGCAGTAATGACGA
>NZ_KE387151.1:91889-106453 GCF_000430485.1 Thermococcus sp. PK
TTGTACCTGATTTTGGGGAACTAGCTTCATTTCTTCGATTAGGACTCTGTAAGCGTGCTTGTAAACTCCGTTAAAGTGCAAGTGTGCTAGTATTGCGAAGGTTATTAGGTCGTAGAGGCTGATTATTTCCCTGTGAGTGTTTTCGGGTTAGTGTTTGCTGATTATCGGGTAGATTTCGGATTTTATGATCAGGATTTCCCTCTGAAAACTCAATACAACCACCAATCAACCAAAAGACTTAAGTGCTTATAACTCTAACGATCTAATGGGAACTAGGGTTTAACACCTTTTGTTTAAAACGCCACCCTTTATAAACAGTACCTGTTTAGACTTTTTAGAGGGGATAGGATATGCACGAATGGGCGCTCGCTGATGGTATAGTTAGGACTGCAATTGAATTTGCAAGGCAGCATGGGAAAGAAAAAGTACTGGGCATGAGGATCATCCTTGGAGAACTGCAGGATGTCAATCCGGAAGTACTCGAGTTTGCCATCAACGAAATAAAGAAGGGAACCATTGCAGAGGACGCAGAGGTTGAGTTCGTTATTGAGGAGGCAGAATTCAGGTGCAGAAACTGCGGAAACGAATGGAAGCTTAAAGAAGTCAAGGACGGCTTTGACGAGAGAATAAGGGAAGACATTCATTTCATTCCTGAAGTAGTCCATGCTTTCCTCGCCTGCCCGAAATGCGGTAGCAGGGACTTCGAGGTCACAAAAGGCAGGGGAGTTTACCTCGCGGCAATAAAGGTAGAGGGTGATGAGGAGTGATCGACCCAAGGATAAAAGCCGTTGAGGCAAGGCTTGAGAACGTAAAGAGAATCATTCCCGTAGTGAGCGGCAAGGGAGGCGTGGGAAAATCAATGGTTTCCACAACTCTAGCATTAGTCCTTGCAAAGAAAGGGTATAAAGTTGGCCTTCTTGACCTTGACTTCCACGGGGCAAGTGACCACGTAATTCTCGGCTTTGAGCCCAAGGAGTTTCCGGAGGAAGACAAGGGTGTTGTTCCTCCAGAAGTGCACGGAATCAAGTTCATGAGCATAGTGTATTACTCTGAGGATAAGCCGACCCCGCTGAGAGGAATGGAGATAAGCGATGCCCTGATAGAGCTCTTGGCCATAACAAGATGGGATGAGCTTGATTTCCTCATAATTGACATGCCTCCGGGAATGGGAGACCAGTTCCTGGATGTGCTCAGGTTCCTCAAGAGGGGTGAGTTCCTAGTTGTTGCAACTCCTTCGAAGCTTGCTGTCAACGTTGTTATGAAGCTTCTTGAGCTTCTGAAGGAACAGAACCTGAAGGTAATCGGCATAGTGGAGAACATGAAGCTCGATGAAGAAAAGGAGATCGAAAACCTCGCCAAAGAGTTCGGTGTGCCCTACCTTGCCGGCGTCCCGCTCTACAGAGACCTCGATGAAAAGATAGGCAACGTGGAAGAGCTGTTGAAGACAGAATTTGCCAGGAAGATCGAAGAAGTTGCAGATTCCCTTTAATCTCAATTTTTGGTGATAGCTATGGAGGAGTTTCTTGAAGGGGCAACGAAGGTTGTTGTGTGTGGCATCGGGAACGACATCAGGGGAGACGATGCCTTTGGAGTTTACGTCGTGGAGAAGCTGAAGGAAAAGGTCTCAAACCCCAAGGTAGTGTTTCTGAACTGCGGCGAAATGCCCGAGAGCTATGTTGGGAAGATAATAAGGGAAAATCCCTCTCATGTGGTTTTTATAGACGCGGTGCATTTTGAAGGAAAGCCGGGCGAGATAGTTTTAGCCGATCCAGAGGGAACACTTGGGGAGGCTTTCTCAACCCACAAAATGCCCCTGAAGCTTCTGGTTAGCTACCTAAAGGAGCAGACAAATGCGAAGTTCATTCTCATAGGGGCCCAGCCGAAACAGACCGGACTTTTTGTGGAGATGAGCGACGAGCTGAGAGAAAGCGCGGATAAGCTGGTGGAACTGTTGGCAGAGCTTTTAAAGGGCATTTAAAGTTTTTAACGTTCAAAATCGTGAAAGATGCTTTAATGAAATGTAAATTGCTCAACTTTTGAGGAAGGTCTTGAATATTTTCTGGGTATTTCTTTACTACTTGATTTGACCATAGCAGCATTTTTCATTATTTTGTAATGTCTTTGCATATAACACAATTTTTACAAGAAAACGTTGAAAATTAAAAACCTGTGCCTTTATATACTTCAACATGCAATGACATATTAGGATATTTGGAGGTAATGAATTATGAAAGAGAAAGTCTTATTTTCTGTTTTTTTGAGTTTGTTGATGCTATTAGCAATTAGTCCCAGGGTTTCAGTAGAAGCCGCTACCCCTGAGAGATTCCCACTATATGCAGGTCAACATACGCTTGTGGGCGAAGTACTTGTGTGGAACGACGGAGAAAATCTTCATGTGAAATACACCATAACCGAATCAGGATGGTATCTGGTTGAGACACACTTGGAAGTAGCGACTAATTTGGGTGATATTCCACAAACCAGAAACGGCAATCCAATACCTGGGCACTTCACTTACAAGAATGAGTCCCACACGTTTGGGACAACTGAGTATACTTACACTCTGCCATTGGATGGAGGAGAAATACTATACATTGCAGCCCATGCTGTGGTCATGAACCTAATAGGTGACGGATCTTCATGGCAATGGGCAACAGAGGTTATTGACTACAAGCAAGGCACGCTTAAGGATGGAAATCCTATAACTGATCCTGCAAGAATGGACCCAAGTACAACCCTTGGAGATCCAGATGATAGTTTCTATTCACTGGGATTTGTAAACGAGTCACGGGGAGACGGCTGGATTGAGCTTGGATTTGGATATCCAGTTTACAATGGCCCTGGGGCAGATATTGCGATAAGGGAAATTACTTATGGAAGACCAAACTATCCAGAAGAAAAAGCAGATGTTTACGTTTGGCCTTTAGGAGGCAGTGATTGGGTATATGCAGGAACTGCAAGTAACAAAAACGAATACAGCTATATCGAGATCCCAGACTATATAATGTACGTTGAGAAAATCAAGCTGGTAGACAGCACTGATAAATCACTCCACAGCAACAATGCAGACGGATTCGATGTAGATGCAGTTGGTGTAAGGTATTTGTATTTAGGTGAAGAGACTGCTTGGGCAGGTGGAGTGGAGTTCCCAGGAAAGAACTGGGCAAGATACTTCAATTATACAGTTCAAGAGACTTCCGAATGAACTTAATGGGCTTTATAGCCCCCATAAACTTCCCCTGACTTTTCTTTTTATTTCTGTACAGAGTTATTTTCTCCGAAAACTTCACTCTTCGGGTAAGTGATAAAGATATCGAAGGTTCGTATCTATCCGTCTTATATTGCGATCCAATTCAATCTTTAACATCCTTATCAGACGTCTACGAACCCGTTTTTGAGAATACCACTCTTGAATCCACACCCCAATTAAAGCTACAATAGCACCAGAAAGAAGAGTGTGGAAAAAAGTTATCCAAACCATCTTGTCCATTCGTATCACCACCATACCTTAATTACTTTAGTGACCAAGTGTCGTATAAGGTCTGAATTCTTTTTTTTGTTGGTTCAATTTTAATTATTTTGCCCTCCATGTCAGGTGTCAGCTCTATTTCATAATAAGCCTGAGACATAACCTCCATTTCGTAACATTTGACTTCAATTTTAATCTTCCTTGACATAACTGGATCCACTGTAAGGATTATACGAGCGTCCTTCTTAACCTCATCTATTGGATACACTGGAATTGAAAGCGGAATAAATCCTGCACTAACCTGGAATTCATGATCCTTTAATTTCATAATATTTTCCTCTGCCTGAGAGTCTAATATTCCTTTTCCAGTTATATCAATAATAGCCGTTACATAAAAGGCAGGTTTTGAACCGATGTTTCTAAAAATTGGCTCAAAAGCAAGGTTAATGGTTGGAGAGCTTGGATCCCTTGTAATTTTGCATTTAAAGACAACATATGGTTTTGCTAGGGACTTTTTTGCAACTAATTCTAGGCTCTCGTTTAAGTCTAGCCTGTTTGTTGAGTCCCCTATCCTGACATAGGCACATCCAGACTCCCTAGAAAAATATACGACATCATCTCTTCTGCAGGCTTCAATTAAATAAACATATTTACCCTCTCCAACATCTACTTCTATAATATCATATTCCGGAGGAGTTACTGCCCGTGGAACTGAACTTATACCATCTCTAATCCAATTCCTAATTTTCTCCTTATTCAAATGATCTTTAGGTATTCCCGCGATTTCCTTCCTATCACTTACTCCAACAATTAACAAACCCTCGCCTTCGGCACTATTAAGGAATCCAACGATAGACTTGAGAATCTGTTTTTTTATACTCTCTTTTTGGGGAAGTTTAACTTCTTTAAACTCAAGCCGCACCGACTCTTCGGAAGTTCTAAGGAATTCCTCCAAGTCCTGCCTGGTTATAGGGGCTTTTTTTCCAAAAAATTCTTCAATTAGACGAGTCATCTTACTCACCTCATAATACATATCAAAATTTTTTCAAAGATTATTCCTCGAAAAGATATTAAAGTTTCGTTTGTCGTGAACTTTTTCACACCAAAATTTTCGCAAAGACAACTAAAATCAATTGTTGTGAAGACGTCATTAAACTGAAAACACGTCTCACTTATACTACAACTCTTAGAAGTCAATTTTGACAATAATATCAACTAAATGTTGCATAATATTCCAAGAGGCCAATAAATACTTGACGAATTTTCCATACTATTTTTGGAAAGGAATATTTAGGGAAAGGGTGTAATCTTGAATTGTGGTGGATAATATGGTGAATCTGTACCGAAAAGGCCGGATAGCTGAGAAGAAAGTTATGGACTGGCTCAGGAGTCATGGCTTTTACAACTTACAGAGGAGCAAAGGTAGTAGGGGACCGTATGATATATATGCTCGTTCTCCGTCTGGTGTGAAAACTTATGTGCAAGTAAAAAGCGGAAGTGCTTGGATCACGAAAGAAGAAAAAGGAAGGTTAAAGGAAGTTGCTAGGAAAAGAGGGGGATTTGCGGCTTATGTCCACAAAGACAAGGGGAATAAGTTCAGAATGATTCCCCTAGGAAATTGGGCAAACAAAAAGAATAGAAAGACTTCTACAGGAATCAAGAAAAAGAACACAACCAAAAGAAAACGCAGGCATTGAATGGGGTGTCCCAAAAGGGAGGAGGGATTTGCATGAGGCTTCCCCTTCCAATACCTAGAGAACCAACCTCTGAAAGGGATTACCTTAAGAAGAACCTTGAAACTAATTACAGAGCAACTATCGCTACTATTAGACAGGGGACTTGGATTGCTAGTTACCTTTGGACAGCTCATGGGTGGCGTGACATTCTAAAACCACGTGGATTTTCGTGGCAAATGTTTATGAAAGCTGTTAGAGCGAATTCTCTGAGCTTCCTTAAATGGATACAAGGAGAAAAAACATGGGAAGAATGCATAAAAGACTTGATCAATATAATTGAGATAATGTTAAAGTATTAAAAAAGTATTAAACCCTAATTCCCAAAAGTAGACTTCCTCTCATTCCTATCGAAAAAGAGAGGTGAGTCAATGACCGAAAGAAATGTGTCTAGTGGATCTGAGGAACTTATAAGGTTTATTTGCAAGGAAGTGGAAGAAAATGAAAAATTCTTGAATAAAAATGCAAAAGATGTTTACGAAGAAGTGATTGGCTTAGGGAATGATGCTATAGATATCCTACGTATAATTATTGAGAAATTCAAAACTGGAGAAGAGGCAATTAAACACCCAATGGCTTTCTTTGCAGTGCACGTGCTCATGCCAATAAGTTATGGAATTTACGTGGATTTGCTTATTGGAAATCTTCCTGCATGCTTTATGGAGCTTAGACTAATGCACGAGACAATGGCAAAGTGTTATCTTGCAGAAAAAATGGGCCAAGATCAAGAATTTTTTGGTACAAGCTTGGAGGCTCTCGAGAAGAGATACACAAGCACAAGCAAACTAATGGAAGAGTTGGGATCAGATTTTGTTAAATTATGGGGCAAACTGTCTGAAAATTGGGCTCATCCAAGAGGGATATCAAGAGGGATATTAAAGCATATTGTAGATAGAGTTGTAGAAAGGGGCATCCCACCTTCCTGGAGCATCATACTTCCAACAACTTATACAAACGATGATCTTGATGACCTCAAAGAATTAAGGAAGCGAGTAGCTGAGTTTAGAAAGTTACTGAAGATTGTGACTTCTGAATTGTATTCCCCAACCCAAAATCCCTAAGCGACATTCAAAACTACCTTGCTTTTATTCCCTTC
Source organism: Thermococcus sp. PK (assembly GCF_000430485.1). NCBI lineage: Archaea > Methanobacteriati > Methanobacteriota > Thermococci > Thermococcales > Thermococcaceae > Thermococcus > Thermococcus sp. PK. The sequence continues at coordinate 98,188 of NZ_KE387151.1, forward strand.
TGCGAGAAAATTTCGCAAAACCTATATACTCTAAAAACCAAAACCCATAAGAACGTCGGACATTGCATGACAACACCAGGGGGAGACCACCGCATGAACCTAGATATTCAAGAAAATAGAATAAACAGAATTGCAAGATTTCTCATGGAGTATTCCGATGAAAACGGGAACAAAATATACCGGGACAACCTAATAGAAGCAGTAACAACCTCCAAAAAGACATCAATAGAGATAAATTGGGCGCATCTAAGTGCCTTTGACCCGAAACTTGCTACCGAGCTCATGGACTACCCGGAAGAACTCATCTTAGCGACAGAAGACGCTATTCTAATCATTCTCCAGAAGTACTTCTTTATGAAAAACCCTCCGAGGATCCATGCCCGATTTTATGGATTGCCTGAAACACATTCTATCAGAGAAGTAGAGGTCGAACATAAAAACAAATTCATCCAAGTTGAAGGAATCATTGCAAAAGTAAGAGAACCGGGAGTATTCTCTCCAAGAACTATCTTTGTATGCAAAGATTGTGGCCATGAAATGATCAGGCTTCAAAAGCCATACCACAGGATGATAAAACCCGAGAAATGTGAGTGCTGTGGAAATAGAAATCTTGAACTTGACACTGACAAAAGCCAATTTTCAGAGTTTCAAGAAATTTGGATACAAGACCTCTCAGACAAACGAAGAAAAATAAAAGCAATCCTACTAGATGACCTAGTAGACACAGTATCAACCAAAGATCATATAACAGCAACTGGAATCCTACGTTTAGTACCAAAAGAGAAGAGATCTACACCTGTCTTTGAAAAACTCTTAGAAGTCAACCACATAGAAAGACAAACCCAACCGGAGGGACAAAAGTGACAGAGAATCAAGAACGAATAGTGGAACCACTAGCGAAATTTCATGCGAGGTTGGACAAAGAAGGGAGAATTAGATTAACGGCTAGTGAAAAAGCTCTCTAAAACTTGCTATATACTTGTACTACAAGGAAAATAATAATATAGACCTTTGCGCCATGATTATCATGGTTTTTTTAAAATATAAATACCTCTAGGAGGAACACGATGGGAGAAAAAAGCTCACATCCCGATCTAATCGAAAGGCGCCACATAATTTTACAGATAATGATAAGTGCTGTTTTCATGGCTATTGGGATAAATATTCTTTCAAGTGCTGTTATTGAGTCTGTTGCCCAATCTATCTCGCTTAGAATTATCCTCTCAATGTTGTTGATATTCGTACCAGCATTGTATCTTACTAAATATTATTTAGGATGAAGTAATTATCGAGACTTTCCCCATGAGACTTTTAGTAGACAAGAATTCGGGTAGGTTTGGCCTGACAGACTATGATCCAGCATTTAGCGCTGCTGTGGTATGGGAAATATTCAAACAAGAACTTCAAAGTAAAAACAAACTTATTCCCAAATTAGACGATCCAGTCCTCCGAGACCTCATCGAATGGATTTTTATAAATTATTTACCTAAAATCTCATCTACAGAAATAAGCCCTGGAGATTTCCACATACTCTCGTATCCAATTCCTTCTCCGGAACCCCTTTCCTTTTTTACCCTGGATGAAACGTTCAAAGATAACATCTTTGTAAAGGCTATTAAAAGTGGTCGGGAGTCTAAGAGCTTTTTTAATGCTCTTTTACCACGTAATGTGAAGATAATTAGAAAAAGACAAAAAGAAAGCCACCCTGCAGAGAGCGAAATTATAATTAAAGGTAAATGGTTCACTCCACTAAATTTTCTTTCAATCACCGCAATGGTCGTTGGAATTGGTTCGGCGGCTACTCTACTCTTACAACTAATGGGATATACTCCCCAAGCTGTAGTTTTGGGAGAGGATAAAATTATCTGCGCAGAAAAGATTGTAGAAAGGGAGGAATTTAAAAAATTAGAAAAATGGATTGAAATAGAGGTTATAGTTACTGTTAAGTATAAAATGCGTGGAGGGTTATTTTTTCATCCTAAATTTAGAGAATGGTGTAATTGGGCTGAGAATGTGTGTTTACATGCGAAAAATTATTTTGATTTTAACAGGTATTTTGAGAAAAAACAAATAAGAAATAGAAAATAAACAGGTAGTAATTCTTGTAAAAAAACCTTTTATAACTTATCCACGCTCAGGAATTACAAAATCAAAGACTTCGTATTTTCCTGTAGGATAAAACTTATCCAAAAAGTCCTTCAGCACCCGATCTATCTTTTTGTTGTCTATCCTAATGTAGTTAAGCTCAAATCTACTCTTAGCCTTGTTCACAAGGTATACAAACAAGAGAACACTTCCAAAGTTGCTCTCTTTTTCCAAAAGCTCCTTAATTGATTTTCTAATTAACTTTAACTGATCAGTTTGATTTTTCAAATGAGCGAGATAGTACAAATTTGTTATGTCTATAAACAAAGCACATCTTGGAACATCGTATCTTCTTTTTGATTTTCTGTTAACAGCTCTTTTTATTTCCTGTATGATGTTTAGATCCTTGTCTGGAGAAATGTGTCTGCTTGTGCATTCAATAAATATTTCCTCCTGATTATATACTACTTTGAAGTCCGGAGGATCAGGAGTAGTGAATTGTAGGCCTTTTCTAATCAAAGAGCTTGCTACAGCAACTTCAAACCTGAATCCATAGTAATCACTGTCACTCGTGTTTATTTTCTCTCTAAACTTTTGCAATAGCGTAGGATCATAACGTTCAATATGCTGCAAATGTTTCACGAGCATTGTTAATCTCGCAAGCTCATAATCTCTAAACGAATACACTCCAGAATTATGATAATAAAATATGTCCTTTAGAGCTCTTCCTATAGGCTTTTCAAAGTCTTCTTTTGTTATGAATCTTGTATTGAGAAGTCTAGATAGCTCGACTACAATATTCCCGTAATTTAACAAGAATATCATAAGGGCTCTAAACTCATTTTCTTTCATGGTATCACATCACCTCAACGTAATTCCTTTTCTATTTGATCTGTTCGCACTCTGTTTAAATACATAAAGAACCCTAGGACTTACTATTGAGAGATCGACAACCGGCATGAGTTACCACCTTCTGTACTCTTCTGAGTCTTTTGCGAACCTACGTGAAAGCCAAAACACAAGATAACTTATCTTATTATGATCTTTCTTTTGGCATCTTTGATTACGATTTCCCTGGACCTACCCTTTCTCCTAATGTCCCCTTCCAGCACTACGACTTCCGCCCCAAGTGCTCTCAGTTTCTTAACGTAACTCTCCAAGTCAACAGTAGCTCCAACGTCCAAGATTACTGCAATGACTTCGTCGAAGTAGTCAACGTAATCTAAAACTTGTCCGACTAATCGCTGGAGCTTGCTCCTACTTTCAGCTATTTTGAGCTCAATTCCAATCCTGTCTCCAATAACTATGTCCACTTTCTGGTCTCCTACAGAAACTTGTCTTTGAACTTGGCTTCCAAGTCTCGCCCTGAGATATTGATAAAGCTGCTTTTCTAAGTCTTCCTCATCCCTAACTACTTCAGGTTCAAAGTCATAGAGAATGTCAATAATATCGACCTCATGAGATAGGGCTTCTTCTTCCTCTTCAGCTTTAAGGGACTCTTCAGTTTCTTCTTCCAGATTTATCGTTTTAATGTTATCGCTCTCTGCTCCAAAGATCATAGCCTTATACTCATCAAGTTCTTTTTGTTTCTGCTTTTTCAAAGCCATAAGAGCCTCATTTGCCTCTTCAAGCCACTTATTAAACTGATAAATGATGTGTCTAGACTTTATCTTGTACCTCTTAGCAACTTCAGAAACTTCTTCGAGAGTCATGTGAGAAGCCATGATATCAACAAGCTCTTCCTTATTTCGGATTTTGTATCTCTTCTTTTCTCCGTTCACAACAGCCGTACGATAAGTAGGGATCCCCTTTGCAACGCAAATTGCTTCAAGTTGCTTCATCTTAAGTTGAGACAAAATTTCTTTCTTAGCCTCAAATGCCTTCCTTTTCATTTCTCTTTGAAATGCTCTTTCGGCCTCAGCTATTTCCATCTTTATTTCCAAAGCCTTCGTTCTGTATTTTGCTTCTTTTGCTGCTCTGTCCATGGTTTTCTTTGTGACCTCACCAGCTTTTTTAAGAAAATCTTTGAGTCCCATCTCACATCACCAAAAGTTAAAACTAAATCAAAACCGCTCCATTTTCGTTGTTTCTACTAAATACCATAAACTTTCACCACAAAGAGAAGCCCTTCTTTTTCCGTTTCTTGGCTCTTTCAGCTCTTCTTTCCATCTTTCCAATCGGATCAATTGTTGTGGGATCTATCATTCTTCCTCCAAAAGGTGTTTTTATAGAATGGCTTTTAGAGATATGCTGCTGAAGCCCCTTATTGGTCTTAAACCACTTACCACAATAAGGACACTCAGGCATAATAAACACCACCATTGTCTATTTGTATAATTATTACTTTCAAATCTAATAAGTTTTTCGTTATAGCACCGAATATCGGACAACAAAAATTCTCTATATGCTATACACAAAAACCTACTTGCCGCAATAAACTAATAAGAAAAGGCTCAGGCACGGGTCCAGCTCATCATGGTCAGCCGGGGAGACCTTAGTGGTCATCATTGCCATAGATTTTAACTCAAGGAGAATTGCGATTCAAAAGAGTTCTTCAAGAATTTATGGCGGGCCCGCCGGGATTCGAACCCGGGACCTCCGGCTTAGAAGGCCGGCGCCCTATCCTGCTAGGCTACGGGCCCTCGGAGTTTATTGGGCTCGATTGCATTTATAAATCTTACGGTTTTTGAGGGCGTGTTTAGTTTCACCCCCTGTTATTTAAACAGTATTTGACTCTGAGGAGGATTTTCAGACCATAACACATTACCCCAAGCAGGATTCGGGTTACAGTAGTCTTTTTCAGAAAACAGGGGATCCTACTGCCAAACCACGTTGTAAACGCACCCCAGAACCCCTCATGAGGATTCCTATGCCTGTACTCTTCTTCAGAAAACACTCTGTCTCTCTTCTTACTACCAAAACCACCTGGAGCGTTCTTAGTTTTCTTAACAATCGGCCGATAACCCTTTTCCACCACAGTGTTCAGAACTTTCTTTGAATCATAAGCCCCATCAGCATAAAAATTCCCAGAACCCTCCGGCAGGAGTTCAATCAGCTCGTTCTCAGAAGTTGTGATCTTCACAGCAACCGGATACAGTAAACCCGGCAGGATTCTCGTTATTGCCTGAACTTCTATCCTGCCCTTTTTTTATTTGTGATAATGGTTGAGTCTGCTTGAGTGCTGGCGTAGGGTAATTTCTGGAGTTTTTTCAGGAGGTGGTTTGTCAGTTCTTCGAGGTTCAGCTTTTTCTCCCAGTTGTGGAGGGTTGAGTAGTGAATGTTTGCTCCGAAGAATTTTCTGCCGTAGTGCTGGGCGTCTCTGAGGGGTAGGTTGTAGTATTGTTTAAAGAGGAGTATTGCCAGTATTGTTTTTACTGGAAATTTTTTGGATTTTGGCAGGTTCTTCAGCTTTCCTTCTGATTCGAAGTCTGCTAAAACGTCAAGAATTGCGAATGCCACGCTTTCAGGGTCTTTGAGTCTGTGATCCCATCTGGGGATCACGACAACCACCTGAAAGAATTCAGCAAAAACCCTAATAAAGGTTACTATAAACACGCCCCGGTTTTTGAAAATGAGTTTTGTAATGCATACATAGCAAACCCCCATAAACCCGTCTATCAAACTGGTTTCTCCACGTCTAAAAATCAGAGCTTTTCAAAAAAGGGAAGTAGAAAAGCTATCCTAAATTCTATACTGCTATGTTGTCCTTGAGGTATTTATACGCCAGTAAAGAATACAGTGCAGTCCCTTTCCAGAGTACACTTTCGTCAACGTCAAATTTTGGATGGTGGTGGGGATATACTATGCCCTTTTCTTCATTTCTAATTCCCAAAAAGACAAATGCTCCTGGCACTTTTTGTAAGTAGAAGGCAAAATCCTCAGCCCCCATAGTGGGTTCAGCCTCTACAACCGGCCCTAAGGTTTGAGCAATTTTCATAGCGAATTCAGCAAGTTCCGGGTCGTTTACTGTTGGTGGATAAGGAGTTCTAAATAGCTCAACAGTCCCTTCACAGTCCCAAGCTTCTGAATAATGTTTCACGATTTTCTCTATTCTGGCCATTATTTTGTTTCTTAAGTCCATATCAAAGGTTCTGAGGGTGCCCTTTATCTCTACTACATCCGGAATAACATTATACCCATGACTTGCTTCAATGATTGGTGTAGTTATGACTACGGGCGAGAAGGGGTCAACATTTCTAGACACTATTTTCTGGAGTGCGTTGTAGATATCGGCCGCGGGGTTTGTTGGATCATTTGCAAGATGCGGAGAGGCCGCATGACCACCTTTTCCTTTAATCTTTATTACGTATCCGTCGGAAGAAGCCATGATTGGCCCTTTCCTTGTGGCAATTACCCCAGATGGCAATTGGGCCCATACGTGGATTCCAAAAATGGCATCGACGTCATCCAGGTGTCCTTCTTCTACTATCTTCTTGGCACCTGCTCCGCCCTCTTCTCCGGGCTGGAAGATTAGTTTCACAGTTCCCTCAAGCTGGTCTTTAATTTCAGCCAGTATTTTTGCCGCTCCGAGAAGCATTGCCGTGTGAGCATCGTGACCGCAAGCGTGCATCTTTCCAGGAATCTTTGACTTGTATGGAACGTCATTCTCCTCTTGAATCGGCAGGGCATCCATATCCGCCCTTAAGGCAACCGTTTTACCTTCTTTGCTCCCTCTCAAAATTCCAATAACACCAGTACCAGCAGTTCTGACGACTTCGTAACCAAGCTTTTTGAGCTCCTCCTCCACAATCTGAGAAGTCCTGACTTCTTCAAACCTGACTTCGGGATGCATGTGAAAATCCCTTCTCTTCTCAACAACACAAGACTCCAATTGTTTGGCAAGTTCTATAATCTTGTCTTCCATACCCCCATCCTCCTAAGAGGTTTATAAACAAAGACAAAAAAGTAGAAAAATCAAAGTCTAATTGGTGCTCCTGGTCCCAATGGGAGCCCTAAAAGGTACCAGACTATTGCCATCACTATCCACGTTACTAGGAACACCATGGAGTACAAGACAGTTCTTGAAATTATTGTACCAATGCCTACATCCTTCTTGTATACGCTTGCATAGCCGAGTATAACCGGGAAGTATGACATTAGTGGAGTAACTGCGTTAGTGCTTGAGTCACCAATCCTGTAGAGCAGCTGGGCCCACTCAGGGCTGTAGCCTAGGTAGTACATCATGGGTACAATAACTGGGGCCAGGAAAGCCCACTTGCTGGAACCGCTTGTAATAAATAAGTTAATGAATGTGGAGACGAATATTATTGCGATAAAGAGGCCAATTCCAGTGAATCCAGCGGACTTAAGGAAGTTCGCGAGCTTTATTGCAAGGATTGATGCCATGTTTGTGTATGTAAAGGTGTAAATGAAGTTTGCTATGGGGAATACTATCACAATGTATGAAGCCATGGTCTTCATGCTTTCTACCATATAGTTGAGCATGTCGGAGGGCCTCTTAACTGTTCCAACGCTTTTTCCATAGACATATCCTCCAATTACGAAAAACAGGAACAGTATTGGAACTATGCCCCTAAGGAATGTGGAAGGCACGATTGTATTCTTAACAGGGTCCCTTAGTGGGCCGTTTGGAATTATGGTCAACAGGAACATTAAAAGGAAGTATCCACCTGCGGCCAAAATTGCTTTCTTTAGTGCTTTCATATCTTTATCTGTAAGTGGGGTTAAGTATTCGGGTGGAACCTGAGCGTGCTCGTACTCCTCATCCCATCTGGCAAATCTTGGCATTGCGTATTTAACAGTAAATACTGTCCCGACTATGGTGAGTATAATGGTTGAAGCTACCATGAAATAGTAGTTTGCGGTTGGATATACATTATAGTTCGGGTCTACTATTTTTACAGCCGCATCTGTGATTCCCGCAAGCAGCACGTCAGTTCCTGCGATAAATATATTTGCAGTAAAACCTGCTGATGCTGCAACATAACCCAATATCAATCCAAAAATGGGGTCTTTTCTTCTAGAGTAGAAGAGTGCTGCCGAAAGTGGCGGAATTATTACTTTTTCTTCTGAAAGCCTCGCCCTTTAGGGCGGGGATGCAGTAAACTACCCAACAGCCCTCAAACAGGAAAGCGAAAAGCATTTAAGCAATAATGCAGACCATACATTAAGGGGTTCACAATGAAACCCGAATCACCAAGAATCAAAAGAACAAGACACG